>PBVO01000066.1 GCA_002729015.1 Candidatus Poribacteria bacterium
GTAATTCTCGTTTCTTGGTTAATCTAGAAAGTAGAAAATATCTTCAGTGATTATTAAGCTTGTGCTAACATCCAATAATGAACCTTATCGGATATTCAAATTTGATATCCAAAATTTAATTTTGTCAAAGACTGATCCAGAAAGTACATTTCTAATGTTAACTCAACTCCATACTTTCTAAGCCAAAGGTGTATCGTCTATTCGCAGACGATACACCTTTTTTATTCCGATTGTTGGAGTTGTAGAACAATTAGCTACTAAAACAAAAGTGAAAATAGTTAATTAATCTCTTTTTACTTTCTTGACAGTCTGATCTTAAAAAAACTTACTTGACAAAAAACACACACAGACGAAGCAATATTAGCCGTAAAATCGAGAAAAGTTGAAAAATAGACTAGTCGATATTGGAACCCTCGAGATAGAAGAACAACTGAAAATAAAAAAGCCGGACACTTAAAAGGTGAAAAATGTGTCCAGCAATTCACTGCAAGGAGAATCGAAAAGCCAATTTAGTCGCTCTTTTAAGATCGGGGTTTAGTTCTACGAACTGTTTTTTTGTTTGGTGAGAATTTCTATTTAACATGACGTTTGGTCTCATAACTAACTATCAGCAACAGTAGAAAAACAGTAATACTAGGCGAGATCAATCTAGATAGAAGACCAATGGGTACCGAAACAAATGAAAGCGTCATTTCCCGGATGACTAAAGGAAAGGTATGGGTCATTAGTCCACGTGAATCAGTATCACCAGTCTGAAACACTATAATTTTCTCTTTGCTAGACCGTTAATTGGTGGATAGTTCGACTTTAGGATATTGCCAATAATTCCCCAATAGTAGTATAAGAGCTGTCTTTCCTATGCGAATCGTAGCAATTTTGTGGACCATAAACGGCTGAATAGACATCATTATTATGACCAGTTAGAGTCAATAATTCTTGTCTTTGTAAAAATCTGTATTCGATCATTTTTTAACACATTTTCACCGGGGGTAGATGGAAGTTCATTAGAATGGAGATCTATCCAGATTTGAAGTGAAATCTGTACACATTGAAGACACAGGCTGAAAGAAATCTGAAAGATTAAACTCTTTCAGATCCTTGGGCATTGACATACATACGATTGAATACCTTGAATCCAACGTTTATAGCTGTAGACTCATCTCATTCCATTGCACTTACTCACACATAGCTAAAGAACTCAAAAAATTATGTACTTATTACCATCACACCAGATATTCTCATTAAACGCCCTTCAACACTCCGTTTTTCTGTCTGTTTCAAGGTGCGATAGGTATTACCTGTCAAATCTTTTGCAATTTATAGAGCCAATTTTTAGAGGGCCATATTTTCTTGGCTAAAGAAATTATTTGGTTTTTGATTTGTAAAATCGTGCTGCCAAACACCACGGAATAAGGTTTGCCGCTTAGGAGGCATCTTAGCAACAACCGAATATGGTAGATTCATTTTATGGTATTGGACTAAGCCAGCATTATAGCAATTCAGAATTGCCACCCGATCGTGAGTATCGGAGTTCCATGTCATACCAGCATGAGTTGTGTTTTCTGTGAAGATGACCACCGATCCTGCAGGACAAGAATAAGTTTCTAGAAGCGATGAGTCATGTTGAGTGTGAATTTCCGGCAAAGAAAAATTCATCTTGTGTGTCCCTGAAATAAAAGCAGTAGCTCCATCTCCTGGTTGAACTGGGTTCAGTTCCCAAACAACACGAGTTAAGCCGCTATAAATACGATCACGATAAACTCTATACCCATGTGGCCCATGCCAATGCCCTCCATGTGGACTAGGGCCCGTCTGATCTTTTTTTCGAATGATAGAAAAGCTATTTTCGCAACGAAATCCGTAACAATCATCGTTACGATCATTGTCCAAAATTTCCCTCAGTACACCGACCACTACCGGATGGTCAAGTAAAATTTGGGCTGGACCAGCTAGAGTATAACGATCTAATGGATCGATCGATTCAGCATTATTTTTTAAGTCAATTATGTGCTGACGGATGGATTCGGTTTCATTTTTAGTTAACACACTAGGAATACAAATCCACCCTTTTAGATCAAATATGAAGCGTTGTTCATCTGTCATTGGAATATCAAGACCTTCAGTACTCATGAAATTTCTCCCTACCAGCTAAGCTGTTCCAGATTACGTAAGTTCCCTGTGTAGATTAGTATTCGATGCTTAATAATTTCACTTTTCCCTTGCTCAATTTTCCAATCNCCCATTATCGATCTCGATGGTCCCACTCCAAATTGTCCATCTACTCGCCACGCTGTCGGTGAGTGANTATTCGTNGGATGGTCGAAAATAGCAATATGTGCAAAATCTTCTCTTTCNTCCACTTGCATACCTAGNTCAAGCCATGTGGCCCGTTTACCTTCNGCTGCTAAATCTTGGTCTCCAACTGAGTTGGTGACTTGAGCAAGCATCCCCCTACGCCAGGGCATACGCAAAAACATTCCACCATAGGGAAATTGATTGATTGTAATATCAGTTTTAGCTTCTCCTTTCCATTCTAGGTCTAATATATATTGTCCATTATCTAAACGCATAGACCAACTTTGGACTTCCACCATAATAGTTTCTCCGTCTTCGTCTAACATATTATAGNTAGTCTGCCATTCTACCTGTCGCGGGCTAGAACTAATCACTGAAGCCGATTTTAGTTGCCAGTGGTCCCCACCTGGATTATGAAAATAGTCTCGACCTACAGCCTGAGATATTTCCGTGGATTGGTGTCGAGATACGTAGAACCAATCTGATAATTTTTCTTTAGGGATAGNCGTCCCATTGACTCTAGTAAAACCCCAATAAAGACCNGTTTGGTGTTTATGGTGCCCAGGGCTGTATTCAGTTAAGNTTCCTTGCCCGTCAGGTGCAATGATGGGATGTAAGTAAGGACGGTGATCTTTGCGAACATTTTGGGTAAGAATTGGTAAATCCCCATCTTGCCGATAAACCTTAATGGCACCAATTTTTTCGTCTTTCATTATTTTCAAGTTAGACTCTTCACTCGATCCGTACGCCACTGGATTATTTATATTGCTTGTCAATGTAAGCTCCGTGAATTGTGAAACAATTTTTTTTACAATGTCAAATTCGTTCCTATACTTTTTTNTCTCTCATTCTTCTTGTTACTTTCAACCTTAAGCGCATTAACGACTATGTCAAATTGATGAAATTCGGTATCCCGGCCGGTCTGCTTTGAAAAGATCAGGATTTAGACGTACGCCGAGACCTGGTCTGATTGGTAAATCTATCATTCCGTTATGAATTTCAACTTCGACGTCTATTAATTCCTTGTAGACGGTCTCGATTTGTGCCCGTACAGTTTCCTGATAGCAATTATTTGCTACAGCTGCACCTACATGTAANCCAGCAAATAAAGTCAGGGGGCCAGTACAGTCGTGCATACTAACAGGAATATTATAAGTTTCAGCCAAGTGAGCGATACGTTTAGTTTCAGAAATTCCTCCAACCCAAGTCGGGTCAATCATTACATAGTCGGTTGCTTGCTTCATAAGCACTGAATTGTAGTCAGCACGACTTAAAAGCATTTCGCTGACAGAGACTGGCATACGACTTTGGCGTCGAAAGTCCACTAGAGTATCCAAATTATCCATTTTGATGATATCTTCTAACCACAGTGGTTGTACNTCTCTTAGGGCATCAGCTATCTGTAANGCTACTGGTAGCTGAAAATGAGCATGTCCATCTACTAGAATATCTAATTTTGAACCTACTTTATCACGTATGTCTCGCAAAGGCTGTATTGCTGATTCGATAGCCTGTTGTGGTACCCAAGTAGGTCCATACTCGATAGCTATCTGATCGAAAGGCCAGACTTTGAGTCCACGATAACCTAGTTCAACGAGTTCCTCAGCTAAAGCTACTGGTTCATGAAACAACTTCCACGAATCACCTAACGGTCCTGGCTCGCCAATAGTGCCGAAACCGGGCCAACCTCTTTGACCAATTTTACTTGGTCCATATTGTGGATTACCACAGCTATTGTAAACAGGGATTTTGTTACATACAGGACCTCCAAGTAANCGATAAATAGGTTGGTTGCAAACTTGGCCTAAAATATCCCACAGTGCTAAATCTAAAGCTGATAATGCCCGAATCTCAGTACCTCTTACTCCAAAATTAGCCGCTCGCTCATAAAGAAAACGCCAGTGAGATTCAATGGCAAGGGCGTCCTGCCCCAATAACCGGCGAGCCATCCAGTCGTGTAACATGGACTGGACAGCTTCAGCACAATAATAAGTCTCTCCGTGGCCAACTATTCCTTGATCAGTATGAACTCGAACCAATAGAAGATCAGGAAAAAATTCTAAAACCTGTANGCTCTCTATAGCAGTTACAGTCAGTCGCTGTTCGTCNAAGGGTACAGAAGGTAGGTGAGGTTTTTTACTCATGATTTCTGGTCGTTATGGGGTAGACACTTATTCAATTTCGGTCATTATCACTCTATTAGACGGCTATTAGCTTTTCTTTGTTTTTCTAATTCGATGACCCACTTATCGTGCGAAAATTGAACCGGGTTTGGTAGCCATTTGGCCAATTGACTCTGATATTCGGATGGAAAGTTGAACTCTGCAGCTGCAGCCACAATTCTATCTTGATAATTTAGCGAAGGCAAATTTNGACGGCCACTCANGNCCTGACGATAAGATGCAATGTAAACTAGACATGATCTTTCAGATGAGCCGGATTCTATGGTTACTATTTCTTTCCAATAAATCCCTTTAGACACACCTTCATATCCATCCAAAGAAACTTCACAAGCCTCCGTCAATTTCCATACAACTCCCCACACTCGACTATTCTCTTCTGGTATAACTGTCGCAAAGCCACGCCCTTCGATNCTATAGCCGTAGTTATTTAACCAACCGGTTGANACCATAACGGCTGCGGGGCAACGGTAGTCCATTTGTCGCTGATCCATATTAGAACCGTAAGCGAAATATAATCTATTTGACATATGATGATTCAGGTCCCTCTAGTGTCTCCCCAAATGTCAACATGGAGACGTGGCGAATAACGATAACCGTACTTTTTANAAGTTTCCACNANCCAATTTTGNNTNTCTTGAATCTGGTNNTTNGTNATTCCTTGTGGCATCAATACTATGATTGAAGNAGGAATTTGCATNTCTNTTTCTANCTGGTGAATCTCAAATAAGTCTCTTTCAGTTTCNACAACAAACTTGAGTTGGCAANTNTAATAGTCCAAAAANTGACGTANGACTNNTTGATTTATNCTATTNNGTTGGTGTTGCTTGAAGTGNTGGTTAAACTCACTNGGNTTAGAATTTTCCAATTTAGGACTAATTGANAAGANGTCAGCTTCAACTTTTTCGAACAAAGTGCCGTTAGTCTCGATGGTGATATGTTTACCATTCTGCCTTAGACGACGACAAAGAATGGTCAAATCCTTAGATTGCATGAATGGTTCTCCACCGGTGATAACTACTTGCTTGCAGTTATGGGCCAGTATAGCATCGACTGCATCTTCCACTGAAATATCTTTATCTTCTGGTTCCCAACTAGTGTAGGGGGTATCGCACCAAATACAGCGCAGGTTACAGTAACTAGTTCGGAAAAAGACCGAGGGATAACCAATTAATTGTCCTTCTCCTTGGATAGAGTAGAATATTTCGCTGTACTTCATACAATAATTTATTTGATATGGTTATAACTATGGACTAGGATAACATAAATCCGTGGTAGTCATCAGCTGCTACCTGCTGACACTTTTCAGCATAAGGTGGAAAACCGATCAGGGGCATAAAAGACCTAGCTTTTCCCGGAATGTTTGACCCTAAGTACCAAGAATTACAACTAGTATACAGTGTATCCTTTGCTACTTGGTTGACGTGTTGTACCCATTCTACTTCTGCTTGAACTGAAGCTTCGATTCGCGTATATCCTTTCAGTTCCATATACTGAAGGCAATCGCTAATCCATTCCACATGATGCTCGATGGCTACCATCATATTCGTCAAGACTGATGGGCTACCTGGTCCAGTAATAGTAAATAGGTTGGGAAATCCATTAATGCTGAGGCCTAGATAGTTATGTGGACCAGTTGACCATTTTTCTTTTAGGCTAAGCTCACTTAGTCCAGAAATATCAATTTTCATTAACGCTCCTGTCATAGCATCAAAACCTGTAGCCATAACAATTAAATCTAAATCATACTCTTGATTGAATAAACAAATGCCGTTAGTGCTAAGTGACTGTATAGGATTGGCACTAATATCAACCAAATCGACATTTTTTCGATTGAAAGTTTGGAAATATCCATTTTCCAAAACTGGCCGTTTACAGCCCATTATATGATGAGGAGACAGGAGTCTTGCTCGTTTTGGATCTTCTACTACTTTGCTAATTTTATTCCTAATAAATTCGGCAGCAGTTTGATTCGATTGGCGGTTCGTCATCAGATCGTTAAACGTGTCGTAAAAAACAAATCCACCTTGCTGCCAGTTATCTTCGTACAAACGTTCCCGATCACTAGGGCTAACCGATAAAGCCGATCGTTGGTAAGTTTTTGTGCCGGACTGTTGCGCGCTACTTTGCTGTCGGTTTCGATCGCGGAANCCTGAATAATCAGATTTGATTAGTTCTACTTCTTTTGNGTCTAGTGAGCAATTACCACTAGGAACAGCATATTNAGCTGTACGTTGGAAAATAATCAATTTTTTGGCTTGCTTGGCTAACTCGGGNATAATTTGAACGCNTGAAGACCCGTTACCAATCANGCCAACTGTTTGNNNNGANAANCANACTTCATTTTNTGGCCAACGAGAAGTATGATAAATNGGANCTTTNAANGTAGAGNATCCTGGNATNTCGGGGNTATTNGGNNTAGACAAACAACCNGTGGCCATCAATAANAATCGACAGATAAGTTGATTACCTGTATCCAAATCTAAATTCCACTGGTCTTTTTCTTCGCTGAAGTTAGCAGCTAATAAACGTGTATTGAATCTGATACTTGAACGTAATTCGAATCGATCGGCTACATGATTTAGATATTTTAAAATCTCAGTTTGATTAGGATAACGCTCCGACCACTCCCATTCCTGTTCTAATTTAGAACAAAAGCTATANGAATATTCCATACTATAGGTATCACAGCGAGCACCGGGATATCGATTCCAATACCAGGTTCCGCCTAGGTCTGCTCCANCTTCAATTATCTGGCAAGACAGACCAACTTCCCTTAATTTATAAAGCATNTATAAGCCAGCAATACCAGCACCGACGACTACTGCATCNTAGAATGAGTTTTTAGGCCACAAACTATCCATTTTTTACTGGATTGAGTCTAAATTGGGTTACCATTAGGTTGTATTGNTAAGCTCAAGTCAAATAACTAGAGATNATATCAGTATAAGTTCCAAGAATTGAAAGGGAGTCTGAACACATAANAAATTCTGATCTGCTTGGCCAACCAACCTCAGTCTATAAATGGACCTGAATATAGAAGATTAGGTTGAAATTGATAGTTGAGGCGTTAATGTTTCTTTGACTCAACTCTGCAACCATATTTCAAGTGGGTGCTTCCTTTGTGTTAAAGGAACCATAACTGGTTTTCCGAGCCTATGAGATTCATAGGTTCCCGCAATTAATTCGAGTGCTTTCAAAGCTTGTCGCCCACTGGTGGGGTGTTCTTTTCCTGTTTCAAGGCATCGAACGAATTCCTGTACAACTATTCGATATACTGAATTCCAACGATCTGAACCAAGTTCATCCGACCAGTCCGGAGANAGTTCAACCGGTTTCCACTCATTGTCTTCTCGATTAGCTGACCAGAGAGCATCCGATCGATACATCATTGGAGCAGGTGATTCAGGTTGCCTAATAACCAAAGAGCCATCAGTTCCAATCAGTTCGATGCCGAAATAGCTTGGGGTAGACATCCAAAATTCTGCTTGAGCAACTACTCCACTTTTTAACCCCAAAGATGTAGTAACTTTATCACCCGCGATTAATCCAAAACCACCAGAAGCACATTTAATATCTTCGGCTTCGATACCTCTACCTTCAACAGTAACATGGCCAAAAATCCAATCTACATCTCCGCCTAGTAAACGAATAATATCAAATAGATGTGTACCCAAATTGANCAAACAATGTCCAGCTGGTCGTGGGTCGCGACATATGGCTCTAATTGATAGTAATTGACCAATAAATCCATCTTCTACTAGCTCCTTAGCCCTTATGTGATATGGATCACATCTTCGCATATTGTGTATAGCAAAGTGGACGCCCGCTTTATCGCAAGCTTCGACCATCTCATCAGCTTGTTCTAACGAGATAGCGATCGGTTTCTCTCCGATTATATGGACGCCTTTTTGGGCGGCAGCTAAAACCATTTTGTAAAGCTGACTTGGGTCAGTATCAATTTCAAAAATATCCAAATTTTCGTTATCTAACATCTCGTGGTAATTTGAATAAATATTAGAAATACCATGATCTTGAAAGTGTTTCTTTTCTTCTTCTGTACTAGCTACAGCAGCAACTAGATCAATACTTGGTACTGCACTTAGAGAGTACAAATGGGAATTAATATGAGTGGAACCAGCTATGCCAGCTCGGTACTTTTTCATTGGATTCTCCCGTTCAATTTCGTTGACCAGCTACTTAATAAATAATTAGTCTAAGCTAATCCTTACACTAAATTCTCACTACCATGTATCTTAGTAACACTAATAATAAAAATGAGATTGATTTAGAATCGCTTAAGCGATCGAACTAGTAATTTGAAGATTTCAAACTATAGATAAGTCAACTAGAAATTTTCTATCTTGAAATTGGCAAATAAACTTTAGCGCTATTCCGCGATTGGGAAATTAACGCTGCTGAAAGGATCTCTAGTGTATTTCTAGCTCTTCTTGCCGGTGAACTACTAGGGATATCATTCCAGATCATCATTGCTAATTCCTGAACAGCAGGAATCAAAGCATCGCCGAAATGTGACGGATAGCCACCCAATTGCGGAAAAGTTGTTTCTTTCGGTGAGCCTTCAGGCTGATTAGTNTTCCAAAAAGTGCAGCCTGTATCTCTTACCTTGTAGCGTCCATTCGGTCCCAAGAGGTCAAATTCAAAGATAGATGGAGTCATCTTTGCACTGTTGACGATACCACGAATACCATTTTCAAACTCGATAATTAGTGTTGAGGCTGGGTCNAGACTAGGNTCCTTACCACCTTCNCCNTTGTATTCNGTACCATAATCTTCAAAACCTTTTTCGTGNGCGGNAATAACCCATACAGGATCAGAATCAGCGAAGTAACAAATACCATCAATTAGATGAGTCCCATTCCGAAAAAGCATAGACCTGCTACCACCCATATGAGCTACGACTCTTGTCAGATTGCCAATTTGGCCTTCTCTGATTGCTTGACGTACGCTTTGGTATACAGGTACCCAACTCCGAGTGTGGTCTACTGACATTTTTGTTCCATTACGCTCAATTGTTTCTATTATTCGATCAGCATCTTTTAGGCTCGTAGTCAAAGGCTTTTCGCAGAAAATTCCTTTGACTCCCGCGTCTGAAGCATCACAGACAGGGTTGGTATGATGGTCATCAGGTGTGGCAACACTGACTACATCTAACTTTTCGATTTCCAACATTTTTTGATAGTCCATGTATTCACGGACACTACCTCGTTCAATTTTCGAACGCTCAAAGAAAGCCTCAATNACCTCAGACTTTATATCGCAAATAGCCACCAACTCAAATTTGTCGGCTTGGCTGTAGGCATAACCATGCGAAGCACCCAAACCGCAGCCAATTACACCCGCACGTAACTTTTGACTTGTCATTTTTGTTCACCCTAGGTTTTTGATATGTCCAGATTGATATGTCCTCACTTACCTTTTTCGGGGTACCAGTTTATTTATCTTCGCTTGTAAACTGAGACTAAGGACTGATCAACAATACGCGAAAGAAATGATTTTTCGATTGTAAAGAAAATTCAGTAGATGGAGATATCGATAGATTCATTGACTAAATCTTACTTCAAATAGAAAAATCGTGGTCTAAACCTTCTCTAATCTAAGTTCTTGATAGAGTATCAACTTTTATTGGTTGTCAACAGTTCTTTTTGTTACCCCCGTCATCTATAACTAAAATCGAATTGGTTCGTATTTTAGTTCTTTTCTCATATCAAACGAAGGTCCGTATATTAGTACCCACGGACAAAAAATAGGTTTTCTGAATGATTTTGAACTAACTTAAATTATGTGCAGACAACATTCTAGAATTAGATTAAATCAAAACATTTACAATGGCACATAAATTTACCACATTCTTATCGGTTAAATTCAAGTCAACCAGTAAATTGCAGGCCTTCATATCTAAACAGGAAGACTAGCCTGACTTTCGAACTTACCAGATTATAAAGCCGAATTCCTTAAGCCACCGAAAAAATGTAGGCTAATCTAGTATTCCATCAAAAGGGCACCTTCAGCTGACCTCGATTTTTTTAACAATTTTTGTTGTACCTTTTCTATATTCTATGTGGGTAATAACCTAATGGTACTATCTCAGATAGTAGTATATTTTACTTACTAAACACCCGTTATTATCAAACTAATCTAATTTTGGTGAAGTCATGTGATCGCGTAATCAGTATTGGATGAATTGTTTGATAACAGGCGTTCAAATCTTTCTTCAATTTCGTTTTTGAAAATTAAGAAAGATAAACAATGGGCCAGATACATCAACCAATTATTTCATCCATTTTTTGTATGGCTTGCCTGACCCAGTCCAAGTGCGTTGGTGGCATAATGCCATAATTGTAAAAAGAAACGTTCCTAACTCCGGCTTCTACAGCAGTTCCAACGGTTTGTTTGAGAGTATCGACGTCTGGCGTAGCACTACCGTAAACTGAGTAGCCAGTCAGAATTTGGTCAGCAGATCCGATTCGCTGAACGGTCGATTCTATAGTTTTTTTTACCTGTTTAGGATCAGCCGTATAAGTCAGAATTTCTACTTTGTCACAAATGTCAGCAATGGAATCAGTATTTAGCCCACCACCCATCATAATAAAGTCTAACTCACAACTAGTAGCCTGCTTGATTTCACCTAGTAGGCTTTCAACGATCTGTTCCTGCATCTGCATGTAGTTAGCTAAGTCAGGAATTCGGTGCAAATAATCCTGCCAGCTCAAGTTTGTTTTGCCTTGACTTAAAACGACATTGAGGTCCGATTTTACTTGCTCAGTAAGCAACCTGATGTCGATATTTGCTTCTACTCCATGTTGCTGACAAGAATAACAGAAACACAGATCCATCAAACTCTTGGCAGTGCCAAAATCAACGCCAAACTTGCTGTGATAATGGTTGTGCCCAAATCCCATATAGCTCAAAGATTCGATTTCAATAATATCTATTCCACGATTTTCTAGTTCTTTAGATAAGTTGATAACGTAGGATCTTACCTGAGGATTGGCTGGGCATAAGCCATAGCTATAGTAATCACCATAAACGTTCTGCTGAGCGCAATCAGGGTGGTTGCTGCTAAGAAAGCTGTTGTGTAGATAAACCGTCCAAGACTTAGGTGCAATACCTTTTCGCTGGCAACTATCGATAAATTTATCTAGAATACAGTTATCTTGGACCATCGGATGAATATTAGGTGATAGTGGGCTTCTCTGACAAAAATCAACGGTTGGTTGAAAGTACAAGCTCGCGTTAGCTGAGCGAAATATTTTTTCACGAACTGCGCGTGGTCGAAGATGTTCAACACTGTGGTAAGCCGTAGCTAGCGAGATAGTATTGATACCAATTTCTTCAGCTAGGTGTGAAACGACACCGTCTATGTTGGTATCTACTAGATCCCAAGGGTAAACCCAGATCGCTTTTTGGTTCATTTTATGCTCCTATTCTAAATTCGTTTACGAGGTAAACACCTGTAAAATCACCCTCACTTTTGTATTCATCGGTTATAAGTAAATGAGACTCACTTAATATATTGGCGTCTGTGATCAGGAGGAAAATTTCTTCTCTCCTCCGATATTAAGAATTGGTTTCTAGATTTTGAACACCATTCTTTACAGTCTCAGTGTTATATTCATTATAATCAATACGAATTAATGTTGATCCTACTACTCGATTTGTAACAAATTCACTATTGCCCGTCAAGGACAACTCCAATGTTACCTGTTCATATTTCTAGCATCTGTAATTTAAGACACATATGGTTTGGATTTTTATTCAGTGTGTATGGAATTTCTAGAGTAATAAAAAAAGACCAGATTTGTTACTTTGAAAATCAGATTGGCATGCCTCTCAATCGATTAACGTTTGTCAATCATTTCTGCGGAACGAAATAAGCCTTATACCCTATTAACCAAGGAGAAAAATATGACAGAACAAGAACGTTACCTTTTCGATTTGCAAGGCTTTTTAGTAATACCAAACGCTCTAAGATCGGAAACAGTTAGCCTGCTTAATCAATTGATGGATGCAAAAATCTCGGAATCTTGTGTGCCAAATATGAAAACGCACCGATTTGTCGGTCTATTAGATTGGGGCTATGCTTATAGAGAACTAATTGATAATCCCAAAGTATATGACTACTTAGAGGAACTTCTGGGGACAAATTTCCGGCTCGACCATGATTACGCGGATATTATTCGTTCGGATAAAGGACCCATCGGTACGAATTTGCATGGCGGAGGTACTCCCTTTAATCCAAGCATGTATTACCATTTTGCCAATGGACGAATGTACAATGGTCTAACAGTTGTAGCCTACAATTTACAGGACGTTAATCCTGGAGATGGTGGATTCGGTTGTGTCCCTGGTAGCCATAAGAGCAATTACGATTTTCCTGATGAATGGAGACAATTAGAAAATTGCCATCCGATTATTACTCATGTTGTCGGACCAGCTGGAACTGCAGTTATTTTTACTGAGGCACTAACTCACGGTACACTACCGTGGACAGGTTCTAATGAAAGGCGAACGCTTTTTTATAAATACAGCCCACATCCTGTGTCATGGGCTGCTAGTTACTATGATGAAACTTTGTTCAACGACTTGAGTAATAAGCAAAAAGACATTCTGGAGCCCCCAAATGCTCGCTACAGTAACAGGCAAAGCCGTAAGCAGTAAGTTGGTTGTCTACAATAAATAGAGGCGCCTGTATTTATTCTCAATGTAGTTGAGAAATGGATCAGGTGAAGGTGGAGATCCTGTTATTTCTTCTATCAACTCCGCAGCTGGTGATAGAGACCCCTTTTGGTGGATGTTTTCTCTTAACCATGATTGAATTTGAGACCAGTCCGCTGATTCAATCAACACGTCAATATCACCTAATTGTTCAGACATTGTTTTTAGTAACTGAGCAGCATACAGATTTCCTAGTGTATAAGTCGGGAAATAACCGAAAGCTGCCATCGACCAATGAATATCTTGTAAGCAACCATTGGCATCATTATTGACTTCAATTCCAAACCAATCTTTGAACATTTCGTTCCAAGTTTCTGGAATATTTTCGACGGGTAATTCCTGATTAAAAATAAGTTTTTCCATTTCATATCTGAGCATAATGTGAAGATTGTACGTAACTTCATCAGACTCCACACGAATATAATCAGGTTTAACTTCATTGACCAGCAGATCGACTGTTTCGGCCTTCCAGTCTGGGAAGTTAGGAAACTCACTTTGTAGCCAAGGCAACGCTACTTTCCAAAATGATGTAGTCCGACCTATCTGGTTCTCCCATAATCTACTTTGCGACTCGTGAATACCAAGGGAGACTGACTCTCCTCTGGGAGAAAATGAATGTTCCTTGGGTAGACCTTGCTCATAAAGCCCATGCCCAGACTCATGCATCACAGCATACAGGCACGAAAAAGGATCTGTTTCGTCAAATCTAGTGGTGAAACGTGTGTCGTTCGGCCAAAGGCCTGCGCAGAAAGGGTGTGTCGACTGGTCCATTCTTCCCGCCTCAAAATCGAATCCCATTTTACTTGATACCTTGGAACAAAATTTTTCTTGCTTGTCAGTACTAAATACGATTTCGGGTGGTAGTTTTGGCAAATCAACTTTAGAATTGGTAATCTCGTTTAAGAGAGGTACAAGCCTGGATTTCAATCCAAGAAATAGTGGATCATAATCATCCACCGTCATACCCATTTCGTAATCATCTAACAAAACATCGTAGGGGGTAGTTTGAACTCCCAAGTAGTTTATCTTTTGTCGAGTCAAGGAAATTAGTGTCTCCAAATGAGGAGAAAATAAAGAAAAGTCTGATTCTGCACGAGCGTGTTCCCATTTTACTAAGGCTACACTACGCGCTTTGGTAAATCGAGCAACAAACTCTTCTGGTAACTTAATTGCTTTATCATATTCTCTCCTCATCTCTTTTACATTGATGGATAAATCTCTATCTAGTTCTTCTTGTTCCAATTTGGATAGTAATTCTGCAAATTCAGGATCGCACAATCTTGAATGTCTTTCTGCAGCTAACCAAGCCATCATTTCTCCACGTGATTCTGCCCCTTTAGTCGGCATAAAAGTTTTTTGGTCCCACCCCAAATGACCAAGTAGAGCAGAAAATTTATATAAGTCGTTAACCTTTCTCATAAATTTGACTGAGCTCATATTAATTCCTATAGAATATAGTACATGTTTATTACCGAAATTTATTAAAAAACATATCAGCTTATCCGAAGCGCTTGCGAATTCAGATAAACTAAATCTCAAGACCCTTTTTAATCAGAAATATAGCCTGGATAGGTGCTAAAAAGTACGCGATATTGAGCAGTTAGATGATTTTCTAGATCACTTCCAAGTAATCTCGATCAGGATGAGGTGGAAATGGAACTGTAGGTAAGGTTTGATACCAATACGCCACTGATGCGATATCGTCTTGTAAAGGAAGATATCGTCGGCCGCTACGCCAACCTAATGCCTGAATAGTTATACATAAATCTTCTTCAAAACGAATTGGATCAGTAATATGCCATCTATACATTCCAAATCGTTGTTGGGATTGATAGACACCATCCGGTTTGATTACCTGAGGTAGACCGGCGTAAGGAGTAGTGAATTCGCGATAACCATCGACATCAAAGTTATAAGAACCACAAAAATAGTCTTCTGTTCCTGTTCCACAAATAGTTGGAAATTCATCATCCCCATCAATATAGAACTTAATTTCGCCTTCTCCCCACCAACCAGTATTGTTTACTCCCCAAGCCATATAGGTTCCCACATATTGCCCCCAGCCTTTAACTCCATCCAGAATAGTATAAACTTCCTTGTAAGGAAGTGGATTAGTTCTTCTGAACTGAGCATGAAAGTATGCTGCATCTGATGGTATGTCGGTTAACGTGTAGTTGATTTGGTAGTAGAGCGTCATGTCATCATTGGCAATATTTGTCATTGTCATTCGACAACGTTGTCGAAATGGCATCTCCCAGTAACAATTGAACGCACTACCAGGATTGACACAAACTGCTAATGAACTGATTTGTGCATATTTATTCCAACCACAAGCAAAGAAATCACCAACAGGACATTCAACTGATGGAATTTCAGCATCATCCCAGTAAATGCGTAAAATGCTATGTCGCCAGTGTCCGGTCGGCGTCATCCAAATTTGCTGAATTGCACCAGGCCCTTCAATGCTGGCCAACTCAATAGTTTCTCCCGACTTAATCTGAATTGAAGGTGAAATTTTCCAACCTTGTCCTAACTCTCGAGCGCAACCTTCACCTGTGCCTGAAGTCGCCATACCTCCTTTACCTTTTTCTCCAGTAAAGTTTTCCGGACTGATTGATCTAGTTTTAGCAGTCGATAAGCGTGAAATGTTACCGAGATGAAGTCCTAACCCATTAAATTGAGACATAACTAATACGTTTTCCTTCTAGCTTTTTCTTGTCAAGATTTTTATTCTATTTTAAGGATTGATAAATGGTACTGTATTGGAAAATTCACTGAATTTTGAAACGAATGCTTAATCAACAATTATCTCCGTGTAAGGAGTACTTACATAAGCACCCCTTTGGTCTTCTATTGCTAGAAAACATACTGCTGCTCTATCTGGTATTGGGGCCTCAATACCATCACTATTAATCAACTTAGCTGAGGCTTGTTCCCATTGTCGATTCATCCATGGGTTTGTATCCTCTGTAAAAAGTAGATAACCATCCTGAATTCTACTGAGTCCGGTAATATCTGCTTTTATAACGTTGCCTCTTGTCTCAATATTTTTGATAGTTGGTAGTGGTACCCCTTCAGATAGATGTTGATCGGCGAAAATACTTATTTCTATTGGATTCCAACCATCCTCATGGCTATGTGGCATGTCCAACCTGATACAACGAGTTACTTCGCCTACCGGCAATTTACAACTCTTTTCTAGACTATCAAGGGGGTAAGCAAAGTCATTGGTACCAGATACAAATAACATCGGCATTGATGCTGATGTTAAGTATACAGAAGGGTCACACTTATCATGCCACTCCTGTCTTTGCTCGGGGGACATAGCAGCGAAAATTTTCATCCAGTCATCTGCACTATTTTGTTGTAAAAAACCGCATCCGTAAACAGGAATAGCACAAGCGAATCTTGAGTCTATGCCAGATGCAATACAGGTCAGGTAGCCTCCCCAACTAATGCCAGTGATCCCAACACGTAAAGGATCAACAGTTGGTATGCTACGCAACAAACTATTTGACCGAACTACCGCTGCTATAGATTGATAAGTCCACATATCTTGCCAATCAGATGTAGTACTAAACTTGGCGCCGTGATCCTGATCGGGCCCCCCGGTTGACAACCGATTTCCACTTTCGTCTCGCCCACTTAAATCCATAGCAATAGCTGCGTAACCTCGACTAACCCAAATTTCAACCCATTCCTTGAAGGCGGTTCCACCCCCGCCATGTACACAAACCATACCAGGTATTGAGTGTCCTTTTGGAAAAGTTGGAACTCCAAGGTAGGCAAAAACCTCGGTTGGCTGACCTAGATAGGTTTCATTCTTGAACAGTATTGATTGGATCGAACCATCAGTACTGATAATCTTATGTTGGACTGGAGAAAAAAGCTCTTCGATATTCCAGTTACTCATTTTTATTTTTCAGGCCTATAATTTTAGGTTAAACAAATTGTTCAGCTTGGCTGTTGGTAATCATATGGTTGATTGCGGAAGATATAATCTATCGGCTCATCTATAAACTGAGCATTGGCATCTAAGTCCGAGTTCTCGAAGGCTAACTCACAGCCTTTCTGAAATTTCAACTTAGCTCCCGAGTTATACCAAGCTGTTCGATGAATCATTGCAATCATTGGCCTTGGTAAATCTGAATTGTTTGGCAAACCACGATGCCACAACCGATCATCTCTAATTAAAACATCGCCTTTTTCTGTATTTGCCCTAATTGGAGGTGCTATTTTTTCTCGTCTATCTAAATCAGATTTGTTGATTTTAATACTCGAGCTTTCAGGTGTAATAACCATTTCACGATGAGAACCGGGCCAAAGTTCAATACTTCCATTTTCTTCAGTTACTTTCACTGGAGGTACATTGATAATAAGCGCTGCCGGTGGATGAGCTGATTGTTGTTTAACCCACAGTTGCTGACCATCAGTATGGACAGGTTGTATTCCACTTCCGGGCAGATTAGTATTACCACTGAAGTATGTGTTTTTGACACCCAATCCCAAAATTGATTGGGTAACTTGAACTACCAAAGGGTTAGCAACTAACTCAGGAAAAATATATGGGGCAAACGGAGGCGCATCTTGTTGTAAGTGTCCAGGCACAAAGTTAACCGGTAGAACTCTGTCAGAAGAATTCAGTAAAGTATCCAAATCAACCATCATTCGCTCAAATAGCATATCTAGTAGGTGGGTTGGAATCACCTGGCCTAGAATAACGAACCCGTCCTTCTGAATAGACTGAAGAGTTTGTGATAAATGTTCAGCGGTAAGTTGACGATTATCAATCTCTGTGGAGGTGACTTCAATTTTCATATTCAGTAAGACCTAATAGAATAAAAGTTAGAGTATTGAGAAGGAAATCAACCAAACTATGATACTAACCGTAAATTTTCTTTGTTTTTTCCTAAATTCATTTCAATTTGAAAGATAATTCAGAGATGTCTACACTTCTTTTTCTGAAAGAGGTTGAGCAAAGGTTCTATTAAAATTTGTCCTATTCAACACATTCTGACTATTTAGCTATCACCTGATTCTACTTGCCCACCAGCTTTTTTCCAAGTTTCTATCCCTCCTAGATTTTGAACATACCTGTAACCGATTTTTAACAATATTTTGCGTGCTTTTTCAGACCTAGCACCCGACCGGCAATAAGTATAAATCTGATCTTTTAAATCAATATCTGGTATCTTGCCACTTTGTAAATCACTAAGTGGGATATGTCGAGCACCTGTGGCTCTGATTTTCTCATATTCTCCTTTCGTTCTAACATCCAATAAAATAACCTGACCCGAATTAACTCGCTCCACTATTTGATTTAATGAGGATGACTGTTTGCCAGTAGAACAGCCATGCATCAATATTACAAAAAAAACTAATAATCCAATTCCTCGAATTCTCATAATCCCTTGGTATCTATTGACCGACGTTGTTTTTTGATATGGCTCCTATGCTTTTTCGATTCTAGTCTCCGTAACTGAGCGGCTTGTGTCGGTTTAGTTTTTCGGCGATACTTCGGTTTTTCCAATGACTTTTTTAGAAGTTTAACTAACCTTTCCATGGCATCAGTCCTATTTCTTAGTTGACTAGAAAACCTTCTAGCATCAATGGATAGAATCCCTGATTGGCTCATTTTACTTCCAGCGATTTCTTGTAACCGTTTGAATACAATCTTGTCTATCGTAGAACATTTTGCGGCATCGAATCGAAGATGAACAGCGGTGGAAACCTTATTGATATTTTGCCCACCAGGTCCGGAAGAACGAATAAATGAAAATTCTATACATTTAGGATCTATCAATAGATCCGGTGTGATTTCTATCATGGTTTATCTACAACTTTTTAACCAATTTAAACTCTTCTTTTTTACGCGACATAGCAAGCGCCGCAACAATTTTAGATGGGCAGGAAACAAATCCGATGTGTACCCTTTTTAGACTTCAATATTTCCACTCTGTGAAAATCATCATAACATC
>PBVO01000067.1 GCA_002729015.1 Candidatus Poribacteria bacterium
CTGTATTGCGTCACTGGAAATTAGGAAATGTAGACTTTAAATTAGCGTTTTTAATTTTAGGCGTGAATTTTTTAGGCGTCGAATCCGGTGCGAGGATTTTGGATTATTTAGGGTCTCTAGATACGTTAGTAATCAAAAACCAAGAAATTCATTACGTTGAGTATTACTCTCGCTGGTTATTTTTATTGATTCTCTTAGTGATCGCTGGACTAATCACATTCGAATCTCTACTTGGTAATTCTTTATCAAAGGAAAAAACCAAAAAACAAAATGAAAGAAACAAAACAAACACAACATTAACAGGTAGGTTTATTCAACGTCTTCAAATCCCACCTATTATTGATTTCCCCAAAAGTAATCTCTACTCAATATCAGTTGTAGCTATTACATATCCTGCTTTCTTCATTGGTATAACAACTGGTCTACTTGGTATAGGTGGTGGTGTGGTCACTGTACCACTGTTGATTTACGGATGTGGTGTACCAACTAATGTAGCAGTCGGTACGAGTTTATTGCTAGTTTTTTTTTCTACTCTCTATGGAACGATCATTCACTCTATGCGACATAATGTTGATCTAACACTGTTGTCTACTCTATTGATTGGTTCCACAATATTTGCTCAAATTGGAGCCGCGACGACTCAATTGATTTCGGGACGCTCCATACGATTTTACTTTTCGTTCATTGTCTGGGCCCTTTCGATACTTCTTATCTATGACTTAATCACTCGCTTTTTCTAACACCTTTTATCTTTTCATCGTAATCTCGGATTTTACTAATATACTTTTCAATGTTGGGGCGATTTGCAATGCCCTGACGGATGGTATTCAAGACTCTTTCGCGCTCTTCGCCGACCAATGCTAACCGAGGTGCTCGGGTTATTTCTGAACCAAACCCACATTCGCTTTGCGCTAGTTTTATATATTGAACCAACTTTGTGTCAGTATCCAGATGAAGCAAAGGCATATACCAACGATAGATTTCTCTGGCTTCGGTTAAAAGGTTACGTTGAGCTAATTCCCAGAGCAACCAGTTTTCACGTGGAAAGGCATTAACTAAACCTGACACCCATCCAACAGCTCCCATCAAAATGGCTTCTAAGGCGAGATCATCCACACCTGCAAATAAAATGTACCGTTCCCCACAAGTATTATATAAGTCTGTAATTCGTCTTACATCTTCTGACGACTCTTTAATTGCTACTAATGATGGTACGTCTGCTAACTCGGCAAACATTTCTGGTTGAATATCAACACCGTAAGAAATCGGATTGTTATAACATAAAATAGGTAAACTACAACTAGCGGCTACTTGTCGAAAATGATAAATTGTTTCTCTGGCGTCTGATTTATAGACCATAGCTGGTAGTAACATCAGGCCATCACAACCAACCTGCTCGGCTTCTTCAGCAAATTGGCAAGCTAAATTCGTAGTAGTCTCAGCAACACCGGTTAGGACTGGGATACGGCCTCTAACCTGATCCACAGTAGCTTTCAAGATAGTTATCTTCTCTGAGTGAGTCAGTGAGCAATTCTCTCCCACAGTACCAAGCATAATGACACCGTGAATCCCTGCATCAATCATCATTTCGACATGGTTACGCGTGCTATCCAAATCTAGGGATTGATCTGGGTGAAAGAGGGTCGTTGCTGCCGGAAAAACTCCCTTCCAATCAACATACATTGATTTTCTCTCCTAAAACTAATTTCTAAGATGTAATTTCAAGTACAGGAGAACCTAATACTTCCATTTTGGGATGGATCCCAAGACCAGGTTGCAGTGAGGCTGACATTCGACCATTTATTCTTTGAGGAGCACCATCTGCCGTAGTAACAGTGACATAACTATTAAAGTCAGTAGAAGTGAACAGGAAATCTGTTGGTGTACTATGCGCGAGGTGAGCAATCGCAGAAGTTGTAATATCACCTCCCCAACTATCTTCGATAGTCATAGCAATACCCAACTGACTACACAGATTTCGGGCCAAAACGGATTTAGTTAGTCCGCCCAGTTTACTAATCTTAATATTTACTACATCCATGGCTTTGTCAGCGTATCCTTTGACTATTGTACCTATACTATCAATCGATTCATCAAGAACAAAAGGATGGTTAGTGCGTTTACGAATGGACATGCATTCATCATAGCTATTACAAGGTTGTTCTACATATACGTCAATATCATCCACACCCCTTATGACTCGAAGGGCATCGTGCATTAACCAGCCAGTATTAGCATCAGCAATTAGCTTGTCTCCTATTTCTAACTCATCTGCCGCTTGGCGTATCCGTTGGATATCAATTTCTACGTCTCCACCTACCTTTAGTTGAAATCGGCGGTAGCCTTCAGATCGATATTTACTAACGTCTTCTGCCATTTTTTCCGGAGCTTGCTGAGATATTGCACGATAAAGAATAAAATCATCTTCATAACGACCCCCCATCAGTTCACAAACTGGCAATTGAGCTTTTTGCCCTCTTATATCCCAACAGGCAATATCGATGGGCGACTTGACATAAGGGTGTCCCTTCAACGCTCGATCCATTAACTGGTTCAATGGACCCAAAAGAATTGGGTTTTCACCAATCAAGTGTGGCGCCAATTCGCGGATCCCACTTCGAACGCCGTCAGCGTAAGCAGGAAGATAAAAAGGTCCTAATGGACAACATTCTCCATAACCGATTAGCCCAGTATCTGTTTCAACAGCCACAACATTACTATCAAATACTTGAACGGACTTACCGCCTGACCATTGGTAAGACTTTTCATGCAACGGAAGATCAACTTGATAAACGCGAATGGCGACAATTTTCATGATTTAGTAAATTTAAAGCTGACGGATGCGAATATTCCGAAACGAAACTGGACCATGGTCCCCTTGAAGCATCAATGGTCCACTAAGTTCATTATCGTTAAACAGTTGACCACCAGTAGGATTTTCCAAAGTGACCTCATCATGGATACGTTCCCCGTTTAGGTCAACTGTCAATACCATTCCAACCAAAGTCACATCCATAATTTGCCATTCTCCAGCTGGTTTTGTTACCTCTATATCAACACGTTTGAAATTATAAATTGCACCATTTTCAGCTGGGTAATCGTAGGTTTTTCCTAATGAATCCAGAATTTGTAATTCATACCGACCACGTAAATATATGCCACTGTTACTACCTTCAGGAAACATATATTCTATATGCAACTGAAAATCACCGAAATCATCTACACTAACAATATCAACGGCATTAGATGTATTTATCAAAAGACCATTCTCAACAATCCATGCATGGTCTTTGTCAGTATGGCGCATTCGCCAACCAGTTAAATCACTACCATTGAATAAATTTGTCCAGTCAGACATAATACATACCTCTTTTAAAANTTTTCCTAACATCCACTAATCAGGNTCGATGTTGTCATCATATAGTATCTTCGTTTAATTCGATTGCCAGCTCTNATTTATTTTGTAATTTTACATNTCCATACTTGAACACAAACGTCTTGTTATAGTCCGTCTGTAAGTCAGAGTGTTCCCTNCAATACCATAATTAATTTTTCCAAGCCAATTGTAGATATTCAGAAAGAACCAACACTATTTAACTAAAAATATTTCGACTTTGGCGTTTTTCATATATACTGTCTCGGGTTTTACACAAGAGAAACAATTACCCACACCCGTTTAATTTTTTATTGTTCTTTTCTTTCTNTAATTTTAGAATCTTTANGGAAAAAGCNAGATCAAGGATAAGCCAATCAAATAAATATCAANNACCCTCGCGTTCAAATACTATAAGAAACGATTTTGTTTGTCAAAGCAANTAAGATTTACCATAATCTGTACAAGATTTTGAACTTAATACATACCCTATGCATAAGTAATACAAGGAAAGAATCAAGTTTTGATGAAAAGTAATCATTTGTTTCTTAGTTNGCTATTAGCATGAACTATTCCACCTTCTTTATTCTAAATTCTTATAGCTAAGATTAATATTTACTATTTTGACTTACATTCCCAGTACAAGAAATAAACATAACAGATATTATCTTTATGAAATAACTTAAATAACTTAGTAGACGAACTAAGTGAATAACTTATTACACTACGAGCTAATTGTACTCACCTTTTATTTTGGTGTTGATAAGATCTTCAATACTAACCAATTATCTTGACTGAATGCTGATTTTAGAANCATGAAATATAACGACATCAATTTACCCAGCCGATCTGTCCGGTATCGTGCTTTTGTTGTTTCTGTAATCTTAATTCCAATCAACATTTACTGGAACGTCCAAATGGAATTGGTTCGCTATTCTGGTCTACCGACAACCATATCCTTATTTTTCAATGTCNTTTTCAANCTACTCGTTCTTTCTTTAGCTAACATAGGNATTAAACGTTTTTTCGGAAAAACACTTTTTAAGTCAGGTGAGTTATCGACCATCTACGTTATGCTTTCCATCGCTTCAGGTATTGGTGGGCACAGCATGATGCAAATCCTACCACCAATGTTAGGTCATCCCTTCTGGTTTGCAACTGAAGAAAATGATTGGAAAAATCTTTTTTGGAGACATCTACCTGAATGGCTAACAGTCAATGACAAAAGAGCTCTTGGAGGCTATTACGAGGGCGATACACTATACAAAATTGAATATCTCACAGCCTGGTTAATTCCTGTCCTTAGTTGGTTTTCTATCATTTTCATCATNTTACTGATCATGCTATGCCTAAATGTCATAATTCGCCAACAATGGGTTGAAAATGAAAAATTGAGTTATCCTATTATCCAGTTACCAACTGAAATGACAAGCTCGAGATTCTATCTAAATCGGTGGATGTGGACTGGATTCATATTAGTCGCAATTGTCGATATTCTCAACGGCCTCCACTTTCTTATTCCAACCATTCCACAAGTTTTTAGTAAGCGCTACTATCTAAATTTATCAGGTGAACCATTTCTAGCTATGGGGAACCTACCATTTGCTTTATATCCATTTGTTATAGGTCTCGGGTTTTTAATTCCTCTAGATCTTAGTTTCTCTTGCTGGTTTTTCTTCTGGTTTTGGAAATTACAATTGATTGTAGGACANATGGTCGGNCTTTCGCATTTACCTGGTTTTCCNTACCTTCATTCTCAAGCTATCGGTGGTTATATTGGTGTCACTTTAGTAGCATTATACGTTAGTAGATTNCATTTACTACTAGTTGTCAANCAGGTGCTAACCCAATCTACTATTGCAAATAGTCGCAATCAGGTTATGAGTTACCGAAAAATTGTTGTTTTACTTGTTGTTAGNTCAATNATCTTGCTTGCTTTATGTCAAAAAGCCGGCATGTCAATAACTGTAGCTACTANTTTTTTCTTATTATATTACTTAATTTCAATGGGGATTACGCGAATGCGAGCCGAACTTGGTGCACCAGTTCATGACATTCACTACACTGGGCCTGAACAGATGATGGTCTGGGCAGTTGGAACTCGTAGACTGGGAGCAGCAAATTTAACGGTTTTATCTCTATTTTGGTTTTTAACACGGACACACTATAGCCATGTCATGCCACACCAGTTAGAAGGATTCAAAATTTCAACTCAAGTTAATATCAGTCAAGGAAAAACCTTCATNGCTATTATAGTAGCATGTGTAGTAGGCATTTTTTCGGCTTTTTGGGTTTTACTTCACATCCCCTACCAATTGGGAGCTTTAGCCCAAATACCTTGGCCTACCGTAAACGCATTCGGGCTTGAGCCTTGGCGACGCCTTGAAGATTGGCTCATTAATCCTATGGTTACTGACATNCCAGAGACTGTTTTTATCGGGATTGGTCTGCTTGTAACTTTTGGCTTGATGTTNATGCGAATGAAATTTTTCTGGTTTCCACTTTATCCTGCAGCATATGCGGTTACCAATAGTTGGGCCATTCATAACATTTGGTTTTGTTTATTTATTGCTTGGGTTATTAAGATTATTATCTTGCAATATGGCGGGTTGAAAGCACATCAAAAAGCNACTCCATTCTTTCTAGGTCTAATTCTTGGCGAGTTTACTATCGGTAGTCTATGGACAATCATTGGTATAGTATTAGAAATCCCAACCTATGGTTTCTACACTTAGGATGATAATCCAATGTCTTTTGACTTTAAGAATTATAGAAATCGAAAGTTAGAAAGATTTACTCTTTCTTGTATCACAGGCAAATGAAGCTATTTTTCAGCTGATGATCCTACTTGATTCGAAAATTGGCCAAAAGAAGTTATTTCTGCTATATCTATAAGTGAATACCAGTAGAAAGCAGTCAAAAAATATTCATAGAAATGGTTTTAAACTATCAGTTTTAAGTAAACCCTTTGCCTTTAACATAATCAAAATATTGCAACTGTGGTATCATCACAAATCATATGCTACAAGGAAATTGCAAAATACTAGCACTATGAGTAGTTTGCCAATATCAATGTTATATTTCATGATACGGTTCATCGTATTCCACGTACNCATGGTTATATAAATATATCTTTTTTGACTGATTCTAGTGTTAATCTCAAGATTTCAATTTTCTTTCTGTCATTTATTTCCTCGATTTTATCTATGCATTACCTTGATAGGGTTCGCCATACCCGTAATAGGGGAGAATGAAAGTTTATTCTTGAACAGCCAACCATCTGGTGCTTTGATCTATATCAATCGGTCNTATCAAAACCAAGTAACACCGGCNAGAATTGGAATCACAGACTTAGGGGCAAACCANACAATCGAGGTTAGTCTTAAGTTAATGGGATACGANATTAAAACCTTAAAAATNGAATTAGAAGATGAATTTGACGTAGAGGATATTGTACTACAGCCAATCAAATCTCAATTTGNCGATGAACTCAATTTACCGAACCAAACTATTACAAAGCAACAAATTCCAGATCTTTCGGAATCAGGTTTAGAAGAAACCAAAAAGCTGCTTCTCCAAGCCGTAAATCTGGTTCCTGCCGCTGACACTCATTACTACTTAGGGCTAATTTTCGGNAATCAGTTACAATGGNAAAATGCAATTGATCATCTTAAGAAGTCAATTTCGCTCAATTCATCTGACCCCAAAACTTTCAGTAAATTGGGTGAAGCTTATTTGGTAGGACTCGCTCAAGCCGAAACAGCTATTCCNATTTTGAANAAAGCATTACAAATTTCNCCTCAATATGTATTAGCAAANCAGCTTTTAGGACAGGCATACTTACGTCTCAATCAATATCAGCACGCCATTGAGCATTTAGCAATTGCAGTTAAACTGGATAAAAACGATGTTGTTTCAAATTANCATTTAGGTTTTGCCTATTACCAACAAGAAGAATTTTCAGTTGCGGCCCCTTTTTTCAATAAGGTTATTGAAATAGATNCCTTACATCGAAAAGCTCATTTTAATCTTGGTAATTGCTATTTTCGNATGGGGAAAATGGAAAAGGCAAAAGACGCCTTTTCCATTTTCCAACAGCTCCGCCAAGAAGAAGAAACAATCAAAATCTTGGATCATTACTTATCCAATGAATCTATATCTCAAAACAATGAAGCTGANAATCTGCAGAAGTGGAATCAACTGATTAATCTTTTGATAAAGCATCAGCGTTGGCCTGAAGCCATTACAACTTTAAAAAACGTTCAGCGAATAACTGATCAAACACAANATTCCAAGAAACCCAATTACACAGAAGTCCTCGGGTCAATTTATATAAAAACTCAGGATTACTTTCAAGCCATTGAAATATACCAACANNTGGTGAAAATTAAACCTAATTATTCTGATTATCATCATATCCTGGGTATAGCTTATCTAGCAACGGAGGACTATATTTCTGCTATTGATTATTTTCAAATAGCTATATTGTTAAAACCAAATCAACCCAACTATTATTTAGATTTAGCACATGCTTATCAAAAAATTGGAAATACACCGAAGGCTAANCTNGCCAATCATAAGTATCAAACNTTGACNAATACGATTGACTAATGAAAATGAGGACATTTTTTGGNGCCCTTTCNATGTTCTTATTACAAATAGTCAATGTACTCTTTGCTCAATTCATTGAGATTACACATCAAACAGGCATCGATTTTCANCATTCCAGTGGCGCGACTGGCCACTACCACTTACCAGAAACCCTTGGTTCTGGGGGNGCTTTTTTTGATTACAATAACGATGGAAATTTAGATTTATATCTAGTCAATGGTGGTAATTTAGCCCAGTCGTCATCAGTAAAAAATACCAGTGCTCTCTACCATAACAACGGAAATGGAACCTTTACCGAAGTAACCCAAAAAGCCAATATAACTAATGGTAATACGTATGGCCAAGGTGCTACTACTGGTGATTACGACAATGATGGAGACATTGATATCTATTTAACCAACTTTGGAACCAATTATTTTTATCAAAATAACGGAGACGGAACCTTTACCGAAGTTGGTAGACAAGTGGGTGTAGCTGATACGTCTTGGAGTACCAGTGCAACCTTTCTCGACTATAACCGAGACGGATATCTCGATTTGTATGTAGTTAACTATGTTAGTTACAAAATAACAGAGGATTATCCATTATGTTATGACGGTTCGGTAAGGACTTATTGCCACCCGAAATTTTTCTCAGGTCAACCTGACCGACTATATAAAAATAATGGGGATGGGACCTTCACTGATACCACTAAAATCGCTGGCATTGACGATGTTGGGGGATTGTACCAAGGAAAGGGCTTGGGCGTTGTTGCCGCTGATTTAAATAATGATCGTTATCCCGATATTTATGTAGCTAATGATGACACACCAAATTACCTATTTCTTAATAANGGAGATGGTACTTTCATGGAAATTGCAACTTTTACCGGAGCTGCTTACAGTGGAGACGGTATAGCCGAAGCTGGAATGGGAGTTGACGCTGGTGACTATAATGGAGATGGGCTACTAGATTTATTTGTGACAAATTTCTCTTACGAAACGAANACGCTTTATCGGAATAATGGAGATGGTACTTTTTCTGATGTCAGCTACCAATCCAATTTAGGAGAAGATAGCTATCTCCGTTTAGGTTTCGGTACTAATTTTTTTGATTACAANAATGATAGCCATTTAGATTTGTTCGTTGCAAATGGCCACCTCTCATCCAGTATCGAACAGTCCACTGATACTGTCACTTATGCACAACCAGATCAGCTTTTTCAAAACGACGGTAATGGGACTTTTACCCAAATTGTGAGTACACCTAACTCATGCCTGCAAAAACCGTTTGTTAGCCGGAGTAGTATTTTAGGTGATTATGATAACGATGGTGACCTTGACTTGGTTATTACCACATTGAATGGACACACGAGATTTATGGAAAATATACAAGAGCGAGTACGAAAAACTTCATCCAATTGGTTGAGTATTAAAACTATTGGTAATACCAGTAATCGTGACGGTATTGGAGCTCGAATCATCTTTAAAATTGGTAGCAAACAACTGATTCGCGAAGTGAGTACCGGAGGCAGTTATCTATCGAGCCATGATCCTAGAGTTTTTATTGGCACTTCAACCCATAAATTTATTGATCGTATCGAAATACATTGGCCTAGTGGCATTAAACAAGCTCTCAATCATGTATCTACCAATCAGCACATAAAAATAGTAGAAAAAGAAACTCTTCCGTAAATTTTTCTGTACAATTCATCTTGATTGTGATACTTTGNCCGAGTCCTATTTTTTTAGACTAATAAATTACAGGTGTGAAAATTGAAAATCGGAAAAGTTGGGATTTTGCATCTTATATTGGGTTTGATTTTGATTAGCTGTGGGGGAGATGAAACAGATCCAGCCTCAGCTTCATCCAAAGTCAGTGTNCCCTCNCCCAAGATCCCTCAGGAAGACCCCTCGCAAGACACAGAAAAACAAATTGTCGAAGAGCAAGATCTTGANCCCCAACCGGGGAAGAAAGAGATTGTTTGGCAAAAAGATGGAGCAAAAATGGCTCTGGTTCCAGCTGGAAGCTTCGAGATGGGAGATGCTCTACAAGAAGGNGAAGAAGAAGAGCAACCAGTTCATACTGTAGAACTGGATGCTTTCTATATGGATGTTCATGAAGTAACGATGGAGCAATGGAAAAAATTCAAAGATGGAAAAAAACTCGATGCTTGGGTCAAAAATGCTTCTCCCGGTAAAAAGCACCCTGTTGTTGGTGTTTTATGGGAAGATGCAGTGGCTTATGCTNAAGCCATGGGTAAACGACTACCAACCGAAGCCGAATGGGAATATGCAGCGCGTGGAGGTCTAGTTGGTAAACGATTCCCTTGGGGTGATGAAAACCTTGATGATGATGCTATACCCAGAATGCATGCTAATTTTGATGGTAAAGGAGGCCACGATAAATGGGGAGAAAAGACAGCACCGGTCGGCAGCTTTCCACCTAATGGATATGGTCTCTTCGATATGGCAGGTAATGCTTTCGAATGGACTAATGATTGGTTTAAGTATGAGTACTACAAGAAATCACCTCGTAAAAACCCAACAGGACCCAAAGCAGGGGATAATGTCAATCAAGATAAGAAAGAACACGTTATTCGCGGTGGATCTGCATCACTTAATTCATGGTCATTACGAGTAGCTAAACGAACTACTATTGCCAATGATACCTTTCACAGAGTTGCTTGGATAGGGTTTCGCTGTGTTGTTGATGTAGACGAAAACGGGAGACCGAAACTCCGCCCAAAAAATAAAAAGTGGGACGTGAAATAGGTTNNCCATCTAA
Organism: Candidatus Poribacteria bacterium; assembly: GCA_002729015.1. Next base: position 10,751 of record PBVO01000067.1, read on the forward strand.
AAGGGGTGAAAAGTGAACAATAGCAATAGGGACGTAAGCNAGAAACTATCACAATTAGAAAATGAGGGGTATATACTGATTGAAGGTGCTTTATCTCCGCAAGAAACAGAATATCTTCGCNAGCGAATTAACTACGCTCGTNAACGAGGGTGGGAAGAAGGATTGAACGATGTTGGCAATATGTGGTTTGACACCTTATTGGATCGGGAGCCTGAAACCTATCAACCTTTAGTTGGCCATCCTAATNTTCGACCTTACTTAGAAGGTATGATGGGTAAGCAATGTCAATTACGAAGCTTGAGAGCACATATCAATCCAGGCCCCTATTTACAAGAATGGCACCTTGATTTTTATGGATATTGGCACGAAAAACGAGAAGCAGAAAAGTATCCGTATGCAGTTTCAACTGTCAGCTTTAATTCAACTTTCTATTTCCAGGACAACCAAGTTGGCGATGGACACCTCAAGTTTGTCAAGAATGGCCATCAGATAGAACCAGAACATTTATATCCTGTTGATCGNCCCAAATTTGAGGCTTGGTGTGAAGCCCAAGAACACGTCGTACTACACCCTATGGCTGGCGATTGTGTGATCTTTATGAATCATATGCCACATCAAGGTGCTAAAGAGCGAGACGATATGGAACGAAGCAACGTAGTCTGTCACTATCAAGTGACCCCCATGCATGATGCAGTTCATTATGTTTCACGCCCACGGGGTTATATTGGTACATTTCCTTTCGCCGATTAATTTTTTACTTTTGTCGAAAATGTTTCCTACTATCGTTTTGAGCCAAATAATACTTATTAGAGGAAAGCACCTGTTTGTCGCGACGAGGCTCGGAATAATTTTAACTATTTAAATAGACCATGACATCATGGAGGATTATTTTAACTTTATGTGTAAATCAAGATACAGTTCAATTGTTAGTTTAATACTAGCGAGCTTTTGCTTATTACTGTCAAATGTCAGTGCCAAAATTTTATTTGAAGAAGATTTTGAAGGTGGTAAGCTTGATGAGAAAAAATGGCATCCAAAAGCAGAGTGGAAAATTATTAAACCAGAAGAAAAACTCGCAGCTCTAGGAAAAGGCGTAATGGATACGGCTGGAGGTCAAGCGAATACAACCAAAGAAAAAAACTTCAAGGATTTTATTTTTGAGGCTGACTTTAATGCTAAGAAAGATGGAAGTCTTACTGGTTTCGTTTTTGGAGCACAAGATTTAGCCGATAATTTTTATATGCACCAAATCTCGGCAACTGGATCCAACCACACTCCCAATCATTTACGTTGGCATATTCGACTTAAAGGTGCTTGGCAAGTCTTCCCAATAGCCTTCTTGAAAAAAGAAAAAGTTGACCCTGAAGTTTGGTATAGGTCTCGCTGGATTGTGGAAAACTTTAATTTTAAGGTTTTTGTCTTAGAATCGGAGGATTTTTGGAAAAACCCGCGTGGTGCTAAAATGCGTAAAATTGCAGATTGGACTGACAAGTCCCGACAGTTTCGATCAGGAGCTATTGGATTCCGTGCCTCTGGTGGCGAACACATGAGGTACGATAATGTTCTAGTCTATGATATTGGAGATGATCCATTTGCAGTCGATCCATCAACCAAGCTTAGTACGGTTTGGGGTGAATTAAAGATGGAACAATAGGACCTTTATTTGCTAATAAGGCTAAATCAATTTTAATCTCATTCGCTATGAACTTAAATTAGTAACCTAAAAAATTAAAAGGAGTATTCTTAATGCTGAAGAGATGTTTTATTGCTGTTGTTTTATTTATTTTTGTCAGTTTATTTCCTACTCAGGCTGAGACCTTGTTAGAAGACGACTTTGAAGGTGGCAAACTTAATGAAACTAAATGGAATGCTAAGGCAGAATGGAAAATTATTAAGCCAGAAGCAAAAGTAGATAAACTGGGCAAAGGGGTCGTCGACATTGATGGCGGGCAGGCCAATTTCAGTAAAAAAACGGATTTTAAAAATTTTGTTTTTGAAGCTGATTTCGTCGCCAAAGATAGCGGTAAACTTACAGGCTTTGTTTTCGGCGGACAAGATCCTGATAACTATTATATGCACCAAATTTCCACTGATGGGTCAAATCATACACCCAACAATATACGTTGGCATACACGATCAAAAGGTAAGTGGGCAGTCGATCCTAAGCCCTTTCTCGACGGAGAAAAAGTAAACCCCGAAACTTGGTATCGTGCTCGATGGATCGTCAAGGATTCAAATTTTAAAGTCTGGGTCTTGGAGTCAGAATCTTTCTGGAAGAATCCATCCGGTGCGAAAATGCGCAAGATTGGCGACTGGACTGACTCGAATAAATCATTTCCTACTGGAGCTGTGGGTTTTAGATCCTCTGGTGGAGAACATATGCGCTACGATAATGTTCTAGTTTACGATATTGATGATAACCCACATGGTAAAACGACTTCAGTAGAGCACCAAAATAAAATGTCTACTATATGGGCTAACCTGAAAACTAAACGTTAATCCTTTAGTGGTTCTACAGAAAGAGGAGCACACCCAAGGGATTTTTCGACGTTTGCTCCTCTTTCTATTCTTACATCCTTTGTACCAATTCAACCAACCTTTTGGTAGTCGTAGCTTATACATTTCGAATGCTAAAAGATTAAAAATTATCATCCTAAATACTTGTCTAAGGAGTGCAGGAACTAACATCA
>PBVO01000034.1 GCA_002729015.1 Candidatus Poribacteria bacterium
AAGAAATTACTTGACAGTGTTGTTAGGTGAAAACTATAATTTAGGCATGCCTAAATTATAGTTTTCACCTAACAACACTGTCAAGTAATTTCTTCAGATTTTAANATCCAACGTCAACGGTCAAAAACCGCTTGAAATTAACGTCAAGATTAACGTGATTGTTGATTAATAAATTAGGAAAAAGATAAATAGGATTNAAAGTAGGAAATCTGGATTACTCAGCTTTACAACTGATGCGAATTTTTTACTAAGTAAACTAATTTAAGACGAGTTTTCATTATGCTTAAGCAACCTACGGATAATGTCCGAAGAAGATATACTCTCGATAAACTTCTACGAATANCATTAGAGAAAATGATAANTATCAATAAACTCGAAAGAAATAAACCAAAGTGCTTCCTATTCGATCATCTTCCCGAATACGCTTGGGAAGCCTATTTTTAGAAACTAACTTGGCTATCGTCATTAAAATCAAGAGTNATAGGATTAATAGAGAAAAATTACTTTTCGGTATAAGAGAGGACTATGGTGAGCAACAAAGAACCGACGATGAACAAATTGAGNCACTATACCAAANGTTACTTTAAGAANGCAGNAATCCTATTCAAACATTTAGAATACAACTGATGCCAAATCTATAATCAAAGGCGAAAACGCAAAGATTCTTAGGTNTTAGATACTAGAGAAGAACATGAGATTTGTATTTTAGTAAACNGATCTCAAGCAGTNAGGTTGAACGTTTTGANAAAAATCTGAATAGGCTATTTGGTGTTAGTTGNGTGATAATCTNATNACAAAACTGAAANATATTAAAAAANTAACCTATNAGGNCNTNNCTTAGNTACTTACTTGACTAAAAAACTAATGGATATCAANTTAAGAACGNTAAGACATACCCCATTNGTCATTAGCTNCCAAACTGTNTTTCGCTTNCAGTTTATAAACTTTGAATGAAAACGATAACATAATTATGATGCTTCTACAGAAANNCACTCTATCTTTTCGGTTTCTTGTTTGGTGAATAAATTCTGTTATTACTACAGTTTCTGATTTTTTAAANCTGNATTGAATAANCATTATTTNCAGACATACNAAACTGAAAAAAACGTAATGNTNCACTTCAACAAAAAACCCTANNAATCCAATGNATTGNNCGANCCANTGAAAATTGAATCGANGNTTTTNCAATTAGTTACATTTGATTTGTTATCTAAATTCAATTATTTTTTCAAAAAAATCATGTTTTTCANATGATAACCTNCAAAGATGATTTTNCGTNTAGGTTTCATTAACTCAGGCAAAGAGTNCTTTCTGTTTCAANACATTGGATTTGGTTCTTTCTCGGTTTACTGAAATTACATCTATTCGCTTTTCAAAAAGGTNATTTAATAACCNAATCTATNAGATTTGTTACNGTAGTTGGGCCTTGGNCAGTATATTNTCAGATTTCTTTCGTTTGAAACCTCTGTAATGCAGGTTTATCAAGANAAAGATTCCTAGATCNAAAAGTTGCCGATATCACAGNCAGATTTGNAANTGTANNCCAAGTAATTTTTGACATTTCGAAGAATAGCGGTTACTTATTTTAGCGGCTAGTGGATGTCATACAATATCTTNCATTTGGTTGTGGTANTNTCTTTTGTGTTTTTGNTTTTAATTAAGAGTNGGTTAGTNNNAAAAACTAAACTNTAAGGGGAAATCTAATTAATGCTATTAAGATTAGTTATAGTGAGAGTAATTATTTTTTCGGTTATGATAACTGGCTTGAGTTGGTTGCAAACTGAAGCTGGTGTTTGGCGAGACGACTTTGAAGATAAGCGAATTAATGAATGGAAAATCTATAACGAAGATCGTACTGTAGAAAAATGGTGGATTAATCAAGGGACAGCCGTTGGTGAAATCTTCAGGGATGGATTCATGAGTTTNTGGCTAACNGGAAACGAAGANTGGAATAACTATTCACTNTCTTGCCGNGCCAAATTAATCAAACAAAAAAATAACACTGAGCCATATTTCGGTCTAANCTTATATGANGCNGGAGAAGAAAATGCNCGTTATCTTTTTTTCGTTTATTTTAATGGAATGTCGGCTATCNTTAAATCAACACCNNCAGGTGGTGCATCCNTTCCCTTTCCCTTTGTAGCTGANGAAAATACNTGGTATGACATANANGCNACCGTNAAGGAAAATCTGCTCGANCTTAGGATCAACGGAGACGTCGTTGGGGCAGCCCAAGACGCTGAGCCACTAAAATCAGGTCAAGCAGGCTTAGTTATTTCTAATGCACGTGTTCAATTTGATGATGTTGCAATTAGCGGCGAAGAAATTCCTAATGGNGGNCCAGGTAAAGCGCGNCCNGTGGATGTGAAACAGAAACTAATCAGTACTTGGGCAAATATTAAGAAAGTTGCNACCNANTAACTCTGNCCNTGGNTATTCAGANCCATGGTCANAGTTAATCNNGTNACCACAAATGATATACGTNTTTACCCGTGGGGAAAGNAAGTTCAATGTNNGCTTGAAGCAGTAGTATGNGNTAGGAGGNACGAATAGGACTACGGAGTCTAGCGTGTGGAGTNAAACCAACTCATAGGAAAGTCGTTAAGATAAATAGGAAGCNATTTGGGACATTGNGCTNCNAGAAAAATCTGTCTATGGTATTTATGCCGTAGATATATGACACTCNATATTATTCCAAGAAGATTAAGTTNCNAAAAAACCANAANTCATNAAAAAGNTTTTAATGACTTATGTTCNTATNATCATGTCCATCCTGAATTTTGTGACAGCTAAAAGCNGNTTGTCGTTGCCTNGCTGAACAAAATCCANATTTCTCTTCATACAATTTTTNAACATTTCNTNTGCTGATTCGGGGNNGCCTTGGACACNATCAGTGTTTGAAGCTATTTCTANAATCTGACTTCGGCAAAATTTATTAGCTGCAAGCAACTCCGTATCGTTCTTAATCTTAACTNNCTCATCGTGGANTTGAAAAACCTTGAACGTGTAATTTAAGCTTNTGAGCAGTAGGTGTTTCCNGCTTTTCTCTGTAATTTCAACTGTGGAGAAACTATTTTTGCGGGATAAAAGTCTCATTTGCCTNTTCAGCTCTTCACTACTGGTCCNCCTTAGNTTTTTAGTACTATTGTNAGCATCTAAAACTACAATTGTCTCCCGCTTCTTCAATATGAGGAAGAATCTATTCTTGATTGAGATCAGAAACATGTTTAGTCTCATGTTCTTTTAATACTTTTTCCAAAAGTCTATGATCTTCACACGATATATTTTTAATAATGAGAATTTCTTCTGCATAGTTTCGTGCTTAGGAAAAGANGATTTTTTCTAAAAATGCTAATCGTTAAAGTTTTCTTGATTATTATACGATGGTAACAAATAGTGTATTTTTTCAAATCTTATTCAATATGATTAAAATTTGGCTAAACTACAGAATAGTAATAGTTATTGGGGCACATTCGGACAGAATGATAAAATTCATTTTCGTATTTAGAGTGAAATAACGCCAAATTCGAAAAGATCATGATTTTTTACTTTGTTTCGTCTTGGCAAAAATATTGTAGTCCGTACTAGAATTTGCTAAATTAATCTCCACGTTTGTATCGTAATTGGTCTTGAAAAAGTTGATATTAGTTACAGTAAATGTATCGTAACAAATCCAAGATGGTATAACATGTTATAATCGATTGTTGGGACAGAAATAGAAGTATTTTATGTAAGAAGTAATTAGCCTAAGGAGCCTATAAATTTGCAAATATCCAGTGAACCTCAAGAAGCCACTTCAACCGAACNAGACTCAGTTTCAATTATCCCACTAGGTGGGTTAGGCGAGTTTGGTAAAAATATGATGGTCTATGAATTTGGCCAAGATATAATAATTGTTGACGCGGGTATTATGTTTCCTGAGCATCATACACCAGGTATTGACCTAATTGTCAACAACATTGAGTATTTGGTTGAACATAAGGANAAGATCCGAGGTGTAGTTATTACTCACGCACACGAAGATCACATGGGTGGTCTAAGTTTTTTACTGCGAGAAATTAATATACCAGTCTATGNTACCCAACTGACACTNGCCTTAGCCTCCGGCCGACTTAAAGAATATCACTTGCTCAGTCAAGTAGAACTACANACAATCGACGCTGATACTCCCTTAGAGTTAGGTTGCTTCAATATTGAATTTATCAATGTAACACATAGTGTGCCAGATGCGNTAACCNTGGCTATCCACACCCCCGTGGGNACCATNGTGCATACTAGCGATTTCAAATTTGATCAAACACCAATTGATNATNGNCCTACAGACTGGCACAAACTAGCTGCTATCGGTGCCAATGGGGTTCGTTTACTATTGTCCGATAGTACAAACGTAGATCGGTCAGGTTTTTCNCCTAGTGAACGTAGTATTTTTGAAAANCTAGATCAAATCTTTAGGCAAACTGAAAATCGACTTTTCCTTTGTACTTTCTCATCTAGTTTGCATCGAATCCAGCAGTTCATTGATCTTGCAGTTTCCCACCGACGATTGGTTGCCATCACAGGCCGGTCAATGGTTAGCAATATTCGTACAGCTTCGGAATTGGGTTATTTAAATCTCCCACCTCACCTGTTAATTGATATTAAAGATGTTGAGAGGTTTGCTCCAAATGAAGTGTTAGTTTTATCAACAGGAAGTCAAGGTGAGCCTAGATCTGCTATGGCCTTGATGGCAACCAACCGACATTCTATCCTCAAAATAAATCCCGAGGATACTGTAGTTATTTCAGCCCGACAAATTCCTGGCAACGAACAAGCAATTGGTCAGATGATCGATAATCTATTAAGACGAGAAGCAATAGTTATACACGAAAACAACGCNGACATCCATGTATCTGGACATGGAGCCTACGAAGACCTGAAACTGATGCTCAGTTTAGTTCGGCCTAATTGTTTCGTACCTCTACATGGTGAGTACAGGCACTTGGTTGAACATGCAAAACTTGCTGAATTAACGGGAGTGCCTCCTCAAAATATCATAGTGGCTGAAAATGGCGATCGCGTACGCTTAAATTTGGTAGATTGTTATCTAGATGGTCAAGTACCTGCTGGGGCTGTTTTTATTGATGGAAAGACTGAATCTACTAACGATATTGTTTTGCACGATAGAAGGCTATTGTCTAGCGATGGTATTGTTGTACCTGTGNTTCATTTAGACCTTGAAGGTCAGCTAGTATCACCTGTCGACTTGGTAACACGTGGCTTTGTCCATCTTGATGTTTCCGAAGATCTCATAAGTGAATCAAAACAGATAGTGGCCCAACTGATTCAAGATTTAGATAACACTATCAAAAATCAACCAGAAAAAATACAAGAACAAATACGTCTAGTACTACGACGATTTTTTAAGAACCAAACAGGGAAAACTCCAATCATCCTGTCGTCAATTTCTCAACCTGACTCAACTAACAATGAGCTTCTAGACTTCTCTGAAAGCGAGAATCAAACAAGTGAGAAAAGTTAAAATCCTGAGATCTAATCTAAATTGTTTTATTACAATCACAGTTGTACTAGTTGTATTTACCGGAGGTATGAGTTGCTCAGGAACAAGTGAAATACTCAAGCTGGCTGACACAGCTCAAGCAGCAGAAGAACTGGGTAGAGAAAACCCAACAGTGGAAGCAAACAATCAATTTGGCCTTCAACTTTTTCAGCAACTTTATCAGACAAACAAAAATCTATTCATTTCACCTCTCAGCATTTCGATAGCTCTTACTATGACTCTGAATGGTGCTGCTGGAGATACTCAGCAAGAAATGAAAAAAACCCTAGCTTTGTCTGACCTAGACCTAGAAACAATTAATAGTGATTTTGGTAATTTGCAAAAAAGCTTGCAACTCACTTCATCCCGAATCAAATTGCAAATTGCTAATTCACTTTGGGGAAGAGAAGATATCGTTTTTGGCTCTGACTTTTTGCAAACTAATAGAGAATACTTTGATGCTACGCTGCAAAGTGTTAACTTCAAAAAACAGCAATCAGTAACTGATATCAACCAATGGGCTAAAGAAAAGACAAATGGCAAAATAGATCGGATCGTCAGCCAAGTGGAACCAGAAACAATCCTATTTCTAATTAACGCCGTCTACTTCAAAGGTAACTGGACAAAGGCTTTTAATCAGAAGGAAACAGCAGAGCGTAAGTTTTTTCTGATAGATGGTAGCCAAAGAACAGTCAATATGATGTCGCAATCAGGCAAGTANCTGACTTATACAAGTTCGGATTTTCAAGCCGTTCGACTTCCTTATGACAATGGAAGGTTAGGCATGTACGTCCTCTTACCCGACTCAAAACATAGCTTAACTGATTGGGTTACNGAACTGACTTTTGCAAACTGGAAAATATGGCAGTCTCAGTTTATAGAACGGGAGGGAGATGTNGTTTTGCCTAAATTCAAAGTGGAATATGAGAAAGACTTAAACAACTATTTATCAGCATTGGGCATGAAGCTCGCTTTTGTTCCTAACCAAGCAGATNTCAGTAATATTTGCAAAAACCCTTCGGACCTTTATATTGGAGGAGTCAAACACAAAAGTTATATCGAGATTGCTGAAGAAGGAACTGAAGCTGCTGCTGTAACTTCAGTTCAGGTCAGAACCACTGCCATCCAACCTAACCGACTTTATTTTGTTGCTAATCGNCCCTTCGCTTTTATCATAGAAGACCAGTGGACTGGCAGCATATTATTCCTAGGAATTGTGGCGAATCCGTAATTCTTGGCTCTAAAACTCAACTAACGTTGTGAAATCAAAATATCTNGTGTTCGTTTTTGTTCCAGTAACCCCTTAGAAGCCAGTTGTTAGGGCTGCATACAAACTNAGGCCAGAAAGTTCAACTTGCTGTGTCATGTCGCCGGACGAAATTTTCACACCAGAGGTAAATGCCAANTTGGGAGTAAGACGGTAAAATAAGTTGAGTGCGTATGCTCGAATAGTAGAAAATTTTTTATCCGAATGTGTCCGAATTTGTTTGTCCGATATAGAACCGAAAACAGTCGTTTTTTGACCAACTCTATAGCGGGCTGAAATGCCGTAAACCCAACGATTATTGAGATCGTAAATTAGAATATCAAGATCTCCTTCTGAGTCAGGTCTTTTGCTGCCCCAATAACGCAAGTATTGCCCAAATAACTCAACCTGAAAACGATGTTTTGTATAAGCCAACCCACTATCTAACAGCAGGTTAGAACCTTGGCGGAAATAGTTTTTTTGGTCAAGCGTTTCGGGTGTATGGTACGTATAGACAGCATCACTACGCCACTGAATCGTGTCTTTGCCCACGTCGATTCCGACAGCCATGCTGTATTCTTGGCCTGGGTCATAAATAGGATTTTCAACCATGAAATCCAAGTGTTTTTTCAGGTAGCTATCTCGATACAAATAGTTCGCACCTAAACTAACTGTTGCGTTGGAAAAAGAGTGCACATAACCAGTCCCAAGGTTGAACCCCCACCCCTCACCTAATCGACCAACCCCAAAATCAAGAGACTGGTCGAACAAAGCCGCCGAAACCATGTTCTCTTCTCGATTAATTTCTTGCTTGCCGGTTGGCAAACTAAGGCCACCTATAAGAAGGAAACGATCGGAAAACACGTGAAATAGCTTGGCTTTAACATCTCCAAACCCTAGCAACTCGATTCGCTCAATGTCTGGCTGATTTCCTACACTTTTGGATTGCAAATCAGATCGAACATGAGACTGAGTTATTTGTATTCGTGTCCGGCTGGAAAGTGAAAAATCGACATTTAAAGGTAAAATTAACTGGGTTATAGTTTTCTGCTGTTCCTGATCAGTTAATTGCCAATTTTGGAACTTGGGTTGAGACGAAATACTCATCCGTCGAGTAATTAACGAAGGCTGGTCAAAAGAATCAGCTTCAACTAATCGAGGATACAAAGCCAACGAAGNCAGTATTATGAAATAGTGTAAAAAAGAAAGTTGCCTCTGCATGACTGTTCCTTGAACTGATTCGGATTAGTTAGTAATAACAATCTGAATCTCATTTTGGGGTGGATCAATATCGCCCTCTCGGGGAGCATCAGCTGCGACAGGTGGTGCAAATTGGCGAGAGAGGAATCGGTTCATTCGGTTTAAGCGCCGCTGACGAGCTTTCTCAAATTTAGTGCCATCCGTGACCAATTTATCGATTTCATCCAAACTCTGATTAGTAGCCACGGCCATTAGNCGAACATAGTTCAGTTGATCAAGGGCTGGTTGAAANGCGGGATCTTCCTTCAAGGAAAGNTGCAGATGCTGTTCAGCTAGTTCCAGGTCGTATTTGTCACTAGCGTCTAGACCTCGCCCATAAGCTATAACCGCCGGCAAACTGCGAGTTGATTGGCGTTTGATGGCTCGTTTTTCTCTCGCAGTGGCTTCAACACCAAGTGCATCTAGAAGATCTGATACCATTTCTTTTTGTAATTCAAAAAAATCTGCTTCAGAACCTTGTTGAACACTCGCAGGTTCTACTTGTCCTACTTTCTTACTATCGATAATATTCGCATTAAGTCGTAAGTCAAGTTCGGCTAGGCCCTCAATTGTACCAGTACAGACCTTACTTGCTCCCAATAGGCGGCCAATTCTTTCTTGGCTAGCTTGGTTAAACACAGAATCTTGTTGTAGTTGCATTTGGTCTAATTGACGCTGTAAGTCTAATCGAGGGATTACTTGTAACGCGCTAACTTTGTTTAGATCACTAATGACCAAATCAGTTAGAGCTTTTTGCAAGGGTCTCAGGTCATCCCGTCCAGACAGAAGTTCAAAGTAAAAAACAGCAACAGAATTTGTGGGAATCGTTGTTAGGTCTATCTGGGCTTCATTCTGAACAGCGTTTTCCGCCAGCTGGGTCAGATATTGATCACGCAAATGAACCAGTCGGGCTTTGGTCTGATAGACAATTTCTGGTGAGTCATTTAGATCAACAAACCTCTCATAAGCCACAATTGCCTGATCATATTGTTGACCGTGTTCCAGAGCCATCCCTAAATACAAAGCAGTTCGCTCATCCTGTAGCGTCTGAGATGCTATCTGGAGGTGAGTTACGGCCTGTGGAAAAAATCGCCCTCGATAGTACGTAATCCCCAATTCACGGTGGGCTTCATCTTGACCCACATTCTCATCCGCAGCAGCGGTAAAGTAGTCAGCAGCAGCCTTCAACTCCCCCTGAGCTAGAAAATCCTGTCCACGATCATAGTTAGAAATTCCACAACCAAACAAAAAGAGACAAAACAAAAAAGAATGAGCAACTATTAGGTGTTTCAATACGCTTCCCCAATTAACAGGCAAAATACACACCCGGTCAGTATAGCAAAAAACATACAACCAATCAAGTTCTTTGTAGACTTGAACTGACTGAATAAATTTAGCTTTTAGTGAAGCCTAAACGCTGCTTTTTCTCCAGGAACAGGTGAATTGTCGAAAGCTCCTCTTTGCCGGACCGCGATTTCGCCACCGTTATTAGCAATGCAAGTCCGTTGAGCTTGGTGTGCTTGTTCGTTGATAGCAACTGGGTCTAAGCACTGATCTAATCTGTTTTCAAGATCACTCAGAACCGATTGATGCTCGAGGCATAAAGATAGATCTTCACATTCGTCCGGATCATTATCCAAATCGAATAATTGCGGTTTTTCATTAACATAGTGAACATACTTATATCGAATATCTCGTAGCATGTAAACTGCATCTTGAGAACCAACAGCGTGATATTCAGAAAAGACAGTCCGGTCCTGACTTGGCGAATTGACAATAGACCATAGCGATTCGCCATCCAGTTCTGTCCAACTAATTTCATNGTCTGTTGGATTAGCTCCCACAGCCTCGATGATGGTGGGATAACTATCAACCAAGGAAACTGGTGTTTCAACAATCGTATCCACCGGAATGTCGGGACCAGCCATTATCATNGGTACTGCTACAGATTCTTCATACATTGTAAATTTACCGTATAATCCTCTTGCTCCAAGTGAATCACCATGATCAGATGTATAGATGATGCGTGTGCTATCAGTCAGTCCACACAGATCTAATNTTTTTAAAACTTGGCCAATTTGATAGTCTAAGTAGGTGCAGACGCCGTAATAAGCGAGGTGAAGCTGCAGAATCTCGTTTTCGGTAAAGGGTTGATCATAAGCAAAGAAATTACGGAATCTATCAATNGCCTTATGGTCAGGCCAGTCTCCAGGAGCGGACTGGGGNTGAAGTTTGACTTGCTCAATCGAATACTGATTGAAGAAATCAGGTGGAGCAATATAGGGAGGGTGAGGACAAACGAACGAAAGAAACAAAACCCAAGGTTTTTCATCATGTTGGTGTGTTTTAATCCACTGACAAGCATTATCAGTATTACGTTGATCATACTGTAAATAGGTAGAATCCCCAGAACCAGCTTGGTAAATCTCACCTCGTTTATCCCGAATTGGTGGAGCTTGGCGGATGCAAGCCAAGACGTCCCCTATTCCATCGACCACATGTAGCGGTTCTACCTCTTGGCTGAATCCATGATCGACTCCATTCCCACTGAAGTGTAATTTACCAATTGAGTCAACTTGATATCCTTGGCTTCTGAGATGATGCCCCCAACTTCTGATTTGCCCGTCATAAGGGAAGGCGTTGTCCCAATAGCCGATTTGATGCACGTACCGGCCTGTTGCTAAAGACGCACGAGCTGGCACACATATTGGGCAATTAGTGTAGGCATTGGTAAAACGTGTTCCCCTTTCAGCCAGNCTATCTATGTTCGGAGTTTCAACACTGGGGTGNCCNTAACAACCTAGCAAGTCCCGGTTGTGCTGATCTGAAATGATATACAAGAGGTTTTTTGGAGTAGGATTGCTAAAAGCCATAAAGTTATTTGCCTGCTAATTAGTAGAAGAGAAAATTCAATCACATGCTAAAAAATTAGCTTCCACAAGTCAAGGTTACGATTTACTCGCACATTGAGCGTCACAATTTCTGTTAATCAATCTTGATTTANTTGATGAATGGTTCTTGGCAAAAATGCCCCTGTACTGTTTACTTTTTTGTACGATCGTGNTAGAATNCNAGTCGTCATGCGGAGTGAGTATTTCAACGATCTTCCTTGAATNTATTAAATTCACTGTGTAGAGGTAAAAAAAGTAAGTGCTANAAAAGATAAAATATGCCTATTTGGGCTTGTTCTTGTTGTTATTTGCAGGTATGGCCAACAATGGTTATTCCAAAACTGACATTGATGAGTTAATGAAGTCTGCCGTTGGTGTTTGGCTGTTCGATGAAGGAAAAGGCAAAGTTGCAAAGGATATTTCTAAAGAGGGAAACGACGGTGAGTTGGTCAAGAACCCGAAGTGGGTTAAAGGGAAATTTGGTCAAGCACTTGAATTCAATGGGAAAGATAATTGCGTCCAAACTGGAGAGAAATTATTAGACAACCTTAAGGAGTTTACAATCCTATTGTGGGTAAACACTGGCAAGATCACTGCTAATCGTGTGGGCTTGGTTGGGCAAAATGACTCTCCGGAGTTTGGTTTTATTAATCCAACAACGGTTAATTTATGGACGCCTAAATCAAGTTTAAACGCACCACCATGGAAGCACGGACACCCGTCTGGGGGTTGGCATCACATTGCTGCCGTGGCGACAAAGAAAAATCTGAGAGTTTATATTGATGGTGAAGCAGCTGAAGGTGGCGGGCCCGGTCCCCATGGGTCTTCCGAGTTTGGTGTTAACATCGGTGGTTGTGGAATTTGGGATGCGGGTGGAAACTGGTTTACCGGAGCTATAGATGAAGTAGCTATTTTTCACTCTGCTTTAGAAGATGCAGATATTAAGGCCATTATGAAAGATGGATTTGGTAACCTGTTAGCTGTAGCCGCTAAAGGTAAGTTGCCAGTCTACTGGTCTGATTTGAAGAGAGATAAGTAATCAGAATCACTTGGTTGTTGACTTAGTGGTTCTCAAAATTTTAATTCATAACATAAGGAGAAATCTG
>PBVO01000068.1 GCA_002729015.1 Candidatus Poribacteria bacterium
CATCTTTAGAAGATACAGAAATCTAGGAAAAACGACCGATAAGGTCACTTAGGATATTTTTCTCCAACATTAGGATATGATTCATCTAAAAGCAGTTTATAAAAAAAGAAGTGCTAAGACGGACACGTTCCCTTTTAATATCCCAGCTATCAAAGCCCTTGAACGGGTCGAGTTTCACCAACCTATTACTTTTCTGGTCGGCGAGAATGGTTCTGGTAAGTCCACGTTTCTAGAGGCTCTTGCCGCTGGTGTTGGTGCAATCACAGTTGGTGGTAAAGACATTAAGTCCGATGAAACCTTGGCACATGCCTGGAGATTAGCGGCTGGATTGAGGCTTGTGTGGTATATGAAAACTAAGCAGGGTTTCTTCATGAGGGCAGAGGACTTCTTTAACTTCGCAAGGCAAGTTAACAAAACACGTGGGGAACTAACCGAGTTAGCCACTAGATATGAAGATGAACTACAAGAAAAACCTAACGATCCTGGTGTCCAACGTGCACTGAGCATGGTTCTCAGGGAAAAGTCTGCTCTAATTCAAAAATATGGTGAAAACGCAGATGCTCTCTCTCACGGAGAAAGTTTCATGAATCTATTTCAACAGCGTATAACTCCGAGAGGTCTCTATCTAGTTGATGAACCTGAGGCGGCTCTATCACCATTACGACAGTTGGGTTTGCTATCTCTCCTTAAGGAAGCGGTAGAGGAGGATTGTCAGTTCATAATTGCAACCCACTCACCAATCTTGATGGCATTTCCAGAAGCGTGCATCTTGAATTTTGATAACCTGCCTGTTGCAGAGACTGAGTATCATGAACTTGAACACGTCAAATTGACAAGGGATTTTCTGAACAATCCAGAGGCTTTTTTAAGACATTTGTGATAGATATTCTTACCTTTCGCGTTATCTCGCAAGAATAATGTGAATTAATTTAGCTCAAATGCCTATTCACTACTGTATTCGTGTCACTCTATAGAAATCGACCAGCTCTTTTTGCACAGTTGCATTTAAACCCCGATTTTGGGGAGCTGATTTGTCATTTTGAAACGGTGCAGAACTTTGGTTCCAGCGCTGACCAGTCTAAGTCTTAAATGACTACGTTATGGATGAATATTATAGGCACCGTCGAATGATTCACCAGTTCGACGCTCTGCGGTACTGAATTAAACAGGCATATTGGGTATGAAGCCAGTGTTTAGTACTCGAAACCATCCAATAACTTTGACGAGGTAACCATTGCCTGACTGACTTCGGTTAGTCAGCGATTAGTGGGAAACCGCATTTATTTATGAAAGTATTTGTCATCGACACTAACAAACAACCCTTATTCCCTTGCTCGGCTGGCAAGGCTCGTCGTTTACTGCCTACTGGTAAGGCTTCGGTTTATCGTCGTTACCCTTTCACTATCATTCTTCATCTTCAGGTGTAAGATGCCAACCCACAACCCTTACGTTTCAAGGTCGACCCTGATTTCAGAACATCAGGCTTGGCTTTAGTCAATGATCAGACTGGTCAAATCCTATGGGCGGCTGAATTATCGCATCGAGGTTGTCTGATTAAGGATGCGTTAGAAAGTAGACTTAGTCTGAGAAGAGGACGA
This sequence comes from Candidatus Poribacteria bacterium, assembly GCA_002729015.1. Next base: position 1,599 of record PBVO01000068.1, read on the forward strand.
CGAAGTCGAAAGACTCGTTATTGACCACCCCGATTTAATAACCGAACCCAACCCAAAGGCCGGTTACCACCTTCCTTAATGAGTCGCTTATACAACATTGAAACTTGGTACCAACGTTTGGCCCAGCAATGTTTTATCAATAGTTTTACAAATAAAGGATAGAAAAAATCGCTAGTTTTGGCAGACTAAATCTCTTTGGATCTTAGCCTACGAGTGTATGCCTAAGATTTAAAATCCCTATTCCTTAGACACAGGTATATTGATCTGGTTGACAACCATCAAGTTTTGCCCTAGGATAATCGCTCTACTCCCGAAAACTAGAATTGAATTGACAAGTAATTCCAAATAGTTTTTGTTTTTTCCTTTACAATCAAGAGAAGTTAAAGAAAATAAAGTCTCGGTTATGAAAGAATGTTGGTGAGATATGTAGGAGTAGATTCAATTCCCTGAGCTCATCAAATGATGATTAGTTAGATAATACTCTTAATCGTGTAACTGTCAACCGTAAAAATTACTAGAATTATAATATTCCCTACATATTGAACGCTGATGAACTAAAGTCCATAAAGAGGTAAAAACAATCGTTATCCTGACCTGTTTGATGAAAAATCATAGACCTTTCGCTACAGAGGGAAGAACATGAATCAATTTCTTGGACCATGAAGCAGAATATTGAGAGTAATAATCTCTTCGACGATGAATGAGACATTTAATTTAAACATTAGGCACAACATCAATGATGGAAACTATAACTTCAAAATATACCTTACAGGCTGTTCCTGTTACACAAGTTCAATTTACAGACCAATTTTGGACTTCAAAAATCGAAATAAACAGAACCAAGACCTTAGCCCAATGCTTTCGACAGTGTGAAGAAACTAACAGAATCCGTAACTTTGAGGTTGCAGGTGGATTAAACACAGGGGATTTCGATGGTATCTTCTTCAACGATTCTGATGTCTACAAAGTGGTGGAAGGTGCCGCTCACATTTTGGCCTCCAATCGTGACCCAGCTATCGAAACACAGCTCGATCAATGGATCGCCAAATTTGCAGCCGCACAACAAGCTGATGGATATCTGAATACATACTACACTTTAGTTGAACCGGATAAACGCTGGACTGATTTACCGGTTATGCATGAGCTTTATTGTGCTGGCCACCTGTTCGAGGCAGCTGTAGCACATTACCGTTCGACTGGTAAATGTTCTCTGCTTGATATTGCGACCAAGTTCGCTGACTATATTGATAGCGTTTTTGGGCCAGGTGGAAAGTCTGGTACTCCCGGCCACCAAGAAATTGAATTGGCTTTGGTTAAGCTGTACGAAGTAACGGACGAAAAGCGGTATTTGGATTTGGCCGCCTTCTTTATCGATCAGCGAGGTCAATCTGGATCTGACTATTCTCAGGATCATGTACCTGTTCGTCAGCAAAGTGAGATTGTGGGGCATGCAGTACGGGCTATGTATCTTTATGCTGGAGTAGCAGATGTTGCGCGTTATACTGGGGACGAAGACTTGTTTGCTTGCATGGATCGGATCTGGAAAGATGTAACATTACGCAAGATGTACATTACCGGTGGGATTGGCCCCTCTGGCCACAATGAAGGTTTCACTGTCCCTTACGATCTACCGAACGAAACCGCTTACGCCGAAACCTGTGCTGCTATTGGAATGGTTTTGTGGAGCCATCGTATGTTCCTCTTACACGGACGGTCAGAATACATTGATGTTTTGGAACAATCCCTTTACAACGGTCTATTGTCGGGTGTTTCGCTGGACGGTGATAACTTCTTTTATACGAATCCTCTATCCAGTCACGGTCAACATCACCGGCAACCTTGGTTTGGTTGCGCTTGTTGTCCAACTAACGTAGTTCGGTTTATTCCACAGGTAGGTGGTTATTTCTATGCTAGCACTGCCAGTAGTTTGTGGGTCAATCTTTATGCTAGTAATCAGGCTACTGTCTCTATGGGTGAACAAATGGTTAACATCCATCAAGAGAGCAATTATCCGTGGCAAGGATGGACAAAATTAACCCTAGAGCCTGACAAAACTAATGACTTTCAGCTTTGTCTCCGACAACCTAACTGGGCTAAACAGGTTGGTCTAAAGCTCAACGGACAAATACTTCAGATCACGTCTAACTCAAACGGTTACTTGGAAATTACCAGAGCTTGGCGGGCTGGAGATGTGGTTGAAGTCAATTTTGATATGTCAGTAGAGCGAATCATTGCTAACCCACAAGCCAAAGCTAATAATGGCAGGCTGTCCCTACGCCGAGGACCATTGGTATACTGTTTGGAGGCGACTGACAACGATGGGTCGGTACGAGATATAGCCTTACCCAGAAATAGCCCATTGAAAGCTAAATTTGAGCCAAATCTGTTAGATGGGGTTGTAGTTCTCCAAGGTCCGGCTAACCGTCGTATAGCCGCAGATTGGGGAACAGAACTGTATAAAACTGTCAGTCTTGATCAGGAGACCCAAATTACTGCTATCCCCTACTTTGCCTGGGATAATCGAGAATCCGGCCAAATGACGGTTTGGCTACCAGAAAGTACGATTCTGACCGAGCCTAAGTTACAGCCTAGTATCGCCAGTCAAGGCCGACCATCAGCTTCTCACGTTTTTGGACAGTTATCAGCAGCTATTGATGGTATTTTACCAGCTAGCTCTGCTGATCAAACTCACCCTAAGTTTACCTGGTGGGATAAAAAAGGAACCCAAGAGTGGATTTGTTTGACTTTCAACGAACCGGTGCAAATTTCAGAATCTGCGGTTTATTGGTTTGATGATACTGGATTTGGTGAATGCCGTCCACCAGAATCATGGTGGTTGGAGTGGGACAACGGCGGTCAATGGCAACCAGTTAAAAACCCATCTAAATATGGCCTTCAGTTAGATGGGTTTAATTCCGTCACCTTTGATCCAGTTACTACTCAACAGCTAAGAATTGTAGTTGAACTACAAGATAATCTATCCAGCGGGTTGCTAGAATGGCTATTAAACTAAAAGTCATTAAGAAATCCTGAAAAATGAATCCAGAAAGGTTAATGATGCAAACTTCGATATCCTATCATCAAAGATGTCAAACCATAGTTTGGCTTTTGTTCGAAAGTTTACTGTAGTTGGAGCAGTGCTTGAATTCAGGCATGGGGTCGATCAGATGCTAACTGCGGTATTGATCGCGATCTGTTCGCCAAATGGCCGCTGCCATAAAAGAGGACACTGTAGTATCTTATCCTTCTTTTGATCAGGGTAGAGGTAACACAGAAACTGGTGGGAATGAAATTAGCAACCCAAAGAGTAAAGTTGGTTAATAATAGTGTTAAAAACAAATCTGCAAAGGTGAATTTATTACGGTGAGTCCTCAACTACATTAATAATTATAAAACCCACAAGCTTATTGGGATTACGCTAACATAGTAGTCCAATTAAGATATCTATCAATCAGAATTCTGCAGGTGGCCTACGAGGTGGCAGAGGTTGTACTATCTGGCGTCTTTCTCTTGTTAATCTAGAAATTAGATCTGGAGAAGGCTGAAAACCATAACGATCGTTCCCCCAATGGGGGCCATAGCGGATAATGAGTATTCGTCTTTGGCCTTGATTAACTCGACGAGCTGAACCATGCGCTAGGCAATCAACAAAACAGGCTGCGTCGCCAGCTTTCAGTTGGACTTCCACTGCTGCTGGTACTCCATCCAAAGAAGGTGCTTTCTCTTTTAGTGATGGGTGGAGAAGGTTAGATTTATGGCTACCTGGTACAATCATCGTTGCTCCATCCCCTGGTCCCACATCATTTAAAGCCAGCAGAATATTTACCTGTCCGCAGCGGAACTGACCATTATGATACCGGAACTGGGTTCGAATTCGGCGTTTACTGGCTCCAGAGTGTATCCGAGTGGATTGGCCATGGCCACGGATATCAGCAAATGACTCATCAATGAATAATCCATCATCTCCGCCAACGAAACAATTGATATGTGGTAACCAAGAAGGATGATCAATTAATCTTTCAAAAGGGGTACCCATTTCAAATATATTGTGCAAATGATATGTTTCACCCCGTCCGGGATGGCGATAAACCCAGCCTCGCCAATGTCCAGGTTCTAGATCCAGATATGAGTCCAGTGTGTGATTAAGTTCTGACAGATGATTTCTGTCGATAGCTTCAGGAAGACAAACATATCCTCGAAGATCGAAGAGATACTGTTCTAATGTCGTTGGCACGTATTAGTTTCCTTGTTCGCCTAATTAAATTTGATAATTCGTAAATAGAATAGCACTTTCAAGAAAGATAGTAGAAAATGTTTTCACAGATCGGAATATAAGAAAGAATAAAGAATAGAAGGAAATAATGCTTCATCTGATTATCATATCAATCAAAGAAGGATTGATCTTCTTCCTTCAAAAAGGGCTTGGTTAATTCTGGAATCAAATTTATTCCCATACCAGGTCGATCCCAAACTTCAATAAATCCGTCTTTCACAATTGGGTTTGGTAACCCTTCTACGATGTCATACCACCATTCTGGCTGGCCTATCGGATATTCGAATGCGATATAATTTTGTGGTAATGTGGCACAAACCTGAACTAGAGCAGCTAAACCAAGCAATCCATTACCGATTCCATGAGGAGCCATCAAGATTCCGTGCAAATCTGCATATTCGGCTACCCATTTCAACTCTGAGATACCACCAACATCGCAAGGATCCGGACCAATAACGTTAACNGCTTTTCTTTCAAGTAAATCTTTGAAATTNTGGCGCAAGTAAATTTGTTCACCNGTATGAATNGGAGTTGATGTTGACCGAGTTACTTCCCTATAGGAATCGGGGTCTACCCATGGNACGTAATCTCCCGTCAGCATATCTTCCAACCACATCAAATTCAAATGCTCGACTGATTGCGCTAGCCGAATCGCATCGGGGACGGTAAATCCAGGGCCACAATCAAGTGCTAGTCCAACCTCATCACCTAATACTTCTTTCATCGCCTCGATACAATCGATTAAGTGTTTCATTCCTGACTCGGTTATTAATCCCCGATTCAATCGGTGTCCTTCAGGTAAGGATTCGCCGTAATAAAAATTAGGTATTTGTTGTGCCATAGGCGAATGAAAAGCAACGCCCTGTTTGATAATNGTAAACCCTTCCGGAGAAGACTTCATCAATGCCATATTATCCGCATGGTGTTTGGGCTCACCTCCNTTTGACGGGAAGCGNATCCCACCATTATAGACTCTGACTAGATCGCGGACTTTGCCACCTAGTAGTTTATAAACAGGTAGATTAGCTGCTTTGCCCGCAAGATCCCATAGTGCCATCTCTATGGCACTAACGGCACTCCCCCATGGTTTGAAACTCCCCATTCGACGGATTTGCATCATGACCCGCTCAACGTTCGTCGGATCTTNACCTATAATATGATCCTTATAAAAAATTACATGAGGCTTCAGGTAGGTCTTGAATGATTCGATTTGTCCAAACCCATCAATACCCTCATCTGTCACTATTCTTACTACTGGACTNTTTCCGATAACTGCACATTTTAAATCTGTAATTTTCATTTATTTCTCACCAACAGGCGTTGTAGGTTTATCACAGGATTATTTGGGTATCATTAAATTTTAATTGTATTATAATGCATAAGGTGGATTGGTTGTGATGGACATTATGCTTCAGGTTGACTCAGAGTCAATATGGTTATGGCGTAAACACAGTACTTATATTATTGATTGTCTTACTATCCGTTTATAGATCTCAAGATCATGCGGATACTCATCTATNGTCAAGTTTCTATATCCATTACTTNATTTCGAAAACCAGTTTGTATAACTTAATATTACATGTTGGACCAGATCTAGACACACTTGAGTTAAAGAATAAGGAGAAAAACCGATGGCAATGGTACAAATGAACCGCCTAGAACCATTACAAGACGCAACTAATCTACTTGATCAACCAACAGATATACAACGGCAAGCATCAAAAGACGGTTATTTATTTTTTTCAGATCTACTAGATTCAACTAAAGTGTTTAACCTTCGACATAAAATTATGTCTATTTGTGAGAAACATGGCTGGACCCAGTGTGGCACAAATTACATCGAGGGGCTAGCTAACCCTGATTTATTGGTAGTAGAACATGAGGATCCTAGATGGAAAGATTTCTATGTAGAGGTACAGAGATTGCCAGAGTTCCACCAATTGGCTCTCGATGAAAATATTATTCGAGTTTTTGAAATCTTGTTNGGNGAAAAAGTTCTTCCCCACAGCCGAAATATATGTCGCTTGGTTTTTCCAAATTCTTCCTCTCATTCAACTCCACCCCATCAAGACAATTTGTATATTGGTGGATCAACTGAAACGTGGACCGCGTGGATACCTTGCGGAGACTGCCCTGAAATGCTGGGAGGCTTAGCAGTAGCCAAGGGGNCACACCGCCAAGGCAAATTAGCCGATAAAAGAGCCGTTGGCCCAGGAGGTCGACAAGTAGAAGTCTCAGATGATCAAATATGGGTGGGTGGAGATTATATTTGTGGGGATGTGATGATCCTACATAGCTTAACCGTACATCAGGGATGCGACAACTTGAGTGGTAATAAACTTAGAGTTTCTTGTGATTTCCGATATCAACCACGAAGCCACCCCATACGTTCGGACTCTTTAATGTCCCACATGTGCTTGTTAAACTGGGAACAGATTTACCAAGATTGGGAACCTAATAATCCAGCCAAATATTATTGGAAAGACTGGGATTTAGAAATTACAGGCGAAAGCTATCCCACATGGGATGANTAAATTGGGNACGGATTTGCCGGGATTGGAAACCTTATCAGTTTAGGATAAGATTTCCAATCGATTNTATCAAATTGATACATCNTTAAATTGAACAGCTCGCAAATTTATGTGTGACAGTAGATTTTTCCAGTTGAAACTTNACAAACTTTTATCATAGAACGCGCTATTCCTGACATTCGCCAAACTGACGGAAGCAATTAAATGTTCGTGATGATACATTCGGCGAACGCTTTACTACCAATAGTCTCCACGCTATCAGGTAAAGTGTAATGGTCAGACTAGTGTAATCATAGAAGACTAAAAGTACAATCTATGATTCGGTAAATACGGTAAAAAACCTCTGCAGTTTCTTACTCTCGTTGATTGGATGTCTAACTCCCATTGAAAATATCGGAAATAATTCTACTAAAATGATGGCGAATACTCCCGGTCTAGTGTCGTTTTGGAATTTTGTTGTGATTTTAACTGTCTTTTTTTGAAATAATGGAGGAGTATCAGTATGACTAATAAATCNCAGAANACTGGTTTAACAGAAGACCAGAAAAAATTTTACCAAGAAAATGGGTATATTATTTTAAGCTGNGTGTTTAGTACCACTGAGTGCCAAGANTTTGTTGGACACATGGAAGATTTAGAAAATGGAAAAAAAGATCTGGAACACTTTGGTCAACAGAGTACTTATGGTTTCCGGACCTTCAATCAACATTTATATGATCCATGGGCCTTAAATTTTCTAATTCATCCACGATTAGCCAANCCATTAGCCGATTGTATGGGAGATGAAGCAGAAGCCATTCAAACAATGCACTTCTATCAGGGATCTGAACATCCGCGTCATCAAGACCAATATTATCTACCGGACTGCATGTCGGCTTGGATTGCCATGGTTGACGTAACTGATAAGAATGGTCCGTTATGTGTCCAACCAGGATCACATCGAGGGAGACTGATCACCAAAAGAGATGTGTCAATGGAATTCTCCTCAGGTGAAACCTATGAAGATCAACAAGCAAATCGATATTTCCCAGCGGTTGAGAAAGTTTTTATGGAAAATGGCGTAAAGGAGATAGAATTACAAGCCAATCAAGGAGATGTGGTTCTATTCCATGGCCGTCTGATACATGGTGGAGCCAAAGTTAAGGAACCGGGTAGTTCTAGGCACGCACTAGCCTGCCATTATATCCCTTATCATTCTGAGAATTGGGATCGAGATTGGCCACGTATTGGTTTCAACGGTACCCGCAGAATTCACTTTCAAAATTAGAACAGCCATTTTCTGGTTGGACTGGTACATCCTATAACTCTAATTAAGTCTGTATTGAGCAGGGAATCATACACCAACATGTGTGACGAGTTTGATCAAATTCACCAAGTTGCAGGCAAACAATCAGGTTGGGAAGTACATAAGGAAGACGGGGCAATAAGACTATCGAACGTGCTCAACAAAACGACCAAATCTGGTGATTGTCTCTATAGCAAATCCTTNCTAGTTGCCGCTTACCATCTGCTAAAACCAGACTTCAAAG
>PBVO01000069.1 GCA_002729015.1 Candidatus Poribacteria bacterium
TATTTCGAAGCGGAAAAAATAAGCTGCTTCATAACTAGCAAAGAGGCCTAAAAGGTGAAGATCAGTCGTCCCCCACTCGATGCAGTGTCCGCCTACAGCTCAACTAAAGTTGGTCGGGAAAAATCCGATCGCGCCAAGCGGAAGCCAGCTAGCCCAACGTTGGAAAAACCCATTTTTGAGTTATCGGAAGAAGCCCAGTTACGTAGTCAAGCAAGAGAAGTTGCTGAACAAGCACCCGATATTCGGCCGGACGTGGAACAACTCATCGCTGAAATTCAAAAAAAATTGAAAGACGGTTCGTATTTAGAAGAGATTTCAGGGCAGGCAATTGTCGAATCGATTAAGGCAGCCCTCAAAGAAGAATCGGAAGCACTAAAATCGGAATCATTACCTAGTGACCAGCTAAGTTTAGATCCTTAGTCAGTGTAATGTGGCTGACCTTTCGAACGAATTCCCTCAATAATGTAGTATAAGGCTGGCATTACAAATAGTGTCAGCATTGTAGAAAATAACAAACCAAAAATGATCGTGCTGGCCAGCGGTTGCCAGATTGGAGACTTCCCACCCAATCCCAAGAACATCGGAATTAGACCGGCGATTGTAGTCAAGCTAGTCAATACAATTGGTCGAAGTCGTAAACGTGATCCTTTCAAAACAGCATCTCTCAAGTCGTCAACCGCACCATCAACTTCTTCCTGGTCATTAGTGCTTGATTTGTGGTTGCGCCTCTGGTTAATAAAATCGATTAAGACAATGGAGTCATTGACTACGATACCTGCTAGTGCTACTACCCCAAACAAAGCAATTAAACTAAGGGTTGACTGTGTAATTAGTAAACCAACCATAGCTCCAATAACGCCGAAAGGTATAGCAAACAAAATAATGAAGGGTTGAAGAAAGGATTTGAATTGTGCGCCCAGGATAAAGTACATCAACATCACACCCATCGGTAGAAGTTTTAGGCCCAATTCTTTGAAGGATTCCAATATTTGATCGAACTCACCACGAAAATCTAGACTATATCCAGGATAACGAAATCCTATATTCTCAAAAGCTGTTTGTAATGCCTGTGTAGCAATGGCTGGGGTGGTTACCTCCCGATCAACTGACGCGGAAACTGTAATTGACCGCTCGACATCAAAACGTTTAATATCAACGAGGCTTTCTTCGCGACTAAGCTGAGCGATATCTTTCAAAGGCACGGATATGCCACTAGGGGTGGCAATCATCATCTGGCTTAATGCATCAACTGTGTTCATTGAATTTTTTCCGTATTTAACGACCACATCTATAGCTTCATCGGCATCACGGTAAACCGTACAGATATTTCCCTCAATAGCATGTCGAACATTATTAGCCACTTGAAAAATAGTTAAACCAAATTGTCTTAATTTTTCTCCTTTTGTCCTCAGGCGTATTTCAGGCTTGCCCGACTTGAAATCGTCTTTTACATCAAAAACTCCATCTATTGAGTTCAATTTTTCCTTCAATTGGTTTGCGATGGCGACTAACTGTGGAATTCGATCTCCTTTTACCTTGACTTCAACATCTTTCCCCCGAGGTGGTCCACCTTCTTGCTTGTCAAAATAGATTTTTTCCGCTCCTGTGATCTCAGTCATTTGTAGTCGTAAGAATTCAATGATTTCATCACGGCTTCTATTGCGTTCATCTTTAGGGACCAATTCCACCAAAACTTCAGCCACATTAGAACTAATACTGGTCCCTTCTAGCCCATTTGTTGGAGTTTGCAAACCAATATTCGTGACTAATGCGACATACTCTTCTCTAGGTAATGAGGTTACAACCCCTTCTAATTTTTCCATGAATCGGGTAGTTTCTTCTATACCATAATCAGTTGGCATATCAACCTTAATGTAGAACTGGGGAAAATCCTCACCTGGAAAAAGTTCTTTAGGTAAGGAAATGAAAGCTAAAATCGAAAAAACGAATGTTCCTAGTACAGTTCCGAAAACGACCACGTATCTCCAATCAAGTATTCGATTTAACAATTCAACGTATCGATCTTGAATACTAACAAACCAATTGGAACGGTTATCCGAATTAGAATCATTATTGGGTTTACTCCATTCGGCAATGTGGGCAGGTAAAATTGCAAACACCTCAACTAGGGACGCTAATATAACCACTACCCCAGTTATTGGTACTACTCTCATGAATTGACCAGGAATTCCGGACATTAGGATCAGTGGGAGAAATGCTGCCATCGTAGTCAAACTAGCGGATAATACTGGCCATGCCACCTCTTGAGCTCCTACTATAGCAGCCTTTGTCGGTGGCAACCCTTCCTCGATCCGACGAAATACATTTTCAATTACTACAATTGCATCGTCTACTACAATACCAATAACCAGTATTAGACCAAATAATGTGGAGGCATTTATACTAGACCCCATGAGCTTGAGTATCCAAAGTGCGCCGAGAATAGCAACAGGGATACCAAGAGCTGCAAAAAAAGCATTTCGACTACCCATGAAAAGCCATAAAAAGACAACAACCAACACTAAACCCAATAATGCGTTATTTTGTAAAATCCCCAACCGTTCCCTTAGAAGAACTGATGAATCGTTGACTAGTGAAATTTTGGTTTCTGGCGGGAGTTCGATTGGAATCAGTTTGGGGGATGTTTTTTGAATAATCAGGTTGGCTCGATTAGTTTGTCCTTCTGTATAGGGGGCTACTATTTTACGAATTTGGTCAATTATTCTAATTGCATTTCCATCATTTTTTTTCTGGATAGTTAGACTGATTGAAGATTGACCATTGATTCGAGACAAAGTGCGCGCGTCCTGATATGTATCTCGAACGCTTGCTACATCTTTCACCCGAACAGGAGTGCCATATGTGGTGACTTTGATGATAGTTTCTGCAATTTCAGCCACTGAACGGAATTCGCCCATGGTCCGTACCAGAAATTCGGACTCTCCGACTTCTAATACACCTGCTGGAAGATTTAAGTTTCGCTGACTTAAAGCTAATGAAACTTGTTCTGCAACCAAATTGTATGATTTGAGGCGATCGGGATCTACCTCGACCCAAATCTCTCGATCTCGAACCCCAGCGACCTGAATATTAGAGACTCCATCAATTTTGGTAATCTGTTTCTCTAGAACTTCAGCTGCTAATTTCATTTGGCTTTCATCCAGATTTCCTGAAACAGCTACAGTAACCATAGGAACACCATTACTGATGTCCACGGCTACGACTTCGGGTTGGTCTAGAAGCTCATTTGGTAAATCCTTAATTCGGTCCACAGCATTACGTAAATCTTGTACCCGTTTATCAAAGTCTCGATCACTGATTTCCTCAAATTGAACACTAATATCTGAACGACCTTCAGACGATTTGGACGTAATTAAGTCAATTTGATCAACTTTTTCAATTGCATCTTCAATTTGAGCTGTAACTAGCTTTTCAACGGTCTCAGCCGAAGCTCCGGGATAAAAGGTACTAATTCTCGCTGTGTACGTAACAATTTCCGGAATTAAATCTCTGGGCAAGGTAAACCAAGCGTATACACCTAAAGCGGTGATAATTACCATTAATAAGTTAGACAGAACAGGATTACTAACAGAAAGTTTGGGGATTGACATAAACTAAAATTTTAGCTGAATGGATTTCAGTATAACCTGATGATCTCACAACCATCATCATTGAAGATATAAGATAAGAATATTAATTTATACAATAACTAATGATTTAATGAAAATTCAGCAGAATTGAGAAGGGACCAGTAAAGATCTTCGTAAGCCAAATTTTTGTTTCTATAAAGACTTTTTTGTATATACCGGTCAAAGTAACGAATTTCTTTCGTTGTTGGTCGGCGGGAAAGTACCGTCAAATAAATTTCACTGACGCGATCAGCAACAGTCCGTTTCTTTTTCAATATGTAACTCAAATAACTTCCTCGTTCGTCATGGTCAGCACTATCATTTACTAAAGGACCATTAATCATCATTAATGCTTGTGGGACAGTTCCATTAAAAGCTTCAATCTCTTCCATTTCACCATTGTCTAACAAGTACAAAAATCGTCGCATATAGTCTCTTTTCATAGACTCTAAACGACCTCGGTTTCGCCTCTTCTGTTGTCTTTCAAACCCGGTGGCCTGCAACATTGAGTTGAAAAATTGTTTGGCTGTCAATGGCTTGAGATAAGCATGAGAATAAAAATCTTCATCATTCTTATTGTTTTTATTCGTTTGAGAACTGCGTTGATAAGCATCGGTATTGAGTATGGTTTTCATCAAATAATTCATGTCATAGCCATGAATCCTGAAATCTTCAGCCAGCCAGTTTAACAATTTTGGGTGTGAGGGTGGATTCTCTTCACCAAACCCATCGAGTGGTTCAACAAAACCTTTTCCCATTAGCTGGGTCCACACACGATTGACTATAGCCTGACTAAAATATGGATTTTTTTTGTCGGTAATCCACTTCGCTAAGACCTCACGCTTCTTTTTTTGCGGTCCATTATACTTTGTTCCATCCAATAAAATGGGCTGAGAGTTCTTTGATTCGCCTGGTATGCTTATTGATCCTTCATGTTCGTCTACGATATCATAGCCAACAATTCGTCGATTTCCGTTCACGTCGTTTTGGTAAATTCCCTTACTTTTAACGTTAGTCAAGAATGCAGCCATGTTGTAATAATCTTCCTGATACCACGCTTCGGTTTTGTGGTCATGACATTGTACACAGTGCATTGGCAACCCCAAAAAGAGTCGTGAGATATGAGCCGTTAAATCGACAGGTGACGCGTTATAACGTCTGATATAGTAACTAGCCCCATTTTGTCGAGTGTCTCCGGTCGCAGTTATTAATCGTGAGACAAATTCGTCGTAGGGAGTGTTATTTGCAAACTGTGCTCTCACCCAAGTCTGTAAACCTTCCTGGACATCTGTTTGATTATTCTGTTCTTGTCCGATTAACCAATTTGTCCAAACGCCTGACCAATAATCGAGGTAAGCGTCGCTGTTAAGCAACTCACTAATTTTTTGGGTCCGTTTGTTTTTGCCTTCGTTTTTAAAAGCAAGAATCTCATCTGTAGTTGGAATCTTACCAGTTAAATCTAGATAAACCCTTCTCAAAAACACTTCATCTTGTGTTTGAGGGGATGGTTTCAATTTTTTTTCTCTGAATTTGAGATTTAAGTAACGATCAAGATGCTTAGTACTGGAGGATATTCTACTTTCAGCCACTCGAGGCATAATAACTAGCATCAAAATTATAATTATATTGACTAAGCTATAGAATTTTTCTAATTTCATACCAATACCAGTGAGATTAATTAAAGAGGAACGAATCGATCGGTGTTAGTTAGTTATTCAGGAAGTTTTAATATACTTCCGTCAGTCTAGGAGGGAATCCAGCATCCACCTACGTTTGACTAGGTACTACATCCTTTTTCAGTATACCATAGACCATGAAATCGTGCCACTTTTGCCCGATTAAAAACCCCTGCCTCCGGCAACCTTCTAGCCGAAATCCTGATTTTTCCAGAACTCTAGCTGAAGCAGCATTTTCTCTTACACAACCCGACTCTACTTTGTGTAGAGATAGTTGACTAAAAGCAAATTCAACTACACTTGATAAGGCTTCAGTCGCATATCCATTCCCCCAACTTTCAGGGAAATAACGATAACCTACATGACCAATTCGGCCAGCTTCGCTTGGATTGAAGCCAATCTCTAAGCCGCACATACCGATCATCAATTCTTTGTTTTTTAGGAACACTACAAAATGGTAGGCGGAACAAGGCTGTTTTTGTTGATTTCGAATCCAACGCCCGACTAGACGATTTGCTTTTGCTAAGTCAATTGGCTCCCAATACTCATATCGGGATGACTCAGGTAATGAGTATAGTTGGTAAATCGATTCTGCATCCTGGTGTGTAGCTGTGCGCAGTAACAGTCGATCCGTCTCTATTATGGTGCTTATTTTTTTATCCATAAATACATCCGTTCTAAATCAACATATCTTGTTGACTTACTGCAATTAAATTGTTATAACGCACACTGTGATTATTTAGTCATAGGATAACTAAGATCAAAGTTTATTTAAAAGGAAATCAGACACATGTTAAGTATCAATTTGGCTGGCAAGATAGCAGTAGTCACCGGGGCTAGTGGAGAACTTGGCCGTGTGATGTGTCGCACGCTTGCCGATTGTGGCGCTGATATAGCTATTCACTACTTTCGTAACCAGCAAGAGGCCGAATCTTTGGCTGAAGAAATTACAAAGAAAGGCAGAAAGACCATATTAGTACAAGCAGATGTAACCGATCAAGAGAGTGTTTTTGCGATGAGAGATAAAATAGTAAAAACACTCGGGAATCCACAAATTATTGTTAATAATGCAGTTGTTCAGTACTCTTGGACGAGTGTATTAGACCAAGCAATTGATGATTATGAAAGTCAATTTCAGTCTTGTGTGTTGCACAATGTTTTAATGGCAAAAGCGTTCGTTCCATCAATGATTGCAGCTAATTATGGCCGTGTTATAGGTATTAATACAGAGTGTGCTATGCAAACTTTTAAGAACCAATCCGCATACGTAGCCGGGAAGAGAGGAATGGATGGTATCTTTCGGGTTTTGGCCAAGGAAATAGGTGAGCACCAAATTACAGTTAACCAAGTCGCTCCAGGTTGGACGATTAGTGACAAAGACCGAAAAGATGGTCTTAAACGCCAGGAAAGCTACGAGTCCAAAGTACCGCTTAACCGCCGGGGAACAGACCAAGAAATTGCCAATGTCGTTGCCTTTCTGGCATCCGATCTTGCTAGTTATATTACCGGTGCTTATCTGCCTGTTTGTGGTGGTAATGTAATGCCCCGTATTTAAAAACTATCCGTATGCACCATGATTTAAGAAACCTAGTAATCTTTTGAGTCGATCATCCGCATTTCTGTAAACATGTTCAGGCATAACATAATTCATAAACGGATAGTATTTATGGCCAACTAATCGACGCGCATATGTAACCTGAGTAATATAACGGTTGCGACTGCTTCGGTTAGGACCGCCTCTATGCCAGACTTGATTATTAAACATGATGACACTACCCGCAGGGCCTAGATTGTGGTGGACTTTATCTTTCCACGGTGTACTTTCAATTTCCTCTGAAGGAGGGCGAGCACCAAATAAATGAGAACCAGGAACGACTTCAGTCCCACCATGTTCTACTTTGGCCACATCAGTCAAATAGTAGTTAGCAGTAAAAAGTAGAACTGGCAACCGAACATTTTTAGGTGGTTGACCATCTAATACTTGATAATGTAGTCCATCATCTTGATGCCAACCTGTAATTCCACCACCAGGCCTTGTGACAAACGAGTTGTTGTGAATGACATGGCAATGAGCTTCAACGAGAGCCTCGGCGAAACTGACAATTGGTTCCAAGTCAAATAGGTTTAAATTCGCCTGGCTATGCTCAAACATCCGGTGGCATAAGTGCATCGATGAGCTTGCGTTCCCACTATTCAAGCCATTTGGATTGTTTTCTAGAGACCATTCTAAATCTGAACGCAATTGCTGACAGTGGTCATTTTTTAAAACCTGAGGTAGAAAGAGAAATCCTTCTTTGTGGAATTGTTCCACCCAATTTTTTATCTGCGATTGATCTACATCATAATTGGATTCAAATCGTCGATAGCTAATACTTCTTCCTTCCATTTTCACTCCTAGCATTCGAGGATTGTCTTAACCATAAAAGCCTATCACATTTTCAATTTTTGGTTTTTCTCTGTTACAAAACCAGAAATTGAATCAAGATAGTGTACTGGGATTTTATTGGCTGAACATGCCCTATTTTCTGTTCGTAAATAGATCGGCTAACTAAAAATCCAGTGCAGCAAATCTAACCATGACATAAGAAACGAACTTCAAGTTAGTTTCCAGTTAAATCCCGCCAGATTCGGTCTAGTTCACCCCGAATAGCCTGAGCATCTTTCCAAAGATCTGGGAAAATTGATAAAGCATAACCAGGTGGACCTTGTTCCGGGCACGCATACATAACATGGTTTTCGGTGGCTGATTCTAGCCAAGTTTTGATCACCATTTCTGCAAAAGGCAACCAATCGAGGAATTCTGGGGTGAAATTTCCATCATGATCTAATGCTGAAACCTGGCAGTGGTGGCCATTAAATGGACGAAAGTGAAACTGGGACGCATATTGAATCAAATCTACCCGCTCTGCCAAACGATCCCAGTAAGGTGGAGATATATGCTTGATTATAGCCGGATGTGAAAAATCCCAAGTAATTTTCATCGGACGACCTTCGGATTGCTCATATCCTTCAGCTAATGCATAAGTCTTTTCTGGTGTTTCGGTACAAGTATCTCGGTGAACTTCAATCCCAACATCTAATTCTAAGTCATCAGCTATGCGAAGAACTTCAATTGCTAAAGGAACAGCCATTTCGGTTGGCGAATCATGATCGAGCATTTGTACGTTAACACAAGCCGAACCAACCGATTTGAGTTGTTCCAACTCGGCTCGAATATCGCTATTCAATCCAATATCGTGGATAGCACAAAATACCAATCCGGAGTTTTCTATAAGTTCCGAAGTAACTTGTGAAATTCGACCAGCGAACCCTGTAAAGCCAGCAGAACGGATAGAATCTAGTTTTTGTTCTAGATTCCACTCACTACCCTCATTGCCATAACCAGTCAAGGTCCAAAGACTCGCTACGTGATGAATTGTTGGTTTGTTGTCCATTGTACCTCCAAAGAATAAAAATCAAAAAACAGACTGAAAAAACCAGTCCTGATGACATAAAGAATGGGAACTATATAAGATCTCAGTCAGTTGCTTCGTCTTTATCAGTTGTTTCGTCGTCCTTATCCTCATTCTCAGTCTTGGCTTTTTCTTCTAAAAAATTCTGCTTTTCTACTGCAGATTCTACTAGCTTTCTTGCGGTTTCCAAATCATCTTTTGATACTAGGTTAACTAATGCTTCGATTGCTCCCACTGTTGATAACTGTACGGCTTTCCCCACTGGCTCTTCTAAGTGACTTAGTAATTTTTTCTTCAGCTCATATTCCCAGCCAAGATTAACTGTTAAATCTGGACGCTCAGTCATTAATTTCTCCGCCGCAACTTCAGATATCTGGGTTTTCCATAAGTAGACTTGCTCCAGTTTTTCGAGTAGTTTTAAATATTCTATCGAGGCATCACTTACTTCAGTATTAAACAAATTCAAGTAGACCAAATTCTTTAAGGCTGGTAAATGGGATATACCAATGTCGCCAACGTTGGTGTTTTCCAGATGTAGACGGGTCAGGTTAGGATAATCTACCAATTTTTCCAACCCCGAGTCAGTTATTTTAGTCCCGCCAATATCTAACCAACGTAATTGTTCCTTAAAAGATTCCAAGTAGGAAAGTTGATTATCGCCAATTTCATCAGCAATTTGGCTAAAATCAATCTGAATGAAATTTGTGTCCTGTGCTATCGGAGCCGCTAATGCTCCCATTTGTACAAGGTTAGCTAAAGAATCCTTGTCAGCTGGTGGTATAACCTGTTCGACGATTTGATTTTTCTCAACTTTTACCTCTTCCGCTTGCTTGAACTTAATACCCTGACTAATCCAAAGCCGAATCAATTCTTGGTCTTCGGCGGAAAGTGGAGGCCCGAAATTGGATGGAGGCATTACTTCATAGTCATCTTCAGGTAACGTCAGACGTCGAAATAGTTCGCTGTCTACTGGGTTACCAGCTACTAATAGAGAATTATCAAAGTTAGCCTCTACAATATTGGCAGCCGTATCCAACCGGAGCCCCTTGATTTGTTCATCTGGGCCATGGCAAGTAATGCAATTTTTTTGGAAAATAGGTAATATTTGCTTGTCAAAGCTGACAAGATCTCCAACAATACTTTCTAGTTCTTCTTTATTATTATTTTCGCTGGTTATAGATGTGGAGCTAGACTGATCCTCTTCAAAATTCTTGAAACTAGGCCACTCAGCTCCACGGTGAATCCAGTGGATAATTTGTATAGATTCTTCAGCTGTCAATCGGGGTCTATCTGTTCCTGGAGGTGGCATACTTCTGCTGTCTTCCATCGGCAAGGTGATGCGTTGAACAATAGTACTTGCTAGTGGATCATTGGGAATAATTGCGGCGACTCCACTGTTTCCTCCTTTTAATGCACTGGGTCGATCATCTAAACGAAGTCCACTTTTCTGCCGATCTACCCCATGACAGTCGAAACATTTGGTCTTTAATAATTCCTGAATCAAATATGATTCTTGATCTGCAGTTTGAGATTGATCTTCTGCTGATACACTGTACACACAAAATGTCAGAGAAAAAATTAGTAAAGCTGCCCACATGCAGGTGGAAGATAATAAAATTTGCACAAGATTATGATTTGATCTATCCATAGTATTACTTATCCTGAGGTAACGTATTAGGGGGTGCAAAAATCAGGCTAAAATGTCATCAATAACTTTAGCTTCTTCAACACCTGTTAGTCGGTGATCCAACCCCTGAAATTTAACCGATAGAAGACGGTGATCAACACCTAACTGATCAAGAATCGTAGCATTCAGCTGGTGAATGTGAACTGGGTCCCGAACAATGTTATAACTAAAATCGTCGGTTTCACCATAGACGATTCCTGGCTTAATCCCCGCTCCTGCCATCCAGACTGTGTAACACTTCGGGTGATGGTCTCGCCCATAATTTTTTCGAGTTAGAGACCCCTGACAGTAGATAGTTCTACCAAATTCCCCGCCCCAAACCACGAGCGTATCGTCCAGCATACCTCGTTGCTTTAGATCTTGTATGAGCGCCGTTGCTGGTTGATCAATGTCTCTTGCTTGATTAGGTAAATCACCAGTGACATTACCATGTTGATCCCAGCCTCTATGAAAAATCTGGCTGAACCTAACACCACGTTCAGCTAATCTCCTAGCCATTAAGCAGCAATATGCGAAAGTGCCGGGTTTGTGCACATCAGGACCATACATATCCAATATGTAGTCTGGCTCACTGGAAAAATCAGTTAATTCAGGGACGGAAGTTTGCATTCGAAATGCCATTTCATATTGCGAAATTCGCGCGTGTATTTCCGGGTCTCCGACCTCTTGGTAATTTTTCCTATTTAGTTGATTTAATGCGGTAAGCATTTCTTTTCGGGTTTGAGGCTTTACACCGTCTGGGTTCGACAAAAATAGAACAGGATCACCACTACTTCTGAGCAAAACTCCTTGATGCTGAGAAGGCAAAAAACCAGAACCCCATAGCCGGTTATAGAGTGCTTGAGCTGATTTCCTTCCGGTCCACGTAGCATTCATTACTACAAAGGCCGGTAAATCTTCGTTATCACTACCCAACCCGTAACTCAACCAAGAGCCTAAACTGGGTTTGCCTGGTAGCTGGTCACCAGTACAAATATAAGTGATAGCAGGATCATGGTTGATAGCTTCAGTGTGTACCGTCTTTATAATTGCTAAGTCACTAACCATGGTTGAGTGGTACGGTAGGAGTTCACTTACCCAAGCCCCGTCTGCACCATTATCATATTTCTTGAATTTATAGACCGATGGTGCTATCGGAAATCTGCTTTGTCCTGACGTCATCGTAGTTAGACGCTGACCTTGACGAACAGACTCTGGCAACTCCTTGTCGAACCAATCGACCATCTTAGGTTTATAATCAAACAGGTCCAATTGTGAGGGAGCTCCTGACATAAATAAGTAGATCGCTCGTTTAGCTTTTGGTGGGTTGTGAGGCGATTTCAAAATACTCTTGTTTGATTCGCCTGCGATTGATTGGGAAATTGACGGGCCCATCAAAGTTGACAGGGCGGCTGTACCCAATCCTAAGGCAGCTTTACCAAAAAACTGGCGACGAGTCTCGTTATGTAAATAATCTTTTATGGGTAGCATTGGTAGGCCCTCTCTTATTATCCCTTTGTTAAAACCTCATCCAAGTTCAAAATTAGGTTTGCAATCATTGTCCAAGCTGCTAACTCTACGACTTCAATGGAATCGTCGACTTCGGATTCGCTGATTTTTATTAATTTCATACCAGCATCAGAATCTGACTCAAACTGATGTAGATGCTTTTGCAGATTTTCTTCTAAAATGGCTAACTCTTCCGTATCTGGTAGCCGAGCAGTTGCTAACTCAAAGGCAAAGATTAATTTTTCCTGAATTGTTGTTCCACCTTCTTTGATAACACGCTTAGCAAAAGCTCTAGCCGCTTCCACAAACTGTGGATCATTCATTAACATTAAGGCTTGTAAAGGTGTGTTAGTTCGTTCTCGACGAACAGTACACACCTCACGAGATGGTGCATCCATGATAGCCATTTGAGGTGGAGGTGCTGTCCTTTTCCAAAAAGTATACAAACTGCGGCGATGAACTTTTTCTTTACCCGTATCCGATACAAATCGGGCAGTATTAGAATCAGTATAGGCTACAGCATTCCACAATCCATCTGGTTGTGGTGGTTTCACACTTGGGCCTCCAATTTTTTCATACAGAAGGCCACTAACAGCTAAAGCCTGATCTCGAATCATTTCAGCATCTAAACGAAATCTTGGGCCACGGGCATAAAAACGATTCTCAGGATCTTTTTCTAGCTTCGTGGGGGTTACTTCGGTTTTCTGCTTGTAAGTATCTGAGCTAACAAGCAAACGCATCATTTGCTTGACATCCCAACCGGTTTCAATTAACTCAGTCGCTAACCAGTCAAGTAATTGGGGGTGGCTGGGTCTTTCACCTTGACTACCAAAATCTTCTGCTGTTTTGACAATACCAGTACCAAATACCTGTTGCCAAAATCGATTGATAGTTACCCTGGCTGTAAGTGGATGGTTTGGATGAACCAACCATTTGGCTAAACCCATTCGATTTGGAGGATTATTATCATCCATAGGTGGTAAAACTGCAGGTGTATTGGGCTGTACTTGTTCTCGTCTCTGCGTATAGTCTCCTCGGTGTAAAATATAAGCTCCACGCGGGGTTTCCCTTTCAGCCATGATTAATGTGGTCGCAATAGAACCCTCGACCTTAGACTTCTCCATTTCCTCTTGTTTGATTGCTTTACTAATTTCTTTTAAGGTCAAATGACTGGAGACATTCTGCCGGTAATAGTTTTGTAACTCTTGTCTTTGAGCTTCAGAGCGATCGGATTCGGATAATAACACCAAATCGAACAATTGTGCTGGAATCAGTTCAACCTTTCCGGGTAAGTTGAAATAGAACCCCGAAGCACCACCATAGTTTATGATTTTAAGTAAAATTTTATTTTGTCCTTCTTTTAAGGGGACAACCACTTGATCTTGATCTGCCGCGACTCCCCGACTAACATCCTTACTGAATATCTCTAGGCCGTTAGCCCAAACCTTTATCGCGTCGTCACTTCCTAGCGCGAAAGTAACCTTTTGGTCGGTAAAAGAATGAATGTTACGGTACAAAAATATGGCACTCGTATCTGGTATTTGAATGGAATGGATTTTCCCATCAATATACTCTTTTTGCTCTTCCCAAGTAAGTGTTTTCTCCCCTACCAAAAATTTCTGATTAATATCTGTCTCTGATTCCTCTGGTGGATGAACTTCGGCGAAATTTTCCACTGGGAAAGGACCCATCGCATACCAGTTCTCAGGAAGTGGTAACTTTTCCATCTCAGCATATTTACTTGATTGTGTAACAGCCAAACGTATTCGACCGAAATTATGCTGACTGTGCGGGGATTGATGTTTAACCAATAACCTAAGGGTGATGCTTGCATTTGTACCAAAGGTTTCACGGGCCAAGAAAATCGCTTGCCGGCTTTCTCGAAGCTTAAACCCTTCTGTAGCCCAACCTGTTTCAGCATTTCCATCAATAGCGTTGACAATCTTAAAATCACCATTGGGCTGTTCATGATCAGCCCATGCTTGACTGAAAACAATCTTTTCCCATTGATCAGGTTGATCAACAGTGGAAAACTCAGCTTCAAATTCGCTTAATACAACATTACCGTTTTCGCTTCTACCAGCCCCCTTGTGGGGTAGGGAATCATCGACTAGACCCTGTAGCCTAATACTTGTGTAACGACCTGCAGGCAATTTGGCAGAGATTTCGTACACTTCGTGATCTGGGTTTGCACCACTAACTAGGACCGAATTGTCATTCAACAATTTAAGCTTGGCACCACTAGCCGCAGAATAGGAAATAGGTTGTAAAATTGTCCATCGGGGCAATTGACTTTCCCATTTTTTTTGATCAGCATCTACCTCAGGCATTGGTTCTCGTTGTTTCGCTCTCAGTTTGCTTAACTTTTGATTAATTTTTTCTAATTCTTCTTTTTGGTCAGTTGTGGCAACTTTTACGACAGGAGGTACAGCTTGCGCATTACCATCCATTGCCCGTTCGGTAATGTTGTTAAAGTAGGAGTAAAATTGATAAAATTCTTTTTGTGTGATGGGATCAAATTTGTGATCGTGACAAGTAGCACAACCCATAGTCAGCCCCATCCAAACGGTTGAGGTCGTACTAGCCCGGTCAATAGCGTAACGGACATAGTATTCTTCATCGATTGATCCACCTTCGCTAGTGGTGACATTGCAACGGTTAAAGCCTGTGGCGACCTTTTGCTGTAATGTAGGGGTTGGTAAGAGATCACCAGCTAACTGTTCAATAGTAAACTGGTCAAATGGCATATTTGTATTGAATGCATTAATGACCCAATCCCTATAAGGCCACATTTGTCGGAAATTATCTAAGTGCAACCCGTGTGTGTCCCCATAACGAGCAACGTCCAGCCAAAAACGTGCCATGTGCTCACCATATTGAGATTTTTCAAGTAGTCGGTCAACTAAACTCTCATATGATTTTGAACTTTTATCGGCAAGGAAACGATGAACCTCGCTTGAGGTAGGCGGCAAGCCTGTTAAATCGAACGTAACTCTTCGAATTAAATCTCTTTTATCCGCGATTTCAGAGGTAGTTAAGCCTTCAGAGTTCAAGCGTTTTCGAATAAAAAAGTCAACTGGATGTCCTTCCCAATCATTTGGTATTACGGGTTTTTGGATCGGATCTAGGGACCAATGTTCCTTCCACTCTGCACCTTCCTCAATCCAAGATTTCAGCATCTCAATTTCTTTCTGAGACAGAGAACGCTCAGAGTGAACTGGTGGCATCAGATCTTTTTTGTCTTTCGCTATCACGCGAAGATATAACTGGCTTTGAAGTGGTTTATACGGCGTGACAACCGATTGTTCCCCACGCTGCTTGAAAGCCCCCTCTCTTTGGTCTAGTCTCAAATTAGCCTGGCGTTGTTTTATGTCCGGACCATGGCAAGCGTAGCACTTATCAGACAAGATTGGCTGAATATCTCGAGTGAAGTCAATTTTTTCGGCCGACACAAAATTCGGAGAAAGAAAATAACTAATCGCGACTGCAAAAAGTAACGGCCAATACGCGGAGATCGACAGTCGCCCCAACTTAAGTTCCCTGAAACTCATACTATTACCCACATACCATTTCTGTTCGTGAAGACATTAATTTTCCGAACTTGAATTAGAAAACATTCCCATTATTACAAAGGCAAAATAGGTTGTCAAGACAAAAGAAAACACTTGTCTTTTAGCCAAATACTATCTTGACAAAGAGAAGATTTCATTGAGTTGGAAGGCTTACTTTTATTGTCTTGCGTATTTTCAGGCATTCTGCTATAATCAGCCACCATGTGGTAGTCATCTGCATTGTATTTGCCACCTGTGAGATAGCGTCAAAAACGATACGGGGAAAATGGTAGTATGGATCGTCTAAAAATCGTATTTGTTACATTGCTTCTTTGTTCTTTTTTCTTACTTGGTTTATCGGCTGACAATCATAAAAAATCGAGTGAAACTCTGAAGATCGCTTGGGCTGAGTGGGCTCCCGCTGATTACTTACAAGAACTGTCTAAAGATTTTACTAAAGAAACCGGGGTCTCAGTTGAGATTATCCAAATACCCTGGGTCAGTTTTTTAGAAAAAATTTTTACCTCCTTCAGCGGGAAGAGTGATCTTTACGACATTGTAATCGGAGATAGTCAATGGCTGGGTGTGAATTCTAAAGGTGGACATTACATAGAACTAACGGAATGGATTAAAAATAATATCAATATCGAGGAAATCTATGGTCCAGCCATGACAGCGTTTGCCGAGTACCCCAAGGGAAGTAAAAAGTATTGGGCATTGCCAGCGGAAGTAGATGCTAACGGTTATGTTTATCGAAAAGACTTATTTGAGAACCCGGTAGAGAAAAAGTCTTTTCAATCGAAGTACGGCTACGAACTCGCACCTCCCAAAACCTATATCCAACTGCGAGACGTTGCTGAATTTTTCACACGTCCTGAGCAGAACTTATACGGTATTGCTACTTACTATAGCAAGGGAGGAGATGGGATTACTATGGGGTTTCAACAAGTGATGTGGTCGTTTGGCGGTTCTTACGGAGATCCTGAGACCTATGAAGTTGATGGATACCTGAACAGTGAAGATAGTCTTAAAGCCCTCGAATATTATAAGGACCTTATTCGGTTTTCACCACCGGACGCACCCAATTACTATTGGCAGGAAACTTTAAAGGCTTATACTTCTGGTCAGGTTGCGATGGCCATGGATTATTATGCTTTTTTCCCTGGCGCAGTTGACCCGAAAGAAAATCCGAAATATCATGACAAGAGTGGTTTTTTTATAGCACCTGCTGGACCAAAGGGTCATTACATTAGTATCGGTGGTCAGGGAATGTCTGTATCTGCATACTCAAAAAAACAAGATCTCGCTAAAAAATACATGAAATGGTTTATTCAAAAGCCTGTACAAGAGAAGTGGGCTGAGTTAGGTGGATTCACTCCAAACAAGGAAGTTCTCCAGTCAGAAGCATTTCTAAATGCCACCCCTTATAACAGAGCCTTTGCAGCAAGCTTCCCTTATTTAAGAGATTTTTGGGCTGTGCCAGAATATGCAGAATTATTAGACGCATGCCAGTCTAATTGGAATGCGGTTATTGTTGGGACTAAATCACCTCAGAAAGCTTTGGATGCTATAGTCCGTAAGCATGAGGAAATTTTTGAGGACGCTGGTTACTATGACTAAAGTGAACGGTGTTGCTTGTAAACATTTGTTCCCTGTTCGGTGATGTGAGTTGGCTTTATTGTCAGGTATAATGTCAGATTTATAAGGAATTTGGCTAATTCAATTATCCTGTATTATTAAATAAATTAGAGGCGGAAATATAGTTCACCCTGCTTTAAGGTCGAATTTCCCCGCATGTTATTAAGCTTGAGCCTTTGAAAGAAGGAGTTCTCTCTTGAACGAAGCAGAAGCACGAGAAAACACTGACGACGAAAATAACGAAGAGCTTCAGACTGCTGAAGAATCTGCATCTGAAGAATCTGCATCTGAAGAATCTGCATCTGAAGAATCTACATCTGAAGAATCTGCATCTGAAGAATCTGCATCTGAAGAATCTACATCTGAAGAATCTACATCTGGAGAGTCCGAATCTGGAGAATCTACCGAAGATCCTGAGGTCGATGAAGAAGAAGAGGGTGTAAAGAAAATTGACCGCTCACCAATGCAGGAAAAGTTGCTAGCTTTTGTTAACAACCCAGTGGTTAGCAGCTTAATGATGATTGCGACAATTTATGCACTGATTGGACTGGATTTTGTCGCTTGGTTCAAAATGCCGAGTAAGTATGACATGATAATTGATGTCACCTCAGCAATTGCATTGTTCCTATTTTTCGCAGAATTTGGCCTCAAAACCTATGCGGAGCAGGGTTATGTATGGAGCTTCTTCTTTTGGCTTGATTTCGTTGCTGCTGTATCCTTAGTTCCAGACGTACCTTGGATAGTTGATCCTATAAAGAATTACTTTGGTCTGGGTGTGGGGGGGTCGGCCCTTAGTTTAGCCAGAGCTGGCCGTGCTGCCCGTGCAGGAGCTAGAGCTGGTCGAATTGCTCGAGTATTTAAGGTTCTTAACAAAATTGGTCCTTTCCTAGACCGATTGAGGGGTAAAGGCAATGATGTTGAAGGCTCTGATGATGACGATTTAGAAGGTTTAGAGCCAAGTGCCATTGGCAGTGTTTTTTCTGAAAAAATGACACAAAAAGCAATTCTTGGTGTAATGGGTATGTTGATCATGACATCTATGTTCGACTATCAACCCCCAACACCTTTCCCGGAATTTGCACTTCGATCCTTAGAAGTCAAAAGCGACGAGCAAAATGACGTTATTGACAGATATATTGCCAATACAAAAAAGGTTGACAAAGATGGAAAATTGATCAACCCAGCATTAATTTACCTCGCAGTTTCTGGACTGAATCAGTCTGAAAATTCAGGTCAAAAAGATATCGTTGAGAAAACCTGGAAAAAAGACTTAGTAAAGGACATTTACTTTGAAGGAGAGGTCATCGCACTTAATGCGGATGGCGGTGTTTATGTTGCGCTGAATAAGCCTAGCGACGCAGAGAAATTGATGCGTACCGGAAATGTATTCCACGTGAAGGTTGGTGATAGTACCGATACTAAAGCTCGTTTGGTTGTCAAAGAACTTCGAGCCTCAGATGCTGATGGCCCCGAACTTAATGGGATTTCTTGTCGGATTGTTGATGCCAAGAGTGTAGCTCATAAACCAAGGAGTAGGGATATAGAACGTGGCATTACCCAGTTTAGCGCAGGGCAACAGGATATTGTCGCATTGAAGAATTTACCAGAAGGTGGGGATGTGGCAGTTGGAGACCGAATTAGTTATCGAAACTTCGATGTCAAAAATTCTCAAATGCGTGCCAGAGACGTCTTATTCTATGAAACGCCTAATGGTAGTCGAGCGTGGTTCGATAAGCGTAACATTAATGCAGAAATGGGCTTTAATGGATTTGTTATCATTGTCTTCGTTGTGGTTTTACTTGGTTTAGGTACTTTTGCTTTCCAAGCAGATGCACAGACTTTGTTCATTACACCGATAGAGCGGATGACTTTCATGGTCAAGACCTTAGCCGAGAATCCCTTGCGAACTGTTGAGACCACAAGGCGAAGAGGATCACATGAGACTGGTGTCATTCAAGATGCCATGGTTAAGATCAGTAGTTTATTACAACTTGGGTTTGGTGAAGCAGGGGCAAAGATAATTGCTGAAAATCTGGCGCAGGAGGGGGAGCTGAACCCTATGGTGCCAGGACAGAAAGTTGACGCAATTTATGGTTTCTGTGACATTCGCAACTTTACTGATGCAACCGAGTGCTTACAGGAAGATGTAATGCTATTTGTTAATTCTGTAGCAGGTATATTACATCAGGCCGTCGCCGAAAATGGTGGTTCTCCAAACAAAAACATTGGTGATGCATTCCTTCTTGTTTGGAAGGATGGTGAAGATGGATCTCAAAATCCCGCAGATGGAGCATTACGTGCGTTCCTTCGTACGATGGAAGAAGTTAAGGCTGATGAGACTTTGAAAGAATTAGCCAAAAATAGTGAATTGCAGGAACGATTGCCTGGGTTTGAAACACAACTAGGATTTGGATTGCATCTTGGTTGGGCAATCGAGGGAGCTATTGGTTCAGAACAAAAAATTGATGCAACCTACCTCTCACCTCATGTGAATATCAGTGCTCGACTTGAGTCAGCAACCAAGCAGTATGGCACTCAACTTCTGATGTCAGGTGAGTTTGTTGAAGGGTTATCTCACGAAATGCGACCAAGTTGTCGTAAAATTGATGTGGTTACAGTGAAAGGCAGTGAACAACCAGTGACCTTATACACAACCGATCTGGATGAGCCTTCAGAGTTTACACTGCTAGAATATTATGATACTTTTGAAATAGCAGTAGATCACTATCTAGCCGGTGAGTGGGATGAAGCCGTCGAAAACTTGACCATCTGCTTGGATGCTTGGCCGTCAGACCAGGTTGCCGAAGCTCTACTATCTTTCATGTCTGATCATGGCAATATTGCTCCTGACGATTGGCCCGGTTATAGAGTTCTGGATTCTAAGTAAGTCTTTAGCTTGATAGATTCCAAATAAATCTGTTTTTTGGGGATCTATCAAGCTTGTTCCCATATTTTTCTTGATGGAGCTTGAAGTAACCGATATTAACACACCTTCGAATCCTACAGCACCGTTTGCTCCAATGCGAAGCGGACTGAGCGACTATCAAATCAAGATTGCATTCATCATGCCTACCATGATATTGCTAATTCTGATGAATATTTTTCCTCTTTTGTGGTCGCTAGCACTCAGTTTTTACAAATACCGAACAAACCTTCCCAATATTCCGCCTAAATTCGTTGGATTCAAAAATTATACTCGCCTACTTTCTGACCCAGACGTGTGGGAATATTTCCGTACAACAGCATACTTTGTCGTGTCCGCTGTTATTACACAATCTCTCGCCGGTTTTAGTATTGCCCTTTTACTCAATCGAGAATTTCGCTATAAGGGCTTTATTACTACACTAATTCTTTTACCAATGATGTTATCCCCCGTAGTCGTTGGTTTATTTTGGAGATTCTTATTTAAATCTGATAATTCGGGCCTGATCAACTACTTTTTGCAACCACTTCTCAGTTTATTCCAATCTCAACCAATTCCTTGGACAACTGCCCCTAAGTTCGCCATGCTTTCAGTTGTCATTGTAGACACGTGGATGTGGACACCATTTATGATGCTGATCTCGTTAGCTGGGTTATCCGCCATACCAAAGTATCTCTATGAAGCGGCCGATGTTGATCGAGCCTCGAGCTGGTTCAAGTTCCGTTGGATTACCTTACCATTGGTATCACCACTGCTGATGATAGCAATACTATTCCGTACCATGGATGCGTTTAAAATGTTTGACATCGTTTATGTCTTGACAAGGGAAGGTGGACCTGGTACTGCAACCGAAACTGTGTCTATGAACCTGTACAAACTAGCTTTTCGTAATTTTGACACAGGTAAATCTTGTGCAATGGCTTATATTTTACTGATTTTGATTGTAGCTTTGAGCAACATTTATGTTAAATACCTTAACCAGTTAAAAAATTCGACGTAGACTTCATGCTATTAGAAAAAAAGACATATTATTACGCGTCTCGATTTTTGATTATTTTTGTGGTTTTTATTTATTTAATTCCGATCTACTGGATTATTTTGACTTCTTTGAAATCGGGTAGCGATATCTCAGCACAGACACCGCAGTTTTTTTTTAGAATAACTTTTGAAAATTATCAGAAACTAGTTGAATCTCAGTATTTCTCTCAGTTGAGGAATAGTATTATTATCGGTTTTACTAGCACCATTTTAGCGGTTGTTATTGGAACTTTGTCTGCTTATGCTTTCTCACGCTTTAAAGTGTCTGGTGAAGATGATCTCCTATTTTTCATTTTGAGTACCAGGATGTTACCACCCATCGTAATTGTTATTCCTGTTTATCTCATGTACACGGTATTGGGGTTGAGAGATACACACTTTGGTCTTATCTTACTCTATACTACTTTTAATCTTTCTTTTGCTGTTTGGCTCATGAAAGGTTTTATTGATGAAATACCAAGAGAATATGAAGATGCTGCTTTAGTCGATGGCTACACCCGATTTCAAGCCTTCCGGATGATTGTCTTACCGCAAGCAGCAACAGGTATTGCTGCCACGGCCGTATTTTGTCTTATTACCGCTTGGAATGAGTTTGCTTTTGCTCTTGTTTTAACTGAGGTTGGTGGAAATACTATTACCGCTCCTCCTTCTATAGTTAGTGCGACAGGAAAAACTGGTTATGATTGGGGGAAAGTCGCCGCGGGAACTTTTATATTTCTTGTTCCAATTGCTATTTTCACTTTTTTAGTTCGAAAACACTTATTGAGAGGTGTTACGTTTGGAGCAATAAAGAAGTAGATTATGGCAAATATTTTTTTAAATTCTTTAACAAAATATTATGGTGATCATATTGCATTAGATGGTCTTGATTTAGATATTTCTGACCGAGAATTTTTTGTTTTATTGGGCCATACTGGAGCGGGAAAAACAACAACACTCCGCTGCATTTCAGGATTAGAGAAATTAGACCGAGGTGAAATATATTTTGGCGAATATCTTGTTAACGATCTTGAACCCTCGAGCCGTGATGTAGCATTTGTCTTTCAATCACATATCCTATACCCCCACTTAACAGCATTTGAAAATATGGCTTTTCCCCTTAGGCCTCGTAACTTGACAGAAAATGAAATTAAAATTCGAGTACACGAAATTGCTCAAATGTTACATATCGAAGATTTACTAGACCGAAAGCCAAATCAGCTAAGTGGAGGTGAGACGCAGAGAGTAGGTTTAGGACGGGCTATGGTACGTCGGCCACAGCTTTTTTTGATGGATGAACCTATTTCCAATTTGGATGCGAAATTGAGAAGTGAGATGAGAAGTGAAATTAAATGGAGGCAAAAACAACTTGGTATAACTACACTTTATGTAACACATGATCAAATTGAAGCAATGT
Organism: Candidatus Poribacteria bacterium; assembly: GCA_002729015.1. Next base: position 22,479 of record PBVO01000069.1, read on the forward strand.
CTATGGCGGATCGAGTTGCGATCTTAGATCAAGGCAAAATTCGACAAGTTGGAACCCCAATGGAAATTTATAGTCAACCAGCTAATATTTTTGTGGCAAACTTCATAGGATCACCATCCATGAATTTGATTCCATGCGAACTATCGACTAGTGGTGATACGATTTTTGCCCAATTAATCGGCCAATTAAAAATTTCTATCCCCCAAGAATCCATCAGTAGAAATATAAGTAATCGAGAGGTCTGGTTAGGCATCCATCCTGAAAATTTAGTGGTCTATAAAAATGAAACAGCAGGCGCTCTCGCTGTAGAAGTCTATAACTGCGAGGAACTGGGGGTCGAAACAATTGTAGATCTGAACCTAGGACTAGATGAACAAGACAAGAACGTGATTTTGAAGGGACGCATACCGCCCGACCAAACAGTAGGAATTGGTCAGACAGTATGGATGGGAATCGAGGCTTGTTCTATATTTGACAAACGGACGGGCGATGCTATTTGAACCGATTTACTTTTTTCTTGAATTTGCCACCGAGGCGTGCATTTTTTTCTCTTTCCGCATTTAATTGGTTTTCTTTAAGTTTGATTTCCATGCAATACTTGGAGATTTGATCATTCATTTGCATTTCAACAAACGGGTCATTAAACCCGAATTCAAACCCAAAGCAGTCATTATCTGGCTTTTCTTGATGAGGAAAAGAGCGTACGATTTGTCCTTCAAAAATAGCGGCGTTGTTATTATGGGGTTGCTTTTCTACCGTCGTATAATCAATACCGTAACCTGGAAATTTTCTATCACTTATGTGGAGTTCAAAAAATGAGCCAACGTCAAGCCCTGAACCCTTTTTACAACTCAGTAATGCTCCGTTTCCACCGATGTCTACAGTCCGAAAAGTCACTTCTGTCGGCTCACGGCCGGGACGCTCATTGGGAATTATTGTTTTAGCTATTACCTCGTGGTTGATTCTCATAAATTTGCGAGACCTAATCCCAACGCCATCGTTTTCAACTTGTAAGACATGACCTAAGTCGCCTTCGAAGAAAGATTTTGAAACTAGACTGTTGGAACTTTCGGGTACACTTCCATCTTGCGATTTGATTTTAGCAGAAGCAGATGTTAGAGCATTTTCAGCAACAGCTTGACTCGTGGCTCCTACTGGCGGTATAACAATCAGAAAGGCCTCTGGATGAACAAAACGAACCTTAGCTGGTATAGGACCAGAACTAGGAAAGCCTTCTATGTTTTTTTCTAAACTGAGCTCGACTTCTATGTCTCTTTTTACCTCAGATTCATTAATAGCTTCTACAATTTCCGCTTGTGTAGTGGGCAACTCAGCAATATCTTCCGACGGCTTGCGTACTTTAACGAAAGACATAATTGTTCATCTCCTGGGAATATTTTTTGGTGTAAGGGCAAATAAGGTATAAGCTTCATCACAGGACTAATGATAGTTCCGTTCGAAAAGGGTGTCAAGCAAAAAATATTATAGCAAAATCGAAATTTAAGGTATGATAAAGTATGAAACAGATTGTTATGGGTAAAAGGCTTTTTTTTGTCTGGTTTTCCTTCTTGTTTATTACTCAGCCGATTCTAGCTCAAGTCTCCATTTTTTTTAAGAATGGAAACAATATTTCTGGAGAATGGATCGGAGGAGACAATCAGAAGATTTATCTAAAAATAGATAACCAAGAGGTACGCTTTCAGGTTTCTACAATCGAATCTATTCTGTTTAAGACATCTGAGATCAATGCTAATGCCAGAAAGTATCTCAAAAATGGTGATTTATTTAACCAACGAGGTTTAACTCAAGAAGCAAAGTCCTTGTATCAGAAATCATTGGAAGAATCCCCAAACTTTTCAAAAGCTTACTTTCGATTAGCAGAAATTGCGTATAGAGAAAATAATATTGATTCTGCTCTCGATTATATAAAATTTGCATGTTTAACAGACAATCCTGAATCTAATATCGCTCAATTACTCAATGAGTTAGGAAATCAATTTGTTGAAGCAGCTTCTCTCATGAAAGCGACTACAGCTTACGGTCTAATCTTAAAACATTTTCCAGATTATCCTAGCCACAAAAATTTATCTTATTCAACGGGGTTCTTATTAGGACAAGATTCGTCTCAGGCAGAAAAAGCACTGGAGTTTCTCCAGCTAGCAATGGATAAATATCCCAACCATAAGAATTTTGAGAGAGCTTCATACCTTGTTGGTGACCTTCAATGTAAAAGTGGCCAACCAGACTTGGCAGTATTGACATTGACCGACTTCATACTATCTTATCCCGATAGCCCATGGCTTTCTGAAGCTTATCTAGCTCGCGGCTCCGCCTTTATTGTGCTAAACCAAAATCAAAAAGCTATTTACGACTTCAACTACGTTATTGAAAATTCTAAAAATCTAGAACTTCGGAGAGAGGCGCGTAACCGTCGAGACGGGAGCGCTTGGTCAGTTTATAAAGTGTCAGAAGGTCTACCTAGTAATCAGGTTCAAGCTATTGCCATCGATAATGATGTTGTCTGGGTCGGTACCTCAAAAGGTTTGGCTTATATCGATCTTTCCAGTCAAGTTGGACAAAATAATATAGAGGTAAGTGAAGAAATCAACAACATGTTTGATCGAGGACCAATCAACGTTCGCGCACTCGAAGCTACGAAGGAAGGTGTTTGGGTGGGTACAATGAACCATGGATTGATATACTATGATAAAGAAACTCAGACTTCGATGAACTATACTGTTTCGGATGGTTTACCTCACAAACTAGTCTATGATATTGAGATGGATGAGTTGAATAATGAGTTATGGGTTGGAACCTTTTCAGGATTAGCTAGATATCGCCAATCAATCAATACGTGGGTTGTATATAACAGGGAAGAACACGATCTGCCTGGCGATGATATTGTTACTTTGGCTGTTACTCCGGTTACCGTTTGGATTGGAACTTCTCAGTCAGGTTTGGCTTATTACAGCCGTACTGAGGATATGTGGCGACGGTATGGTGTTCTAGATGGGTTAGATCGGATTGTGGGTAAGTCGATTATCAGTTTTGATACAACTGAAGATCGTATTTTTTTCACTTGGTATAATCGACAGCGTCAAAGCAATGGGTACGTGGAGGCTGATTTACGAGGTTTTAATAGCATACCTGAAACAGTAATTAGCGGAACGGCTAGTGCATTGGATAACATCCACATTGTTGCGAGTGATAATTCATTATGGATTGCTACGAATGAAGATATATACAAGAGGTCACGGTATTCTGGTGAATGGGACCAAATCGCCTACCCTGTCAACAGGACAGGTAAAATTCAAATTAACTGCATCGAGCTAAATAATGACGTCGCTTGGGTCGGTACTACGAATGGATTAGCTCAGCTAAGTACGTTGACTCTAACGGAGAATCAACCTGATTCTGTCAGTCAACCAACGGAAAACGATGAGTTCAATCCAGAAAAAAATGACGGAAATTCTGTTTTACCCAACTTACCCAATTTTTTACCACAAGGAGTAGGAAATCAAAATGAATGATTATAATATTGGCATTGTCGGATTAGGATGGGTCGCCGGGGCACACATCGAAACATTCAAAAATGTTACCGGGGCAAATGTGACAGCTATCTGCTCACGCAGGACACATGACCCAAAGGATTTGGAAGCACAATATGGGATTCCACTAAAGGTTTACAATGACTTTGAACAAATGATAGCAGATCCTAAAATCGACATCATCGACATTTGTACCCCACATCCTTTTCATCCTGACCAGGCCGTAGCAGCAGCAGAAGCCGGGAAACACTTAATTATCGAGAAACCGATTAGTATTAGTTATGATGAAGCGAAACGGATTCAAACTGCAATTCAAGCTCAACAGATTCAAGCCTGTGTCTGTTTTGAATGTCGGTTCAGCAAGCATTTCACAATGATTCGTTCCATTATTGATCAAGATTTACTTGGCCACCTACATTACGGCGAAGTTGATTATTATCATGGGATTGGTCCTTGGTACGGCCAATATGAATGGAATATTAAAAAAGATTTCGGTGGGTCTAGTTTATTAACAGCTGGTTGTCACGCACTTGATGCTTTGCTGTTTTTTATGGATGGAGCAGTGGAAGAGGTTACCAGTTATCAAACTAAATCCAAGGGGAAATATTTTGAGCCTTACGAATACCAAACCACTAGTGTTACATTGCTTAAGTTTGAAGGAAGCGAAAGATTAGCCAAAGTTACATCCTGTGTTGATTGTCTCCAGCCATATTATTTTCATGTCCACTTGGTTGGTAGCGATGGAAGCCTATTAGATAACCGAATATATTCTGATAAAATCAGCGGTATGAATAAGGACAAATGGTCAACTTTAGAAACGGCTCTGATTGATTCTGGCGATGTGAGCGATCATCCCTATGAACCCCAATTTCAAGCTTTTATCGACAGCTTGAGAAAAGGAGAAAAAATGCCACTAACTGATTTCGACACGGCTTTTAAAACACATCAGGTAGTTTTTGCGGCCGATCTATCAGCAAAAGAAGGAAGAACCGTCAAATTATCGGAGTTGAGTTAAACAGACCTAGAAGAGTCTAATTTCTAACATCCAGGAAGTCAGAAGGCTACAATGTAAACAACTGACTTCCTGGGCCCGTAGTAGTTAATTAGTTGATTGCAAAACAGCCTGATATCGGCCGCCAAGGTTCACGACTGCATCAACTAATTGTTGACTCGTGACCTCACCTTTGTTTATTGTAACGACAGCACTATTTGGCATAGCAACGTCGGCTTTAACTACACCGGCAATTTCTGTGAGTGCAGACCGCACTCTGGTGACACAGCTGGCACCTCACGTCATCCCAGAAACTTTAAGCGAAACAGTTTCTGTTACTACATCATTGCCCGAAGCTGTTTTTGTATTTGATTGATTTGTCGAGTGATCTTTTTTTTCGACGTTTGTCTGTCCAGTTTCCGTCTCAATTTGACTTTGTTTCGAACACCCCAAAGTCAAAAGTAGACTTAAACTGACCAGAAAAACGTAAAAGTATTTCCGTTTTAACATACAATATACCTCTAGCTGGAAATTGCACACAATTGTATAAGTGATTGCTGGCTATTGTCAATTCGATTTTGGGTTATCAAAAATGCAGTTGGTATTATTATTAAATGGTCGNCTAATTTTTATATTCTACATATTGGTTTTAATATCAATTAAGTCTATCTNAGCATTAGCTAGTGACGAATCTAATTTCCAGGCAGCGGTAGAAAGATATCGAGAGAGAATCAACCAAGANCCTAAAAATTTAGATTTACACAGAGAAATGATACTTTATGCGNCNAAAACCAATCGAATAAATGTACCATTGCATATTTACAAAAATATTCAGGCTAAACAGCCTAATAATCCTCTCTTTTGCTATCTATTAGCTTATACCTACTTTCACTCTAAACATAGTATAGAACAAGCGATAGATTTAGCTAAAAAAACTTTATCTCATCAAAATAATTTCTGGCAAGCTAGTCAATTGTTAGGTGAATGCTATACACAAACAGGTAATACAAAATTGGCGGAGGAGATTTTCTTGCAAGCTGTTGAGGCCCACACGGATGCTTGGCCTATAAAACTGCAATTAGCNAAGTTATACCAAAGTCAACANGCTTATTTANAAGCTCTTACNTATTATCGTCAANNTTCTNCCAANGAGCCNAAGTCNGCTTCNATACACTTTGAGATTGGNTTAATNCTNCGTCNNTTAAAGCGTTTACCCGAAGCTCAATCAGCTTTTCAAANGTCTATTCNTCACGACAAAAAANATNTTTNNGCNNATTATCAAATAGGACANATTTATGCTCTNCAAAAANNGCCTNANAAGGCAATANACCAATACCGGANAGCNCGTANGTTTGANCCNNNGCCNAANCCTAAACCACGTTACGANTTAGCAGCTATTTTNCTAAAACANGAAGATGGACGTAATGCTATTTTNGCTTTAAGGAGNGGNATATCACTGGATNCAAANTATGCAAATTANACTAATCAATTCCAAAATGTTAGTACTTTGANTGCNGCTAAGAAACTTTCTGAAATANTGACTAATCTTCCANTAGAAACAGAAGNTGATTGTTTCCTACACTTTTTTGTTGCCCANNTACATATCAAGACAGAACAGTTTNAAACTGCTCGTTGGCATTTAGAGCAANTTATATCATTACAGCCGAACCANGCCGAANNTCATGCNTTACTTGGTCANATTTACGAACAATCCAATATGCCTGAAGCTATCAANNCCTTTGANCAAGCCGTTGAGCATGGAAATGAAAANGTTGAGATNATGCTNAAGCTAGCTCAAAATTATCAGAGNCAGAAAAAAAATGATAAATTCGTGGTANTTGCAGAAAAAATTTTGGNNTTGTCNCAGCANCCNGANATTCANTATCAACTTGCTCTTTACTATGAAGAACAGGCTTTNATTANAAAAGAATNTCTGGAAGAAGAAGCCATTAAAAAATTAGANGAAAAAGCTTTATACCATGTTGACCAAGCNGTAAAAATAAATCCCGAATCGGCCAAGTATAATCTGAAANTGGGTTCTTACTANGATCAANGAAAAAAANTAAAAGCTATNCGNTTCTACGAAAAAGCAATTCAACTCGACCCACAAAACCCAGAAGGTTATTATAAACGGGGATTATTCATGTCTAACTACACTTTTGGGGCAGCCAAAGTNTTATTATATGCTCCTGAAGATGTGATGGCAGATTTGACAAAATCGATTCAACTTGATCCAAATTCGATTGGTGCTCACCGAGCAATGGGTATTGTCTATGACCGAATGTATGATGTACCCAATGCCATCAAGTCTTTCAAAAGGGTAATTCAGTTAAACCCTCAAGATAGTTACGCCCAAATTTATTTGGCTGAAAAATATGCGAATTCGGGACAAATACAGTTGGCAGTTAGCGCCTTGGAGCAAGCAATTAAAGGTAGNCCGAGCGATGTTGAAGCATTGAAAGATTACGCTTTCTTATCTTTGAAGTTTAATCAAGAATTGTTATGGAAGAAGGCTAAGAAGGCNCTGGAAACAGCTAACAAAATTCGTCCTGACGATGCAGAAATTCTAATGAACTACGGATACACACTTTATCTAAGTGGTGAAATAGAGAAATCAGTTGANCAATATAAAAAATCGATTCAGCAAAAACCTGATTGGGATATAACATACTATAATCTAGCTTTAGCCTATGAACGTCTTAGGAAATATGATCTAGCAAAACAATCTTATCAAAAAGTATCTGAAATTAATCCAAATGGTCCTTTGAACAATAAATCTATCAATCNACTGATCTTACTAGAGGGAAAGTAAAAAATTGATAAATTTGGCTAAGCCTATCGGCCGCTTACATGTTATTACTGACACGACTATCCAAAACCGATTTAGTCATACGCAATTAGCAAAATTGGCAATTTCTGGGGGGGCCGATACAATCCAATTTCGGCAAAAAAATACATCAACGCGCCAGCTTATTGAAACTGCCAAGCAGCTAAGATCTATCTGCCGCTCGGAAGATGTTCCTCTTCTCATAAATGACCGCGCTGATNTTGCCATTTCGGTTTCTGCTGATGGNGCTCATTTTGGTCAAGACGATNTACCCATCCACTTTGCTCGAAAAATCTTGCCAAACCAGTCAATNATTGGTGCTTCTGCGAGGAGTGAGGATAAAATTTTACAAGCTGTTTCCGAAGGGGCAGATTACATTGGGTTCGGCCCTATTTTCGCTACTTATAGCAAATCCGATGCAGAACTTCCAAAAGGATTAAAAAGTCTGGAACGAGTGACAAAACTAGTTGACNGTCCCATCATTGCAATTGGTGGTATTACTCTAAGTCGAATCTCAGAAGTTCTGATGGCAGGAGCTTATGGTGTGGCGGTTATTTCTGCAGTCTGTCAATCGAGCNCCCCTNAGCAAGCTACGATTGAACTAATGGCCGAAATCGAAAAAGGGATAGGGAAGTGACATTTTACCCAAACCAACCGATTCCNTTTGANATTAATCTCCATCGTTATTGTCGTGACCGAAAATTCCCCCCCTATCGCCATATTCCAGGTTTTACNCCACACCCAGTCAAGCACCCTAGAGGACACAGTTATAAAAAAGAACATAAAAGATCATCTAATACCACCNCCTTAGTATTGCCTCCCGAAAAGTGGCAATACAATCNACAATATTTGTATGGAGTCGATCTTTTCAACTTTTCTTACTGGTGGGAGGCTCATGAAGTTTGGGAGGAAGATTGGTATCAGTCTAAGGGGAACCAAAAGAAATTTCTACAAGGTTTGATTCAAATCTGTGCAGCAATGATAAAACAACATGTTTATCAATGGCGAGGCGTAAAAAAATTGTCTAAGCGCGGGTGTGCTAAACTATCTGAGGTTGAATCGAATCATCCTGTCTATATGGGAATTAGTTTGNCCTGCTTACTGCACAGGCTTGATTTGTTCTTCAGAAATATCATTGATCATGGAGAATCTAATAAACCAATCGATTCATCTCTGCTCACTTCGCCACCTTTAATTCAATTAGTTTTCCCTACGAATGTCAAATAACCATACGACACGAATCATTACTAAGAGAGCCGTTCTAGTTGGACTATTTTTGGTCATTGTTAATGCTTACTGGGTTGGCATTGCTAGTGAACTTTGGTATGCGGTTTACACACTGGTGTCACCTTTCTCTAATGCAGTATTCACATTGGCTTTACTCCTTCTTATCAATGCAGGATTGAGCCGATATGCAGAAAATCTGGCATTCACAGCAGGCGAGTTACTCTTAATATATACAATGGTAACGATGGTTTCTACGATTTCTGGCCATGCCATGATGGCAATTTTGATGGGAGGATTAGCTCATCCTTTTTGGTTTGCCTCACCAGAGAATGAGTGGTCTGAACTATTTCTACATCATATTCCATCTTGGATGACGGTTAGCCAAACGGAGGCTCTACGCGGCTACTATGAAGGTGGAACCAGTGTTTTCAGATCGGAATCGTTTAAGGCCTGGTTATTACCAGTTTCTCTATGGTCAGGTTTCATTCTGGTTTTATACTGTTCTTTACTATGTATTGGATTGATATTACGTAAACACTGGATGGAACGAGAAAAATTGAGTTTTCCACTAACCCAACTACCACTACAGATGACAACCAACAGAAAATTTTTCAAACTGAAAACACTCTGGATTGGTTTTTCTATTTCTGCAATCATTAGAGTAACAAATGGGCTTCACGACATTTTTCCTGCTTTACCAAGTTTTCCTAGTAATTTCGTGCTCGATCGCTTCTTTACTGAAAAGCCATGGAATGCCATTGGTTATAGCTCTATGTCCTTTAATTTAGCAATCGTAGGGTTAACGTACTTTATGCCTCTGGATTTAGCTTTTTCAACTTGGTTTTTCTTCTGGTTGACTAGAGCCGAACGAATTACTGCTAGTCTCGTTGGTATTAACATTTCCGACTTACATCTTAACGACCGAGCTACAGGAGGTTGGATTGGGATTGCAGTTATTACTTTGTGGGGGGCAAGACGTCATCTATCCGATATTTTTCGAAACCTTGTTGGCCAGTTAGATGCTAATGAATCGGATGAACCAATATCTTTTCCAACTTTAATTACAATGACATTAATTTGTATTATTCTAGTTTTTGCTTTTTGCTATTTAGCAGGTATGTCAATTTGGACCATCTCGATTTTTTATCTTATTTTTATAGCTTTTGCGCTGGCTATTGGTAGAGTACGAGCTGAATTGGGACCACCCTATCATGAGGTCATTGGGATTAATCCTAGACAAATGATGGTCGATATTTTTGGTACTCGCCGGCTTGGAGGAAACAATCTAACCATCATCAGTTTCCTGTACGCATTCAACCGTTGTAACCGCTCACACCCGATGCCCAATCAAATCGAAAGTTTACGTGTCGGCGATCGTGCTAGAATACCTGCACTGCCACTCATTATAGCATTGGTACTCGCAATTGGATTTGGCGCTTTTGCCACCTTTTGGTCTTACTTAGAATTTATGTACCGTTATGGTCTAGATCGATGTCATGGAGCTATTGGCCATTTCGGTCGAGAAACGTTCAACCCTCTCCAGAACTGGTTACAACACCCCCGTGAGACCGAGGTTCGCGGGATTTCTTTCATGTTCGGTGGTTTGGGGTTCGTCTTTCTTCTACAGTTCTTGCGAAGCCATTTCATCTGGTGGCCGCTTCATGCTTCCGGTTACGTCTTGTCCGGGGCCAACTGGGGTGGGCTGATCTACTTTTGGTTTCCTGTGATGGTTAGTTGGCTAATTAAGTCTTTGATTCTGAAGTTTTCAGGCTGGCAGACGCACAAAAGATTAGAACCACTTTTCTTGGGGTTAGTCTTGGGAGACTATGTGCCCAGAAGCATCTTGAGCATATTAAGTTTTGTTCTAAATCTCTATATGCCTTCGTCTGGAGCAGGTCATACTTTATAATCGACATTCACGACCGGCGAATAAAATTTACCAAACCCTTAATGGGTCTGAGTAAACCAATAAATAGCGCAGACAAAATCCCCAAGATAACTAACAGCTGTAGTGACTCTGGACCAAGTGCAAATAGACCAATGTAAGCTATGAGGGATATGAAACCAATCAGGCCTATCTTCTTGAACATTTAACCAATGATAGCTTTCATATATTCTCGTCGCATTCGGCCTATATTGGAAATAGAAATTTCTTTCGGGCAAACGGCTTCGCACTCACCATGATTTGAGCAGTCCCCGAAGCCTTCTGCATCCATTTGCTCAACCATTCGTAGAACGCGTGTTTTGCTTTCAGGTTTTCCTTGCGGCAAGATTGCTAATTGAGCAACTTTTGCACCAACAAACAAGGACGCAGATGCATTTGGACATGAAGCAACACAGGCTCCACAACCAATACAAGCTGCGGCATCCATAGCTTCGTCTGCGACTTCTTTAGCAATCGGCAAAGCATTTCCATCAGGTGCATTTCCAACATTGACAGATACATATCCACCACTAGCGACAATTCGGTCAAAGGCAGATCTATCAACGACGAGGTCTTTGACTACCGGAAATGCATTGGCTCGCCAGGGTTCAATAGTGATTGAATCTCCATCACTAAATGAGCGCATGTGAAGTTGACAGGTAGCCGTGCCTGTTTTAGGCCCATGGGCAACACCATTAATGACTAAACTGCACATTCCACAGATTCCTTCCCGACAGTCATTATCAAACTCTATTGGTTCATCTCCCCGACGAATTAAATCTTGGTTTAATTCATCTAGCATTTCCAAAAAAGACATGTCCGGTGAAACACCTTCTACCGCATAATCGACCATATTCCCAGAGACTAAGTGATTATTTTGTCTCCAAATTTTCAGATTTAGTTTCATAATTTACCCATTATTATTTATAGCTTCTTTGGGTCAACTCAACATTTTCGAAAACTAGTGGTTCTTTATGTAGACTCCAATTGATATCTCCCTGCACCTCGATCCTTTCCCAGGCTGAAGTGTAGCTGTAATTCTCATCATCTCGGAGAGCTTCACCTTCAGGGGTTTGACTCTCTTCACGAAAATGACCACCACAGGATTCGGCACGATCTCTTGCGTCGATAGCCATTAATTCTGCTAGTTCTAAGTAATCGGCAATCCTACCAGCAAACTCTAAATTCTTGTTCATGGTATCCTGGTTTCCTACTACATTGACATTCTGCCAGAACTCATCTCGAATTTGAGAAATGTCTTTCTTGGCAAGAAGCAATCCCTCTGCATTACGAGACATCCCAACATAATCCCATAGAATTTGACCGATTTGGCGGTGGAATTCTTGTGGTGTTTTTTCGCCTTTTACTGACAGTAATCGGGTGAGTTTACCCTTAGCCTCTGACTCAACTTGACGAAAAGCAGGGTCCTCTACTGTGACAGAAGGTATTTCCGTACCTGCCAAGTAATGGCCTAGAGTATATGGAATAACAAAGTAACCGTCAGCTAACCCTTGCATTAATGCACTAGCCCCAAGTCTATTTGCTCCATGATCAGAGAAGTTCGCTTCGCCCAATACATGTAATCCTGGAATGTTACTCATCAAATTATAGTCCACCCACAAACCACCCATCGTGTAGTGTACTGCAGGGAAAATCCGCATAGGCGATTGATAAGGGTTTTCATCAGTGATACTTTGGTACATGTCAAACAAATTTCCGTACTTATCCCGGATTGTTTGCTCTCCCATACGTTCAATAGCATCAGCAAAATCAAGGTAAACAGACAAACCTGTTGAACCAACACCTCGGCCATCGTCACAAACTTCTTTTGCATTGCGTGAAGCTACGTCACGAGGCACCAGATTACCAAAGGATGGATATTTCCGTTCTAAGTAATAATCACGCTCATCTTCGGGAATCTGATCAGGTGGCCTCAAGTCACCAGCTTGTTTAGGAACCCAGACCCGACCGTCGTTTCGTAGGCTTTCACTCATAAGTGTTAGCTTCGACTGGTGATTGCCTGACACAGGGATACATGTTGGGTGAATTTGTGTATAGCAAGGGTTAGCGAAGTAGGCTCCTCGTTGGTGACATCTCCAAGCAGCGGTTACATTGGAGTTAATAGCATTAGTCGACAGATAGAAAGCATTACCATAACCACCTGTACAAAGTAGAACTGCATCACCGGCGTAGCTTTCAATTTCTCCAGTAACTAGGTTTCGAACAACAATACCTCGAGCTTTGTCATCAACTAGTACTAGGTCTAGCATTTCTCTACGAGTGAACAAATCAATCGCACCAAGGTCAACTTGTCGCATCATTGAACTGTAAGCCCCCAATAAGAGCTGTTGTCCAGTCTGTCCACGAGCGTAAAAGGTCCGAGATACTTGGGCACCACCAAATGAGCGATTGGCCAATGTGCCACCATACTCGCGAGCAAATGGAACCCCTTGTGCAACGCACTGATCGATAATATTAGAACTGATTTCAGCCAAACGATGAACGTTTGCCTCTCGAGACCTATAATCACCGCCCTTTATGGTGTCGTAAAAAAGTCTCCAGACACTATCACCATCATTTGGGTAGTTCTTTGTGGCGTTGATACCACCTTGAGCAGCAATACTGTGAGCACGACGAGGTGTGTCTTGGATACAGAATGATTTGACGTGATAACCAAGTTCTGCCAGTGTCGCCGCCGCAGAAGCCCCAGCCAAACCTGTACCCACTATTAAGATAGTGAATTTTCTTTTGTTGGCAGGATTGACTAACTTCATGTCGAATTTGTAGCGTTCCCATTTGGAACCTAAGTCGCCTGCGGGTACTTTTGAATCTAGTCTCATTTCGTATCCTCTTCTCCTATCTTATTTCTCAACAGCAATGTTATAATCATTATTCCCATCAGTAAAGATAAGACTTTTTATTTCAGCGATTTAGCAAATACGATAAGAGGGACAGCTAAAAAGCCAAACGACATGAGCAGGGAAAACAATAATCCTGCTTGATGGATAGCTATTTCAAATTTTGGAAATCGAATACCGAGAGATTGGAAAGCACTCCAAAAACCGTGTCGTAAGTGCAAGCCNAACATTAGCATNGTCACNGTGTATAGAGCCACCATGTGNAACTTACCAAACTCTTCAATCACNAACTTGTATAAGTCTCTGACGGTCTCACCATGTAAAACGGTTTGATAACCCTCTTCCATCCCGGGACCAAACTTAAAATGCTTGACATGCAGTACTACAAAAACTAGTAATAGAAGTCCAGTAAAAGCCATCGATAAAGAGGAGAGTGTCTTCTGGCTATTTCCCCCTGCATTGCCATCTTTTCGGTATGAAATGGGGCGTGATCTTATTTTGTTTAGAGCTATTGAGACACCAGTGATGATGTGGGTCAGAAAAAAGGCTATTAAGCCTAGCTCCATTAGATACAAAACTTTTCCATGTCCAACTGTGTGAAGAAAATGAGCATACTCGTTAAAAGGATCAGGATTGTCTGTCAGGAGCAGTAAGTTTCCCGTCAAGTGAACAGCCACGAACCCACAGAGGCCTAGCCCAGTTATACCCGTCAATAGTTTTTTGCCGACTGACGACCAGAGTAATTTGGCAAGTTGCACCGTTTATTGTTCCTTGAGGACCAGTTAGGTCTAATTACTAATTATCCAGTAAAAAATAACACATTTATAANGTTGATTCAAATATCATTTGTAATGAATAACAATTAACGTCCGTCTCGTCTTATCTACGAAAAAGGCCTATAATTGACGATTATAGAGTATTTGTAGTAGAATGAAGAAGATGATAGATTAGAATCTGTTCCGAGGCGAATCCGAGAGATGGACTTAAATACAAAAGTAGCAGTTGTAACCGGTGCAGGACAAGGAATCGGTCGAGCAATCGCACAAAGGTTAGCTAAAGCCCANGCCCAAGTTATACTGCTGGATATTCGGCTTGATGCTATTGAGTCAGTAGCTGAGGAAATTTATTCCCATGGAGGTTCGGCAAAGCCAATCAAAATTGACGTAACTGATGGAGACAGGATTCGATACATAGTACAACAGATAATCTCTGAATTTCGGAGAATCGATATTCTCATCAACAATGCCGGCATTACTGGTCGAACTGCTCCAATGATTCAATTGAANGAACAAGACTGGGATCAAGTGATGGACTTAAATCTCAAATCCGTGTTTTTGTTTTGTAAAGCCGTACTTGGNCCTATGATCGAGCAAAAATATGGTAAAATTGTTAATGTAGCATCGATTGCTGGCAAGGAAGGAAACCCAACGTTACTTCCTTATTCTGTTTCTAAATCAGGTGTGATTTGCTTGACTAAAGCGCTAGCTAAGGAAGTCACATGCCACGGAATTAATGTTAACTGTGTCTCACCAGCTGTCATACAGACACCCATCTTGGATGGGATGGCAACTTCGACCGTAGACTATATGATTGGTAAAATTCCTATGGGGCGGGTTGGTCAACCAGAAGAGGTCGCGGCTGTAGTCCATTTTTTAGCTTCTGATGATGCTAGCTTCGTAACAGGCCAGTGCTATGATGTTAGTGGCGGACGTGCGACCTACTAGTCAACAGTTACTTACTTCCCAAGCAGGAATGACATGGCTTCAGTTCTTAGTATTACTGTTTATAACAATTTTTTTTCTGTCAATGTCTGTTCCATTATGGCTAGAACAACGAAGAGTNACTCAAGCTGATGTGGACGTAGAAGTCATTTCTGAAGCTATCAAGAAGTATCATCGTCATACTAACCAATACCCCAAATTTCTTGACGATTTGGTTTCAGATTCGGGGGTAGACGGGTGGCGTTATCCTTACTTAAACGAGATTCCAAAAACACCATGGAGAGGTACATATGTCTTAATACCCAAAATATACAAAGTTTGTATGGCAAACGATGGGAAAAATGTTTCGGAAAAATATCTTCTTGGTGGATCTTCGGAAATCAGTCGTGTGTATTTAGAGGGGCGGCAGGCAATACAATATTGGTGGCAAACCGGGTCTGTAGACTAGAACTTTATGGTTAGTTCACCAGTCCAAGTTCTAGACTTGTTCTTACTTGCAAAGACCATGTAAGGGTCTCCAGAAGCATCAAAATAGCGTCGTGTCATATTGTGGCTGTTAAATGCAGGGTTGAAATCACTATATTGAACCCAGAGATTGACGTTTCGAAAAATATCCCAATTAGCTCCTAGGGAAACTGATTTAGCGATCCCATCGTCTTCGTTTCTCTGGCGATTGATTTCTGGGTAAGCCCCTTTGTCTAACTTGTATGTGTATGCGTCTTTCCGCTCCGCATATAAATTAAGTTCTTTGTAGTTATAAGGATTCGGGTTAGTAATTAATTTTAAACTGGTCACCAGCGTATTATCCCAAGAATGAGAGTCAAAATCTGAAGCATCCTCGGCTCTTGTTGGAATATAGTAAAGTGAATCTTGCTCGCTGTATGTTGATACGTTTGCTAACATGAAGTTAGTCCTTTCGGATAAGTCATAATTCCAGAATAGATTCGAACCACCACTGAATTGGCTTGAATCCTGTTTCAAGTCAGGTCTTAGATCCAAGTCTTCGTAGTCTTCAATGTAAGTGTTATCGTAGGTGTTAACATTTGTTTTGTACAGTGCGTTCATTTGCGACGCTTTGACAGTAAACCCCTGAATTGCATACTTCCGAATGGTCGATTCACTCTGATCCTTCATGTAAACGTGCCCTGTTTTATCCAAGGTCAGGAATGATAAATCGTGATAGTCGTGGCTCTGCTTATTAACTTGATAAATTACTCGGCCGCTATAACGCCCTTTGCTATCAAACTTTTGTATTCGGCTTATGATTCTATGGTAAATAGTGGCTCNGACAGCTGCTGCTTTTAAATCTTCAGCCGACTCTGCTTGATTTTCCATCTCATCTGCGAGCATAGTTGTCTCATAGAGCCTAAGGTACTCAGCTTCCTCAAGCAATCGCAGTCGCCGGTCTAACATACCTCCACCAGCAATATCATTAAGGGGTAAGTCAGGAAAGATAGAATTACGTCCCAGTAAGTCTCTTTCAGGATGTAACGGATCGGACAATACGTCAGCCAATCCGACTCCAGCTGGAGAAACCAAAGACAGCGCCCCCCCAGCGGGCAAGCCACCCAAATGCCGCTTAAACTGACTCGCGTCTTTNACTAGTACAGTTCCATCCATAAGAACTGCTAGTGTTGCCGGTTTAGTAAATTCCCCCTTACCGCGCCCTCGACGATTAATACCAACATTCCGCAGGAAATTCCCATCAGAATCAAACTTTACTACTCGGTGATTGAGGGTATCAGCCACCCATACATTTCCTTCATTATCTACAGCTAGATCGCTAGCTTGCTTATCTAATTCGCCATCTCCCCTCCCATAACCGGCAAAGGATATAATTTTTTCGCCTGTTGTGGAAAATTTGTGAATGAAGAAAGTCGGCACCGTTGATTTCCCTTTATATGGATCTAGAACAAACAGCTGTCCCAGAAGATCAANGTCAATTCTCAACTCACGTTCGGAACCACTCAGCTTATATGCAAAAGCTGACTTGCCTTCGTTATCTACCATTAGCTTTACGGGTTGGGCAATCAAAGACCAAGGAGTCGAATCAACGGTGGTAATGTATAAGGTCTGTAAGTAAATACCATCAGNAGAAAACTTATGAACACAAGGCGCATAACGATAAATTTTGGGATTTTCAGTCTCTGCTATGTGGTGAATGGTGGTGTCAGCGACAAAAATATTGTTTTCTTTGTCAACCACGATATCATTCGGGTTGGTTAAAATAATACTACCACCTAAGGTCGTATTTGANATTTGGCTTTTATACTCCCCTTCAGNACTGAGAATATAAATCGTTTTGTGGATTTTGTCGCTCACATAAATTTGGCCATCGTACCCAAAGGCCAAATGTATCTGGTCGCTGAATCGACCACTNGTGTTACCTTTGCCACCAAATTCAGATTCAAATTTAAGATAATTTAGAGCAGATAGANGCTGTATCGTAAGCAGAAAAATCAAGACTGCCGGCACTAGATACCGTCTAGATTCCATTATTCACACCCAAGATCNNCGACATTCTAGCATCCGGATTTCTAAAAATCAAGGAACCAAAAGTTTAGCTTTTGACATGAAAACGAATGATATGTTATATTTCGCACTGTTTTGTATTTAGATAACNGAATTAGAATCACGTCTCCTGATCTGTTCTGGGGTCTTTCATCGTTTGAGTAATAGACTCAGTTTGGAAGTCAGATTCGGATTTGAGGGGGGCGGTCGCCTGTTGGTAATCCCCAGCAGAACAACCCATTTTNGATTGAGGAGTTTTTTTTGAACGTATCAATGAAAGAATTGCTAGAAGCTGGTGTTCACTTTGGCCACCAGATGAGGCGGTGGAACCCAAAAATGGCAAAGTATATCTTTGCTGAGCGTAATGGTATTTATATTGTAGATTTGCAGAAGACACTTCGCTTACTGGGAGTGGCATATGAATTTGTTCGTCAAACTGTCCAAAACGGTGGAAAAGTGCTGTTCGTTGGGACGAAGAAACAATCGCAACAGGCTGTTGAGCAAGAGGCACTCCGTTGCCAGATGTTTTATGTAAACCAACGCTGGTTGGGAGGAACATTGACTAACTATGATACAATTTCCAAGAGTATTGATCGCTTGAAGAAGCTGGAAACGGATGATGCTAACGGTATTTTAGACAATTTTGTAAAAAAAGAANCTATGAAACTTCGTCGGCAGATGCAAAAACTGAATACCAACCTGTCTGGAATCAAGGAGATGGGGGGGTTACCTGACGCTGTGGTTATTACTGATACCAACAAAGAAGAAATTGCTGTTCTAGAAGCAAAAAAGTTGGGTATTCCAATAGTTGCCATTGTAGATACCAACTGCGATCCGGATTTAATTGATTACCCAATCCCAGGAAATGATGATGCGATTCGTTCCAATAATTTGATTTGTCGTGCATTGGCTGACGCTGTCGTTGATGGTAGGGGTATTGCCACAGAAGGTCAAGATCATCCTGAATCCCAAGAACCCAATGAAGAATCCGGTGTGATTGAGCCAGAAGAAAACCAATCAGAAGAAGAATAAGCATTTTGTTGATATAAGAATTTGAGGCATAAAACCGACGGAGGCGTTCCAAAAAAATGAAAATTACGGCAAAAATGGTTGGTGATCTGAGATCTAGAACCGGCGCAGGAATGATGGATTGCAAAAAAGCGTTGACGGAAACCGATGGAGACGTCGACCTTGCGATCCAGCTCTTACGTGAGAAAGGACTAAAAGCTTCAGAACTAAAAAGTTCTCGTCAAGCTTCAGAGGGTACGNTCACTTCTTATATTCACCCTGGTAGTCGTGTTGGAGTCCTTGTTGAGATTAACTGCGAAACGGACTTTGTTGCTAGAACCGACGAATTTCAGGAGTTGGCCAAGAATATTGCTATGCAAATTGCGGCATCAAAACCCAAATACCTCGACCGAGAAAGTGTACCCGCAGATGTCGTCGAGTCTGAGAAATCAATTTTAAAACAACAAGACGACATTCAGGGCAAACCAGAGCAAATCATTGAAAAAATCGTAGAAGGTCGAATCGACAAATTTTTTGCTGAAGTATGCTTGATTGAACAGTCATACATCAAAGATAATGATAAAACGATTGCAGAANTCGTGAAAGAGGCTGTCGCAAAATTGGGTGAGAACATTGTTATTAATAGGTTTTCCCTTTTTGTGTTGGGACAAACCTAAACCTATTTTTCTATTCATTTCATTAGATATAGAAAAGGTTAATTATTCAAGTATGAGGGGGGGGGCATGCCAGACATAGTCGTTTTGGAAGCTGAAGAGCGGATGGAAAAATCGGTTTCCTCAATTGTGAAAGAATTTGGAAAGGTTCAGACTGGCCGAGCGTCTGCTTCTCTTCTGGATAACGTAAGTGTTGATTATTATGGAGCAAAAAATCCAATTAACAAANTAGCAACAATAACGACGCCTGAAGCACGCTTGATTGTTATTCAACCTTGGGATAAATCGATTATCAAAGATATTGAAAAGGCAATTGCCTCCTCAGATTTGGGGTTAAACCCAAACAGCGATGGAACTTTGATTCGTATTGGTATTCCAGAGTTGACTACGGAGCGTCGTCAGCAATTGACTAAAGTTGTATCTAACATTGCTGAGGANGGTCGAGTGTCANTCCGTAANATCCGTCGTGATGCTAATGAAAACCTAAAAAAAATGGAAAAAGATAAGAGTATTTCGGAGGATGACCTTCATGGATACATGGGAGATATCCAAGATTTAACGGACCAACATATCGAACAAATCAATCAGCAACTCCAGAAAAAAGAACAAGAGCTTTTGGAAATTTAGCCGATTTTNGTAGGCGATGCAGTTTATGCTACTGCGCANCCTGAGCTCCCTAGTTTTAATTCCGCTCACCATTCTCGTTATTTGGCAAGGTGGTTTTCTGTGTGTGCTGGCAACTGTCTGTTTGGTTGTTGTTACGTCGTTGGAAATGTGCCAACTGACGGAATCCATTGGTGCTAAATTCAGCCGACTGTTGACTGTTTTTTGCAGTCTGCTCATTTGCTTACCATCTGTACTTGCATACCTTCCAAATTTTGAATGTCCCAATTGGTTTTCTGCTGAGCCAGTTATCTTTCTCGTTTTATTGCTTAGTTTCTGTTATCAAATACAACAAGGGCAGTCTGATTTTTTTCCGCCATCCGCTAATTTCATTAACGTTGCATATATAGGGTGGGGGTTCGGCTACCATATACTTANATTGCGGCAAGTAGGNGGCCAGANATCTTTTTTTGGCTTTTGTTTAGTACTTTTTCTCTTAGGCGTAATTTGGACCGGGGATACACTAGCTTACCTAATCGGCAAGCTAGTTGGCCGTCACAAGTTACGGCCAGATATTAGTCCAGGAAAAACAATTGAGGGCACAATAGCAGGTCTAGGAGGTAATATTCTAGCTGGTATTGCTATCTGGCACTTTCTATTGGTTGACCAAGTTCCCATGATGACTTTATCTCTAACATTAATTATATCATTACTTATTGGTATAACTAGTCAGCTGAGTGATCTGAGTGAATCAATTATGAAGAGATGTGCGGGCGTTAAAGATTCTGGACACCTTATCCCAGGACACGGGGGGCTTTTGGATAGACTAGATAGTATGATGTTTGCAACCCCTACTTTTTATTATAGTCTAGAATTATTTCAGCTAATATGAAGCGTATAGTGATACTAGGTTCAACNGGTTCAGTTGGTCAGAACGCCCTGTCAGTGGTAGCTGCACATCCTGATGAGTTTGAAATTGTAGGACTTTCTACGAATCAATCAATTGAAAAACTAGAAACGCAAATACANCAATTTAGGCCTAGGGTNGTAGCCGTAGCGAATCCCTGTTCGGCAAAACAATTGAACGATAAACTGAAAGATACGATTGATCTAGATATTCTGGTTGGCCAGGATGGGATAATTGCTCTAGCTGAAATGACAGATGCTGATCTGATTCTCGAGGGGATGGGNGGGAGTATTGGGTTAATACCAACTTTGTCCGCAATAAAAGCTGGAAATGACTTGGCTTTTGTTAACAAAGAAGTTTTAGTAATGGGTGGTTCACTTGTATTGGAAGCAGCTAAGAAAAATAACGTTCAGCTATTACCCGTAGATAGTGANATTAGTGCAGTGTTTCAATGTTTACAAACCTCTTTGAAAAACGATGAAATACCATGTAAAGAAGAAATTAACCGACTGATTCTTACCGCATCGGGTGGGCCATTTCGTGANACTCCACTTTCAGAACTATCTCACGTAACCCTAGAGCAGGCTCTCAAACACCCAAACTGGAATATGGGCAANAAAATCACTATTGATTCAGCAACCATGATGAACAAAGGTTTAGAAATTATCGAAGCAAAGCTTTTTTTCGACCTTGAATTATCCCAAGTTGAGGTTTTGATTCATGCTGAAAGCATTATTCATTCTATGGTTGAATTCATTGATGGATCGATATTAGCTCAGTTGGGAGTAGCAGACATGCGAGTGCCAATTCAGTATGCTCTCACTTATCCTAAACGCTTACCGAACCCAGCACCAAGACTGGATTTTTCCCAGATTCAAGAATTACACTTCGCTCAACCTGACTTTAGTCGCTTCCCTTGTTTAAAACATGCATATACTGCGGCTGAGGTCGGAGGCACTTTACCTGCTGTTCTTAGCATAGCCGATGAGGTAGCTGTAGATGCATTTCTAAAACGCNAAATCNGCTTTGTTGATATTCCACGAGTCTTGGATCAGGTTTTGAATGCTCACATTGTTATCCATGAACCATCTTTGGATGATATTCTCACGTCAGTACACTGGGCCGAAATAACTACCAAAGAAAAAATATCACACGTAACATAACCGCTCAGTAGGAGAATTATGAGTTTTCTGGACATAGCCCAATTGATACAAGCTTTGCTGGCCTTCGGGTTGTTGATTTTCGTTCACGAACTTGGNCACTTTATTGCAGCTTTGTANTGTGGCATAACTGTCGAAAAATTCTCGATTGGTTTTGGTCCTCGTTTAATTGGATTTACCAAGAACGATATAGAGTATTGTATTTCTATTATCCCTTTTGGTGGGTATGTGAAAATGGCAGGAGAAGATCCAACTGAAAGAGACGAAGAGGAAGAAAAAACAGTTTCAACTGAAGGAAACCCAACAGGTGAATTTCATACAGCTCCTGTTAGGCATCGAATCTTGGTTGCCATTGCAGGTCCATTAGTTAACTTAGCCTTCGGTCTTATCTTATATAGCTTTATGTTCATGGTTTGGGGCGAAGAAACAGTAGGTTCAATGAAATCTACGAGGATTGGACATATCCAAGTTAATAGTGCAGCAGAAGCCGCGGACTTGAAAGTTGGAGACAAGATTGTTTCTGTTGATGGNAAAAAAGTTAGAAATTGGTCTGAATTGACTGAGACTATTATGCTAACCCCACCGAATAATAGAATTGAACTGAACTTGATACGAGAAGGGCGAACAATAATTACTTCTGCTACGACAAAATCACGGAAAATTGGATCTAGAACAGTTAGCCAGCTTGGTATTTTGCCTTACCAAACTTTATTTGTATCGGGCCCATCCCAAATTAATGGGCTACAAGACCAGGATCAAATTATTGCCATCGATGGCCAAGAAATTCATTCCCAAGTNGCTTTTAACACGAAATCACAAAAAGGCCCCGTTGACCTTACGATTGAGAGAGATGGGAAGCCATTCACAATTAAAAATGTTCTAGTAAATTGGCATTTTCAGATCAGCGGCATACCAAAAGGAAACACCTCTGGCAAATTTGAATCTGGTGATAAAATCCTAAAAATCAACGAGGAACCAATCTCTGCAGCTAATTTGAGTGAATTGTTTCAAGATTTGGATAATTTTGCTCGTAATAACAATGGTTTGCCAGTCAGTTTTCAATTAGAAAAAAATGACCAACAGCCAACTAATGNAGAAATAAAACCGGCAATTCGGAATGGANGATCCAAAGATAACTCAGAAATAGACTGGCATGGTTTAGGCATTAGGCATACTTACACGAATTTGGTCTGTAGAGAAAATGTAGAAACAATTAGTTATAACTTTTTTACTGGNTGGAANCGGGGCGCTGAAGAAAGCNTAGAGGCTATATACCGGACGTTCAACGTAGTCCAAAAGTTATTTACACAAACTAACACTATTGGTCTAGTTAGTGGCCCTGTCGGAATCTTAAGAATTATTACCAAACAGTCTGGACCTTCCTTAGTTTTTTTGATTGCGTTTATTAGTATTAATTTAGCTATTGTCAACTTATTGCCTTTAGCAATTACTGATGGTGGCCAAATTCTACTGTTTCTGATAGAAGCCATTCGAGGTAAACCAATAAAGCTAAAATATCAAGTTGGTATCCAGACAGTGGCTGTTGTACTTCTAATTTTACTAGCAGTCTATATTACTATAAACGATGTTAGNGATTTATTTAGTGGCTAAACNAAACATGTCATTGAATCAGTGAATCAGTGAATCAGTGAATCAGTGAATCAGTGAATATACGTCGACAGTTAGCCCAAATCGTTACTACAACAAGAGAATATATCGAAGAACAAGTGCAACTTGGCTTTTTGGATATAGATGAGGAGACCAAGGGCACTGTAGACCAACAAANTTTNTTTCAGGACANTGACTTAAAGACTCGGGAACCTCTTTATACAGGCCTTAATCTGGAAAATTTGAAAATGGAGGCNCTCGATTGTCACAAATGTCAACTTGATCAATCTAGAACCCATGTGGTTTTTGGGATTGGAAACCAAAAAGCTGATTTGATGTTTGTAGGTGAAGCCCCTGGAGCAGAGGAAGATCGAACAGGTAAACCCTTCGTTGGTCGAGCTGGCCAACTACTAACCAAAATCATTCAGTCGATCGGTTTGACTCGAGATGATGTCTACATAGCTAATGTCCTGAAATGTCGTCCACCCAGTAACCGAAACCCAAAACTTAATGAAATTGAACAATGTGAACCCTATCTACTTAGGCAAATAGAGCTAATTAAACCAAAAGTTATCTGTGCTCTGGGTACTTTTGCTGCACAAATCCTATTAAGAACAGACGAACGGATCTCTAAGCTACGTGGTGATTTTTANAGTTATCATGGNACCAAAGTAATGCCAACATATCANCCNGCTTATCTACTGAGGAATCCCGAAAATAAACGCCAAGTTTGGGAAGATATCCAGAANGTGATGGCAGAATTAAGATTATCAANCCCAGACTGAAATGCAAAGCACATCCGGCCAAAACTCTGAGAAAGCATCTCAATATGCCGAAGTAGCATTCCCAATTCCCATAGACTTTAGGGGTTACAAAATTGATTCGGCATCAACTGAATATCAATCTACCTACACTTATATCATCCCATCTCACTTGTTATCGATAGCTCAAGTTGGTTGTCGTGTAATTGCACCTTTAGGTAGGTCTCGGCGTGAGGGTGTGATAATTGAACGCAATAATCAAACGAAGATAGACATTTCAAAAATTAAACTTAGAAACTTGATTGACTGCCTTGAAGANACACCAAGTTTCTCTNCAAATATGCTTCATTTAACTCGCTGGGTTGCTGAATATTACCTTAGTTCTTGGGGGGAAGTTCTATCGGCAGCAATACCTGGAGTTATTCGAACGAAACAAAAACAAATCTACAAGTTGATTGCTGACGCGGAAACTATTGCTACATTTGGTTATCAAGCAAAATTACAACGACGTATCTTAGATTTATTACAGGAAGAAAATAANCTNACTCGTACTCAGATTTCTCGACGCTTACGTAGGCCTGAGTTAGCTTTGAGATCCCCTTTGTCTAGATTAGCACATGATGAACTAATCGAAGTGTCATCGAAATTTCAACCAAAAAGTCAAAACCAATATAAAAATCTAGTTAGTTTAGTCCACAAGAAAACTGAAACAAANGTNGCACTCGAAAAATTAAAGAATGCCCCGAAACAAACAGAAGTACTAGAACTACTGCTTGACTCAAATCAGAAAGATTACCCCAATTCGACCCTGATTGATCAAACTGGTTGTAGTCTTTCAACACTTAGATCTTTAGAAAAAAAGGGGTTAATCTGTTTTAAGCGAAAAAAAATAACCCGAAACCCACTGAGTTTGGAACCAGTAGTCAGAACTCATCCACTTCTACTCAACCCGGAACAGGATCAAGCCGTATCTTCTATCACCCAGTCAGTTGAAAATGTAGAGAATACCGCGTTCTTGCTACATGGCATCACCGGTAGTGGAAAGACTGAAGTCTACCTACAATCTATCGCTAAAGTTTTAGAAAAAGAGAAATCTGCAATCCTATTAGTACCAGAAATTTCATTAACTCCACAGACAGTCTCACATTTTGTAGGTCGGTTCGGTGATTTAGTAGCTGTCTTACATAGCCGTTTATCCGATGGTGAGCGTCACGACCAATGGCAACGAATCCGAAGTGGTATAGCAAAAATTGTGATTGGAGCAAGGTCAGCGGTTTTTGCTCCATTAGAAAATTTGGGTTTGATTGTTATTGATGAAGAACATGAAAGTTCTTATAAACAAGATAGCACACCTCGTTATCACGCCAGAAATGTAGCCGCCAAAAGGTCTGAAATTGAAAACTGTACATTAGTACTGGGTAGCGCCACGCCAGCATTAGAAACTTACAGGCTAGCCAAGCATAATAAATATCGATTGCTCACCTTGACAAATCGAGCTACGAAAGTTGGCTTGCCTGATGTTGCAATTGTCGATATGAGACAGGAGTTAAAAAGTGGTAACCGGACTATATTCTCACAAAAGTTAAAATCTAGCATTGTAGATCGCTTAAAAAAGAAGCAACAAGTAATACTTTTTTTAAATCGGCGCGGACACTCGAGTTATGTCTTCTGTAGAGAATGTGGTTATATTGAACGTTGTCATAACTGCGACATCTCGTTGACTTTCCATCTCACCCGAAAGCAGCTAATTTGTCACCATTGTGCCGCAGAGAGAGCTACCGTTGATCATTGTCCATCCTGCGGAAGTATGTATATTCGATATTTTGGCTTGGGTACNGAAAAAGTTGAGCAACAAGTTAAAATAAATTTNCCGCAAGCTCGNGTACANAGGATGGATATGGANACCACATCANCTAAAGANGGGCACCAAAAAATCCTACAAACTTTTCNGGAAGGAAAAATTGATATCCTAATNGGCACACAAATGATNGCNAAAGGCCTAGATTTTCCAAANGTGACACTCGTNGGTGTTATCAGTGCAGANACNTCTCTTAATTTNCCTGATTTTCGGTCAGGCGAGAGAACTTTTAATTTGTTAACTCAAGTNGCAGGCCGTTCNGGTCGTGGNCCACTTGGNGGAAATGTAGTCATCCAAACTTATCTNCCCGAGCACCAAAGCATTCAAGCTGCGCAGACACATGATTACATTCAATTCTACCAAGAAGAAATTGANCAAAGACNGCATTTAAAGTATCCTCCATTCAGCCATTCGGCTTCCATTCTGATGCGTTGTAGAGATGAAAAAGTACTTATTGAAAATGCGCATCAGTTGTTCGAAATATTTTCNCGTTTTCAGATCGAAACATTCATTGATGTTCAAATCCGTGGTCCAGCACCAGCACCTCTTTCCAAAATTAAAAACCAATACCGTTGGCACTTTTTAATTCTACATGTAGATCATTGTACGTTACTGAGGTTTTTAAAGAAATCCTTAGCCCATTACACTTCATTCCAACCGAAAGTCATCGACTTAACTATTGATATAGACCCAATTAATACCCTCTAGAACTTGACTCTGATTTCTTTGTTTCGGTACAATCTTAAGATGATTGTATTTACCTATTTTGCGACTTCAGGCCTCTTATAACAATGGAATCACCTATTTTTTTAGACCATCATTCCACNACGCCAATTGATCCAGATGTTTTATCAGAAATGATACCGTTCTTGACNCAAAACTTTGGTAATGCTTCTAGTAATCACATTTTTGGTCAAGAGGCTCGCAGGGCCGTTGAAAAAGCCCGTACGCAAGTAGCAGACCTAATTGGGGCTAAACCACAAGAAATTATCTTTACCAGTGGGGCTACAGAATCTGACAACTTGGCTATCAAAGGTGTTGCGGAGAGTTATCATCGTCGGGGAAATCATATAATAACAACACAAATCGAGCATAGCGCGATCTTAGATACCTGTTACTTTCTAGAGAAATTAGGTTTTGAAACTACCTATCTACCCGTGGATAAATACGGCATGGTTGACCCAGAGCAGGTCGCGTCAGCTATTAAACCAAACACAATCTTAATCAGTATAATACATGCCAGTAACGAAGTTGGAACAATCAACCCTTTGGCTGAAATTGGCCAAATTGCTCGCCAAGCAGGCGTTCTGTTTCATTCAGATGCCGTACAGGCTATCGGAAAAATTGATGTTAATGTTGATCATTTAAATATTGATCTGATGTCATTGACAGCCCATAAAGTTTATGGCCCCAAAGGAATTGGTGCACTTTACATTCGACGAAAAAAACCAAAAATCCGTATCAAGCCTCAAAACTATGGTGGAGGACAAGAAGGAAAAATTCGTTCTGGCACACTGAATGTATCAGGGATTGTCGGTTTTGGCTATGCTTGCCAAATAGCACAAACCAAGATGCAGAAAGAATCAGAACAGCTAATTAGCTTACGGTCTCGTTTGTACGAAGGACTCAAAGAACAAATTGATTTTCTACATTTAAATGGTCACCCGCAAAAACGACTACCTGGGAACCTCAATGTCAGTATTGAATTTGTTGANAGTGTAACCCTNTTGGAAAAGTTAAAGGATATCGCGTTATCTACAGGTTCAGCATGTTCATCCAATTNATCAGCACCATCTAAAGTTTTGACAGCTATGGGAATTGACGACAATCTCGCACGTAATCCCATACGATTTGGTTTGGGACGAAGTAATACCAAAAATGAAATTGATTTTGTTGTTTCGCGAGTGGTAGANGAAGTGAAAAATATGAGAGAGTCATCCCCTCTTTACAAATTAATGGGATCAGAAGTTGAATTATCTCCCCCAAATCGAATGAAAANGGTTAATTAAATAATGCTGAAACAATTTCCATTTATAGCATTTACCTCATTATTATTTGTAGCCTTGATTATAATAGGTTGTGATGAAGGAGATATGGAAGACCAAGATAGCTTAGTTGGATCAGATGTTGACAAATCACAATCAACATGGTCTTTGATCCAAGAGAACATTCTTCAACCAAACTGCGTTAGCTGTCATGTCGCCGGGAGTTCAGTTGCTCAGCAGACGGGATTAATTTTAACGGCAGACGAAGCCTACAACGAATTAGTAGACAAACCACCTAAAAATCCAGCTGCACTGGCTGACGGGTTGATGAGAATTGGCAGGAAAGGACATGAAAGCTTAGCTAAGAGTTTCTTTTGGGAGAAAATTAATGCTCCTAACGAAGATCATTTCTATAATGATCACCCCGAGTATGGTGGAATGATGCCTCCACGCCCTGCTGAACCACTAACATATGGTCAGCTAGAATTTGTTCGTCAATGGATTATCCAAGGAGCACCAGAAAGTGGAGTTGTCGCCGACGAAAAACTTTTGGATGAAATGGATCGTTATACTCCAAAAGTATTCACATCACTTTCGAAACCGTTGAATGGAGTCCAACTTCACTTGGAACCATTCGAAGTCTTACCCAATTATGAGCGTGAGTTTTACCAATTCCATGAACTAAACAACCCAGAACCTGTTTATATCAACAGGATTGAGATTGCGATGAGGCCTGGCAGCCACCACTTTATACTATATACTTTTGGAGACCGAACCCCTGAAATATTTAAACCTATCCCAAATATAGACAGAGATCTAAGAGATGAGAGTGGTAACTACATTCTGCAAAATTTACTCCCAATGCGTTACCACCAATTTTTTACAGGAACACAATGGCCTAAAATGGACTACCAATTACCAGAAGGTGTTGCTTTAGAATTGCCAGCTAATAGTGGCTTAGATTTAAACAGCCATTATGTTAACAGAACCGCGAATTCTCTGCGCGGTGAAGTCTTTGTCAACTTGCATTATCAGGATAAGAAGTCGGTAAAACATATTGCCAAAATCATCAGCTTTAATCATACCGACATTGAGTTGCCGGCAGGTCAAATCACCACATTAACCAAGGATTTTTATTTTCGAGAGGCTGCAAATGTTTTCCAACTTTTTTCGCATGCGCACGAATTGATGACCGAGTTTCGTGTACAAGCAATTGGGGGACAAAGAAATGGAAAAGAAGTTTATTTTACTGATGACTGGGAGCANCCTCCCATCATGTCATATAATCCACCCATGAAGTTTGGGGTGGGCGAAGGNTTGCGTCTAATTGCCACNTATAATAATGTTCATAACCGAGAAGTAAACTTTGGTTTTTTGAGTACTGATGAAATGATGATTCTATTNGGNCTATATTATGAAGACTNATANTGATTTTTTAANTCATCAAGAATTCAATTTCTANAAACAAAACTGNATAGGAGTGAAATGAAGTTATTTGGAAAAGATAATCAAGNATCAGGTAACNAAGNAGGAACNNCAGAGAAGNNAAATCCTTCTAAGCANCACCCTGAGCTAAAAATAATCAGTGGNAACCANATNTCCCAATCCCCCTCANCTTCNCAGAAAGAAGTTAAACCCGAACCCGAANCCNAAACAACNCTCCTACCCAANGTCAATCATGCAATTGCNATATCGAGTGGNAAAGGTGGNGTTGGGAAATCCACTGTGGCCGCAAANTTNTCTTTGGCTATGGCAGGAAAAGGCTTTAAGGTTGGANTGATGGATGCGGANGTTTATGGTCCTAGCATTCCAACNATGATGGGNGTAAAACAACAACCNAAAATAACAAAAGAAANAAAANTAATACCTATTGACCAGCACGGNATCTCNTTGATGTCAATAGGTTTCATGGTAGAAGANGANCAAGCGATGATCTGGCGNGGACCGATGTTACATAGTGCGATGCGTCANTTTTTGGGCGACGTTATCTGGGGAGANCTTGATTATCTATTTATTGATATGCCACCNGGNACTGGTGATGTTCAACTTTCTTTATCCCAGATTACAAGTTTAAGAGGTACTGTCGTTGTAACAACGCCNCAAGANGTAGCNCTTTCTGATGTTAAGCGTTCAATTTCCATGTGTAATCGAATGGAAACACCATTATTAGGAATCGTGGAAAACATGAGTTATTATATTGACGATAGNGGTAAAAAGATAGAGATATTTGGTAATGGTGGTGGCAAAAAAATTAGNCAGAAACTTGGCACTAACTTACTAGGCCAAATTCCGATTGACCCTCAGATCTGCCAATGTGGGGATTTGGGAATACCTATCGTTCTTGGGTATCCAGACTCACCACAATCTTTGGTTTTTCAAGAGATTGCAGACGGTCTCGTGAACCAAATTGATCAATTGGATCCCCAAGATGAATTAGTTATCGAATGAGGAAAGTCNTTTTTTCCAACTTCCAGTTCGATACTCGGATCATCTTAAATTAACATTTCGGCTTAAAAGTGTTTGTCAATAAGCAGGTTGATCGTCTAGAAAGCCGATACGGAATACCCANCAAGGATTGGTCCGAATGGGAGATGACAAAGAAGGAGTTCAATCTCGTCAAGGCTAGTANNCTGTCTGGTCGACAGCACGACGTCACTTTNCTCATTTTTCAGCGTCCATTTTTTAATTTTCGAAAAATTAGTATTGATAGTCCAATCGCCGTAATTCGAAAACCATATTACCAANCTGATGTCTATCGGCCACCAAGCGGTGGTATCAGTCCCAGTGAAAATTTTGAATTCGGTGTTAAGAGAGAAGCAAANGAAGAAACTGGTTTAATGNTAACTATCCATAGTTATCTACTAAGATCAAATGTGCGATTTACTTACTGCCATCAGGCAATTGACTGGCAGACGCATGTTTTTGTGGCTTCAACTTTAGATCGAGTTTTACATCCGACTGACATCAAAGAAATTTCTAATGCTCGATGGGTAGCTTGGGGAAAGTTGGAAACAGACCTTTTGAAAAANTTGAAAAAAGCACCAAGCATAGGTCTAAAGTACAGAGGCCATTTGCAAGAAAAAATAGTCGGATATTGTACCAGGTGAGATCGAAATTGTTAGCTTAATGAAGTCGTCTGACTTTAGCTATCAACTAAACGGAAACTAACACAAGTCCCCAAGGATAACCCGTTTTCTGAATAACTCTGGTAAATAAAAACAAAACAGCAGAATATTTTAGAACTAGAAAGACTCGGCACTTTACCCTTTGAAGGTAAAGTGTCATAGATGTTTTTTCGTCGTCCTGTAAACGATTTATTTATTTGGTGTTTAGTGTTCTACTGTCTGGCGCAATATACTTTGCTGTCCATGGTTGTTTACGAGACGATAGATAGCNGTATAAGTGCCAGGTCGAGTTATTAACTCATCAAGATTGATATTGGGCTTAAAGGCAATAGTTTCACTTCCATCATTGGGAACCTCTATTTTTTGTGATGCTTTTTGTAATGGAATTTTTTCTCCTGAGGGGTTGAGAAATTTACTGTGGACTTCTATCCATTCAGGTCTTGGCTTAGTGTCTACATACATTATAATATCCTCGCCAATTACGCCTAACTTTGATAACGTTTTGCTTGTCGAATCGATGTCTTCCATGTAACCTCGACCTGGAATTGGATACCAATTTCCACCTGTTGCTAGAGCGAGTTGTTTTATTGGTAGGTAATCAATTCCAATACTTTCAACTCGTACTTGTTTTTTTTGTAATTTAGTGATAACTTGGTCTAGGGTATACGGGGATTGGCCATCATAATCCAAATCATGAAATGTGCCATCGGAGATAAAAACGAATATTGGCTGACTATTTCGGCGAAACCTGGTTTGCTCCAATGCTACCATGATGGCATCTAATCCTGATTCAGCTAAATCACCACCNCCAACTATCTGGATTTTTTGCATCCACTTATTGAACTTGCGAAATTTTTTCGTCAGACCATTAAAGTTGATGTACTGACGGTCAGAAAATGAAACAAGACCAACGGCAATGTCTCTTCTCGCTAAATGAAATTGGTCTAGAAATTTTCCCATATAAGCTCGGATAGCTCTAATATTATCTGTCATACTANCNGTTTTATCTAAAATGAAAACCAGATCAATTTTTTTGGCTCCTTCATCAGCGATCAAATTGACAGCTAAACGTCTCATTAGCGAAGGATAATCGCTCGCAGGTGAACTACCAATGGTAGAACTACTGGAAGACTGACCGCCACCGATTAGATTATCATTGATTAGACGCCCTTTTTGACTAGTATCTAAACCCATTTCAACTGAAACTTGAGGAGAATCTGATTTTAATTCCCTTGTTTTGATTTCTGATATGAGTGGTTGATGATTACTAGTATTATTCAGTTTTCCCAAATCTTTTTCAGCGGTGCCTAAAGTTCCATGAATGATTTTTCTTTTTATTCTTTTCTGGGTTGTTTGTGTCGTAAAGGTCCCACTGGACGTAGTCAAAANTTTTTCAGGTTGAATTCCGGGCTCGTCTATCCTCATTGAGCNGTTAANGACTTGATTAATCAACCTCTGTTCGGTTAGGAGGTGGTCTCTTTTTTTTAGTTCCGGGGATAAATCAAGAGACGNATCAGTAAAAAACGCTGGCTTTGGACGCTGAATAGATTTACCAGTTGATTCTATTAATTTTGGTTTTAATACCGGATCGTTTATCTTCTCTAAGTTTAACTTAGTTTCGGTTAGTGCCTGATCGTTAGCCTTAGGTAAGGAATCAATTGGCCTNATGTATACGGTTTCTTGAGCAATTAAACCGATAAACTTACGCCGGCCCTCCAGATTTATACGAGAAACCAAGGGTAGCAAAATTAAATGTAGGAGGATTGAGGTGGAATAAGCCCAGTAACGTATTTTTCGATTTTTATCCAATGAAGCCGATTTCATTTGAAANTTAATTGATTTGGATATCTTATTTTCGTTTACCTCAAACAGGATTGGTCCAACGAACACGGTTCAATTTTGAACGAGACTTAGATCGTAACATTCAAACACCTCTGGAATAATCTACCTTTGTTAAGATTTTTATTTGGCTTTTTGATCCATTACTACAGGGATAAATTCCTGTAGTAATTTTCCAGTTTTGANATCAAACGTTCTCAGCCACCCATCAAATCCACCAGCCGATATCTGTTTTTTTACCGGGTTGAAGCTTAAAGCGAAGACTGCCGTTGAATCAGCAGTAATTACCTGTGATCGATTACCATTTTCCGTTTCGTATATATAAACTTTTCCGTTATCATTCCCCGTAGCGAATCGATTACCATTCGGACTAAAAGCAACTACATTAACCGCAGCTAGCTGGCGATCAAAAGCACGAATTAAGTTGAAGTCTGTATTACCTANATCTCGACGAATAGTACGAAATATTTGATACAACCGAGGTATACCGTCCTCACCTGCTGCTAAAATTTGGTCTTTGCTAGGATGACGAGCCAAACTATAAATTTCTCCATACCCCTTATTACTAGCGTTGATATCGTCTATAAAGGANCCACTTTCAACCTCTATCAATTTTAAAGCCCGGTCTCTTCCTGTAGTCACTAAGTGGGTTCCGTCAACTGAGAATACTGTCCCTAAAACCCAATTGCTATGATTATCAAATTTTAGCTTTTCACTTAAATTNCTAATTTGAAGTAAGCGAGCNGTGTTATCAGCTCCTCCATACGCAACGAGCTGACCATCGGGTGAAATAGAAACTCCATAAAGAGTGTCATTTGTATTTTGAGTAGANTGAGCCAGTTGATATGTATCGGTATTCCANACCTGTAGTTCCCCTGAAACAGCAGGGACACCACCCGAAACAACCAAGATTTTCCCATCTNGAGTATAGGCGATTGACTCTATTCGNTCAGATTTTCCGATTAGCCTAGCAATGAGTTCGGTTCCGTCTGCCCGATGAACTAACACTTCACCATAACCCGAGATCGCTAATTGTTGACCGTCTGGAGAAAATGCCAAAGCAGAAATAACCGGTGGTTTTTGGTATTTGGGTGCTTCCATTAAGACTTTAGTTGACTTGATGTTCGTATCGTCGATAGCACCTTCCAAAATCCATTGACGAATTAAACTCACTTCATCCTCAGTCAACGGTTCCAAATTGATAGGCATCTCTGGAGGATCACCAACGATNAAGTCAAAAATGATACTATGTTCAGGANTACCGCCAACAAAAAGAGGGCCTGTAGCTCCCCCCTTTTCAAAACCAGTATAACTAGTCAGGCTTAAATCACCCGCAGGGTCCTTTGGGTTATGACAACCTTGACAAGTGCGTTGTAATATAGGTTGAATTTGCTCTTGGTAACTAACTCTTGCTACGGAGTAACTCACTCCAGAAAAAAGTAAGTAAACGAAGAGAAAATAGAGCCTCAGCACACCTAATCACCTCAAACCTTGTTCTACTCGACAGTCTATAGCAGCTTAACTCAGCTTTAAGCTGTTGTCAAAGAAAAGAAATTCTTGATTCGCAGCGATTTTTCAGGAGATCAATTTGTAAGTTGGAAGGTGCGAATAGTAGTACAGGAAGGANATGGTTNTTGTAGTAGTGCCCGAGAGAGATGGATTTGATTAACCTGAACCGTACCCAGTTCAACATCTCTGAACTGACGTATTCTATGTTGTAATNGACTGATACTTTTTTGAGATTTTATGCCAGCTAAGCTGAGGTGAGGTAGCCACTCTTCACCCTCTAGGGGATATATGGGGATATCAGCTGCGTCCTGGTGCAATCTGCCTTGTAAGCGTGCTATAGCACCATTATCGCTCACTTCACAAACTACAAAACTACCTAGACCATTGAGTCGTTTTAGGCAAATCTCGAAGGATGGTACCTCCCCTATAATATTCTCAGCCTGTTCAATAATCAGATCAAGCGTATTCGCTTCTATATCATAGTCNTTTTCTTTTCTATCAGTGAAAAATCCCAGCCATTTNACTGTTACATGATAGTATTCCTCAGGCATTAAATAAATACCATCTAACCCTTGAAGTTTAGCTGATATTTCTCGGATTTTATGAATGATTTCGGGTTGATGGATCGGGATACTCAAGGTCAAGCTAGTCTTTCGACCATCAAAACCAGCTACTCTCTCAGGGTCATACGCCGAAGGCCTAAANCCATTCTGGAAGTGCTGCCAAACTTGTCCAAACTTATCTGCATGAATATTANAATNTTTCATTTGTTATTAAAAATCATTTTGAATAAAAATCGAAATAAATAATAGTACTCATCGCCAAATGCCGCACAAATGTATCACAACAAAACCAAAGATTCAATAAAAGCTTANAGTTAATTCGTTNTTTTTATTCAAAATGCCAAGAAAATGAAATAATAAGGANTTNCACTANNCTAACAGTAATGCCCGATTATCGGTTAGTTTTGTAAACTAAGAATTCCGAATAGTAATAGACGCAGCATGCCCATCTAGGTTTTCGGTCTCTGCTAACTTGATAATTGGTTGGCTAACTCTTTCCAAGGCTGATTTTGTGTACTGAATTAAACTGGTTTTTTTAACAAAATCATCTACGCTCAATGGTGATGCAAACCTTGCTGTACCACCTGTTGGTAAGACATGATTAGGACCAGCCATATAATCACCCACAGATTCAGGCGTGTATTCTCCTATCATAATTGCACCTGCATTTCGAATTTGACCTAAAATGCTATATGGCTCTCTAACAATTAGTCCCAAGTGTTCTGGAGCAATTCGATTGGCTAAATCTATTGCTTGTTCTAGATTATCAACTAATAAAACAAATCCATAATTGGCGAAGGATCCAGTGATTTCGTTCTTTCTAGGTAGAGACGTTATTTGAATTTGGATTTGATCTTTGACTGATTCAGCCAAGGTATCACAAGTCGTTACTAATATAGCCGAGGAATCAGTTCCATGTTCAGCTTGAGAAATCATATCTGCTGCTACATATGCTGGATTGGCTNGTTTATCAGCAATCACCAAAACTTCGCTTGGGCCAGCAATTTTATCAATGTCAACTAGGCCCATAACTTGACGTTTAGCTTCTTGAACATAAGGATTACCAGGACCTACAATTTTATCTACCGCTCGTATACTCTCTGTTCCATGGGCCATTGCACCAACTGCAGGAGCTCCACCACATTTGTACACCTCATTGATTTTACATATACTTGCGGCTACCAACATGTGTGGATCTATTGTTCCGTCGGGTTTGGGGCCTAAGAAAACTACGACCTCTTCCACACCAGCCACCTTAGCCGGTAAAACATTCATCAAGAGAGACGACACTAAAAGTTGACTAACCGATGGAACACAAACGCCTACTCTTTTGAGTGGACGAATCAAATGACCTAAAATAACACCTGAATCTTCTGTTGNGAACCAAGATTGCCGAATTTGACGCTGGTGAAACCGTTGAATATTTTTCTTTGCTTCATTAATAGCCGATACAAAGTCGCTATCCACCATCCCGTTGGCCTCAGTAAATTCCTTCTTTGTTACTCTCAAATTCTCTNTGTCAACTTGATCCGAATCGTATTTTTCAATATATTTGACGACTGCTTTGTTACCTTCTAATTTGACGTCTTGCAAAATTTCACTAACGATTTTCTGAACCTGCAAATTTTCAAATTGGCCCCTACGATCGATTTTATCCATAAAATCGTTAGCTTCAGGTGATGAAAAATGAGCAATACGAATCATGTGTTAAGCCTCCTTATATCAGCTCCAACAGCTGAAAGTTTTGCCTCTACTTTTTCGTAACCACGGTCAATATGGTAAACCCTTGAAACTAACGTTTGACCTTGAGCTGCCAGCCCACCCAGAACTAAAACGATACCTGCCCGTAAATCAGACGCCATAACAGGAGCACCACTCAACTGGCNCACACCATGAATGACAGCCATATTACCATCAACTCGAATGTTAGCCCCTAATCGATTTAGCTCGGCTACATGCATAAATCGATCCTGATGGATGGTTTCGGTAATAACACTAACGCCAGATACTAAACTGAGTAATCCCATGATTTGTGCTTGCATATCAGTTGGGAATCCGGGATACACATCAGTACGAACATCGGTAGGATGTAGCTGACGATCCGCCCAAACTCTTACTCCATCGTTCTGCCAAGACATTTTGACTCCAATCTGAACTAATTTTTCGGTAACAGCCTGAACCTGTACCATGTTAGCACCTTTGAGAAAGAGGTCTCCCTTAGTCATCGCTGCGGCCACCATAAATGTACCCGTCTCGATATCATCAGACAACACTGAATGACGAGTTCCACTCAAAGAATTAACAC
Organism: Candidatus Poribacteria bacterium; assembly: GCA_002729015.1. Next base: position 59,991 of record PBVO01000069.1, read on the forward strand.
CATGAATTTTCAGTTCAGTTGTTCCAATCCCTTCAATACTGGCACCCATTTTTATGAGGAAATGAGCCAAATCTGTGATATGAGGTTCGCAAGCAGCTGGGCGTATGGTAGTTGTACCTTGGCCCAGTGTCGCGGCCATCATCACGTTAGCTGTAGCCCCAACACTTGCTCCAAAAACCCCCTTAAGGTAGATATCGGTCCCTTGCAAACTATCAGCATGTGCATCAATATATCCACCGAGTACCTCAATTTTAGCACCTAAGCGTTTTAGCCCTTCTAAGTGTAAATCTATTGGCCGAGGTCCAATAGCACAACCTCCCGGGAAAGAAACTCGCGCTCGACCCACTCTTGCCAATAAGGGGCCGAGAACATATATGGAAGCCCGCATCTTTCTAACTAGATCATAAGGAGCTTCATATGATGTCTGGTCAATAGGTTCGATTGTTAATTGATTATTCTCTAAATGGGTCTTTGCTCCTAGTTTTTCCAATAATGAACAAAGTGTTTTTACATCAGTTAGGTGGGGAACATTAGTAATGATACTTTTTGATTGACCTAAGATACCTGCAGCCACGATTATTGGTAGGGCTGCGTTTTTAGATCCACTAATGTCGATTGTTCCTTTTAAGGCTTTCTCACCATTAATGAGAAGTTTATCCATAAAGGGCTCCGTTTTATTTATTCGTATTGGATATTATTTATTATTAGTTGGTATATAACTCTCGGGTAGCTCACTTGATCGCAATCTGTACCCAAAACCATAGGTTATCACATACAATTTGTTTTTTTCAAAATGCTCTTGACAGGCAAACCCAAATGTGCAAGAATATGGCGGTTTTATTACAGCTAAGTTAACGGAGACAGAGCTAGGCCGATTCGTCTAGTGAAGTAGGTGGCACTTTAGCCCCTATCGATAATGTTAGTAAATTTACGACCTGCCTTTCTGGGGGTGGGCGGCTTTCCTGTTTTTATGCAACTTGGCTTGCTCCTTACGATTCCCACTACTTGCCGTTTGATTTCAAGTGTTTCTTCGATTATTCTCCATCAGCCCGGCTCTGTCGTTTTTTCGATTTTGGCATATTAAAATATAATAACTAAATGGCTCAGTGATTTTCGTTCGTAAAGCAATACCCCAAATAATCATTCGTTGATGAATGGACAAGGTTCTAGTGAATTATGTATAGAATTAGGAAAGGATTGGATTTGCCAATTGCAGGTAGTCCCAGTTCAGAACTTGATGGAACAAAATCGGTTGGCGAAGTAGCTATCCTGGGCTCAGACTATGTCAATATGAGACCGACGATGTTAGTCAAAATTGGAGATCAGGTTAAAATAGGACAACCAATTTTTGAGTGCAAGCGACAACTTGGTGTTATTTATACTGCTCCAGCGGCGGGTGAAGTTATTAGCTTGAATCGGGGACAAAGACGTGTTTTTCAAAGTGTTTCTATAAAACCTAATGATCAGGAAGAGCAGGTCGAATTCACACATTATCAATCTACCAGCCCAGAAAACGCTAATGAATCAAATGTTAGAAATTTGTTACTAGAATCAGGTCTATGGTCCTCCTTTCGCACAAGACCGTACTCGAAAAACCCACCCTCAGATGAGAAGCCAAATTCAATCTTCGTGAATTCGATGGATACCAATCCGTTAGCACTAGACCCAATGGTGGTTATAAGTCAATATGATGAAGATTTTGCCAACGGGCTGCAAATTATATCGAAGCTGACCAACGGCACAACTTTTGTTTGTCATGAAGAAGGCAAACAATTGCCTACAGTTTCAGGAAATATTCAGCTGAAAAGTTTTTCAGGCCCACACCCATCAGGGAATACTGGCACCCACATCCACTTCCTTGATCCTGTAAGCGCAAATAAAACTGTTTGGACGATCAACTACCAAGACGTTATTGCTATTGGAAAACTGTTTACAACTGGACGATTGTGGGTGGAACGCATAATTTCCATGGCTGGTCCCCAGATTAAGTCTCCTCGTCTAGTAAAAACCCGACTAGGAGCCTCAATCAACGATTTGGTTGAGGGAGAATTAGTAAACGAAGATAACGTGAGGGTCATATCTGGTTCGGTGTTGAGTGGATTTGAAGCTAAAGGCCCATTTGCTTACCTTGGTCGTTACCATCACCAAATATCAGCCTTAGAAGAAGGGCACCGGAGAGAATTTTTGGGATGGGCCGGCGCTGGCGGAAATAAATTTTCGATTAAACCGAGCTTTATTTCCAGTCTATCTCCGTCAAAGAAGTTCGGTTTTACAACATCAACAGAAGGCAGTTTCAGAGCCATGATTCCTACCGGAAATTACGAAAAAGTGATGCCTCTTGACATCCTACCTACTCAACTTCTACGAGCTTTGATTACAAAACAAACTGATCTAGCGCAACAGTTAGGGTGTTTAGAACTGGAAGAAGAAGACCTGGCTTTATGTACTTTTGTAGATCACGGTAAAGTCGATTATGGCCCGATTCTTAGAGAAAATTTAACCCAAATTGATCAGGAAGGATAATGAAATTTTTAAGAAATATCCTTGATGAACTACACCCTCAGTTCGTAGAAGGCGGTAAATACGAAAAGCTTTACCCCTTGTACGAAGCGTTAGACACCTTTGCTTTTACACCTGGAGAAGTATCAACCGGGAGTACTCATGTCCGAGATAGTATGGACATGAAGCGACTAATGGTCACTGTTGTTATTGCGCTTGTTCCTGTAACCTTGATGGGGATTTGGAATGCAGGATACCAAGCTATTTTAGTTTTAGCTGAACAAAATATTAGTTCTTGGGCTGATGTTTCGGGCTGGCGAGCTACGATTATGCATGCAGCTGGATTTAGCTTGGATTCAAGTAGTGTTGCTAGTAATTTTATCTATGGCGCGCTGTTTTTCTTGCCTATCTACGCTGTTACCATGTTCGTCGGTGGTCATATCGAAGTCATATTTGCCATCATTCGAAAACACGAAATCAACGAAGGTTTTTTGGTAACCGGGCTTCTTTTTCCACTGACTTTACCGGCTACAACACCATTGTGGCAGGTGGCTATCGGCATAGCTTTTGGCGTTTTCTTCGCTAAGGAAGTGTTTGGTGGTACTGGGAAAAACTTCCTCAATGTAGCCTTGACTTCCAGAGCGTTTCTTTATTTTGCTTATCCAGCTAATCTTTCTGGCGATGCGATTTGGGTAGCTGTTGATGGGCACACGGCAGCCACATCTTTAGGTCTAGCTGCGGCTGATGGGCTCAACGCGATTGAGTGGTCCCTGACTCAAGCCTTCTACGGAATGATCCCTGGGTCTATCGGTGAAACTTCCGTTTTATGTGCTTTGATCGGTGCCTTTGTTCTGATCTTGACTGGAACTGGTTCTTGGCGAATCATGGTGAGTGTGGTTGTCGGAGCTGTAGCGACCGTCTTCCTATTCAATTCAGTAGGGAGTACCACTAACCCTATGTTCGCAATGCCTATTGAATGGCATTTGTGTCTAGGCGGGTTCGCGTTCGGTACGGTTTTTATGGCAACTGATCCCGTCAGTGCTGCAATGACCAACACCGGCAAGTTTGTTTACGGAGCACTAATTGGAATCATGACCATATTAATACGTGTAGTGAATCCAGCTTATCCTGAAGGTATTATGTTGGCGATTTTGTTTGCCAACCTATTTGCTCCACTTATTGATTATTTTGTTGTTGAATCAAATGTCAAGAGGAGGTTAAGAAGAAGTGCAAGTTAATTCTTGGCAAGGAACTATTATAGTTGCGCTCCTACTTTGTTTGGTTTGTTCAGGTGTTGTATCCTTTACTGCCAACAATTTGAGAGCTCAACAAGAAGAAAATGTCAAACTCGATGTTAAAAAGAATTTACTTCTGTCTGCGGGGTTGATCGCGAGCAAGGATGTACCAAAACCAGAAATTGAAAAAGCGTACAAGAATGTTGAAGCTAAAGTCGTAGACCTAGAAACGGGTAAGTACATTGACGATGCACCAAATGACTTTGACGCAAGAGCTGCAGCTAAAGACGCAAGTCAAAATGTAGAAATCCCAGCAGACAAAGACATTGCGAAAAATAGGTATAGAGCTAAGTGGGCGAATGTTTATTTAATCAAGGAAAATGGCCAACCTACTTCCTTAGTATTACCTGTTAGTGGATATGGTCTATGGTCAACAATGTATGGTTTTTTAACTCTTGATACTGACACCCGTACAGTTAAAGGTTTGGGTTTTTACGAGCATGCTGAAACACCAGGCCTAGGTGGTGAAATCGAAAATGAGAACTGGAAAGCTCAATGGCCAGGGAAAACGGTCCTTGATGCTCAATACAAACCCGAATTTACTGTTGAAAAAGGTGGCTATGCAAAAGGAACCACCTCAGTAGACGCACTGTCTGGTGCAACCATCACAAGTCGCGGGGTAGAAAAATTGGTCCACTATTGGTTGGGAGATCACGGCTATGGCCCATTCTTAAACCAATTTAGGAACTCAATAGTGGAATAGGAGCGAATTGTTTATGAGTAACGTTAAAGAAACATTAATTAGTCCCATTTTTAGAAACAATCCCATTGCCCTTCAGATACTTGGTATTTGCTCTGCTTTGGCCGTTACCACCAAAATGGAGACAACCATTGTCATGTGCTTGGCATTGACTTTCGTTGTTGGTTTTTCGAGCTTGTTCGTTAGTCTGATTCGGAACTATGTGCCGTCCAGTATTCGTATTATTGTACAAATGGTAATTATTGCCTCTATGGTAATTATTGCGGATCAGGTCTTAAAAGCCTATCTTTATGATACCTCTAAGCAATTGTCAGTCTTTGTCGGTCTCATTATCACCAATTGTATTGTGATGGGGCGAGCCGAAGGATACGCCATGAAAAACAGTGTGATTGATAGTTTCTTAGATGGAATCGGAAATGGTTTCGGCTACAGTGTTGTGCTACTGGTTGTTGGTTTGCTTCGCGAGCTACTAGGTAGTGGAAAACTTTTTGGGCACGAAATTCTACGGTTGACTAACGAAGGTGGGTGGTACACAGGTAACGGTATGATGCTGCTGGCTCCCAGTGCTTTTTTCTTGGTTGGTCTTTTCATTTGGGTCTTAAGAACTCTGGACCCAGATCAAGTGGAGGAGGAATAAGAATGGAACACTACTTGAGCCTGTTCATAAAAGCGGTTTTTGTCGAAAATATGGCCTTGTCTTTCTTTCTAGGTATGTGTACATTTTTAGCAGTATCCAAGCAAGTTAAGACTTCTATAGGTTTAGGTTTTGCTGTCATTGTAGTGCAGGGGATTACTGTGCCTGCCAATAATTTGATTTACACCTATCTTCTAAAGCCTGGTGGATTGACGTGGGCAGGGGCCCAATTTGCTGATATAGATCTTACTTTCTTGGGATTGATTAGTTACATTGGTGTAATTGCAGCTATGGTTCAGATTCTAGAGATGACTCTGGATCGTTATGTGCCGGCCCTGTACGCCGCACTCGGTATATTTCTTCCATTGATTACAGTAAATTGCGCTATTTTAGGTGGTTCTCTACTGATGGTGGAACGAAGTTATTCGTTCAAAGAAAGTGTTGTTTTTGGCTTAGGGTCCGGTGCTGGTTGGGCTTTAGCCATTATGGCGTTAGCTGGTGTTCGTGAAAAATTAAAATATAGCGATATTCCAGCTGGTCTTCGTGGCCTAGGGATTACATTCATTGTTGTTGGTTTGATGGCTCTTGGCTTTTTGGCCTTTTCCGGTATTCAATTATAAATTTTTATAAGGATAGAATATGATAGCAATTCTTCTTCCTTCACTGATTTTTACCCTAATTGTATTAGCTCTGGTGGGAATTATCCTAGTTGCTCGCTCACAACTAGTTGCCAGTGGAAATATCAATATTAATGTTAATGGCGAAAAAAATTGTAGTGTAGCTGCCGGTGGGAAATTACTCAACGTCTTGGCTGACGAAGGTCTCTATGTTTCCTCAGCTTGTGGTGGTGGTGGTACTTGTGGGATGTGTAAGGTAAAGGTCTTAGACGGAGGCGGCGATATTCTCGAAACCGAGCGTTCTCATATTAACAAGCGAGAAGCTCGTGAAGGTACCCGTCTGTCTTGTCAAGTGAATGTCAAACAGGATATGAATGTCGAGGTACCAGAAGAAGTTTTTGGTTCAAAACAATGGAAGTGCAAAGTTCGGTCCAATGAAAGTGTTGCGACTTTTATTAAGAACTTGATACTTGAACTGCCAGAAGGGGAAGAGGTCCCATTTCGAGCTGGAGGGTATATACAAATTGAGAGACCTCCTGGACTCACTGTTGATTACCAGGATTTTGACATTCCCGAACTTTATCGAGGTACATGGGAACATTTTAAAGTTTTTGATAACGTTTCCTATAGTGATGAACAGATTAGTAGAGCCTATTCTATGGCAAATTATCCAGAAGAAAAAGGCATGATAATGCTCAATGTTCGAGTCGCATCACCTCCGCCAGGTTCACCTCCAGGAATTCCACCAGGTGTGATGTCCTCTTACTGTTTTGGCTTAAAACCGGGAGATGAAGTAACTATTTCTGGACCATTCGGTGAATTTTTTGCACGTGATACCGATAAAGAAATGGTATTTATTGGTGGTGGTGCGGGAATGGCTCCGATGCGCTCGCACATTTTTGATCAACTAAAGCGAATAAAAACTGATCGTAAAATTACTTTCTGGTACGGTGGTCGATCTAAGGCTGAAATATTTTTTGAAGATGATTTTGATGAGTTGGCAGCAGAATTTGATAATTTTGACTGGCATATTGCTTTGTCCGACGCTCAGCCAGAAGACAACTGGGATGGGTTGACTGGATTTATCCATCAGGTTGCATATGATGAATATTTAAAAGATCATCCAGCTCCAGAGGATTGTGAGTACTACATGTGTGGTCCACCTCCGATGGCTAATGCTGTAAGGGCGATGCTTATAGACTTAGGAGTCGAAGAAAAAGACATCCTGTTTGATGATTTTGGTAGCTAGTTTTATCACTTTCGTTTGTCTACCTGTTTTTTAAAGGGTTTTTACATACTAAATCGATCAGCCCTTTTTTTACTGATTTGTTGGATTTTACTGTGTTCTTGTCAAAAGCCAGATCCAGTGGTTTCTATTTCTGGACCCACCATGGGGACCCGATATACTGTTAAGTATATCGGGCCGGAACTTAATGACACACCAGAACAAGTCCAAAAACAAATTGATCATTTACTCATAGACATCAATCGGGAGATGTCTACCTATATCCCAGATTCGGAAATCTCGCAGTTAAATGAAAACCAGTCGGCCGATTGGATCAAATTGTCGCCGAGACTGTTTACAGTCTTAGCAGCAGCCAAGTTGATCAGTGATTTGTCGAATGGAGCTTTTGATGTAACAATCGGCCCGTTAGTTAATTTGTGGGGATTTGGGCCTGAGGGTGAGCGTGATGTTCCGAGCAAGACTGATATTGATCGAACTAAGCAGTTGGTGGGATTTGACCATATACAAATAGATATAGATGGTCAAAGTATCAAAAAAAAACACCCTAGCATTTACATTGATTTATCTGCTATTGCTAAAGGATATGGTGTAGATTTAATTGGGCAGTTTTTGAGCCAATTAGAAATTGGAAATTACATGGTTGACATTGGTGGTGAGGTAAAAACTAAAGGTCTGAAAAATGGAGAACCATGGCAAATTGGTATTGAGAAACCAGACCCAAATGCACGTACAATTCATAAAATTTTAGAGATTTCTGACATGAACGTGGCAACATCAGGCGGATATCGTAACTTCTTTGAGTCTGAGGGGAAAAATTTTTCTCACACAATTGACCCTCAAACGGGATATCCTGTTGAACACCGATTGGTTTCAGTTACCGTATTTGACCAGGAATCTTGCATGGAAGCTGACGCGTTAGCTACAACCCTGATGGTACTAGGGCCTGAATCNGGCATGGAGTTCGTCCAAAAGAATGACGTTGCAGCTTACTTTATTTATGGTGTTCAGNAAAACAGNGGCACAAAACTAAGAGAGGCNGTTTCACCTAAATTAAANCTTTTTTATCCTGACATTTTTGTTGNAATNGGGTCTGAAATTGTATATAACTGANCAAATCAAAACTATATCATATCTAAAATGCAATATTTTGTAATAAGTCTAATCTTTATGTTGATNACGGTTTTGGCGATGGCTGTNGGTGTGATCTTCAATAACAAAAGCTTGAAAGGAAGTTGTGGGGGATTAGGAACTGTAATGGGAGACGATTGCGATNTGTGTGAAAATAAAGACAAATGTAATAACAAAGAAAATACCGGTGGTACACCTAGTAATAAAAATAATTCTGATGACGATNTTTTTTCATTAGTTTAGTTTCAAGGTAACAGAAAATGGTAGAGATGACAGAACGCGAAAAATTTTTATTTGACTTGCAAGGCTTTCTAGTAGTTCCTAATTTTTTAAGTAAGGGCGAGCTAGAGNTACTTAATCAATCTGTTGATGCCTGCGAAGACCTGAAGGGAAAAGATGGNAATTCAAACACTGCTGGATCTGAAGCACTAGCTGGTACTCACAAGAGAGGCATGTTCAGTGGGATGTTAAACTGGCCTAAGCCTCACTGCGTTCCCTTTCGAGAATTAATTGTTCATCCAAAGGCTATACCTTATCTAAACACAATGCATGGTCGTGGATGGCGGTTAGATCATGCGCCATTTATTCTGACTTCTGATTATGGTACTGAAGGGCTNGTTATTCATGGTTCGACCAACCGGCACTTTGATGGCTCACAGTATTATACTTACAGAAACGGGCAAATACGATGTGGCATGGTAGTTTTACAGTATCAATTGACCGACGTGGAGGAAGGTGACGGGGGATTATGTGTCATTCCTGGTAGCCATAAATCTAACTTCAGTTGTCCACAGGAAATTCGAAAATGGGAGCAAGATCGTGAAGTTGTCTATAATGTTCCAGCCAAGGCTGGAGACATGGTTATTTTTAACGAAGCGACTCTTCATGGTACATTACCATGGAAACGTAAAGACNGACANCGTCGCTCATTACTGNTTCGATATTCNCCTAAATATCTACATTTCGCTGGAGGTTACTATGATGTTACCTTCCCAGAGTGGGCCGACGAATTGACTGAAGCCCAAAGGTCAGTTTTAGAACCACCATATATTTATAATCGACCTTTGATTGAGGATAACGGNGAAGATGTAATTCGTCCTTTGAGAGAANGTTAAGATCTNTCCTANTNTGCCTTTTAATTAATTGAAAAGCCAAAAAATTTGANAGGGTATACNGATGCAAGAGTGCCAATGGAATATTTTTTCTAAATTTCTTTTTTTTCTTTTCTTTGNTTTATCGATTTCCTTAGTTTCAATAACAGTTACAAATGCCGCTGATTCAAATGGAGTAGATGCNCATGATCACGGCCATGACGATCATGGACATGATGATCATGGGCACGGTTCACATCACGGAATAGAAGGGGCCAANTTACCTTTATGGACAATTATTCCTTTCGCNGGGATACTGTTATCTATTGCTNTTTTCCCTCTGGTAGCCGAACATTTCTGGCATCAGAACTATGGCAAAGTATCACTAGCTTGGATCATTATCTTTTCCATCCCATTTTTAATCGGCTATAAAGGGGATGCCTGGTACGAGATTGTTCACATTGTTTTGCTGGACTACGTTCCATTTATCGTTTTGCTAACGGCCTTGTTTACGGCGGCTGGTGGTATTTGCTTAAAAGGTTCACTACGTGGGTCCCCGGCAGTCAACACAATTATCATTGCTATTGGAACATCTCTAGCTAGTTGGATGGGGACGACTGGGGCTGCGATGTTGTTGATTCGTCCATTATTGCGAGCCAATGCTTGGCGAAAGCATAAAGTCCATGTGGTTGTTTTCTTCATCTTTCTAGTAGCCAACATAGGTGGTTCTCTAACTCCTCTTGGCGATCCGCCTCTTTTCTTGGGATTTTTGAAGGGGGTTGAGTTCTTCTGGACATTGAAATTATTCCCAGTCATGNTGCCTGTCTCGATTCTTNTNNTAATTGTATTTTTNGTTTTTGATACNNTNATGTTNAAAAAAGAAGGNNCNNCNCCCGANGATGGTGNNAAACAACCACTAAAATTAGATGGNGCNCTNAANTTTGTTTTTATCGCCTGTATTATCGGTGCTATTCTATTCTCTAAATCGCTAGCTGACGGTGCTTTTAAAGACGAGACTGTTGCTGAAAAAATGGCCCCAAAAATCCAAAAAGCTGAAGGTAAAATGGCAGCAGCCAAAGATAAGCTTTCAGCTTATGTTTCCTCTAATTCTGGGGCTAGCCTAGATCAAAGCAATGCTGAATACTATCAACTTCGAACTGATCACTTGCACGCAGTAGCGGCCGTTAATGGTTTACGTGCGAAGAAAACCCATGATGAAAATTTAGGGGTTGATATTTTTGGAGTACGTGTTCCTTACGCTAATTTAGTTCGTGATGGATTAATGATTTTGATTGGTATTGTCAGTTTAATTTATACTCCAATGTACCGTACAGTTAAAGATGATCATGGACATGTAGTCCCAGAAGAAAACGCCGCAGAAACTAATATTCGAGCAGCTAATGGATTTACCTGGGAGCCNATCTTAGAAGTTGCCAAACTCTTTATTGGTATTTTTATTTGTATGATTCCTGCTTTAAAAATCCTCCAAGCAGGAGTCGATGGAAAGTTGAGTAATGTTGTACTAGCTGTGCAAAGTTCGACTAATGATCCCATTAACACAATGTACTTCTGGTTGACTGGAATCCTATCAAGTTTCTTAGATAATGCTCCTACCTATGTGGTCTTCTTCAACACTGCAGGCGGAGACCCAACATCTTTGATGGGCCCAATGTCCCAAACTCTTCTAGCTATCAGTTGTGGTGCAGTTTTCATGGGGGCTAACACTTATATTGGTAATGCGCCTAATTTTATGGTGAAAGCTATTGCCGAAGAAAATGGGGTTAAAATGCCAAGTTTCTTTGGTTATATGGCCTGGTCTATTCCTATACTAGTACCGGTTTTCATCCTGGTGACACTCATATTTTTCTGATCCTAATTTAGAAATGTCAACCGACGACAAACTAAATGAAGCCCCAACAACAGGCAAATTTGGTCAGCCAATTTCGTCTGTTGTTGTCGTTGGTGACCTAGGGTCCGTTGGCTTCACTCTGGTTTTTGCTACACTGATTGGCATTTACGGTGGCCGCTATCTTGGTAAAATGTGTGGTCAGGAAACGTTTGGAACGGTCGTAGGGGTGATTGTGGGTACGTCAGCTGGATTCCACCAACTCTATAAGGCTGTAAACCGATGGTTAAAGCGCCAGAAAACACAAAACCAAGGGATAAAAAGTGAATAGACGAACGGCGTTTGAGGTTGACTCCAACTTCTTGCGTCAAGTATACTTCCTGACTTGGGTTAGCGGNATATCTGGGACACCATTTTTGGCGTTTTTTTTTGGGTTATCAATAGGGGCNAGCTTCGGCGTAGGTAGTCTTGNTAGTATTTCGATGCTCGCTGCCATGGAGTTCGCAGTTCGTAAAACCATTGACCCAAACAACAGTGTAAGAAAAGGCAAATGGCTGTTTGCTGGGCTAACTTCAAGCAAGTACGTTATCTTGCTTCTTGCGTTGTTCTTTTTAATTAGGTCAGAGTGGTTAAACATTTACGCTCTGACTGTTGGGATCACACTTGCCCAGTTGATTATCATGGCCAAGGCTGTATTTATNACAGTTCGTTTTTTTTGTAGAGGAAACTTTTGAAAGCCGNCAAGCGATTGCTCCAAACATTTCGCAGCTCATACTTTTCTTTGTTTTTGTTTACTTTTCTGTCCGTTCTGCTAACGTTTCCTGCTTCCGCTGCTGGGTACCGTTCTTGGTTGAAGATTGTGACTGATCTTGGTCTTCCTACTCCCCCACCTGGTACTCCGTGGGAACAACTAGACATGATTGCNAACACTTTTTTTGTAGTNGCTTTGTTAATTTTGTTGTTTGTCTTGGGCAGTCGGAACTTGAAGCGTTTACCCGAAACCAAGTTCCAGATGCTGCTAGAGATCTGCATCGGTTTCATTGTTAATTTCTTCGGCGGGATCCTAGGTAAACACGGAAAACAGTACTCCTGGTTCGTTGGCTCTTATTTTATCTTCATTTTATTTCTGAACTATTTGGGGCTNATTCCAGGATTTCAGTCTCCTACTGCCGACCTCAATACGACTGTAGCTTTCGGCTTAATTGCTGTGATTGGTGTCAATGTTATCTCTATCAAAGAAAATGGGATAATCAATCATATCAAACATTTTTGGGGCGATCCTTGGTACCTAGGTTTCCTCATGTTTCCTCTTCACGTTATCGGTGAAGTTGCCAGAGCAGCTTCGCTCGCATTACGTCTGTTTGGGAATATATTTGGAGAAGAAACAGTAATAATAAAGATTACCGTTCTTGGGGTAGGTCTGATGACCCTTTTAGCCTCGAAGTTAGGTGGTTTTTGGCTACCGATACCTGTGCAAATACCAATCCTCTTCTTTGGCATGTTAGGCGGTTTTCTGCAAGCTTTTGTTTTTTCACTGCTGACATCAGTTTATATTGTCACATTTTTGGACCACGGAGATGACCATCACTAAACTCCTGAGTTCTGTTTAAATTTTGTTAATTTAATAGTTTCAAAACCAATATAGTCATTTCACTACAACTAATAATCATTTAAGGAGAAAGGAAAATGATTTATCTCGCGATTTTAGCATTTGGGGTTACACTAGGTTTGCCGATTGCCGTGATCTTTGCATCTCACGCTCAAGGAAAAGCGGTAACTGCCGCCATGGAAGGAATTGCCAGACAACCGGAGTCTGCAGGCGCGATGACAGGTCCGATGGTTATCGGTCTTGCACTAATCGAAGCTATGGTTATCTACTCCTTGGTAATGTTCTTCGTCTTGTTAAATAAGTTACCTGACCCAGACTCCACATTAGTTGAAATGATTTCAGCTAATGCCGAAGTTAGAACTGCAGCCGATAANAAATAACTGACCANTAATTAATGCTTAAAGGTGGGAATTTGTTTAATTAGTTNCCACCTTTAAGCTCCTAATAGTTTCACTTTTTCGAGACATAATCCTCAAATGAGATTCAAAAATATAAAAGTATTATTTGTTCTTGTATGTCACCTGATCTTGCTATTTACTTTCATAGCCACCGTTTCTGCTGCGCCCGGAGGAGGTAGTTCTAACTCGGAAGCCAAGAGTGGAATNCTTGGTGTATTAGGCATTGAACCCAAATTGATCCTCATTCAAGGTATTGGTTTCGTGATAGTTCTGTTGATTCTGAAAAAGTTCGCCTTTGGTAAGATTGGGGGAGTTATCGAAGACAGACAAAACGAGATTTCTAGCCGAATGGACAAATTGGAATCTGATCAAGCTGAACTAGACAGATTGACAGCTGAAACAGAACAAAGNCTCAGCCAAATTGAAGCAGAAGCCAAAGATAAAATACAAAGAGCTATTGAACAAGGCGAATCTGAGAAGCAAGAAATATTGGAACAATCTCGTCAAGAAGCCGCTGCTCTGATTGATCAAGCTCGAATAGAAATCGAACAAGATAAAGAAACTGCAATCCTAGAATTGCGAGGACAAATTGCCGAAATTGCTATAGACGCTGCTAGCAAAGTCATTGACCAACAGCTTGATGTGACTNCCCATCAGCATGTAGTTGATGAGTATGTTAACCGATTACCTACAGGACCTATAGTGTAGAAGTAGACTTTTGATTTGTGTGATTAGGCTTGACGCAACCGACAAAACGACAAGCGTAGCCAGCACGTCAATCAATCCTAAAGAGTCAACCTAACTGAAGTAGAAGATGTACGTTTCGCTTTTTATATACAAAGCGAGACAAAANTGGTGCAAGTTCTTAACCCGAATTAAAATATAAGCTTCGAAAAGAAAAGGTAAAGTCAATCGTTAATATGCAGCCAAACGGAGATAGTTACTATGAAAGATGTTAGGGTTGCTCAGCGGTATTCNGCGGCTTTGTTTCAAGCTGCTACTGAACAAGGGTCAACTGACCAAATAGTCAGCGACGCTAGCTATTTGATGGATTTGTTAGCAGAATCGTCGGAATTTAATCAGCTAATTCACGATCCTTTAATCTCACCTGAATTTAAAAAAGAGATTTTCCAAAATTTGTTTGATCAACAAGTAAATCCATTAACACTTGGTTTCTTAACTATGTTAGCTGATAAACAAAGAGAACGTGGTTTAGTGTCAATTTTGGAGTATTTCCAGCTTATAATTGACCAACAATCCGGTCAAATAGAGGCTTCTGTCACAGTAGCAACCCCACTTGGTGATGAGCAAAAATCAGCATTGATTGAAAAATTGAGTCTTTATTCTGGTAAGACGGTGAGATTGAAAATTCACATTGACTCGGCCATACAGGGTGGATTTATAGCTAAACTCGGAGATACTGTTTTTGATGGAAGTATTAAGACACAACTAGAACGAATGAAGTCGCAATTGGCAAGAGGGTAAGTTTTTATGGCAAGAGAAGTTAGACCAGACGAAGTTTCGAGTATTCTTAAGCAACAACTACTTCAGTATAACCGAGATGTAGATGTTTATGATGCTGGAACAGTACTTCAGGTCGGTGATGGCATTGCCCGAGTTCATGGGTTAGCTAATGCAATGGCAGGTGAGGAAATTCTGTTTCCCAATAATGTAATGGGCATGGTCTTCAATTTAGAAGAAGATAATGTTGGTTGCGTACTATTCGGTGAGGACACAGAAGTAANAGAAGGCGATACTGTCAAAAGAACTAACTCCCTGTTAGAAGTACCTGTCGGAGAGGCTATGCTCGGTCGTGTGGTCAATGCACTCGGTGAACCTATCGACGGTGGCCCAGAAATCGAGACCGAACATAAATTGCCCGTCGAACGAAAAGGGCTAGGTATTATACAGCGACAGCCAGTCGAAGAACCTCTACTAACTGGGATTAAAGCTATTGATAGCATGGTGCCAATAGGTCGTGGGCAAAGAGAGTTGATCATTGGTGACCGTCAAACTGGAAAAACGGCTATTGCCATAGACACAATAATTAACCAGAAGGATTCTGGAGTGAAGTGTATCTATGTCGCAGTTGGTCAAAAAGGATCGACGATTGCTCAAGTAGTAGATACACTTCGTCAACATGATGCAATGGACTACACAATTGTGGTTGCTGCAACTGCAAGTGATACTTCGCCAATGCAGTATCTTGCCCCCTATTCAGGAACTTCGATGGGAGAATACTTCCGGGATAAAGGTGAACATGCACTTATCATCTATGATGATCTAACTAATCATGCATGGGCTTATCGACAAATGTCGTTGCTTCTACGTCGTCCACCAGGTCGCGAAGCTTATCCAGGTGACGTTTTCTACTTACACTCGCGTTTACTAGAACGAGCGGCTAAGTTAAGTGACGACCTTGGAGCCGGATCTTTAACCTCATTACCGATTATACAAATTTTTGAAGGGGATCTTACCACCTACATTCCAACAAACGTTATTTCGATTACCGACGGCCAGATCTATCTGACCACGGATTTATTTAATGCAGGGGTCAGACCAGCGATTAATCCAGGTGTTTCTGTTTCTCGAGTTGGTGGAGATGCTCAGATTAAAGCTATGAAGGCTGATGGTGTAGCAAAAACCATGCGCTTGGATCTTGCTCGTTACCGTGAAGTNGCTGCCTTCGCCCAGTTTGGGTCAGATTTAGATGCAGCAACACAACAACAATTAAAACGTGGTGAGCGACTAATCGAACTACTCAAGCAACCCCAGTNCCAGCCACTACCAGTTGAAAAAGAGATTGTGTCCATTTTCTCTGGCTCTAATGGTTACTTAGATGACATTGAGCTAACTGATGTTGCCCGTTTCGAAGCTGAACTCTTGTCCTTTATGGACCAAAACCATAGTGAAATNCTGGAAGAAATTGTAACAACTGGTAACCTGTCTGATGATTTAGCCGAGCAGCTAAGTGAGGCTACTAGTAGATTTAAAGCATCATTCCAGCCAAGTGTTTCAGAGGNTTAGGTAACTGAAGTGGCAACACTACGCGAAATACGACGACGTATCGCCAGTATAACGAAGATATCGCAAGTCACCGATGCCATGCGGATGGTGGCGACTGCCAAACTCAGGAGGGCACAACAAGCAATTGAAGCAAACCGTCCCTATGCAGATAAATTCGGCAGGATTTTGAATCAACTGATTCACTTAAATAGTGTGACAGAAGAAAACAATACGGAGTCTCAACTTGTTCATCCTTTACTAGAAGTACGACCGGTTAAACGAGTTTGTATCATCTCTGTATCTGGTGATAGAGGATTATGTGGCAGTTTTAACGCTAACACAATTCGGACTACTAATCAGCGTTTACAACACTATCAGCAGCAGGGAATTGAAGTTGACTTAATTTGCGTAGGTCGAAGGGTCGCTGACTTTTTTCGTCGTCGGCTAACAGTATCTGGCGAATACGTGAATATATTCAATAATTTGAAATTTGAAGTGGCTATTGATTTGGCAAATAAGGTCAGTTCTATGTATTCGGGTAAGTCAGTTGATTCAGTGGAAATCATATACAATAATTTCCGGTCGGCTATCTTACAAGTGGTTCAAACAGAACAGCTTTTGCCACTTGACACCTCAGGTCAATCATTTGTTAGTGAAACTTCGGAATCAATTTCCACTGAATATCTGTATGAGCCGACTCNAGAAGAAATCCTTCACCAGATTTTGCCCAAGCATTTAAATGCTCAAATTTGGAAGGCTTTACTAGATTCGAATGCCGCCGAGCAAGCAGCAAGAATGACTGCTATGGAGAACGCAACTCAGAACGCTAAAGATATTATTGATGAGCTGGTACTACAGCGAAATCGTGCTAGACAAACACTAATTACCAAGGAAGTCGCTGAAATTGTCAGTGGCGCAGAGGCTTTGGGTTAGACGTAAATACAAAGGGATTTTATAATGAATCAGGGAAAAGTTTTANAGGTAGTTGGTGCTAGGGTCGATCTCGATTTCTCTGGCGCAGAATTGCCGGACATCTTAAATGCAGTTGAAGTGGACCGCGCTGATGGTACGAAGTTAGTTCTGGAGGTCCAGCAACACTTAGGTGAAAATCGTGTACGTTGCGTATCGATGGACACAACGGATGGTATTGTTCGAGGTACACCGGCTCAAGATACTGGTGGACCAATCACTGTTCCGGTTGGTGAAGGGGTACTTGGTCGTGTGATCAATGTTACGGGAGACCCAATTGACGAAGCCGGTGAAATTAAAGCTGAAAAACGTTATCCAATTCATCAGTCTCCTCCCGCTCATAAAGACTTGAGTACCGTAGCAGAGATGCTTGAGACGGGAATCAAAGTTATTGATTTGATTCAACCAGTAGCAAAAGGTGGAAAAGTTGGCCTGTTTGGTGGTGCTGGAGTGGGTAAAACTGTTTTGATTGCCGAATTAATTAATAATATTGCTACACAACACGGAGGATTTTCTGTTTTCTGTGGTGTCGGTGAACGGACAAGAGAAGGCAATGGTTTTTATATTGAACTGGATGAGTACGGCGTACTTGATAAAACAGCACTAATTTTTGGACAAATGAATGAGCCTCCTGGTGCTCGACTGAGAGTTGGTTTAACAGGGCTGGCTGTTGCAGAGTATTTTCGAGATGAACAAAATCAGGACGTACTCATTTTTATTGATAATGTTTTTCGTTTTACATTGGCTGGGGCCGAAGTATCGGCTCTGCTGGGTCGAATGCCATCAGCTGTGGGTTATCAACCCACACTCGCAACTGAAATGGGAGCTATGCAGGAAAGAATTACGAGTACCCAAACAGGCTCTATATCGTCTTTTCAAGCAGTTTATGTTCCGGCTGACGATTATACCGATCCTGCCGTAGTAACTGTGTTCGGTCATCTTGACGCCGCCACTAGGTTAGAGCGCTCAATCGTTGAAAAAGGACGTTATCCTGCAGTAGACCCCTTATCTTCAACTTCGCGAATTTTGGATCCTGCNGTAATTGGGGAAGANCACTACCAAACTGCTCGTAGNGTACAATCAGTAATGCANGAGTACGANGANTTAAAAGACATNATCGCAATTCTNGGTGTNGANGAACTAACAGATGACCAGAAAGANCTTGTTGATCGTGCTAAAAANCTTGAAATGTTCNTNACTCAACCCATGTTTGTCGCCGAACGCTTCACAAANATCCCNGGTAAATATGTCAAGATTGAAGATACNATAAAAGGTTGTCAGGCNATTTTGAATGGCGANTGTGANGANCTTTCTGATTCTTCACTCTACATGATNGGNCCNATCGAAGAAGCATTCGAAAATGAAAAACGTTCCGATGANGGACANGCNGCTTAGATAANGCTGCACAGGTTATTGAATGGCTGATAAATCATATGCNTTAGAAATCCGNACNCCGGAAANNTTAGTTTTTGAAGAGCANGTTTCTAGNGTNACNGCNCCNGGAGTTGAAGGGAATTTCCAAATCCTTGNAGATCATATCCCATTTNTAACAATCTTAACAACNGGTGTNNTAANCATTCAGACAGATGGATGGAGATCGATCTTTGGCNACNAGCGGTGGNNTATTTGAAGTGTTNNCNGGACGAGTGACAGCTTTNCTAGATACNGCTGAATGGTCNGATGAGATTGATGTTGAGCGTGCGGAGGCATCNCGTAANCGAGCTAAAGANCGTTTGNNCTCCAGAGGAGCNANTNATATTGANGANATTCGNGCTGAAGCAGCNTTAAAACGTGCNTTAANCAGNNTNAAAATTTCNAGTCCTTGATNTACNNNACCACAATTGATAATNTNGGNAAAAACNNNNCACNAAGNTGTTGGTANGTGTCTNCCCTTCCTTATTTGAGGNTTTAGNTTGTCTATTAAGAATCTAACTGAACGNTTNTGGGCTAAGGACCCNAGNCTTTGGNCTAGCTACTGTTCAGCNCAAAATACAAAACCGATTAGGTTGGCTGACTGCTCCTTGGCANTTNNTGNCGCGTTCGGCCGAAATTACCAATTGGGCGAACCAAGTTATNGAAGATGATTTTCGTTTTGTAGTCTTACTGGGAATGGGAGGCAGTAGTCTGGCCCCAGATGTTTTTGCACAGACCTTTGGGTCAAGCAAAGGGCTGCCTCTGGTAGTACTCGATACAACCGATCCTTCAAGTATATTATCTCTAGAAGAAAAAATTGATTTAAAAAAGACCTTGTTTCTGGTCTCTACAAAGTCTGGATCAACTATTGAAACCTTATCTCTATTTCGCTACTTTTATCAACAAACCCAAAATAATGGTTCTCAGTTTGTAGCAATCACGGACCCTGGTTCTGCGCTTGTTGAAATAGCCAATCAGAATCAGTTTCGTGATTGTTTTCTTAATCCTGTGGATATTGGTGGTCGCTACTCAGTACTATCGTACTTTGGTCTAATCCCAGCAGCTTTGATTGGTATTGATATAGCAAGGTTACTAAATACTACAATCGACACAGACTGGCAATCTGCAGTCCAGTTTGGCCAAGAGATTGCCGAGCACGCGCTATCGGGTCAAGATAAAATGACACTGATTACTTCACCCAGAGTGAAGCAAATTGGCTGCTGGATTGAACAGCTAATTGCTGAAAGTACTGGTAAATCTGGTCAAGGTATTGTCCCCATTGATATGGAGCCACTTCACTTACCTAAAAAGGCTTTAGACTCAGATAGATTTTTTGTCTACACTAAAATTGACGTTGATGATAGCTTACAATCTCATGTTTCACGATTAAAAAAGGATGGTTTTACCGTTTATCAACATGAGATATCTGACTTGTATGATCTAGGACAAACTTTCCTTTTTTGGCAGATTGCTACAGCTGTAGCTGGAGCCAAGATTGGTATAGACCCATTCGATGAGCCTAACGTAACAGAAAGTAAAAACCAGACAATTAAGTTACTGAAAAACTTCCCAAAGGAAAATCGATTATCAGAAGAAATAAGCCTTTTTCGAAATGATGAAATGGAAGTATTTAGTACTAAATTGAGCCCTCAAAGCTCAATTAATGATTGTTTATCGGCGTTCTTAAACTCTATTCATAACAACAGTTACGTAGGTTTAATGGTCTATTCTAGTTCTCTGTTTCTTAACGAAGATAGTGATAGTAATAATATAGAATCGTTATTTGAACAAATTCGCCAGGCTATTAGCGAATCATATGGGGTTGCAACAACATTGGGTTATGGTCCTCGATATTTACATTCCACAGGTCAATTGCATAAAGGTGGTGCTAATAACGGCCACTTTATCCAAATAACGGTTGGTAAACCGGAGTTTAACGTAGAAATACCAACTACCAATTATGATTTTTGGACACTCAAAATGGCACAAGCTTACGGTGATTTATCAGCCCTACAAGAAAAAGATCGACCAGTAATGCGTATTCACATACATCACAAATATCTGGAAATAGGGATTCAGAAATTAGCTGAGGAGTTTGAACTACTATGAAAAAAGGCATTTGCTATGGTACGTTAGCGGGCGATACAATTGAACAGCGATTTGAACTGGCCAAAGCAGCGGGTTTCGAAGGCGTTGAAATCAACACACAAGAAAATAGTCCAGATCGGAAAAAATTTAAATCTGTAGCTGAAGAAAATGGAATTGATTTATTCAGTGTAATGAACAGCAAACACTGGGGATTACCACTTTCAGACCCAGATCCAAAGATTCGTTCCGGTTCAGTAGAAGGTGTAATTGAATCTATTGAAACCGCTGTGGAAATCGGAGCTTCAACAGTCTTATTAGTTCCAGCTGTAGTTAATGGCAATGTTACCTATGAACAAGCGTACCAACGCTCGCAGGAAGAAATTAATAGGCTAATCCCACTGGCTGAAGAAAAAAAAGTTAAAATTTCAATTGAAAATGTTTGGAATAAGTTCTTACTTAGCCCAATTGAATTCGTCAAGTACATAGATGAATTTAATAGCGATATGATTGCAGCCTATTTCGATGTTGGTAACATCTTACTGTATGGTTTTCCCCAACATTGGATTTATACTATAGGAAACCGTATGGACAAGGTCCATATTAAAGGGTTTAACAGCAATGGATTCAAGTGGACAGGATTGATTGATGATTGCTCTATCGATTGGAATGCAGTAATGACTGCGTTAATCGACATTGGCTATGATGATTATATTACTGCTGAACTTGGTGTTGACGCTAATGATCCTATTGGTGGTGTTCACAAAATCAGTCAAGATATGGACCGNATCTTAGCTGGTCAAGTTTAAGTCTGACGTCGATTGTACAAACAAAATTAACTTTTAGAATCCACGTGGAAATCATCGTTCTTGAAACCTACAATGAAATCAGCCAAGCGGCAGCTGAAATTGTTGTGCAAAGCGTGCAACAAGCAGAAAAAATCGTTCTTGGCTTGGCAACGGGAAGTACACCAGTCGGACTCTATCAAGAGTTAGTCGCCAGATATAAAAAAAACGAAGTCGACTTTTCTAATACAGTAACTTTCAATCTGGATGAATATGTTGGTTTAGACCCAAAACATCCTGAAAGTTATAACTCTTTCATGGAACAACATTTTTTTGGTGAAATTAATGTCCCAGCTAAACAGCAATATATTCCACCTAGTAATATTTCCAATCTAAAGGAAATTGATCATTTTTGTCGTTGGTATGAAGAAGAAATCCAAAGGCATGGAGGAATTGATCTACAAATCCTAGGAATTGGTGTTGATGGACACATTGGTTTCAATGAATCTAGCTCTTCTCTTCGATCGCGTACAAGGCTAACAACGCTAGCCCGATCAACAATAGANGCAAATTCCAAATTTTTTGATGGATACGTTGACTCAGTACCGAAAATGTCGATTACTATGGGTGTTGGAACCATNATGGAAGCCAATCGATGTATACTTTTGGCAAATGGAGAGAATAAAGCTGANGCCGTAGCTAATGCAATTGAGGGACCCATAACAGCCTCAGTTCCGGCTTCAGCGCTCCAAATGCATCCGAATACTACTATAATAATCGATGCTGCAGCAGCGAAAAAACTNAAGCATCTTGAATACTATAAGTGGGTCTACCAAAACAAACGAGAACTAGAAACACAAATTTGATGAACGAAGAAAGATTACAAGAAATCCTCAGTTGTTTCCCTGAAAAGCGGGTGCTAGTAGTNGGAGATTTTTATTTGGANGCCTACTGGTTAATAGACCAAAAAAANTCCACNTTGTCGCTGGAAACCCCTTGGTACACATCTCCNGTAGTGGAACAAGACTATAGTCCTGGTGCAGCGGGAACGGTCACTAATAATCTTAAGTCTCTTGGTNTTGGAGANGTGTATGCTATTGGTATCATAGGACAAGATAATTTTGGNACTACGCTCCTTGAATCGCTAGAATCAAATGGATGTTCTACAGATTTTATGATTCAGACGGATGAACGGGTGACACCTACTTATCTGAAGCCTATTTATTGTGGTCAAGACGGCGTTCGCACAGAGGGATCTCGATTTGATATTGAAAACCACACGGAAACACCAGATCTACTTCAAAATTTATTAATAACTAATTTGCGTCAATGCCTACAAATAGTCGATGCTGTTATTATTGTTGACCAAACAGCGAAAGATAACGTGGGTGGNNTAACTGATTTTGTCAGGGAACATCTATGTTATTTANCCATCCAGATGCCAGATAAATTTTTTCTAGCTGATTCACGGACCCGAATTGGTAAATATCGAAATGTAATGATTAAGCCAAACCAATTTGAAGCTAAACATGCCATTGATCCCAAATGGTTCGGAGAATCAGTTTCATTAGACGAAAGTAAAAAANCCGGCCAAAAATTGCACGAACAAACTTCTGCACCAGTTATCGTCACTTGTGGNCAGGAGGGAATTTTGACTTTCAATGAATCTAATATAAAGCATGTGCCAGGTATTCCACTTCAATGTCAGACGGATACCGTTGGTGCTGGTGACAGTGTTAGCGCNGGGTTAATATCAACGCTAGCGAGTGGTGGTAATCTGGCAGAAGCAGCGTTGATTGGGAATTTGGTGGCTTCTGTTACGGTAACCAAAATTGGTACTACGGGTACAGCTTCACCTGCAGAATTAGTTGAAAGATTAAGTTCACTTTCTTCTTAATAGCAACGGTACCTAATGGAATTGTTGGAGTCAATCATAAACAGAAGAACACATAGGGAGTCATTTTCAGATGAAAATATCTCCACGGTGCACTTGAACCACTTGATAGAGGCCGCCCGCTGGGCACCATCTCCCTTTAATGTCCAACCGTGGCACTTAGTAGTAATTACAACCAATCAACAAAAGAGAGCAATCGGAAAACTCACGGCTGATGCAATTATTGANCAATTTGGTGACCCTGAATTTTTAGACGACAATAGCCGTTGGATGCGTTCTTCCATCGAAGAGTGGGTGCGTTGTGAAGATGGCGTACTTTTGCAGGATCAAGTAAATTTACCTGAAGGATTATCAAAACCGTCTATTTTGAAGCCAGTTGTCAAGCATGCGTCTTACTTTAGTAAGTTAGGAAAAGTCGGCGGAGGAAAGCCCGCAGAAGAAACAGAAAATTTAATAAATTGCGCGCCAATGCTATTAGCAATTAGTATGGATCGAAATCGAAAACCACCGGGGGCGGGTCATCTTCGTTGGATGTGGCTAGGNATGGGAGCAATGATCCAAAATATGTTACTAGCTGCAACTGAGCTAAAAATTGGCTCTCAGTTTATCAGCGCAGCAATCGAAAGAACCTCCGATCGTGAGAAATTATCTGAGATTCTTGATTTGCCGAGTTCGCATGAAGTGATTAGTCTACTTCGTATTGGGTACTTGGAAAAACAAAACGCANACGAGACCACAACTCATTCTTTTAGATCAGTAAGACGAAAAACAACTGACTTCGTCAGTTATGAGACNTACTCACAAAAAAGGCAGATGAGATAAAATTATCTGCACCTGCCTAAATGCCGGAGGTCGGACTCGAACCGACACGGGCCGAAGCCCACTGGATTTTGAGTCCAGCGCGTCTACCAATTTCACCACTCCGGCGGTGTAACCCAGAAGCACATTTCTAGCAAACGCGAGCAAATTCTAGCATATACTAGTCAGTATCGACAAGAGAAACCGTGAAAGTCCCCACTAACGAACCTAAACAGTGGTTTCGCAACTCCAATATTCTACGAACTTTTTTTTCTCAGTCAATTTTTCAAAAAAGAATTTGGTCATTAATCGTAAACTGGTTGAGTTGGCAAGTGTTACCTAGTCGGCGTCGGATTTCAAAACTGATTGATCAGTTAATTCCCTTACGTGGTGATGTATCCACTAATCGGAAATTTTTACGAGATCGTGTATTCGCTCTGACTTGTCTCAAGCTAAAAAAGTTAGACCGGCAACACCTTGTAGAATTACTTAATCATGCATGTGAACCAACAGGCTTGGAACAAGCTTTTCTTAGTGCTATTTTCCCTCAAATCATTGGGCGAGGATTTTCGAGNATTCCTCTTCGAACCCCGAANCAATCCCAACTTCACGTTGAAATTGGTTATNTAGCACATAATGAAGATTATTTTTTTTGGGTCCTTGAGATAGACGGAGAACGGAAAGACAATCCTGACCGTCCTACAATAGTCCCAATTCTGGAAACTCGAGGGCCAAAAAAATTCGTCAAATACCCTCTTGGTGTAGCAGNTCTAGTTAATCATTTGGATTTACGAGTCGATTCTGTGCCCATCGAAAGCACAGATACTTTGGGTTGGATAATGAACTCACAAATCCATTTCAACCGAGTTTTAAGGGATTTAAAAAAACGAAACTACGCAGTTACAACAACGGAAGAACAGATTCTTGAATTGGGTCGGTTGAAACTATTACGCCGCCTCGGTCTACAGGAGCTAAAAAAACATTGATTTCAGTTCGAACACCAAAGTCTCCACTTAAGTAAATTCCTGGTTCAATTGAAAAACAACAACCTTCTATCAATTGCCGTTCATCTTTACTTTCGAAATTATCCATGTTAACTCCGTTTCCATGAACCTCGACCCCAATGCTATGACCTGTTCTATGAGGGAAGTAGTCGCCATAACCAGCATTGATAATGTAGTTTCGAACAACATCATCAACTTCAAATCCACAAACTGATTTTCCTGATAATATACGTAGTCGAATTAATTCGACGGCTTTATCTCTAGCTTGACACACTATACCGAAAATGTGGTTGTATTTACCAGGTACCTGAGTTCCAACGTAGCCTACCCAGGTTGTATCAGCAAAAATNGCAGATTGTTCGTTTTTTTTAGCCCATAAATCTATCAAAACTAAGTCGCCTTCATTGATTGAATTATGATTACTAATGGTAGGTGAATAGTGTGGGTCCGCAGTGTTGTCATTGACTGCAACTATAGGAGGAAAGTCAGTAACCAAACCATAAGTTTCAAAGTCGGCCATGATACGCTGTTGTACAGTATATTCCGTTATTACATTTCCATTCTTTATGTTCTTTCCAATCCAGTCGAATGCATCAGTTTTGATAGATAAAATTTGTTGTGCTGTTTGGTGATGGCCATCAAGCTGTTCCGTTGACAATTTTCCTTCGATGTGTTGTACCAAGTCTGCAGAACTAACGACTTCAGTACCAGACGATTTTACTAATTCCAAAGTACCAGCATCAACCCGAGATACATAAGGTATGTTCGGTGAGTATTCCATCGCAACAGACGGTTGATCCACTAATAATTGAGTTAACTTTACCGTTAATTCCTGCCAACTTCGATAAACCCAAACTTCGCCGACCACACCTCGAAATTGAGATTGTTCAATATGTTGAATTAACCAGATAGGTGAGCGATCAACAAAAATACAACAAAACCACCGCCTGGTAATTTTCTGTTTTGCTAAACCTGCTACTCGTTGCGATATTGGATTTGAACCGCGGAAGTCATATAGCAGCCAAGACGAGAGATTCAATTTTCGAAGATGTTTTTGTATGTTGGGAATATCCAATATGATTTTTCAACCAATTACAATTTCATAACTAAATAATGATAAAAACATTACTTGATTAACTGACGTGTTTTCCATTTTTTCCCCTTCAGTTTAAGGATTCTAGATCAATGAAAAACCGTATTCTAATAAACGAAAGCCATAAATCCTCACGGTTAATTGCGTCTACTAACTAACCACTTTCGCGATCACTATGTTTCCTCAAAATAACTAATCCTATCAGANATAATGACTAGTATCCTTCCAAACACTAGAAAAACGATAGAAATTATANAAGAACTAAACCGGATTTAGATAACCAACGTATTTGAGTCATTNCCATTTTAAATAGTAAATACAAAAAAGGATCATATATCAATGTACATAAAAGCTTAACTCTGTTGTGGTTGAGGTTNACTATCATCTGAAGATGGACTGTCTTCGGAATCGCTATTCTCAACAGAAGGTGGAGAATTATTGGCAGAATTGACAAAGGACATTCTCAAATTGTAGAGAGTATTTTCCATGAAATTCTTCTCAGGCATTGTCAGATTCCCTTCAGTTTTTTCCTTTAGTAATTCAATTGTATCGATCATTCGCTTAGCAATGCTCAAATCAACAAANACTTTTTTAGTTTCAGGGTCCTGCATTCCACCTAGATAAGCCATTGCCGTCCCTGCATATTCTGAGACTAGACCTTCAAATGTAACGTTAGTCCCAACCGAGTTTTCTATTATATGTTCATTTTCTTTGCTCATTAGTTATCTCCTTTATTCGAATTAAGAGCAGAAAAATATAAACGACTAATCAAAAATGATAACTTGGGCTAAAAGATAACCAGCTTGATTGTTATGAGCTGGATTTTCGTTCATAGCCAGAAAAATTACGCCGCTTTCAGGAGCAGGGTTGTCATAACGAGATCCCACGGCGATCACTTCGTCTCCAATTTTGGCTATTAGCATTCCCACATTACTACCAGGAAGGGGAAAGTTATCATTACCTGTTAGGCCTGGAATACCATCCGCACCACACCAAACTGTCCGATTTTTTCCATCAGGGGACCAGGCACCTTCTGCTTCAATTACTAATCGTTGTCCTTTCTGTATACGGACATAACTCTCTTGCCAAAATGAACTAGGACGCGCCATTTTAGTAATCGTAAAAGGCATTTAAAACTCCTCTAACCAATTAATAATTTGTGTTTCTAACGAAATTGAACCAATATCAGTGGCAAATGTAAAACAATCGTTTTTGTCAGCTACTTGGTAAAGATCAGCGATCCACTGGACTGGAAAGTGTTGCCCAGTATTTAAAAGATAGATTGGTCTTGGCACTAAAAGCGNCCCTGCTGTTCGAAAGTCCCCTACTCGTCTGATGCTGGGAATTGGTAATTGAGCAACAAAATCTTCATCATCTTCAGCATTAAACTTTTCTAAATCAACAGCTAAATAATCTGCTGACGAGAAACCTGCGGCTAAAAGGGTGACAGGACCAGCTCCGTCCATACCAATTAAATTTAGCGATTTCAGATTACCATTTTCTTTTCGTATTGTCTCAACAGCAGCCAAAATGTCTTGACACCATAATGCCGAATCTAATCGATTGTATGTATTAAAGAATCCACTAGACGTGTCTCGTCTTGTGGGGTTTAATTGTAATCCGAAAATAGCATGCCTATCCGAACNAAGTTGATCAGCCAAAACACCAATTCGATTGTTTTGATGTACTATTAAAGTAGCCTGTTCTGTAATTGCTGGTTGGTTGAGTTTTCGGACCAAATTTACCGAATCCTTATATTGATCCGATAATGCCAAAGCATGGAGTAATCCTTGCCCCATTTCAGATTGAAAAGCTGTTAGTTCATTTATCGTATTTGGTTTTCTTNTTTCAATTGCAGCTTTTCCCAATTGTTTTAGAGATGCCAATAATTCTTCAGTACTCAAAGCATGATATGGAATGGATCGGTCATGGAATACTAAAAGATCTTCGTCAGATTCAACCGTAAAATCAACCTCAGTTAACTCCGATGAATCTTGAATTTCCAAAAGCCACTTAGCAAACCACTGATATACAGCTTCTCTACTGGCTTTATTATAATTGTGTTCGGCATCGATCTGAACTTGATGTATTTTATCGGTAGCCCCGAAGTGCTGATATATTGAACGAATAGCAGGATATTCAACATCAGGCGTATCCTTGGTCCAATCACCAGTAGCTGAGACNAGTAAAAGCGGTCGTGGAGCCATCATCGCACCTATTTCTATATTACTAAAGTCAAGCCGCAAGTTAGGAGCATTTTCACATAAGCAACCACCCTGCATATGTGCCGAAATCATGTTAACTGGTGCTGATACCTTTATTCTATCATCGATAGCCATTAGCATGAAAGTCTGTGTGCCACCACCTGAAGCACCTGTACATGCAATACGATCAGGATCAACATCAGGCAAGGTCTGTAAAAAATCAATGGACCGAATTGCATTCTGCAATTGTAAGCCCAGTAGACTAATACCCCAAATAGCCTCACTCTCACNATTA
This sequence comes from Candidatus Poribacteria bacterium, assembly GCA_002729015.1. The sequence goes on from PBVO01000069.1 coordinate 88,600, forward strand.
GGAAAAGATCGGTGATCAACCTGCTGACCACTGTCATTATATCCCACCATATCATAACTAAAGATAATGTATCCTTGCTTAGCAAAATTGATACACCGGCCAGGAATAGATCCACGTTCAATGTTCTCTAACCGACCCCGAGCCCAATGACCATGAGGGCTAACAATAGCAGGAAAAGGTCCATCTTTACCCCTAGGACGATATAAATTCCCAGTACAAAAAAAACCAGGATAAGATTCAAAATATACTTTTTCGACTGTATAATCGTCCCGTTCAATTTTTCCAAATATTTGCGGATTTAGGGAAGATTTTAATAATGGATCAAAACTAGGGTACTGACCAGTACTAACTAAGATGTGTTGTTGAAGGTATTGACTCGTCTGTTCCCAAGTCGCAGCACTATAATCAGGAAAGGGACGAACCGTATCGAGATTCTGAACAGGTGGGGCAAAACGCAAACCCTCAAGATCATTATTTTCGACCGACATAGTTGTATTCCTTAATTTTTTGCTAGGAAGTAGTGTGAATGCACTAAAACACAGCATAACATATGCATAAAATAGATGGCAAGAATCGTACTTCAAGAAACGATGGTACTTGCTTTTCTCATCTTTTGTTCACGCTTTCTCCAAATAAAAATGAAGGACTTTGCTAAATCTGCGGTGCAACTAGTAACCCAGTGGTTAACTTCCCGTATTGAAAACCATCTGCCATCTGAGACTTCTTCTGGATGTAATTGAAATGGCCCCTGATGCTGGCATTCGTATAGCCAAACAAACTCTTGTTCAGTTTGAGGACAAGCATCTAGTTTGAACAATTTCTTTGGTATTTCAGGCAAAAGTATTCCTAGTTCTTCCTTGGCTTCTCTAATGACAGCAGTATCATAATCTTCGCCAGTATCAACATGGCCAGAGACCGAAGCACCCCACTGACCAGGAGAGTAATCTTTTTTCATAGAGCGTTTTTGAAGGAATAGTTGTCCAGAATCATTAAAGATTAATAATGAAACGGATCGGTGTCTTAAGCCTAGCTGATGAATTTTACAACGACTGTGTTGGCCAATTACTCGATCATACTGATCAACAATATCAAAAATTTCTTCACTCATAGTAACCTTGTATTATTCTCTTTGCTTAACTTTATTATATTCGGCATTCGTGTTTAGGCCTGATATGATCTTGCATTTCTTTGAAAATAATTGCTATATTGTTAGCCTAAGTTGTACGTATTAAATATTTATTGATATTATGGGAATTTTGTACAGTAGAAAATTTCATAATCATGGGAGTGATTGGAATGCGAGTTATTGCTGATTTATGTATAGTCCCAATGGGTGTTGGTGTGTCAGTTTCGAGTTATGTGGCAGCCTGTGCTGTAGTNATTCAGGAATCGGGTTTGTCTCATCACCTACATGCTTATGGTACTAATATAGAAGGTGAGTGGGATACAGTATTTCGGACTATAAAAAAGTGCCATGAGGTAGTACATAACATGGGAGCACCACGTATCAATACCACTTTGAAAATCGGTACTNGGACTGATANGCTGCANACAATGCAAGATAAAGTGGAAAGTGTTGAACTCAAAATAGATCAATGAGCTATTCTATTCNATGCTNACNGTTACNGAGNTATCAAAAACGATTGCNGACCAAGANNTTTTGACANACCTGTCTTTCGACCTTAGAGANGGCGATCGGCTGGCTGTGNTTGGNCCNAATGGTAGCGGAAAAAGNNTNTTATTGTCAATGTTAGCNACCNTNGTTAAACCAACAAAGGGNANAGTNCACTTTGATGGNCTNGANATGTGGTCTAATTTAAGTNCTATTCGCCCNCAGATTGGTTATTTGGCACCAGTACCNNTNCAAGCCTTGGANTCAATTCANATGACNAANCTGACAGTNATTGAGTATCTCAAATTTTATGCCCANATTTACGGAATCAAAAAAAACATAAGATCNNGCTTNATCCAAGGTACACTNGAANTAACCGACTTGNTTTTNGTTAAAGACCAANTACTAGTGGAACTTTCTNTTGGNCAGCAAACCCGNNCTGTNTTNGCNAAAAANGTTCTNCANGATCCAAAATTATGGTTNTTAGANGATCCTNTTNCTCAAATGGANNCTCANGGCCAAATTGAACTNCTCGAACTTATCATGGAATTGGGAAAAATGAAAAAAATGGTTGTCTTATCGACAAATCATCTAAATATAATTCAGGAAGTTTGTAATCGGGTGGCCATCTTGTATAAAGAAAAATTGGTATATTTTGGATCTACGCCATCCGATTTACCCTCTAGTTATCAACAATTGGTAAAACCTGAAATGGTCGTAGATTCGACTAATTAGAGATTTCAATGGCAGTTATAATTCAGTTTGGATGCGGATTTTTATCTGCAATGGCAATTTCTATCCCATTGATCTGGTGGTTGGGTTTTGGACAAGTTCGACACCCGTTAAGTATTGTCGGATCCATATCCATCTTATTAGCGAGTGTATATATTCTACGTTCTAAAGGGATTGTCCAATTTGGTAAACGCCAAATTTGGATTCGATTTCACAGAATCTTAGCCAGTTTTGGGTTGACGCTTATTTTTATCCACGGGGCCTTCAAGCCTACTTACTGGTATTCTTGGTTACCTCTCACATTGGCTCTTGGTAGTCTAGTTACAGGTATAATGATTTCGATAGCTAAGATTCGGGACAGAAAACGTATCCGACTGATTCACTCTTTTTTGTCCCCCTTTCTGCTGACAAGCATTGTCTTACATGGTATTAAAAAAATGGATCATGACAAATTTTTCCCTTATCTGGAGAACACCAAGTAGCTTGTACCCAATGCCATACAGGTTCCAACTATATAGATTATACTTGTTTAACATGTCATGCTCATAATAACCCGGAAGTACTAGAGCCACATTCTATTCATGGTGTTATTCCTTATAACCCGACCTCAACCGATGTTCAAGTAATCGCTCAATGTCTTGATTGTCACCAGACCGAGATTAATAAAACAGAATATGGGAAAAAACGTGCCAATTGGCATTATAACCCTTCATATTAACCATATTTTTAGGTTCAGATTCGAAATCCTACTCTTTCTTCTTTGCTTGGGTTTGTTAAGTTGTCGAGCCAATGATAATTTTGTTAGCCAGACAACCAACAATATAATTACTTTTATGCCAACGGGGGTAGATATTGAATTAGAGAAAAGCAGTATCATAAAATCGATAACAGTTTTTGATGACAAACAAATTCAGATTAGCTCTACAGCTTTTTCCGGTCCACCAGCAAAAATAGAAAAAGTTTACTTCAATTGGTCATCAGGCAAGATTTATAGTTTCCGATTCCAAACAGAAACACAAATTTATTGGCAAAAAGAAACGGCACCCATAAAATCTCAGAAAGGTCGATTGGAACTTGGTATACCATTTCTTTCACCTAACTCAAATTTTAACAAAAATCAAAAAACACCTGTGATTTTGCTCCAAAAAGCCCAAACACAGTTATCTGTACAAATCACAAACGGAACGGTTGCATCATCGACCTATCACTTGAAAATTAAACTTCCAAATGGAATTCCAATCATTGTTAACGGACGATTTACCTCTCCATATCAGAAATGGCATAATTACTACCCGATTCAAATAGAAAGTACTGTTCCCAATGGACATATCGTGGCCAATTTACAGATAAAGCCGACTCTTAAAAATGAGGGAAGAAATTGGAATACAAGTCAACGGATTTTTTTTCAAACTAAAACAATTGACGAATTACAGTCTTCTATTTCGATAGAAGAAGCTCATCTACCAACCAGCGTATCTGGTGACTTATTAACCCATCTACAACCAAATACCCTTACACTACCCGGATACCTTGAGACCTTACTGCCACAGAAACATATAGATGATAGCTTCCCAGTTACCTTCCAAACCATCTACATTCGCAACAATCTGTCGGCAACTATACCAATCTTAGTTTCAGCAATGGTTCAGGAGAGGAATACCAAGAAGCCAATAATTTTTCTTTCACCCCCTTCGGATGTTCGATCTCAAAAACATCAGAGCTTTTCGGTGATCAATTTAGAACCACTTACTAGCAATGCTGTAAGTCTACCTCTATATGTAAACCCGAATCTAACTCCTAAACCCGGTAATTACCAACGAAAAGTCCAAGTACAACTTTGGGGAGTAGAAACCATAGTTGATCAGGCCTTGTTCCCTTTGAAAATAATTTTGCCAAATCGATTATCCTTCTTAGTAACAGTATTAGCCACAATTTGGGGAATATTGGGGTTAAGTTATTTGATCGCCAATTGGGAACAACTGATAGCAAAACTTAGTAATAAAAATCTAATTCTAATTTCATTTTTCGGCGCCATTATCTTTGGATTTGTGAATCTACCATCTACTTTTTTGATTAGTCTATCCAATTTTCTTTTAGGGCCTTTCTCTTTTCTTATCACCGCATTCTTTAACGAGATTTTGTACTTCACATTGCTAGTTGCATTATTGACAATAGTCCCTCAGAAGGGCACCATTATACTTGTTTCATCAGTTCGGTTTCTGCTCAATGGCATACTACTAGGGGCTATGTCTCCTATAATATTGATCAATCTCTTTGTTTCAGTAACCGGACTTGAAATTGGATTTTGGCTAGCAGGTAAAGATCTAACCTCGCGCTTGAATTGTCTTATTTTAGCTATATTGTTTGGAATTTCCGATGCCTTAAGTACATGGGTTGACTTTCAGATTGGTATTACCTTTTATCGGCTATTTTATGCTGACTGGTATATTTGGTTGATGGTTGGGCTGGGAGGTTTTTTATACACGTTCATCGGTGTTTTATTAGGTGCTCAACTAGGACGTCATCTACAGAAGGTAGTCAACTAAATTTACAAAATGATAGCAGATTGACGAAAATGTTATCCAATAATCATTCGTCATAATACAATGGCCTTACTATCTCAAATATCGTTTAAAAACCCACTATTTCTTTTTCTAATTTTACTTGTCCCTTTAGTATATTGGATACGCCCAAAAAAACCGACAGTTATAATCTCTGACCTAAATCTAACACAGGAGATACCAATTGGCTTTTGGGCTAAAGCTCGACCATTGTTATCGTTACTGAGAGGAATCATATTTTCTTTATTGATCATAGCTCTTGCTCGACCTCAGGTCCTTGACAGCCAAAGCAAAACGAGTAAAGAGGCAATTGATGTTTTTATAATTTTAGATGTTTCTGGCAGTATGATGGCCGAAGATTTTGAACCTGATAATCGATTGACAGTTGCTAAATCGGTAATCAACGACTTTCTAAAAAACCGAAAAGAAGACCGTATTGGTCTTATTGTTTTTGCAGGACAAGCCTTAACTATATGTCCCTTAACATTCGACTATCATGTAGTAGGAGAAATTCTCGAAACTATCAAAGTTGGAATGATCGAGGATGGAACTGCTATAGGATCAGCTATTGCAACCACAGTTAACAGACTACGCAATTCAACTACGAGTAGTAAAATTGCAATCCTGTTAACTGATGGGGAAAACAATGCTGGCGAAATTACTCCGCAAACGGCGGCGGAAATAGCTAAACTCTTTGGTGTTAGAATCTATACTATTGGTATGGGTAAAGAGGGTGGAGCAAGGATTCCATACAATGATCCTATATTTGGCAAGCAATATCGAGAAATTAGAGTCCATGTTGACGAAGAAACACTTAAGGAAATAGCTCAAACTACAAGTGGGACCTATTTTCGTGCCACGGATACAGCTAAATTAGAGTCTATTTATGAAGAGATTAATCGGATGGAAACCACACAGATTGCAACGACTCATTTCCAAAACTATAGAGAAATTTCTATTGATTTTTTGCTTCCAATAGCCATGGTACTTCTATTACTCGAAATTATATTATCGCAAACTAAACTTCGCACACTTCCATAAATTGCAGCAATAAAAAGTTGTTCTTTGTGAAATTAATATTTTCGATGGTGGGTAGATTGTACAATTAAGAACTTCTGCGAAGCATGAGTTTGACCAAAACCTTAGATTATAGAAATCGTTAAGATTTAGATACCTGTTGAATTACGATAGTAACTGGCGTACCTTTTTCCGGAATATTTGTTGAATTCACACGAAAAGTCTGATCGTCAATCCCACCAGAAAGTGGATGATTGATAATTGTGTCAGGGTCCCGGTGAAGGGCAATAATACTTTGAGAGACTTGAGCGGTAAACTGATTATTTTTGATACGAGCACCAGTAAATACCCAATTGGTTCTCTGCATTTTTTGATTAGTAAGAGCATTCCAAACAAGATCTTCGGCAGATAAACGAATCATCTCTTTTCCTCTTTTCCAATCAACCCATACATGTAATTCGTCTCCAATCGGCCGGTGTGGATCCCCTTGTACTGTTAGGTTCATACCTGGCGTCATATTCAGCCGTAATAAACCCAGCTGAATATGAATTGGTTCCGCTTTTACCATAATCAAACTCTCGTGAGTCTTACCTAGTTCAGTACAAGCAAAAAATTCCAAAATTGTACTAGGACTCACAATGTTAATCTGACCTGGTATTGACACAGTTTCTTCGGCGACGTTTACTAATACGGATCCAATCTGATATAGTTCAGATGATAATTTTTTGATAGACAGTTTAGAATCGATAGCTTTGGCTGACTTAGACCGAATATTTATTATTGCTCTATCTTTGTTATTCTCACGATTAAGGTCAGCAAGGAAATTGTCAGGATCAACAAAGACGGAAATTGTGTTTTTCCCTTCAACTTTCGCTACCCAGTCTATGGAAATACTAGTTTCACGATATTTAGGATTTATAATTACTTCCTGCCGAGCAATTCTGTAAGATGAAGCCTTTTCGTTTTCTATGTAAAAGTCGATGTTTATCAAACCTTCTGCACTCGCTCCCTTGTTACAAATAGTAACCGAGAGCTGCATTGGCTCACCAACCCTAGGCGAAGGAGGAGAAAAACGAAAAGTTTCAGGAACAACCCCCAAATCCGGCTGAACTGGTTCTGGAAGAGAATGAGACAAAAAGAGAAGTGCGAAACAAGTAGTAGGAAAATAGTCTTGAAAGTCAATCCATTGACCGTTGGGCTTCTGCTCGCTCACCAACATATTGGCAATTTCTTGATACCAGTCATATCCGACGAGTTGATCCAACTTGGGTGGAATATCACAGAACCTTTGTAGTGCAACTAAATAATAGTAGTGCCAAGCAGTCGAACCCGGGTTACGATTAATTGTCCAATAGCGACGAATCCACTCTAATCCTCTCTGAATTTGACTATCTTCAATTGAAACACCACAAGCACGCAAAGCCCATAAGCCGGTAGCAGTCATACTACCATACACACCATCAGCCCAAGGTGAGCCACTGTCAACCAAATTATACAACCATCCACCCGTATCAGTTTGATTCCGACGAATCCAAGCTTCCGCTTTTTCCCAAGTTTCTTTCGGTATAATTAAGCCCCATTGTTTGGCCGCATAAAGTGCATAAATAACCATATTCATATGTGCACCGTCAGCAGTTGATCCATACCCCCAACCTCCATTGTCTCTAGGGTCGGAGTATTCATCACCACCTACCGGTAACTGTTTTTTCGCAATTTGGTCAACAGAAAATTGAGCGAGCTTCCGATACTTCGCATCACCAGTGGCAACCAAAGTCGGTACAATAATCGCATGTTGGTAAACTTCAAACTGGTTCCAGTCTTCGTTGACTAAAAAACTCAAGCCTTCCTGAATAGCTTGGTCATCCAAAGGAGGTTGTCCAAGTGCTTTACGTGCTGAAATAAGAGCCAAAAGAGCTATGGCCGTTTCTTGCCGGCTTTCCTCTCCAAAATCCCAAGCAGGACCAGCTTTTTGGTCTTCAGGTAATCCTTTCAAGGTTGCGCCACAAATAACACAGCTAAGAATTAGTTGGTTTTCTGTACCACATTGGAAACAGGTGCGGCTGTGTCTGCCTTGTTGCGATTTTATCCAGTCAATTCCCTTCTGGATCGTAGAATGAATTTCATCAGTAGTGGCTGAGGGAAAAACCCGAGGTTCTGCGTTGATTGTTATAAACGCACGGTTATTATCTTGATTGGACTCGGCAATATGTTTCTTCTGGTTAGATGGGTTCACTTCAGCGTGAATTTGGGTTTGCCCGACAGGTACACGCCAACGAGCTACAAACTGTTTTGTTTGTCCTGGTTCTAAACCAATAATAACTTGCCGACACATAATCTGAATGGGATTACTTCTAGGTTCCCCCTCGTATAAGTTCAGAATAAGATCCTCATTTAGCGTAGGAGATCCCAAACCAATATTAGTGACATCAATAAAAACTGATATTTCCTGACCATCCGTTGGTGAGTTGTTGGAAAAGGAAAAACTTTCGGTGGTAATCTGGAAATCGGGTAAAGGTAAGCTTTGGGTCAAACCAGAAATAGAAAAGGCCAAAAAGCACAATGACAGTGAAACTCTGGCAAGGTAAAAAAACACTACCTTCCCCTTCAAATCGAAATTAAGATGAATAAAAGCAGCGTGTTGCACAAGATCTGTGCAACACGTTAATCGGAGTTATTACTGGCCGGACCAATGCCCAATAGAAACATAAGAAGGCATCATTACGGGGTTTTCAACTAATTTTTGACCAGCGGCTGAATATTTGCTGACTCCACCTTGAAAACTCGATCCAAACTGATCAGCAATCCACACGGTACCATCCTTAGGATTAATGCTTAAACACAGAATTGCCATGCCTGCACCTTCAACCTTGACTAGCTCCGATCCGTTGTCGTCTAGTTTGACTAAAGTATTGGAGGCAGAAATAAGCCATAAGCTATTATCTTTGGAATTGACACGAGGAGACATTGGCATTGGGTATGTTTCAATCCTCTTAATTTCTTGTCCACTGGGGTTCAGTTTAACTAGTATATTTGCTTGTGTATCTGTTGCCCACACATTACCTGTGTTAGGATTAACAGCCACATAGGTTGGCTCATTTAAAGAAAAGGGGGTGGATGCAGGCTGACCGTTCGCATCATACCGTACAATTTTACCACGTTTATCAGTAACCCAACAGCTTCCATCTTTAATGTTAACCGAAACATCAGGCTCTAGTAAACCAGTGATAGTGGCAAGTATGCCAGATCCATCAGCAGCGATTTTGTAAGCGCTATCTATCCCACCAACCCAAATAGTGCCATCACTTGGGTTAACTGATGTTCGATTCGGACGGTTAATACCGGAGATTGGTTTAAAATCACCGACAGCCGTATCATAACGAAAGACAGTATTAGCAGCGCCAACACTAATCCAGACCACGCCCGTTTTAGGATCAACTTCTGCTGTTTGTACTTGACTCACATCCGGAATAGTAATGCCATTAGGGTCCATTAAGGCATCAGCAGAATCAAGCTTGTAAATGGTATCGCCGTTGCTAACGACCCAGCACTCACCATTGTACGCCGCGTTAATGGTAAGAAGCGGAAACATAATGAGAAAAGTAAATATAAAAAGCCCTCCAATGTAGGGTTTTGTTGACATCTTATTTCTCCTAAATAATTTTTATCGAAGATAGAATGGTAGGGTCGGATAAAGTACCAGTACCCTTTCTTTAGAGGTGAAATGCTCAGGCCGATCGGCTAAGGGTAACACATTCATATTACTCGTTCAAGTACTGGGAGATTCAAAAAAACTGATCAAAGAATGGTAAATAGCTTTCTGAAAAGGTGTTTGCTGCCCAATTCCAAGATTAACTAAATCCGAACAATCTAATTCACAATCCTGAGGTCGGGGGACACCCACTGGTGGTTTTACATCAGGTATGAGATGTGTAGTTGAGCAATTCACCACTTCTCCCATCGATTTAGCAATCTGGTATTTTGTCATTGGTTCATTAGCAGACCAATGATAGGTTCCGTTAAAGTTAGATTGACTGGATCGATGCTCAATTATCTGTCTGCAAACTACAGCAACATCATTAACCCAAGTCGGACGCCGAATAGACCAATGATCAATACTAATTTTTTCTGCAGACCGAATTTGTTCACCAATCTGGGTAATGGATGTTTCACTCAAAAATTCAACCTGACCATATAGTGCCGGGAGACGAAGTATACAGAATTGGTCAGTTTCTGCCCGAACAGCATTCTCTCCATCCAATTTACTTTGACCATACAAATTTAGAGGATTAGTCGAATCTTTTGGGCGATAGGGTGGACTCGTACCGTCAAATACATAGTTAGTAGATAAAAAGATCATCCAACACCCCGTCTGATACGCTAACTTGGCTAAATGCCGCGTAGCTTCAACATTTAAGGCAACCGTTCTTTGTGGGTCATTTTGGCTAATATCTGGCCGTCGCTCCGCAGCTGAATGAATAAGTATATTGGGTTTAATGGTCCACATGAATTCATTAACGTTTTCTGTGTCCAATAAGTTTAGTTTTTGAATGCCAGAATGAATTCGATTTAATCCCAAACCTATAATATCAAAATTGGTCGATAACTCAGCCATGATAGCTCGACCCAACAATCCGGAAGCACCAGTTAAAACAATTTTATTCATAAGCAAATGTATGTCCGGGTTTTGCTACTAGTCGATTTTGGAATTTAGCAGCTAGATTGGTGTCATGCGTAACGGTAATAAGTATATTATTCATTTGATGATGAAGTTCAAAAATTAGGTCGGAAATTTGATTGGCCGTGTGATGATCCAAGTTACCCGTTGGTTCATCACACAATATTAGCCTAGGTTGGTTGATTAAAGAACGAGCAATAGCAACACGCTGACGCTCACCACCCGACAGTTCTGATGGTCGGTGTCCAGTTCGATTGGCAAGACCAACTTTAGCTAAAATCTTTTCAGCCCATTTGACTTTTTTTGAATCGGGCTTTCCGGTTGCAAATGCGGGGAGTAACGTATTCTCAATTACTGAATACTGAGGTAAAAGGTTGTGTTCCTGAAAGACAAATCCAATTGTTCGATTACGAAATTTAGCCAATTCTTTCTGGCTCAAATCAAACGGATTTTGTTCAGAAATCTTGATATGTCCACTTGTTGGTTGGTCTAAGGTTCCGATCAAGTGTAGCAGTGTACTTTTACCTGCGCCAGATGGACCCATTATAGCTAGGGACTCGCCATTAGTTAAGGAAAAAGTAACGTCCCGTAACACCTCTATTTCGTGGGTATCTACACGAAAGATTTTGCTTAATTCTTTCACAGAAAGGTGCATGACTATCCTTTAGATTTGGCCTGAATTCGCTCAGATATGAAATTAGGAATAGGGATTGATTGTAATGGTTGGTCAGGATTACAGATACAACAGATTACGCTCAATTTTCCCCTTGCCACTGTTTCAAGTTGGTGCAAAAACTCGAAACAGTAGGTCAGTGATTTTGTACCTTTTCGATCGATGCTAAGGTGAATATCAATCTGGTCTTCAAATTTGATTGGTTTTAGATAGTCACAAGTAGCGGATAAACGTGGCCATCCAATCTTATCGCCTTGAAGTTCCGTCGCGACACTTGTTCCTAATGACCGGAGAAACTCGTGTTCCACGGATTCCATAAAAATAAAGAAACGACTAAAGTGGACGATTCCGGCCATATCAGTATCCGAAAACTCAATTATGCGTTTGGTTTGGAAATCTGAAACGGGAAAACTCATGATCAGGCCAGTACTATTTGGGCGGAAAAGCTGAAACCATATACCCTCCTGCTGCAGCCAGAACTACCCCCAGAATAAATTGCCATTTAACTGCGGCCAAACCATTTTTGGGTGGGTTAAAAACCAAGGCAGCAGCAACGGCGTTAACCATTGGTGCACCCGCAAAAATAATCGAAGCGACTGAAGTTGGGGGGCCACCCTTAAAAAGTGCTAGCTGCAAACAAAATGCACCTATCGCTCCCACCATACCGGCTAAAGTCGAATAAACTACACCTTTTGATGTAAATTGCCACTCAGCCTTATTCATAACTAAGACAACAATAGGTGCAACGACAGCAATAATGAAATACGCAAGCCCAATGAATAGGAACGCTTTAAAGCGACCGTTGATCGGATCTCCCATCTCTTTGGTTCCAATGTGAATAACGTTGACGTATAACCCCCAAGAGGCAATTGTCATAAAAGCAAAGGCTAACCAGTGCATCTAATCTCCTAATCAATTTAAAGTTAATTTTAGCTAAGATAACGATTTAAAACAGCCAGTGTACGGACCCCAGTTTGACGAATAGTATACTTCTGGTGGACAGATTCTTTCCCTCTTTGGCCCAATGTTTGTCGAAGTTCCGAATTCTGCATAATTTCGGTAAGACCTTTATTGATGGCCTCTGTTGATAGTGGCTGTACTAAGATTCCACCGGAAGTAGCTTCTATCAACTCTGGGAAAGAGCCGTGATTAGGTAAAACTACAGGAACCCCGTTTGCAAGAGACTCCAATACAAATAAACCTTTCGACTCTCGATAAACAGTCGGTACTGATAAAACGTGGATCTGGTTTAAAAATTGGATTTTTTCTTGACGGTCAACTACGCCCAAATACTCAAAAGAGTTTTGGATATTCCAATTTTCGAGTTGATCGACAATTTGTTGATAATACTCTTTGTCTCGCCCCCCCAAATACCCAGCGACTTTCAATTTAACATTATCTTTTCCCCATTTTTTTGCCAACTGGTAAAACGCTTCAATGAGTAAATGCAAACCTTTTTCTGGGCAAATCCGAGCCATATAACCAATGATGAAGGGATGATCATCTAATTTTTCCTCTGTAGCTCCATGACCTTCTAGGTTCAAACCTAACGGTATAACATGCACTTTTTCTCTATCACTGTGGGTATATTCAGACATGTAATCAGCATAATAGTTACAAGAAGCAAAAAAACCGTCAATATCGTTAGTTCTTTCTCTTAATAATGTTATAGCTTCAGACTTATAAGGTTCAATCAATTGGTCAAGAAATATATCTTCACCCTGAAAGCCACAAATTACCGGAACATTAAGTTGAGATTTAAGCTGAGCAGCCATGCCAGAAAACATAGAATTAGTCAATTGAATAATATCAGGCATATAATCATTTTTGAGCCACTGAACTAGCTTTTCTAATTCCTTTTTTTGTCTTCCATTTTCGCCTTTGAGCATAGACACAGTCAAACTACCTAAATCTTTTGCACTTGTTGAAGTGCTAAATTTTGATAAACTATTGAGCAAAGATGGAGTATCCAACAGCCGATCAATTAACCATGGTGTATGGCGAAAGAATGCCGATTTTTCTTGTAAATATACATTTATACCGCCAAAGAAGACATGCCCCAAACTAACATCTTCATCATCTGTTCTCAGAGGCGTATACGTAGGAATTAGAGCTACTTCGTGGCCTTGCTGAATCAGCTCCTTGGCGAGCATATTATCGTGGATACAAGTACCGCAATACATGCCAGCAGCGCCTGCTGCAATATAAGCAATTCTCAACTGGACCTCCAGTGTATGATTCCAATGCCAATAATGATACCGACCACTATCATCTGAATCCATATTTTTGTACTAACCAATACTAGAAAAGCAGCTAGAACTAAGGCTACTCGAAGTCCGAGTGTTAACTCAGACCTAGCAAACCCCGCTATACCGGTAGCCAAAGGAATCATAGAAAAAAATGTCAAGCCAATTTTAACAATCATTTTCCAAAGGTTACCATCTTTTGATATTAATAATAATTCGGGATTAAATACAAAAGCATAAGGCAAGGCAAAACCAACTAAAGCAAAGCGAAAAGCTGATAGACTAGTTTGCATTAAATTTGCTTTCGCAATAGCCCCAGCTGTATAAGCAGCTAGTGCTACTGGAGGTGTTACCATTGCCATCATGCCAAAATAAAAAATAAATAAATGAGCCGCTAGAGGGGGAGTCTGCATTTGGTCTAACATTGGTCCGATAAACGTAGCAACCAGCAAATAACAGATAGAAGAAGGTAATCCGAGCCCCAATAAAATAGTCGAAAACATCAATAGAGCAAAAGCTAATAGACGACTGTGTTCAGCCATAGGTAGTAAAACTTCAGGGAGTTTGGTACCGACTCCGGTCTGGGTAACCATACCCAGGACTATACCAACGCATGCGGCTGCAGTGATTAAAGATGTAGCACTTGTGGCTGTCTTCATAAAAGCATCTAATAGATCATGGAAAGTAAGCCGAGTGTGCGGACTAATATGGCTAGCTATCAACGTAAAAACCAAGCTTAAACTGACAGCTCGAGAGGGGGTAAACTTTAGTGTTAAAAATAGGATTAAGATGGAGAAGGCCAACAAAAACAGCCAGCCTTGGGCTTGATGATGTGGAGTATCGTTGGTGCTAGGTGCCAAGTCGTTCACAAGTACACCTTGAGCATGTTGTAGTCGATGAGAATAGAAATGAACAATCAAAAGAAGTGCCGTATAATATAAGATTGCAGGAACGAGAGCCGATTTTATAATTTGCAGATACGTCACACTTGGCTCAATTAGTTCCAGCATCATGTATGCGCCAGCCCCCATAATCGGTGGCATTAAGGCACCACCGGAACTAGCAGCAGCCTCTACACCTGCAGCAATGGTAGGTTTAAACCCAGCACTCTGCATCATAGGAATTGTAAAAGTACCTGTTGTTGCTGTATTTGCAACGGCACTTCCTGAAAGTGAACCCATCACACCACTGCTGATAACTGCTACTTTTGCCGATCCACCTGTTGTAGGTTTAAAAATACGTTCTGCTAGACGAATAATATAACTAGTAGAGCCAGTCTTTTCTAAAACATTACCAAATAATACAAACAGAAATACGTAGGTAAACATCACTCTCAAGGCAATACCAAAAACCCCTTGAGAACCAAGAAAAACTTGGCTAACAATACGCGACCATGTATAGCCACGATGGGGAAACAACCAATCTGGTAAAATTGAGCCAAAAATTGAATAAGACATAAACAAAACGGCTAGAGCTGGTAATATCCAGCCAATAGACCGTCGGGCTGATTCCAATACTAGTAATAAGCCGATTGAACCGACTGTATAATCAACAATTGACTCCATCCCAGCCCGATTTCCTAGTGACCGATCATCTACCCAAAATTTTTTGAATAAAGGTTCCGTTTGAACGAAAATGTAGGCAAAGCAACCTATAGTCCCAATTGCTAGGAGAAAGTGACATAATCTTTTTAGCCAATCTTTATTCGAAAGGAATGATTGCTGGATAACAAAAACAGGCTCATTCGCAAGTGTAAATTCTACACCTAAAAAAGCAAACAAAATTAAACCTGATTGTGGTGATAGAATAGGATAGTTCACTTCAATCAGAACAAATAAGCTGAGTGCGGTCGATCGCAGAATATTTAATCTCATTTAGATATAGTGGATATTCATTTTTGTAGCCGTGGGCACCCTCTACCCAAATCCAAATGGCTTTTTAGAAAGATTAGTTTTTGGTCAATTTCGTTGAAAATCAAGGATGAGGATTGACTCGGTCAATGAGTGAATGATTATTGACACACGCAGGTAGCTCAATTCGTGCTGTAACAACCAGTATTTTTTAATAAATTTTTTCTAAAGTGTCTTCTAACAGCTCAGAATACAAAAGCGTCAGACTGCTTGAGAATTCTTATACTAAGGTTGTCAATTAAGTTTTTAGTTAAACTAAGATCATGTGTAGTATTAGTTTTTGATACAGATTATTAATTTTGTTCGACCTAATTGATTCTTATCTTACCCATTAAAGGAGACAAATAATAT
>PBVO01000070.1 GCA_002729015.1 Candidatus Poribacteria bacterium
GATGGGAAAGTTATCTTTAATCGTGGAGTTTTGGAATTTTCTGAAGATGAGAAAAAAGTTTTGGATGATGCCAATTTTTGTAATTTTGGTATTGTTGGGGATTTTATTAATTTTTGCTCAAACTTCACCCTTGGCTCCCTTCATTTATACACTATTTTAATCTGATTGGATCAACATAAGATACATTAATTTTGGGTAACACACCTAACATATCAACAAACACGGAGAATCAACTTCTTTAATTTCACAAGGAAACATGTAAAGCCTCGGGTATCCCAATATGGGATTAGGAAAGAAGATTTAAAAATGAAGAGTGCCAACGTCTTTTGGTTAGATCGATATCGATAATTATATTATATAGAAGCACGAAAGATGAAAATTCTGACCAGATAGATCTTCTAGGTTCCTTGAAATTCGACTGATGAATTTTTTAACAGTTTTTGGATTTTGAGGTGGACCATTCCAGGAGATGTTGAAAAAAACTGACTTGTATTGAAGTGGGTTCGGAATTGCAAGTTATCTAAACGTCAAATAGTACCAAATAACAAAAATTATATTTTCCAACTACCTACGGATCTATGCTAGGATTGGGTATCAGTTCGAATCCTGAGTTACATCGTAGATGATTGGAAAAAGAAAAAATGCCTGCAATAACTATCCCACAACTTTCTGAATACCGTCAAGACGGATATGTGATTGTCCGCCAGATGTTTGATCAGACAGAAATACAGTTACTTCAGCGTGCAGCCAAGTTGGATCGTGAGTTAGAAGAACGTTCTTATAGCCGACAAGATGCTGAGGGTGGATCGGTTCGGTTATCGCTATGGAATCATCCTGGAGACAGTCTATATGGTATGTTTGCCCGTTGCCAGCGGATTGTTGACTCGATGGAACATATTCTGTCAGGNGAAGTNTANCATTATCACTCAAAAATGATCTTGAAAGACGCTAAANTTGGNGGGACTTGGGAGTGGCANCAAGACTATGGATACTGGTACCAAAATGGNCTNCTGTTTCCTCTACTATCTAGNGTGATGATTGCAGTTGACCCTGCACGAAAAGANAACGGTTGTTTACAAGTGCTTAAGGGCTCGCACCTAATGGGACGAATCAACCATGGTGTGACTGGTGGCCAAGCAGGTGCCGACCCTGAAAAAGTGGCAGAAGCAGAAAAAAGATTGGATTTGGTTTACTGTGAATTGGAGCCAGGAGACGTTGTCTTTTTTGATTGTAACCTTTTACACCGATCAGATCGAAATTACTCTGACCAACCACGTTGGACCATGATTTGTTGTTACAATGCAGCTAGAAATGATCCTTATAAAGATTCTCATCATCCTCGTTACACAGCTTTACAGAAGGTCGATGATGACCAAATCATGGCTGTAGGGCTCAAACGGTTTTCTGATGACGATAGTCAAATTGACTGGAATTCACCTCTCAAAGATCAGAGTGTGGAAAGTTTAGCCAATTCGTGAATGNAGACTTAAANGNTTAGTTNCTTTGAAAAATTCCTGATTTTNCCCGAATTTCCGTCTCCTACTTTCGTATGATCTTGTTTCCCNGCGTTATTTCATCTGAGGTCTAATTAAGTAGACTTCTTCCAACCCTGAAAATCAAACTTCATTTAGGTAACCTATATTTTCCTCGGACCAAATTATTGGTTGTTGAAGTTAAGTTTTTAATGAGATCGTGACTTGATTATTAAAGTACAAGTTTGCAATAATGATCAATCTTAAGTGATAGATTTAAAAATGGGAATACGGATTGAGTTCATCACCACCGAATCCAAAGCGACGACACCGGTTTAATTATTTTGCTTGTCTCACCGATGTAATTGGGTTCTCGTTAGGTATCCTTTTTTTTAACCCCGATACACTTTTACCCGCTTTTGTCAGCCGTTTAAGCCCAGATAAAATTTGGGTTGGCATTGTGACTGCCATCAATATTAGTGGTTTCTTCTTGCCACAGCTTTTAGCTGCTAGTTGGGTCCAACGTTTAACNTACAAGCGGATTTATGTATTAACACTAGCACTAGTTGAGCGGGCTGCCATCTTTAGCATTGTACCACTTCTGTTATTCCATAATTCTATTTCTGCTACAACGCTCCTAACTATTTTTTGTCTCTTTTTTGCTCTTCATACTCTTTGTATGGGTTGTAATGGNCCAGCTTATTTTGACTTGATTTCCAAGGTTATCCCCACTCGTCAGAGGGGTGTTATGTATGGAGTCGGTGCNGGTATTGGCGGGCTCTTTGGTCTTGGAGGTATGGTTTTGACTGGTTACTTAATCCAGAGGTTTGATTTTCCTTATAACTATGCTGCTTGTTTCTTTCTTGGTGCAACTGTTTTAACAATCAGTGTTATACCCTTGGGTTTTATTGATGAACCACCTTCAACGCCGAGTGACGACAAACAACTGAAAACTTACTTTGCTGAGGCTCTNGATATTTTTATGACAGACCGAAATTTTCGGTTTTACCTCGTCAGTCAAGCTTTTTTATCGGCTTTCCCAACGGCTATTCCTTTCCTAACCGTTTTAGCCACCGAAACAGTTGCTGCTAGTGAGTTNCAGATTGTCTGGTTTACTGGTATTTTGAGTGCTGGTCGTATTTTAGGCCAGCCCGTTTGGGGGTATATATCAGATCAACGAGGTAATTCCATCGCGCTAGTTTTCAATATTTTCTTAGCTGTAATAGCAGTGGGTTTGGTCTTTTTTGCTAAATCTATATGGATATTTTATCTAATTTTTTCTTTGGTTAGTATTAGCCAAAGTGGATTGGAAATTCCTAGCATGAATATAACCTTAGAGTTTGCTAAGCCTGAGAATGTACCTACTTATGTGGCTCTTCGCGCGGCAATCATAGCTCCTTTCCGGGCTTTATTACCAATTTGTACTGGGCCATTGATTAGCGGATTTGGCTATCAAAGAACCTTTGGAATTTTAACAATTATGATTCTTCTTAGNTGGTTGTGTATGCTTCAAGTCAAGGAACCTCGCNCCATCAATAAAATNGATATAAATAAATAGACTTAATTCACTATTAAGAAAAGATCATAGACAAAATATAATGAATTCTATAGATTTAATGAAACCAACATCTGAAGAAATGTCGATTTCGAAAGAATGGTCAANCCGTTTCCTCTCATCTGACTTGTCAAATCTAGCCTTTTCTTTTTATTACGGCGGTGAACTATCTACTGATCTCATTAGAAATTGGCAGACCAATCAGCTTAGTGCTACAGTAGATGAATTGCGAGAGAAACATTCTCTGGTTATATCAGAACCAGAGAATGGGCTAGAAATACAATTTATTTTAACTGAGTATGCCGATTATCCTGCATTCGAATGGGTCGTTTATTTTGAAAATAAAGGCAATTATAAAACTCCGATNCTCTCTGATATTCAGTCTGCGAACCTGACACTATTTACTGGTAAGAATAGTCCTTGTATTCTTCACCACGCTGAAGGTAGTCGTGCACGTATCACAGACTTTCAACCTAAAAAAGATATATTGGTTGCTGGTGAAGAAAAGAAATTTGCTCCGTATGGAGGTCGATCTTCAGATGGTGTATTACCTTTTTTTAATTTGGAAAAACCAGATAGAACGGGAATAATTACTGGGGTTGGTTGGACCGGTCAGTGGCAAGCATCTTTCAATTGTCAAAACTCTGGGAGCATTAATTTTAGTGCAGGTATGGAAATTACCGAATTAGCCTTATTCCCTGGCCAAAAGATTCGTACACCTGCGATCCTGTTATTATTCTACAATGGTAATCGGATGCGTGGGCAAAATCACCTAAGACGGCTATTACGCACACATTTCACCCCCTCCTTCAATAACCAAACAGTTAGTCCTCCAATTAGTGCTTCTCCCCATGCTAAAGTAGCTTTTGAATCAACAACATCAACCAACATGATTGAGGGGATTACACGTGTCTCAGGTAACAACCTACCAGTGGATACCTGGTGGGTCGACGCAGGTTGGTACCTATGTCAAGACTCCAAAACAGGCCAACATAATTGGGCCAGATGGGTTGGAAACTGGACACCTGATCCCAATAGGTATCCCAATGGAGTCAAGCCAGTGGCAGATACCGCTCACCAATATGGCCTAAATTTTCTACTATGGTTCGAACCAGAACGGGTCATGATTGACTCACAAACTTACAAAGATCATAATGATTGGTTGCTATATACCGAAAANTTTCCCCCTGATCAGCAGTATCAGGCCAATGATGGGTTCCACNTACTCAATTTAGCCAATTCAGGCGCTTTAGAATGGTTAAAANTTAAAATTTCTTCNATCATAAATGANGTTGGTATAGATATCTACCGGCACGACTTTAATATGTATCCATTNAACTANTGGCGACATAATGATACTGCAGATCAGCAAGGTATAACNGAAATTCGCTATATNATGGGATTATATGGTTTTTTTGATCATCTATTNGANTCTCATGAGAAGTTAATTATTGATAATTGTGCCAGTGGAGGNCGTCGAATCGATTTTGAGATGCTNCGCCGATCACTNCTACTATGGCGAAGCGACTTATGCTGGGACCCNGTTGCTCAACAATCTGCTACGTANGGTTTGTCTTTTTGGNTGCCTCTACACGGAGTTGGNTCTATCTCTCTTGANCCTTACCATTTTCGTAGNGGNATGGGAAGNAATTTTACTCTTGCCTTAGACTATTACGATGATCCCTCAATTTGGAACTCAGCCNCTCAANTGTTAGCTGAATATNCAGAGNTCAAAGACATTTTTAGTGGCGATTTTTATCCNCTNACCGATTATAGCACTTCACAAAAATCATGGATCGCTTGGCAGTTTGACCGTCCAGATTTGGGGGTGGGCGTGATACAAGCATTTCGTCGACAAGAAAATAATTCAAATCTCAGAAAATTCAATCTTCAAGGTTTACAATCTGATATTCAATACGAAGTTTTTAACTTTGATACAGGATTACAACTAAAAGCTTGTGGGTACGTTTTAATGGAAGATGGACTAGAGTTAAATATAGACAGTTGTCCCGGGTCAGTTACTATCAGATATTCGGTGTCTTAACCAGTAAAAACCTACTCAGGAACACATTTTGAGAAAAATTGGATGGCTAACTATTTCCATGTATTGATGGTTTTTCTAAAAGAATTGGGCTAATGAAAAAAATTAAGAATAGAGAATAGCTTCTGATCACTCATCTAAGAAAATTCTTCTCTGTATTTTTTTAGAATTATGTTTATAATAACGAGTTAATAGTGATTGATTAACGGGTGATGTCTAGTCAAATCATCCTTTGCATATTTATTGTTTTGTTATTNCNTTAGTAGCTGATATTGNAACCCTGATCAGCATTGGTCTGGTCTATANTANNNCCAAACAGCATAAATTGGTNTNAGCAATTGGANAGAATAACTAAATGATATTGGAATGTATAACCGTTTTTTCGATCCATCTGAGGCTAATTGTTCGTATTCGTTGTTAAAATTATAGGGTATGAACCTTGATTAGGAATTAAAATTATGGCTTATCGACCTAAAATTGCTGCNGTCGTNACCGTTTATCACAAGTATTCACATGCTCAGCATATTGTTGATCGCTTTTTGGAAGGTTATGGGTGGGAGAATCGTCATCACTACCCAGCAATGGATTTAGTATCGCTCTATGTTGAGCAGGTAGGGGATAATGACTTAAGCCAAGATCGTGCCGAACGTTTTCAAAATCTGAAAATTTATCCTACCGTAGCAGACGCTCTCACCTTAGGTGGNGATAGTTTAGCCGTCGATGGCGTTCTCTTAATTGGTGAGCATGGCGACTATCCTACTAACGAAAAAGGTCAAAGACTCTACCCTCGCTATGAGCTATACCAGAAAATCATTNATGTCTACAAAGCTAGTGGAAAAACAGCTNCTATCTTCAATGATAAGCACCTATCTTGGGATTGGGACTGGTGCCAAGAGATGTATGACCAATCTCAACAGCTAGGATTNGCTTTTATGGCAGGTTCTTCTCTTCCTGTTACTTGGCGTACTCCTTCTATTGAAATGCCATTGGGAGCAGAAATAGAAGAAGCCNTTGGCGTAGCCTANGGGGGGGTTGATGGTTATGATATTCATGCNCTTGAGACCATTCAATGTATGGTTGAACGTAGGGCTGGTGGGGAGACAGGTGTCGATTGGTTACAGGCTTACAGAGGTGAATCTTTCTGGCAAGCCTATCACGACGGGGTTTGGTCACGCCGATTGTTCGAGTCAGCACTTAGTCGTAGTCATACACTTAAACCAAGCCGATCAGGTTTTAATAATATATTTCCAAATTGGAATGAATTACAGGAAATTGTTAAAGATCCAATCGCTTACCATTATCAACATAGTGATGGNTTAAAATCAACNATGATTCTGATGAGTGGTTTAATTGAAGATTTTAATTTCGCCGCCACACTGAAAAATCAAGATCAGCCGATCTCAACTCAAATGTATTTACCTATGCCACCCGCTAGAACATCCCTAGCTAATTTCTTTTCACCTCAAGTAAACAACGTAGAACGAATGTTTTTGACCGGTCAACCCAGTTATCCGGTTGAACGAACCTTGTTGACCAGTGGCTTAGTAATCGCTGGTGTTGATAGTCTAGATCAAGAACAAAGTAAACAATCGACCCCACATCTCAAAATTGCCTACCAGGCAAATCCGGAATCGACATTCTGGCGAACTTAGTTAATGGTCAACGGAGTGTGACATGATGAATCAACCAATCGAAAGCTCAGGTAAAAAGCGGATAGCTGTTATAACCACCGTTTACACTTACTTATCACATGCCCAGCANTTTNCTGATCGCCTGATGGTTGGCTACCCTTACGCTGGTAAGTGGCAGNACCCAGGGACNGAAGTTGTTAGTCTCTATGTTGAGCAAAAGCCTGTTGGAGANCAAAGCCNGGATCGAGCTAAAGAATTCGGGTTTACCGTTTACAATACAATAGCTGAAACNCTACGCTGTGGTNGCGATCAANTNGCNGTCGACGGNATCCTTATCATAGGAGAGCATGGAAATTANCCTTCCAATCAATTAGGTCAGATACTATACCCNCGTTATGANTTTTTCAAAGCTTGTGTTGAGGTNTTTGAACAAGACGGACGATCAGTTCCNATCTTCAATGANAAGCACTTATCNTATAGTTTTGAAAAAGCNAAAGAAATGGTTGATGATAGCAATCGGCTCAATTTNCCNATTTTAGCCGGTTCTTCTTTGCCTGTCACTTGGCGTTTGCCTGATTTGGAACTAGATTTTGGGTGTCAGCTGGAATCTGCCTTAATGGTTGGAGTTGGTGGCTCAGATCCAATGGATTACCATGCCCTAGAGGCTATGCAGTGTATGATTGAAAGAAGGCAAGGTGGCGAGTCAGGAGTGAGTTCAGTACAATTGATAGACGGTGATTCTGTTTGGCAAGCTGGCCGCGACGGGTTGTGGTCGATGGATTTATTAGAGGCTGCTTTGTCTAGAAGTGATACACCGTGTGGTTTGACTGACCAAGACGGCCGTACCCAGGACTTAATTCGTACCGGCGAGTTGTACCGTTTAGTTGACAACCCATCCGCTTACCTGATTGAACATAACGATGGTTTTAATAGTGTCTTGTTAATGCTAAATGGTGCCGTTCGGGATTATTGCTTCGCCGGACAGGTTAACGGCCAAATAGTATCTAATCAGTTTTTCCTAACTCCAACACCGAATGTTACCTATTCAGCTTGTCTAATCAAGAAGATCGAAGAGATGTATTTAACCGGCCAAGCGCCTTATCCAGTTGAACGTACTTTATTGGTCTCTGGGACTTTGGAAAGCTGTTTGAAATCTCGCCACAGTGACCATCAGAAGCTAGAGACACCTCATCTAAACATAGCCTATCAAGCTCCACCTGAATCACAGCATGCTAGAATTTAGTCCTAAGCTTTACTCGACCAACGCTCATACTGGAGATTAGGGGGCTTATTTCTTGATTCTACCCTTCATCCCAATGGTATTCACTTATCTATCTCGATATTAACCTCTGTGTCTTTGGTAAGATCTAATTTTTCGGCAATTGATCCCTCATTGACAGCAAATTTTATTTTTCCATCATCTCTATCAAAACGAGCCAGATACTGACCTTTGGGTACATCTCCGTAATCAATGACCAGTGGACAGGTAATTTCTTTCCCATTACCAAATCGAACTCGCAAAGTTTGTCCAACTTTCAGGTGTGGAGATTGGTCTTTGTTAATAGAGCCGATAATGACGTTGCCGTGGCTATCAACTTCGGTTATATGATGCATATCCTCGTTTGTTGTCGAAACCGATTTGGTGGCAACGGAGCATCCAACTAACAAGTAAGCTAGAATCAGGCTTAGGGCTAATATAAGTTGTTTGTTATGCAAGTCTAAGTCTCCTTGGCTAATAGTGATATTTCTAAACTATCTGGGATTGGGAGTCAATTATATCTAAATTAAGTTAATCCTAATTTTTAAATTTTGTTCTTCCGTATCCAAGATAAACAGTTCGGTAATCAAGCTAATTTTGGCAGCAATTAAGATTCTGGTGTTCCCTTCTTAGTTTTAATGTCTTGATTAGTAAACGGATGCTAATTTTCCAGTTTCTAGATCGTAGACCCAACCATGCAATCTTACTTTTTCATTAATATCCTTTATAATTGGGAAATCAGTTAATCGGTTGACTTGTAATCGAACGTTAGCTTCGACTAATTGCTTCAATCTGTCTTTGGAAGATAACTCAACATCATCTCGAACTGTATCTAAGATTTCAGTTGCTGGTTGCAGCCATTTTTCGATAATGGGCGTATTCCCTCCTGTATCCAAAGCTTGGATACCACCGCAATTGTAGTGCCCACAGACAACAACATCTAAGATATTCAGATGACCGATGGCATATTCTAAAACAGCAGAGATGCTCGTATCACCAGTGGAAACAATGTTAGCAATATTGCGATGGACAAAAATTTCTCCCAATTGGCTATTGGTGATAGTTGTTGGACAGACCCGAGAGTCAGCACAACCAATCCACAATAAACTTGGTTTTTGTTGCCGAGAAATTTTATGATAGTAGGCCTGATTATCCAAAAAATTGCCTTCTACAAAATCCCGGTTTCCATTCACAAACTTTTCAATCATAACAATTAAATACTAGAATTCTCCGTTAACCGAGGATCAAACCTCAAGCCTTATTTGAGTATAATCATTTTTCGGCTTGCTTGCCAGATAGGATTGGGCTGCTCGTTCTGGGATGACAAATTAGCTTTCAGA
The DNA here is from genome assembly GCA_002729015.1 of Candidatus Poribacteria bacterium. The sequence goes on from PBVO01000070.1 coordinate 9,298, forward strand.
CGGTAGAAGTATATACCACTAGCTACTTGTTCTCCGTATTGATTACGCCCATTCCAATAAGCGGCTTGATCCATACTAGCATATTCTCCTGCTGGTTTGAATCCAATCTTGAGGCTACGGATTAAAACTCCTGTAGTATTGTAAATTTCGATTTCTATCTCCGCATCAGCAGCTAATTGATATGGAATCCAAGTCTCTGGATTGAATGGATTTGGGTAATTTTGTCCTAGTTCAAATACCATGGGGCTCGGCGTATTTTCACTATAGTTGACATTGGTCTCGATATGTGTTGGTATCAATTCTGAATTAGTATCAGCCACCGCTAGATTTTTCACCCGAATTGAGCTGACAGCTTCTACTGTATTTCCTTTTAGACGGAAACTTATTTTTGCTAATTCCATCTCTGTTGAATTACTAGTTTGATTATCGATACGTAGACCTGTCACATTTTTGATTTTCCCTACTTCTAACAATGGTTTAACACGATCTAGTTTTTGATCTCCAGAACGGTCAATAGCAACCACAGTCAATAGGTATGGGTCATATTCTATACCGAATTGATAGCCAACAATTTGGCAGTTATCATCTATTTTTGTAGAATTGACAGTAAGTTCGAGGATTCTAGATGAACTACTTTCTACTGAGTTAGATATACCGGCTTGTAAACCGATCTTAACACGGGCCGATTCGATTGAGACCTGTTGTGGTGCGCTACTAGGCTGATCTTCATAAACTTCACCAAAATGAATGGCTACAGTCACTAAGTCTTGGATATTTACGATTTCGTCAGCGTTAACATCTCCCATTAAGTTAGGTCCAACTTGACTNAAGTTATTAGCTACGGTCACCAGATCTTGAATGTCTACTCGGCTGTCGGCATTAATGTCCCATGGACGACCGACTGAACCCGACAGACGGTAGGTTTCAAAGTACTTAGTATTAAATATGAATGTTTGTTTTTGTTCGTCAATTTTAGCGTTAGTGATTTGTTCCCACTTTTGNCCTTCAACTAAACGGAACAGGCTAAGATCAGCCGGGCTTAGTTCTTGGGGGTAGGGAATAGCTACTGTTGCCGATTTACTAAATTTGTTACTAAATACATCTCCNCTTTGAGAAATAGCTCGGAACCTACGCCCAGTATTTTCGATAGCACCTGGAAGCATCGGTAACTCATCATCTGGTACAGATAAAAGTGAAACGGCTGTAAAAAGAGTTGCGTCGCGAGAAATAGCTCTCCGNTTAGCAGAAAATCTAGTTCCATCAGCCAGAGCTGCGGTTCCTCCCTTAGATGCAGCAATGATCGTGACATTGACGTTTTCCGAAGTTACGGCGCCTGGAAGGCCTGAGGGGCTAATGGATGTTAGCGCATAAAAATAGGTTGTTCCTAAATCAACATTAACATCTGTAAATGTTGTCCGGCTTAGCTTAGGCTGAAGCGGAGCCAGGAATGTGGCATCGAAAATCTGGCTTTCTGATCGGTAGACGTTATAGGATAAGGCATTGGGGTCAGCTACCCATCGAATCACTAGCTCTGANCCAGAAAATCCAAGACCGCCTTTTAAATCAGTGGGTGCNGTTTGNGGGGGNGATGTACTCAGCACAAGTGTGGTTTCAACAANTTCACTCACATTACCTGCTAANTCGATAGCAGATAGTCCAAGATTATTGATACCATCCATTAAGTCTATGGTTAGTTCGGACTCGCTACTACTGGTATCAATAGCCACCGGAACATCATTAAGCACCAGCGTGATCGACTGTGCCGTTGTTTTACTATTATCCTGATACAGTATATTTATTTTTTGGCTGGATAGACTCGCATGGGTTGGTAATTCCACGAATTCAACTTTTGGTGCTTCTTGATCTAAAAAATAAACTATCGGTGGTGATACCGGACTTTGAAGCTGGGATTCACTACGTGAAAATGCTGTAACTTTATTAGTTCCATCGTCCAGCAAAATTCTGGGTAAAGTGAAAACACCATTTGGACTGACGCTGGCCATACCCATCGTATTATCATTGACAAAGATCTCNACTTCTGCCTGNCGNCCNCCAGCGTTGTCTGTCATTTGCCCNACTAANGGAACTTCNGGTGTATTAGTATAGACNTTTCCATTTTTTTCGTTAATTTCTATAAAATATGCCTCAAACTCAAACTCCCCTGAAGCTGTCTGATCGTCTTGATTAGATGAATTATCTACCATCCGATTAGTAAATAAACGTGAGGCTTGGCGCCCTCTTCTTTGTCGATTGGTACTTTTTCCGCCGCTTAGGCTTGGGTTTTCAAATCCGACAAAAATCTGCCGATAATCAACCCATAACTGGNCTGAATCAGTATCTTCTGTAACTACAAACAAGCGAATTGTTTTATCNCCGGAAGTNCTTTCAGAGGATTCTGCTACTTCGGANATCGCCATATATCTTTCTGCTTCNGCTGGAACNGCATACGGTTTAGGNGAAATCGTCTCNAATTTCAGCCATACAAATTTAAATAGATCAATCTCTAGGTCTGATCTTTCTTCCGGAATAGTTCTGATCTGTTCCCAAACTTCTTTTTTCTTATCATCANTAGCCCAAGGTGGAGGATCTTGACCTAGGCCAATATCATCCGANGGTAAGGTTGAATCTAAATATGATAGATCTAACAAGGCCGCCACCACATTCTGGTTGGCGTTGAACGAAATATCAAATGCTTCACCAGCTCGAACTGTATTTGGCATAATACCAACTTGGCCAATATAGAAAGACTTGAACCGAGGNTCAATGCCCGGAGGAAGGGGTGGGGGTGGTGGCTCAGCCATAATTTCTGGTGCTGTCGGTGATTCCAGTGTCACATCAAAGCTCATTGTAAATTGGCTGAAGTTACCAGTCATGTCAGGAACAGTAATACTAACCGCATTGAGACCCGTAGCCAATTCCAGTGGACGTTCTAGGGCTCCTAGATCCATTGGATCTTCCAATGCCCCCAATTCCAGTGGATCTTCCAACCCGCCCAATTCCAGTGGATCTTCCAACCCGCCCAGTTCCAGTGGATCTTCCAAACCACCTAGTTCCAACTGCAAGCGAGCGTATAGTATCACGTCACCTGTATTACGATTAAACCGGTTTGCACTTCCGGGGCCGAAGAGTTCATTATATACTACACCGTTGATTTCAACACTCATTTCCTCAAAACCAACTTGGCTGTCAGAGTCAACCACCTGAAATTCCATGGCCATAAAATTGGTTGAACTAACTTCTTGGCCCGGACGTGGAAATTGAGGCATGATCGTTGGTGGACTATCATCTGCAACCTGTGAATCAATTTTAAATTTGACTGTCTTTTGACTTTGATTTCCAGCTAAGTCAATCGCTGTTACGTAGTAAGCATATTCACCATCTTCCAGTGGATTCTGTGGTTGGACTCGCAATCTNCCCTTCTGAGGTTCGTATTCTTGATCAATTGGTATTGTTTCATCTTCAGCAGTTACTAGCNGGAGGCTGAAAGCTGGATCTGCTAGGTCTTTATCTTCTGACAAAATTGTTATTTCGATTTCACCATTGGAAAGTACATCCCCGTCCTGTGGTAAATTTTGACTGATGATAGGTGGCGCAAAATTAACCCAGAACTTACCTGAGTTGAAAGTAGTAGTGTTACCTGCTAGATCAGACACTACTACACGGAAAGTATGTGCACCTTCATCGAATTCCGTTAANTCGGTCGAGTTGATTGCCGGAGTATAGCTGATTCGCTGTTTCTCTAAATCATAGTCGAATTCATATAAGTTTTTATTTCCATCNAGTATNAGTTGAATGCTAGAAAGATCGATTCCACTACCACCCGGATTGTCTCCCAAATCCGCCTCAATAGTAAATATGGATTGACTCAAGTTCGTTCCTGGCTTAGGCTCAGGATTGCCTACTAGCGGCTGACGAATATCCGCCAATATTGACAGGGATTCCGACGGTGGGCTGACNTTATTACCTTCGTCGCTGGCAATCGCAGAAATAATATTAGTTCCCTCGTCGAGTGCTAACCCGGCTTGGCTAAATTTACCTTCAGCATCTGCAAAGACTGTACCTGCAGGCTTTTGATTAACTAAAATCTGAATTTTGGCCAAAGGTTCTGCCATACCGGTCAACAGAACTCTTCGCTTGCTTAGATATTGTGGTAATGGGTCAATAACGGGTGTCACTGTTCCACCATCGACTGTAAATCTAGAGTGAACTAATCTTTCATTACCAGCCTTGTCAAGAGCATAAATTGTTAATAGATGATCGCCGTCTGAGATAGTATCTGGTCGAAATTCAATTTTGCCCGGATCTTCGAAGTTTTGTTGATTTCTATAGGNAAAAACCTTGGAATCTATTGTTTGTCCATCCAATCGAATTTGTACTTCAGCTAATCCACTATCAATATCATAAGCAGAACCTCGCAATGCAAATTCTGGGCTAGCTAACTCTTCACCATTAACTGTTGTACCTTCAGCTGGGCTGACTCCAGAGATAACAGGTTTGGTTATATCGTCCAGATCAGTTTCAATCATGAAAACACTCGTTTCAGTCGCCATGTTACCTAACCGATCTGCTAACTGTATTTTAATAGCNTGTGATGATTGATCNGCCAAGGGGGTTGTGATTGGAACNATCAGTTGCCCTGATAAGATATCGTATTGCCAGCCGTCAATCTCTGGTGTNTTAGCGTCGTTGGCTGGTAATTGTGTGTCATTGAGTGCTACTTGGAGCGAAGATAAATCAACACCGCTGATTGCTGAAGAGATAACTGTCGAGTCTTTAATTATAGCTCGAATTTCGTTAATTTGTTTCAAGACTAGACCATNTGTAGGTTCGAGGGCTTCAAAAATGGGAGCCTGAGTGTCTAGGACCAAATGTGTTGGTTCTGAGGGGTTACTTTTCTTACGAATAGCATTAACNGCTACTAGCACGATNTCGTTCCGCCCNTCGATCAGTGGTACCTTACCAATATAATTACCAGTCAGGGCATCAACAGGTGCTGTCGCAACCACATTTCCGTTAACGAAGAATTCAACACTTCCACCGCCAGGCATAAAATTGATGTCGAGTTGCCCCTCAATTGTGGTGGTNGGTGTTTGAATAAACTGGTCAAATGTTCCTGNGGNANCACTTACCGGGTCATCTTCCTGAAGTCGATTCAGCTGAGGTATTGTTGGGGTTGGTGGGAGACCCAAGACTTGAAAAGAACGCTCCATCTGCTTAATATTTTGGTTTTGGTCTCGCACATTAATTGAGACAACATATTGTCCGGTTAAGAGAGGATCAAGCGGGAACGTCATAAGGCTNGCTGATTTGCTATCGCTACTATCTAACGAAAAGTCCTGAACTGGAACAATTTGACTATCAGCCGATTTAGTCAAGGTTAGCTCAATATTTTCTAAATTAAGATCTAAGCCACTCTCAGCGTCAGATAGATTGATTTTAATCGGTAAGTTGGCATTACCAGTAAACATACCTTCAATACCTGGGGAAGTAAAAACAACTTGTGGAGCTGTTCGGTCTGGAGCNTTCCGGTTTATTCTAAACTCCATTTTGGTTTCTGTTCTTTGCTGAGCAAGATCTAAAGCTACCACTTTAATTTGGTAAGTCGCTCCGTCTACTAAATCACGAAGTGGAATGACCTTCTCTGTCAGATTGTATCCACCACGACCACTACGACGCTTACCTCCGTCTAGAGAAACCTCAGCGTAACCTTCCAGTAANAATAAGTCTACAAATGCTAATCCACCACGGTCTGTAATTTCTATTGGGATTTGTGGACGAACGTTGGCAATTTCACTGGCAGCTTGGAGACGGTTAGATTGACCAATAACTGGCTGGACATCAAAGACTATCTTGATTTGTGGTGGAACGGTGTCAACAATCAGGGTGATAGGTTGAGCCTGTAGACTGGTATTACCAGCAGTATCAGTTGCCGTACCACCAATTTTATAAGTGCTATCTTCGAGGTCCTCTAGCAGTAGGCTGAAATTACCCTCCGCATCTGCCGCTATAAGCTGGGTTAGTGAAGTGGATCCNTGCACCAAAATTTCAACTTCAGCACGTGGCTCGGTCAGTCCATGAATTGTTGCTTGCCTTTCGGAGATGATGGCAGGTTTTAGCGGCCTAAATTTAGGTGGTTCCGGAGGATTTTTGTCAATTACNGTTATTGGAATTGATTGAGTACCCACATTACCCGCTGGATCTTTCACTCTCAATGAAGCCAACACAGATTTAGTTGCAACAAATGTTATGACTTTACCGGCCATTCCATGTTCATCAAAATTTATGCCATCATGATCATCTAAATCCCACATATATTCGACTACTCTTTGACTGTTATCACTGGAATCNCTNCCATTCAAGGTGATTTCTGTACCTTGGCTAACAATCATAGATTTTGGAGTGATTTCGGCTGTCGGTGGTAAGGTATCTTTTAGTCGTAAAATTAGCGGTTTTTCTGTTTGGGCCGGAAATAAGGTTGTATTTCCGGCTGAGTCAGTTGCTTCGAAGCGATAAGGATAATCAATGCCTTCAGCCAGCATGGCCAGTGTAATATTAGTTATTCCCACTTCTCTCATTAAATCAATTGGACTTGGTGGAACAACTACCTGAGCTTGGAATACATTTGGCTTTTCTACTAGCTTGGCAGATTCGGNTCGATCGACAAAAACAGCTCGTAATTGATCAATTTGATCATTATCAAGAGCCATGACATTTACTAGAGCTACACTACCAGTACTAGCTTCAGTGATTGCTGGTTGTCCCTCTGGCAAGTGTAGTTTTGGTGGTTGGTTATCAATCAAAACTGGACCAACAATCACGGATGAGCTAGAAACTTTACCATCAGTGGCTGTTAGACGAAAACGATAATAAGGGCGGCGAGTTAAGCCTAGAACTGGTATTCCATTTTGAGAATCTTGACTATTCCATTCGTAACTAACTCTGTTGGTGGTAGGCAATTGTTTTAAACTATCAAGTACGAGAAACTTNCCTNCTACCTCTACTGCTAAGTCAACATCCGCGCGTCCACCTTTACCTACTTCTAGATCAAAACCAATTTCNACTAAACCTCTGTTAGATTCTACTTGGGCATTACTAATATTGATTTCTCCACGTTCAGCCACAATTATTTGAGTAGTAGCAATTGATTTGAATTTTTCTGTTGTCTCGATTTCAGAGACACTAAAGGTCAATTTGTACTGCCCCGTGGAACCGACCTTGGTTACCCACTCAAAGAGACTATTTTCGAATTGCGAATTGCTAATCTTTGGTTCAATTCGATAGTCAGACTTTAGTTTGTCTTGNTTGGGATCTCCGAATNTTACGTCTAGGCTGATACTTTCACCTTCCACCACGTTGATTACTGGTGGAAGTTTTTCGATTACTGGAGGTAAGTTGCGTGGTCGTATAACCAAGTCAATCAGAGTTTCAGATTTTGCTTGTTGACTATCAAAGACAGATAACTTCGCAGTGTAAGCTCCAGCGTCTCCTATTTTAGTGAAGATTAACAAGTCGGCCCCCGCGACTTGGTATTGATCTTCGAGCTCTCCAGCTTTGATGCGGGTGGCAAATCGGAGTGGTTCATCAGGGTTATCCAAGTCTTTGGCACGTAGTGGAATTACTATTTCGTCGCCTTCAATNATCCTTGGTGGTATTTCGATTAAACCAAATTGGGGNGGACGATTTACATCCTTAACAATAATTTGAAATGATATCTCAGTTCGTGCTCCCTGACTATCGGTTGCAACTATAACCGGCTGATATCCTTCAGGAATGGAGGACTCAAAAGTCATCTGCCAACTGAAAGCCCCAGTTCCGTCTCCATTATCAATTACTTGNGCTACCCCCAAACCTTCCTGCTCGTCAGGTATATTTTCTAATGTTAAGCGAATGGTTTCTTCAGGATTTTCAGCTAAATCAGGATCGGTAAAAACTAGAGGGAATTGCAAAGCTTTCCCTTCGTCAATTGATTGATCAACTAGTTCACTAATTAGTTTGGGTGGTTGATTCGTATTCTCGACAGTAATGCTGAAAGGAATACTGTTGGGAAACTTAGATTGTTCTCTGGTTGTAACTGCACCTTTAGCATCTAGAGCCTTGACCAAAACTTGAATTGGGTCGCGACCGGCGGCATCGAATGGCGGTGTCNACTCAAATTTAGCTCGACCCGGACTAAGGTTAATAAGTTTGGCTCCGAGAGGCATTCCACTAAGTATGAAGGTAATATTATCTCCATCATAATCCAGGGCCTGTAACGGTACAACTAACTTTTGACCTTCNTTAGCCACTTGGTCTGGAATTTGATCAATTGTATTCAGTTTCCCANCTGATTCCGCTANCATNACAGGTAAAATNTTTCTGTCTTTTACTCGGATCCGAACCGATATTTCATCATACAAAGGTTCTCTTTTGTCTTTTCGTTCTTCAATAACCCTAAATAAAAGCGTCCAAATCTTGGCACCACCAGGACCATCACCAGCCTTGGTATCTGGAACCCAGGTAAACAAGCCTGTATCTTTGCCTAATATAGCTCCTTCNGGCAAGGAATCAGCTTCAAATCGAAGTTTATCTTGTTCCGCGTCTTGGGCTTTCAGTTGGATCGAGACTGTATCGTCTGAAGATGGCGTAGAATTTCCTAGAAGTCTGTTTTGTGAGCCCTGNAGAGCTGAACGAATCGATTCGCGAACATTGTAAACAGTTTGCTCTAAGGTTATTGTTGGTGCAGTATTGACCTCACCTAATCCGATTGAAAATTGGTGCTTGGCTTGTAGACCTTTTTCATCGCTGACAGTCAAAATAAACTCAGTTACCTTGCCGCCGTCTTTGGACATATCAGGTTCCCAGATCAGAGTAGCTGTGGCCGAAGTTCCTCCCTTTTCTACATCTGGTTTTAGGGTTGGAGTACTGACTGTAGGTTTATCTCCACTCGCTCCTAGCCGAGAAACTTTAAACTTCAGTTCCGATTCTGGGTCAGGATCATAAGCTTGAAGTGGTACCGAAATACTTGGTCGATCGTCATTTTCAACAATATTGTCTATCGGATCTAATTTAGGTGTCCGATTAACTGGAACGATTTCCATTGAGAATTCTAACTCGCTTTCACCAGTTTTCAATGTCACATCATAAGTNCCAACTTGAGCATAAGTTGGCAGCCACTTGAATACTACACCACCCAAAACTGGTCGCAGATGATTAACAACCGTTGAAGGTAACCCCGTTGTGGTATAGCTGAGTTCTTCTTCCTCAAAATTAATAACACGAATTAAGGTTTCGATCGGCTGGCCGGTTTTGTATTGTCCGCTAACTTCATCTGGAGTTGTCACAAATTGTGGAGGGTCATATACCGAATTGATCGTCAATGACACCTTGGATACTAGACTGAATGAACTATTATCACTAACACGGAAACTGAAATAGTCTTCGCCATAGTAATTATCATTAGGTCGATATACAAATGTAGGATGTTNCCCATTGGCAAACGGCAGGTCTATAATATCTCCTTCTAACTTTCCGTTTAAGGGCTCTTTGAAAATTTCGTATAANAAGTCGTCTTGATCGGCATCTTGACCTTCCAGTGTAAATTCAATTGAAGTATCCTCGTCTGTGACCAATGATTTTTTTACTGCTACCGGNAGATCGTTAACCGCTGTTACCTTGATAGTAACTTCCCCTTCGGCTGTTTGGCCTTTACCGTCACTGACCGTGTAGGTGAATTGATCTTTTCCGCTGAAGTCGGCATTAGGGATATAAGTCATTGTATCCAGATCAATTTGACCATTCTTGGTTTCGGACACAGATAAAANAAGTAACTCATCTCCATCGGCATCAGTATCATTAATTAAAACATCGATTGGGTAACCTTGTGTATCTTCAGGCAGTTCTGCTAAATCAGCCATTGGGATTGGAGGATCATTAATTGGTTGAATAGTCAGGGAAACAGTGGCGCCACTACTACCACCTTGGCCGTCAGTTATGATGTAGGAAAATGAGTCCTGTCCAAAAAAGTTTTCTTTCGGCTGGTAGGTGAAAGTNCCGTTACCATTATCGGCAATCCTCAGACCTCTAGCACTACGACTAGAGACTGACTCTAGTACTAATGCTTCAGCTGGTGTGTCTGGGTCAATATCATTTTCGACCAAGTCCAAAGTGGTGAAATCGAGTATTGTATCTTCGTCTAATGAGAAGGAATCATCTTGTGCTAATGGATCATCATTGATTGGGTTAATAGTTATCGTTACGGTAGCCGAAGCTAGGCCACCATTAGGATCGCTAATAGTGTAAGTAAAAGCATCAACTGTGTCTGCATCCTGACCAGGTGTATAGGTTATTGAGCCATCCGGATTGATTTCGGTATATCCATGCCCATCTTCAACTANTCTAGTGCTGATCACAGTTAGTCCNCCTTGGGTAATATCCAACGCGTCGGGGTCTGAATCATTGACTAGAACNGCGATAGTCACTGGCTCATCTTCATTAATTTCAGCTTGGTCATCTTTGGCAACTGGTTCTAGGTTACCACTTCGTTGGATAGCCACAATCGTACTGGCAATAATGGGTTCTCCAACTTTCTCTTGAACTTGTAGATGAATAGTGAAGCTACCTGGTAGATCACTAAAAAAAGNTGGTTGACGTTCCTTAGTTTCGAAAGTGCCATCATCATCCAAATCCCAGGCGTAGGTGAAAGTTTCGCCTGTGGGATCAGATGGGTCTCGAGCTGTAGCTCCATCGATCAAAACTTCTTCACCTAATTCCCCTGCATAAGGACCACCAGCATTAACTTCNGGCAAAACGTTCAAAACTTCAACTTTAATCTGGGTTTGGTCTTTAGAATTAGAATCTTTTTTCTCGCTGACTGTCAACAATATGTCGTATAAGCCAATTTCTGCGACATCAAATACGAGTTGAGATCCTTCTGCGTCGGCTTGTCCATCTCCATCTAAATCCCATGTAAAAAGTAGTTCATCCTGGCCGGGATCGGTAGACTGACTGGCATCCAAGATCAATTCTTCACCTTCTTTGACAACATATTCAGTATTGATAATTGCTTTGGGTGCTAAATTATTAACTTCGATATNAATTTGCTGNTTATTAGNNGCNTCGTCNNTATCAGTAACGGNCANTGTGANGGTATATGCTCCNTCNGCAGCAAATACGTGTTCCACNTCGTTCAGGTTAGCTCCACTGATTATGGTCGAATTATCNCCAAAGTCCCATTGGTACAATAACCGNCCNAAATCGGTCNCTTGAGCAGTAATTTTAANAGACTCACCTTCATTAATTTGTTCTTTATCAGCAACTAAGGTCTGGATTTGAGGTGGGAGGTTAAGGACTTCGACTGTGAATTGATGAGTGCTTACTCCACCATCATCATCTTGTGCCGTTACCGTGGCAGTATAGGAACCTCGCTTTTTGAAAAAATATTCCACTTCTTCTTGATTTTGAATTCCTTTACCACGATCACCGAAATCCCAATTATAGACCACTGGATCAACGTCCCCAGCAGGATCTATAGCTTTTATATTTGCTTGGATTGATTCTCCTTCGTTAATGGTCATGTCCTCGGGGGCGATTTGAATTTCCGGAGGCAGATTGTTGATGGTTACATCAACAGTTCGTGTAACAGTTGACTGATTAACATCCGAGATACTGAGTGTTAATTTGTATTTTCCATTATCTAAGTAAGTATGAGTTACTTCAGTTAGATTGACATTAGAAACTAACTCGCTGCCATCACCAAAGTCCCAAGTATAGGTTAATTGGCCAAAATCTTCGGCCATAGCCGAAAAACTCAACACTTCACCTTCGTTACCGGTAGTACTTTCTGGTGCCGAAATTATAATTGGCTCAACATTCTGAACCACAACTTTGGCTGTTTTCTCCACTTCAGCACCATCTTTATCCATTACTTTTAAGGTAACTGAAAATTCACCGTTTTGAGCATAAACATGTTCGACACTGACTGGTTCCCCGATAACATGTGGTGTTTCCTTATTCTCAGTTGCATCACCGAAGTCCCAAACATAGGTCAGTGTAGCCAAATCGGCCATTGAATCGATGACTTCAGCGAAGAAAGTAATCTGATCCCCTTCTTTGACTGTCTTACCTGTGGGCGGTGTTTTGACAAAAGGTGCCACATTTTTGACCACGATCTGCTTGGATTTTTCGTTCTTTCCACCATCATCATCTGAGATCGACAGTTTTAATTCAAAGTCACCATTATCATTGTAAATATGTGTAACATCGGATATATTCGAGCCAATGATGGTCTGAGGCTCACTACCATCACCAAAATCCCAAACGTAGGTGATTTCATCCTCTCGACCTGGCTCATTCACTAGTACAGAGAAACCAATCTGTACACCTTCATCGACCTCACTTTGTTGAGCGAATTCAGTGATTTGGGGAACTACATTTTCGACAATGACTATCGATTTTTCAGTGATAGTTGCGCCATCATCATCGGTTACAGTCAATACGACTTCGAATGTTCCGTTATCGCCGAAAGCGTAAGTTACTTTATCTCCAACGACTGCCTCAGAACCGTCTCCAAAATCCCAAGTAAACGTTAGAACATCCTTATCTCCTGCGGGGTCAATGGCAGTTGCAAAAAAATCTAGCTCTTGGCCTTCTTTGCTTGCTGTAGGAACAACTAAATCAGTAATTTCTGGGGATAAATTGTTAACTTCTACTTGTACAGCTTGTTCTACTTGCTGGCCAACTTCATTCTCAATTTTAACCAAAATCTCAAATTCGCCATTGTCTGTATAAGTGTACTTTACTGCTGTTGATCCGGTTTCTTGGTTGATAACATTCCCGTCTCCAAAATCCCAGACGTAGTTTAGTCCACTAAAATCATTTGTCGGGTGCTCCAGTTCTAAATCGAATTCGACTTCAATTCCTTCATCAATTTTCTGTGGTCGTTTGATATCTAAGATTTTTATTGGCACATCAATAACTGTCACTTCAACTGTTTGTGACGATTCCCCACCGTCATCGTCTACTACAGTCAAAGTTAATGTATACTGACCTTCTTTTTGGTAGGCGTAATTTGATTTATCACTTTCAACTATGGAACTTTCATCGCCAAAATCCCAACTCAAGGTATGTGTATCATCTTGTCCAGCATCAACAATTACTGGTAACAGATTGAGTGGTGTACCTTCTTCAACCTCAATGTTTTCCGGGAGTTGTGTTATTTCTGGGGGTAAGTTTCCAACCTCAAGACTAATAATTTGCTCACTGGTACCATCGTCGTCATCACTAACTATCAACTTAACACTGAAAGTTCCACTGTCTGAAAAAACATGAAGTGTCGATGGTTCAGAAATTGGATCGGCAACTGCTCCCTGATCACCAAAATCCCAAGCATATTTCAGGACAAGTTGATCTTTTTCAACATCACTTGCTTCTACCGAAAGTGTTACTTCTTCTCCTTCCATTATTGTGTCCGGTGAAATACTGATTTCCCCAATGACCGGGGCTAAATTGTCAATTTTGGCAGTTAGTTCGACTTTACCTTGGCTATTTTCTAGGTTCGTATCAGTAGCTACCAGCGTGACAGTATATGTCCCGCTATCTGAATAGGTGTGTCCTAATGTTAGGAAGGCTGGTTGGGATTCATCTGCCGAACCTGCATTTTCAACTATAACAGGTGTGCCATCTTCTTCTCCCCAATCAATTGTAATATTATGGCTATCTTCGATGCCTAAATCAGAAAGGTAAACTTGGAAATCGGCCAAGTCAACAGGTGTACCTTCCTGCCCATTGATTTCGGTTTGATCAACCACGAACGTTGGTGCTTGGTCCTCAACTTCAATTTCTATTATTTCTGTACCAATACCACCACGTCCATCTAATACCGTAACCTGAACCGAATATAAACCTTCGTTTTTAAACGTATGTGGGAAAATAACTTGACCCGTCTGTGGATCATCTAGTACTACTTCTACTTCAATATCTTCGGTTTCATCTCCCCAATTTATATTGGCTAATCTAATTTCCCCGTCTCTAGGGTCTGGATCAATAAATTCCACTAGATTGAAGCTAACAATTTCACCTTCTTTCACTGGCGACATCAGTAAGCCTGTCAGTTCAGGCGATTGGTTATCATCTTCCGAAACGGCAATTAGAACTGGTACTGGTTGGCCGAAGATTGCATAACTTTCACCTTCTAAAACGTCTCCGTCATCGCTTAAACTGCAACTAAACTCAGTAGTGCCAAACCAATCTTCTGCAGGTACAAACTGCAGAAGATTGATCTGACCGACTGCTATCACTTGACCACTGTCGACACTAAATCCTTCAAGTATTAACTGTCCATTTTCAGGTAGAGTCTCGATTCGCAAGTAAGCTAACTGGTCCCCTTCGGGGTCGGTATAGCTATTTTGAAGATCTTCAGTTTTAAAAGTATAAGTCAAATTTTCTTCGGTTTGAATGGTTGGTTCAGAAATCGTGGGTGGATCATTGAGCGCTCGAACACCTACGATTACAGAGATAGCCTCGCCATAGGGAGTAACATCTGTTTCTTCACCATTTATGTCTAAACCGGAGATCGTTTGTCCGTCATCATTAACACAAATCAGAAAATTTGTTTCACCAAACCAATTGGGGGCTGGTTGAAAGGTCAATAAGTCCAACTGATCCACTTCTATAACTGTTTCTACATTTTCTTCGATTAACTGTAGTTCGATGCCATCAAATACTAGTTGCCCATTTTCCGGTAGTGTTAAAACTTTGATCGTGGATAATTCATCTGTTTCGACGTCATCATATTCAAATTCCACGTTGTCAAAAGAGTATATTTCATCCTCGTAAACTTCGATTTCAATCTTTTCTACTGCTGGCGGGTCATTGATGGGATTAATTATTAGGGTAAAAGTCGCTTCGAAGCTACTATTTTCCTCCAATTCAGTCAGTTCGTTTTCCTCGTTCATCTGGTATTCGGTGGCAATAATATCTATACTCTCATCGCCATTTAAGTTTTGCTGAGCGACAATGGTTATCGTGCCAGTTACTTCATCAATCGATAATTCAGCGAAGTCAATTACAGAGGGAAATAAGCGATAATTGACGATTTGCTCTGTTTCGTCATCGGGTATAGGTGCAGTTATTAGTTCAATAACCTGAGGCCCCTCAAAATCCTCGTCGATTTCTATCAGATCAAGGCCAAGAGTAAATTTGGGTGGATCATTAACCTGATCCACGATCATGGTAATCGTTTTGGGTTGGCTGTAAGGATTGGGAACATCTCCATCGTCATTCACTGAGAAAGTAAAACTCAATTGACTTTGGCTAGCCATGCGATTCCAATTTGTTGGAGGTAAGAAGTTTAACTGATTAATATTTACCAGTGGAATTGTGTTTTCGTCAGTCGAAATTTGGTTTTCAGTTAGTAAAACTGAACCAATGTATAATTGACCTTGATTAGGAAGTGTTTCGATTTTGACATGTGCTAGTTGATTATCTTCTTCGTCCTGATAAATATTAGAAAAGTCGCTTGGTTTGAAATCGTAACTTTCATCTTCATCAATCGTGATAGAAAATGATTCAACCATTGGTGCATTGTTGATGGGTGCAACATTAATGGTGATTATTTGACTCTCACTGTAAGAATTCGTTGCTATACCGTCATCGTCGATTCTGAAATCGAAACTATCTATACCCGACCAAGTTGGATTTGGTACGTAATTTAGTTGATTGATACTATCTCTAGATACAATTTGGTCAGTAGTGATTTCTATTCCGTTTAATTGTAATGAGCCATCTTCTGGCATTGATAAGAACTGTACGTTGGAGATGGTGTCACCTTCGATATCGGCATAGTCTAAGCTGAAAAATGACAGGTCAAATTCCAGAACTTGATCTTCAAATATATTTGCCGTGTAACTAGAAATAGTTGGTGGGTCATTGATCGGACTCACAGTAAGCATGATGCTTACTGTGGCAGTTTTATTCTCGATCTGATCAGGCTCGGTAGCTGTTACAATTAGTTCCTGATTACCAAATTGGTTGCTTAGTGCCGAAACATTTATCTCTCCACTTCCACTATCGAATGAAATGTCGGCGAAATCAACCGATGCTGGGAATATAGTATACTGGACAGCAGATCCCGACAATTCATCTTTTGGCACTGAGGTCGGTACAATCGAAATCGTTTGTGGGTTGATAAAATCCTCATCTACAGTTAGGCTAGCCGGTTCACCATTAATGTCATTAGGTGGAACCAATCCCGTTGCTTCAAAAGAAAAAGTTGGTGGATCATTTGTGCGGTTAACTGTAATCGTTACCTCTGCTTCATTACTCCAATCCTCGACGGATAAATTTAGGCTATCTACGTCGCTCACCGAGAATCTGAAACTTGTTGATCCGTACCAGTTTGGGCTTGGGACAAATCGGAGTTGGTCAACCTCACTGATAGCTATCACAGTATTATTATTGGATTGAGAAATGATCACGGGATTTTCGAGGATAGCGACCAGCTCCAACTGACCAGTTCCATCTTCTTTATCTAGCTCTACAACATTATTCGGTGGAACTTGGTTGATTCTTAGATAAGTCAGTGGATCTTGTTCAACATCGGTCACACGATTTGTAAAATCGGAAGCAGTGAAAAGTAACGCTTGATCTTCACTAATCGTTTTCTCAAAACCGGAAGCCATTGGCAGATCATTCTTAGGCCTAATAGTCAGCGTGAAAGTCTGACTGGCTATCGAATCCTCTAAATTGGGATTATCATTTTCTGTTTCAGTCGCCGTAATCGTAAAAATTTGACTGCCAAACTGATTGTTTTGGGCCGTTATTCCAACCTCTCCAGAGCCTGAGTTGAATGCAATATTAGCAATTTCAGTAGTAGGCGGTTCTAGCTGATAGGTCACCGACTGATTGTCTTCTTGATACGGCCTTAGTTTCTGAGAGATACTTACGTATTCTGCGGTTTCGAAATCTTCGTCAACTATAATCGTATCGGTATTGAGACTAAAGATAGGTGGATCATTTTGGGCTACAACATTGAAGTTCAATGTCTGAATATTTCCTTTCGTATGGGAAGTCGTACCATCATCTCTGATACGGAAAGTTAGGTCGATAGAACCAAACCAATGTTCTGCTGGTTGAAATCTGAGATTTGAAATTTGGTCCTTGGTAAATGTTGTTAGGTTCGTTGAAATATCATTGAAATATATTTCACCACCTATTTCATTATCTTCAACAATAGTGGTAGTAGGCTTAGAAATAATTTCTAATTCAGCAAATGAGTCATCTTCTATGTCGAAGTAGCTTTGCTGAAAATCTAAGGCTGTAAATTGGTACGATTGATCTTCCAAAATCTCAATATTGTGATCTGACACTGTAGGAGGATCATTAACTGGATCAACAACCATGGTTAGGACAGCTGGCTGACTATAAAAATCACTACCCCCTTCCGTATCATTAACGCTAAATAGGAAAGTTACAGTTCCATTCCAGTTAACTACTGGTTCAAAAGCTAACTGAGAAATGTCTTCTATGGGAATTACGTCTGCCACAGATACATCCGTCCATTGATCTTGACCATTCGATAACTTTAGTTGACCGCTTTCAACCGTCGGCAAAGATGTAATTTTGACATTTGCTAGTGCTTTTTGTTCGGTATCTTGATAATTATTCTTGAAGTTATTTTGTTGGAATGAATAAATCTCGTCTTCTTGAGTCGTTACTGTTTCCCCTTGTACTGTAGGAGGATCATTAACTGGATTGACAGTTAACATCACCATTTGTTGCGCCGTATTGTTAACCAGGCCACTTCCATCTGGTTGAGTTTCAGTAGCCGTGATAGTTAGTAACTGACTACCGTTTCTATTAGAAATAGCTGAAATTGTAATTTCAAGTTGAGTCTGATCAAAAACAATAGTGGCCAAATCAATACTAGTAGGCGTCAGAACATAATTGACAATTTGCCCCATTTCATCCGTGGGAACTACTTTTGGTGTCAAGGTAATAGTCTGAATTTCCGTAAAATCTTCATCGATTGTTAAGACTGTTGTGCTCAGATCAAATAACGGTGCATCATTAACGGGTACAACAGATACGTTGACGGTAGCAGGCGTGCTAAATGGATTGAAACTAGAACCATCTTCATTTTGACCGTTAATGGAATCATCATTAACACTGAAAGAGAAACTGGTACTTCCATGCCAATTGTTATCTGGTGTTAACTGAAGTTGGTCAATTTGTGTGCTAGCCATGATTTGGTTGATGACGACCATTTGAATGCTACTATCTGGTTGTAATAGGTTTAAGGTTGCATTCTGGGGTAAGCTCTCAATCCTAACATTGGCTAACTTATCTCCTTCCTGATCTTGGTAGTCGGTATTAAATGCTGCTATGTCAAAAGTATAAGCTAAGTCTTCATTTGTACTGACGGAACTGTCTTGAATAGTAGGAGCATCATTAACAGGAACAACAGATATATTGACAGTCGCAGGGGTGCTAAATGGATTAAAACTAGAACCATCTTCATTTTGACCGTTAATAGAATCGTCATTGACACTGAAAGAGAAACTGGTACTTCCATACCAATTGTTATCTGGTGTTAACTGAAGTTGATCGATTTGCGTGCTGGCGATGACTTGATTGGCAGCAACCACTTGAATGCTACTGTCTGGTTGCAATAGGTTTAAGGTTGCATTCTGGGGTAAGTCTTCAATCTTAACATTGGCTAAACCATCTCCTTCCTGATCTTGGTAGCCAATATTAAATGCTGCTATGTTAAAAGTATAAGCTAAGTCTTCATTTGTACTGACGGAACTGCCTTGAATAGTAGGAGCATCATTAACAGGAACAACAGATATATTGACAGTCGCAGGTGTGCTAAATGGATTAGAACTAGAACCATCTTCATTTTGACCGTTAATGGAATTATCATTCACTATAAATTTAAATGAGACTGTTTCCCCAACCGAAGAATTATTGGAATTCCAATTATTTGCGGAAATATAGACTAAATCACCAAGTTGATCTGCCGATAGAGGGCTATCGACAGTCAGTTCAGTTCCATTCAGTTCTAATCTACCTACCTCTGGAACTGAAAAAAGTTTCAGGTTAAACCAACCATCCCCTTCAACATCACTGTATGCGTAATCTTGTAAGTATGTGTTCACAGCGAATATTGGAAATGGTATGTCTTCCTTGGCCACTAAATTTGTTTCAGTCAGGAGGCTTGGTGCATCATTTATAGACTCAACAATAATTAGAAATGGATTGGTTTGTTCTTGGTTATTAACTACATACTCAAATATTGCTGTACCGAAAAAATTTGGATTAGGCTGAAATACCAGTTGCTCAATTTTATTAACGAGAACGATGTCATCAGTCTGTATAACAGTATCTTCTAATTTTAAATTACCTTGTTCAGATAAAGTTTTGATTTTGATACTTTCAAAGACTTCGGGAATATCTGTACCTTGGTAAAAGGCTTGAAAATCCTCTAATTCAAAATCTATATACGACTGGTCTTCATTAATTTTGATAAATTGATCCCGAGCTTTAACAGAAAAATAGATCCATTGGTCACCGTTGTAGGCGTTACTTTTTAGAGCTATTCGCCCAGAAAAATCACCGACCTTTTTAGGAGTCAAGATAATATTAACCGTTATTGTTGAACTAGGAACTACTATTGATATTGATTGGTTAGCAAGTATGGAATCTAATCCTAATGTTTGGTCTATCTGGTCTGAATTGATTGATTGTCCATTATCGATCAAGCTAGTTGAATCTAACTCAAAACTAGCTAGGTCGAGATCAATATCCCCATTGTTTTGGATAGATACCTGAAACCGCCGTTCCAAATCTACACCAACAATACCCAAATTAATAGGTTCGCTATTTGTAGTACTTGGTGTGATACCGATTAAGGGCGCTACGCCTGTACCTGAAATTGTAATTGTAGTTTCTGAAGTGTCTGCACCCGGGCTGTTCCCACTGAAAATTTTGAGTTGACCAGAAAACTCTCCTCGAACTTGGGGGGTAAAGTTAAGTGGAAGACTGTATTCACCCGGCCCCGGCTGTGCACCACCACTTTGATCTGGAACCATAAAACTACTGACTTCATCCAAATTTAGTTGGTTATTCAAATTGTGCAGTTCGATCCGGCTGACATGTAAAGTTGCTTGCCCTGTATTTTTAATCGTCAACGTTTGTTGTAGAGTTAATGCATTATCAGTGTCTGGTGCTGAAACAGGTACGTTGCCTAAATTGATACCTGTCGTGTCGATTGCAATTTGTGGTGCGGTCTGGGCCATTCCAGTAATTGCCAGCTGTGTATTTGGTTGATCTGTATCATTGCTGAGTATGATAAGCTGACCAGAAATAGCACCGCTTGACTCTGGATCAACTGGTACGATGAAATCTAATAAAATCTCAGTGTTTTCACCTATCACTAGCTGAATTGGATCTAAACTGTCAATAGGATCAAGATTGACCAAACTTTGAAAAGAAATATCAGATATGTCAAGTCTACCTGTTCCTCTATTCTCTATCCTTAGAGAAATTTGTTTTGATTGACCTAAAATTATGTTTCCTAGGCTGATCGTGTCTAGATCTAGCCAAATATCGGGCTCTGGAGGCGAGATAGTAGCATCTATGGGAACTAATGTCGTAATTTTAAAAAGTGCATCCCCAAAATCGGTATACGCCTCAACCAAATACTTTCCACCGACTGCAGGGNTTAGAGTCAGATTTAGATTTTTCTCTACTGATGGATTTAGATTAGAAAACAGGGTATTGGGTGGGTCAAATGTAATACCACCTGTTCCTTGCAAGTTGGTACTAGTTACACGTAAGTTTAAGCTACTGGTATAGTTATGCTTAATAATTACACCTTCGACGACAGTTGCAGGTTCAGTCAGTATATTCCCAAAATTGATCCTATTCACAGCTCCAAACCCTAGGGGGGGAGTAACTGTAATTATCGGAATAGATGGCATAATATAAAGACTNCCACGGTCAGAAATGTCTTTGTTAGCTCCAACTAGGATTGATCCATTTGATACTGCTACTGCATGACCAAATGCATTGTTTTTTGGCCCCGAGTTTCGGATAACCTCTTGCCAGTTTGCGGTCTGTTGTTGTCTTTCAAACAAATAGACTGCCGGATACCAGGTTGTACCATTAACTGTAGCATCGAATTCGTTACCTACCACGATGGTTGTACCGTCTAAACTTACAACATAGCCAAACTTCTCACCTACCATATCATATGATCGAGTTGGGCGTAGTTCTGCAACTTCGATTAGTTGATCGAATACATATACCGCTCCTGAGCCACTATATTGGCTGGGAGCACCGACCACGACTAAATTATTTTCAATGGCAACCGATGCACCAAAANTGCTGTTGGTACCTTTGGCAAGAGTCTGACTAATAGCCCAACCTGATATTTCACTAAGACCTCCACTCATAATCGGATCAGCTATGTAGGCTTCTGCTCCATTAGGGTTGCCAATTACAACTTGATAATTACTTGAGATGTCGATCTGTAAGCCACTCCAATCTGACTGATTATTGTCGTAGTCAACCGATATGGAGTAATCAGTGTAAAAGAATTCACTATCAAAAATATAGGCTCTGGCAACAAAGCGCGGTGGATTATCTTCGTTGGTTTCGGGTGGGGGAGGATTGTGTGTCAGCGTCACAACAACAGTCTGNTCATAGATTGCGACATCAGTACCAAACTGCTGTAATCCTTGAACAGGTGGTGGATACAACGTCTCAATGTGTTCCCAGTCGCCACTAGTATTATTCTGGATAAAGACAAATGCAAGACCTAAACCACCATTTGCATCAGGGTCTCCTACTACAGCCATATTTCCTGATACATCTACTGAAGCTCCAAAGTTTGTACTAGCTTCGCCTGAGGGGGCTTGGAGTTCTGTGTTGGTATTAGCAACTTGCCCCCAACTATTGTTCTGTTGTTCGAAAATATAGGCGTAACCAACACCGGTTAAGCCTGGCGCTCCAACTATGGCTGTTCCACCATCTATTGCTATGACCTTACCAAACTCACGTGCATAGGATGGCGCCTGTAATTTTTGAATTGCTTGGGCTTGAACTGACGGCAGAAACACAGTTTGAAAGAAAAAGAAGTAAATTAGTACGTAGAAAGATCTCATTCACTTACACATAGTTGGCAGATGGTTATTAAAGAATAAGGCACTAATAAAAACGGTAAAATCCAATGGGTACTAAACTGGTGATAATGTTAGTTAAAGGGAAAGCGTTTTGCGATCAAGAGTTGGTAGATACCGTTTGGTTTCTACGCAGGCATCAATAAGTTGAAGATAGTCAATAAAGCTTCGATACACCTTCAACNAGACCGAGCAAAATGTATGCCTAAGCTAACACACCCTAACTAGGGGTGTCAACTTTTTTGGACGGTTTACTATGTCTAATGTACCCCAAACACACCCCTGTAGTTACCTGACACTAAAACAGAATCACGTGCAAGTTTAGTGCCTAATTAGGGCACCAACCTTTGGCTGATAAATTTGACAACNTATCTCTGCATGATATAATCAAGCCCGTATTCGGTTGCAAATTTCGGATAGAAATATGTTGAATTTCCACCACATTGAACACCAAATTACTGAAGCTGAACTCGATCAATTTGAACGCCACGGTTATTTAATTGTTGAAGGCGCTTTGCCCGTTGAGTTAGTTGAACAACTGGCAAGTAAAGTTGATGCCATTCATCAATTTCACCTAGATCGTGCATACGATCCCTATACCGAATCTACTTTGACTGAGCATCATAATTTTTTTTACCCCAATTTTCTTAAAGATGACCCTCTCTTCACTGACTTGCTAGATTGGCCGAAGACGTTCCCTAAAGTATGGGGTATTTTGGGGTGGAATATTTACTCATACCATTCTCATTTCATTGTTACACCACCTCGTCCGTCTGATGTTGACCGAATCCCTCGNCCACTTGGTTGGCACCAAGATAGTGGTCGAGTCAACTTAGAAATAGAGTCAACCCCCCGACCGCGCCTATCTTTGAAAATTGCNTACTGGCTATCGGACTGCTCCAAGTCAGGTCGTGGTAATTTTTATATACTGCCTGANAGCCATCTAAAGAACAACATTGAAAAACCAACCGATGGTACTCTTCCGAAAGGTGCAATGTGTATTCTGGCTAAACCCGGCGATGCGGTTTTTTTTGATCGGCGCTTATGGCATGCTCGCTCTGAAAACGATTCGTCAATCACTCGTAAGGCACTGTTTTATGGATATGGTTATCGTTGGCTGCGCTCCAAAGACGATATGACTATTCCTGACAGTCTATTCAAAACTAGTCATCCGATTCGTCAACAACTTTTGGGTGGTGGAACTAACGCGAATGGCTACTTTTCGCCTAAAGATGCTGATGTCCCACTCAAGGTTTGGTTAGAGCAGCAAAATCTAATCAGTTGAAAATTTATTATGAAGATAGCCAAAATTGAGCAATTTTTCCCTCGTCGTCGGATGAGGCTGGTGAAAATTACGACTGATAATGGTTTAGTCGGTTGGGGGGAAACCACTCTAGAAGGAAAGCCAATGAGTACTATCGCTGCNGTAAACGAGTTGGCAGAATATCTAACTGGTAAAGACCCATTACGCATTGAACATCACTGGCAGCATATTTACCGGTCAGCTTTTTTTCGCGGTGGAAACGTTTTAATGTCGGCCTTAGCTGGAATTGACCAAGCTCTTTGGGATATCTCCGGNAAGTATTATCAAGTTCCAACTTACAAACTGTTGGGCGGTGCAGTTAGAGACCGAATTCGCGTTTATGCGCATTGGGGCATCGGAAGCAGAGATGAAAAAAGTTTAGAACAAGCCAAAATTAGATTGGAATGGTTACAGAAAAGTGGTTATACGGCTTTCAAGAGCGGGCCTAGTGGCAAATGGCGTGCTCATGAACCACCTGCGGTCGTCGATGATTTTGTAGCTTGTGCCAATCTGATGAGAGAATGGGTTGGCGATGAAATAGAAATCGGCTTCGATTTTCATGGTAAAATGACCCCATCTNTGGCTATTGAAGTTTGCCATCAACTACAACCAATGAGACCAATGTTCGTTGAAGAACCTGTACCTCAAGAAAATGTGGATGCCCTTAAACAAGTTTCGGACCACGTTATTGTCCCTGTTGCNACTGGGGAACGGCTTTTGTCCCGCTGGGAGTTTCGTAAAGTCTTCGAAACTCAAGCAGTCGCCTATATACAACCAGATGTCTCACACGCAGGTGGTATCAGCGAAGTCAAAAAAATTGCTAATATGGCCGAAATTTACTACGTACATATTATGCCTCACTGTGCTATTGGTCCAGTTGCGTTTTCAGCNTGTTTACAAGTTGATGCGGTAGTACCAAATTTCTTGATACAAGAACAAATCGATGCCGGGTTAGGTAATGATTTGTTCGAAACTTCTTGGAAAGTTGAAAACGGCTACATCGAATTNCCTACTGGGGATGGATTAGGCTTCGAAGTAGACGAAAAACTTATCAGACAGGATGATCGAATTACACAAGATAAGATGAATCTACTTGGATACGGCTTAATTTCCAGCAATGAAGAATTGGGTGGGGAATTTTATCACCTTGATGGAAGTGTAGCTGANTGGTAGTCTAGTNAGAAACAGGTANGTGTGGTGAAAGATGAGCTTACTCACAATTGATGTTGGAACAACTGGATGTAAAGTGATCGCTTTTAACGAAGAGGGACAGATCATTGCTCANTCTTACGGAGAGTATCCTTTAATTCATATTAATCCCGGTTGGTCAGAACTTGACAGCCAATTAGTATGGCGTAAAGTTTCAGATGGGATTCGTGAAGTTGTTAGTCACACTAAAAACGATCCAATCGAGGTCCTCAGTGTCGCCAGTCAAGGGGAGGCAGTCACACCAATAGATAAAAATGGTCAAATTCTAGACAACGCTATCACCAGTTTCGATTCTCGTACGTCTGGTATCTCGGAACAGATTGAACAAAAAATCAGCCCATTGGAAATCATGGAAATTACTGGGATGCCNCTTAGCGATATTAGCACAGTTGCGAAATTGATTTGGCTGCGACGTGAGAAACCAGATATATATAATCGGACTTGGAAATTTCTGTGCTTTTCAGATTTTATTTATCACCAGTTAGGTATCCGTCCTGTGTCGATAGATTATTCTCTAGCTGCNCGGACCATGGCTTTCGATATTCTTAATAATTGTTGGTCAGACAAAATTTTGAGTATTACTGGTATCGATCCTAAACTCTTTGCCAGACCAGTCCAATCGGGTTCAATTATTGGCCAGATCGGTNTACCGATAGCTGAAGAACTTGGATTACCCAAATCAGTACTGGGCGTCGCTGGAGGTCATGACCAACCTTGTGGAGCTCTAGGAGCGGGCATAATAGAACACGGAAATGTTATGGATGCAACCGGAACTGTCGAATGTATTGCGCCTGCTATTACTGAACCGATACTAACTCAACAAATGATTGATGGTAATTTTTGTTGTTACCCACATACTGTCAGTGGCTTGTTTGTAACATTGGGTTTTGTATCTAGTGGTGGCGTTGTTTTACGATGGTTTCGTGATAATTTTGCCCAAGTAGAAGTAGCTCAAGCAAAGGCTGATGGACAAGATATTTATGACCNGTTNATTGGCTCCATGCCAAATGAGCCTTCACCGATCATGCTATTACCACACTTCACGGGGTCGGGCACGCCAACATTGGACTTGAATGCCAAAGGCGCAATCTTAGGTCTTACATTGCAAACAACTAAGGCCGATATTGTGAAAGCTATTTTGGAAGGTATAAGCTTTGAGATCAAGCATAATATGAACTTATTGGAATCCGCTGGAGTGGAAATTAATGAAATCAGAGCTATCGGTGGTGGAGCAAAATCCAGCAGTTGGCTCCAATTGAAAGCCGATNTATTTGGGAAAACAGTGGTCGCGCTCGATGTTTCTGAAGGAGTTAGTATGGGGGCCGCTATTTTGGCTGGTACAGCCATCGGCATATACAAAGACACTCGAGAGGCCGTGGAGATGTTAATTAAACCTAGGCGAACCTACCATCCCAACAACAAACGACANGAGTTTTACTTGCATCGAATGGAAAATTACTCACAGTTTTATGAGGCGGTCAAGCACATCACTCCATAAATAAAAAAAAGCCCGAAGCCTGTCATAACACAGTCGTCGGACTCACACGCCTAAAATTGAGCGTAAGATGGTATCGTTTTAGACNAACTAGTCCTTACCTCCTCTCATGAAGCGTCCCATCATTTCTCGACGCTCACCTGAGGATGCACTNCGGAATTTTTGGATCATTTGCGCTCTTCTTTCTGGGGACATACTTTCCCACTTGGCTCTCATTTCTTTGCCTCTTCCGCTATCCCAATTTCCTCGGCCCCAACCGCCACGNCCTCTACGCCCTGATCTTTCGTTCTTCTTTCTATCTCTAGAACGCTTTGCGGCTTCTTCTTTCCGACCTCGGTCTTTTCTATCCTTCTTTTTACCGCTAACACGCAGAAAATCGACACTCCGTCCCTTTAACTCGATCGACTCTCCTCCCGAATCAAGGCTGACTTGATTCGCTTCGATTTTCTCGATCTTAGCATCTTCGATCTTTTCACCTACACTAACGTAGTAGGTCTTGTTGGAGCGAGATTCTTTAATCAGGGCTTTTGGAATGCCTTGGGCTGGGATTTTAGTAGCGATCAACTGATACTTCGGGCTTGTGTCTGGTTGTTTCCAACCAAGCGGACGAAACAAGCTGTAGTCGGAAATCACCTGATAGTAAGATTGGTCAGNTCCAGAAGTCTGCGCTTCTGAAACGAACAAGAAACCGAACAAAAANGCCGAGGCNATCACCATTGACTGGAANTTCATATAGAACTCACGCAAATCGGGGGGNNTATAGTAGTCACGTTAACTCAATCAACAGCTGGAAAAGNACAGTTTCCGTNTTCTTGATCTAAACAACCTAAAGTATCTTCTCGACCAGTAACCCAAATCGCTGATTAGCTTTCTGGCTTAATATATCAGATGTGTTACCAGTATCAACTGGGTCAATCTGCTGTGAAGGTCCGGGAGTCGGCCCTGAGACTCGGGTCTGACGAATCGGATTCTTTTGAGCCTGATGGTAGCTNCCCTTGATACGACCAATTCCCTCACCACCATCACTGGTCAACGATCCGACACCTTTCATTGTAAGAACAGATGAAGACACGTTGGAAAAATGAGATATTGCTGAAGCCATCTAGTAGTAGTCCTCCGTAGAACGGGAATTAGAATGAGAACCAATTCTAATCTAATTTTCGAAAAATGTCAACCTCTTTTTGTAGATTGAAGCAAGGAATCAGTAATTTCAACTGATTCAAAAATTGTAATTGAGGTTCGAATTGGGTTGACTTAAGTGTAATCCCTCGAGTAGCATACAGACTCTTAAACTCGCCGGCATCTTTAATTTTTGCATAACTTTCAACCAAAGAAATAATCCTATTTTTACTTATTTGTATTATTTGTAAATAAGATTAAGATACTGAGGTCCACTGACATGCATAGTCTTTGTCAATTTCGTAAATTATATGACGTTTTAATTTTAGTTTTTTTATCCGGTTTTACCGGCATTAGTCTAGTTAGTGCCAGTGAGGAACCAACGATTTATCGATCTCATGCTATTGCTATGCATGGTCAACCAAAATACGAAGCCGACTTTAACTCTTTTGAGTATGTTTATGCTAATGCNCCCAAGGGGGGCCGAATTGTCCAGGGTGCATTTGGTACATATGACAATTTAAATCCGTATATCCTAAAAGGTCAANCTCCTCGGGGTATTAATTACCTTTTTGAAAGCTTAATGACCAACTCCTATGATGAGGCTTTTACCGAATACTGTTTATTGGCAGAGAGTATTGAGTGGCCAAGCGATCGATCTTGGGTGTCATTTACTTTACGACAAGAAGCTNGTTGGCATGATGGTCGGCCTGTTACCGTTGATGATGTTATTTGGTCATTAAATATTTTAAAAACTAAGGGACACCCTTTTTATCGGTCTTATTATGCCAATCTACAGAAAGCTGAAGCCGTTGGTCCAAGAAAAGTNAAGTTTACCTTTGACGGGCCTCCTAATCCTGAACTACCTCTAATTACTGGTCAGATGCCTATCTTACCGAAGCATTACTGGGCTGATCGGGATTTTGAAGCTACAACCCTTGAGCCCCTAATCGGTAGTGGACCTTANAAAATCAAGAAGGTCGATCAAGGGCGATCTATTACTTATGAAAGAGACCCAAACTATTGGGGTAAAAATTTACCNGTTAACCGAGGTCGTTATAATTTCGATATCATTCAATTTGATTACTATAAAGATCGCACCATAGAACGTGAAGCATTTAAAGCTGGTGAAAGTGATTACCTGTTTGAAAATACATCAAAAGATTGGGCAATCAGTTACAATATTCCTGCCGTGGAAAAAGGCTTAATTGTTAAATCTCAAATCCCCCATCAAAACCCAGCNGGTATGCAGGCCTTTGCTTTCAACATCCGCCGGCCAATGTTCTCCAAAAGAAAGGTCCGTCAAGCTTTAGCCTATGCCTTCGATTTTGAGTGGACTAACAAAAATTTATTCTATGATGCTTATACTCGTAGCCCTAGTTACTTTTCTAACTCGGAACTTGCTTGTAGTGGCTTACCTAGCCAAAATGAGCTGGAAATTTTGACCCCTTTTCGAGACCAATTGCCACCTGAAGTCTTTAATCAGGAGTATGTTCCACCCAAAACAGATGGCTCAGGTAATATNCGTAAACATATGCGGATGGCCTTTCGCTTGTTAAAAGAAAATGGGTGGGANGTCAAAGATGGGAAGTTAACTAATAATTCGACGCAAGAAAAAATGGAATTTGAGATTTTAATCGTTTCGCCTGCATTTGAACGAATCGTTTTACCGTTTACGAAGAATTTAGAAAAATTAGGTGTTACNGCGACTGTAGTTTTAGTCGACAGCTCTCAATACCAGAATCGATTGGACAACTTCGATTATGATATGATCGTCAGTAATTGGGGGCAGTCTCTTTCTCCGGGTAATGAACAGCGAGATTTTTGGGGTTCAAAGGCTGCAGAAATTTCTGGGACCCGAAATTTTATCGGCATTAAAAACCCTGTCATTGACTCGCTGATCGAAAAAATTATCACGGCACCTGACCGAGNAAGTTTGATTCTAAGAGCCAAAGCTTTAGACCGAGTATTATTGTGGAATCACTACGTAATTCCGCATTGGCATATTTCTGCCTACCGAGTTCTATATTGGGATAAATTTCGCCAACCGAAAATACAACCTAAGTATAGCCTAGGTTTAGAAAATTGGTGGGTTGACNCACAGTTAGAATCTACACTTGATGAGAGGCGAACACAATTGAGATAGATCAGGCAAACTCAACCTAAAGTTCAAATATCATCAATGCCAGCAACTAAAAAACTACTTTTAATGATCATTCTCCAATTAGTTGTAGTAAGTACGACTTTATCAGTAACAATCGGATATGAAGCGCCGGATTTTTGCTTGCAGACCGCTGATAGCAAAACGCATCAACTCCATGAAATGCGTGGATCAGTTATTTTCTTGGTTGCAGGCAATCGGAAATTACGAAAGGAAGATAACCAGTGGGGAGAAGCTATCATGGCTGATTTTAAAAGATTAATTAATCNTGAAAAGGGCATGACTCCAATTCTTCGATGTTACATAATTGGTAATATGAATGACGTTCCAAAGTTCATTTCCAAGCAGTTCATCAAAAAGCAGTTGTTGAAAAAACCACCTCCAGTCCCGTTNTTACTAGACTGGGAAGGAGAAGTTCACCAGCAATACAAAATCGAATGTAAAAAAAGGAAGAAACCNTCGCTCTATATAGTTGATCAGCAGGGAAAAATTGTATTTCATCAGTATAGTAAATTCAATCGGCAGACCTATCACAAAATTCGACAGCTTCTCGATAAGTTACTGAGTCAGTCAAATATTACAGACTCCCAGAAAGGGAGTCAAATGGGTCTTGACCCAATGCTTGGTCNATAAATAACTTGGCTTCGATTNTCTGTTTTTAGCCAATCATATAGGCGTTACCTTGTTAATGTTAATAGAGAATTATTCGGTATATTGTCTGGCTTCGGAATATTAGAAGCCAAAGCCTTGTAGTTAGATTTTNACTGGAAGTTTGGGGCAAATAATTAGNTANGGTAAGACTGCTTAATCAATTACTTAGGCCTACTGAGACTCAGCAGACCGCACACTGAATCCGAATATTAGAAACTGCTGCTTAAATGGNGACTTTTAAAATAATCGATCAATTTGTTCTGTTTTATTTTTTCTGAATTACGGTAGCGTAAATTTGAAATTACAGTAATTTGTCAACCTCAGAAATATGAAAGCCGCTTCTTGGTCAAGAGATACTGACAGATCAAANCCCTGCTCTTGCAGTAGAAAAACTGGTCAGCTATAATTCAAATTATTGATTCTAGAGTATTGAACTGGTAACGAGGGGTAATGAACCGACAATGAAAATCAGCCTCAATTGGTTGAAGGAACATATTAGTTTGGAAGCGGGGCGCGACGTAATTTTATCGCCAGAATTATTAGCGGAACAGCTAATGATGTTGGGTATCGAAGTTGAAAAAACAACCTTTCTTAGTCAAGGGCTAGAATCAGTTGTTGTGGGTAGGATTGAGTCTGTCAAAGCCCATCCACAAGCTGATAAATTGGTCATCTGTCAGGTAAATNTTGGGCAGGANCAGGATTTACAAATTGTTTGTGGGGCTCCCAATGCTACTTCAGGGCTAATTGTGCCGGTAGCACTGGNCGGTGCGATTCTGCCTAATGGTTTGGAGATCAAAACAGCNCAACTACGTGGTATCCCTTCGNATGGTATGCTATGTTCAGCCGACGAATTGAAATTGTCTGAAGACCAGTCTGGATTGATGGAACTTTCAGAAACTTTGCTTGTCGGTACTNCCCTGTCAAAAGCCCTTAATCTCGATGACATAGTCATGGATTTGGAAATCACTCCCAATCGACCTGATTGTTTGTCTATCGTTGGTATTGCTCGTGAAATTCGTACTATAATGTCGTTGGACCTTGAGGATGAACAGCCGACGTTTAATTTACTTCAGCGACCAGATGATCCAGTTCAGGAAAGCTCAGTGCCAATCACTGAATTGACTTCTGTCGAAATATTGGATCCANACCTTTGTGCTCGCTATGCAACTAGGATAATACAGGGAATCAAAGTCGGCCCTTCTCCTGATTGGCTGCAGAGCCGTCTGAAGGCTGTAGGGCTTACACCAATTAACAATGTGGTTGATGTAACTAACTTAGTNATGTTTGAGCTAGGTCAACCTCTTCATGCTTTTGATTACCATAAACTAAATGAAAATCGAATTATTGTTCGTCGGGCTGAACCAGGCGAAGTCCCTACAACTCTAGATGAGATTGATAGGACTTTGACCGATGATATGTTGGTTATTGCTGATGCAATTCGGCCTGTTGCCNTTGCTGGAGTAATGGGTGGATTGGAGTCAGCTATTTCTCAAAAAACTGTTGATGTTTTATTGGAAAGTGCTTACTTCAATCCAGTCAGTATTCGTAGAACAGCTAAAGCTCTAGGAATGCATACTGATGCTTCGCATCGTTTTGAAAGAGGAACTGACCCAGAAGGTGTAATTCCGGCTCTTAATCGTGCTGCGAGCCTGATCCATCAGCTAACTGGTGGGACGGTAGCAAAGGGGATTATTGATGTCTATCCTGAACCTAAGCAACCTAGAGAAATTCACTTAAGACCTGATCGGGTCAATCGTATACTAGGAACTGATATCACACTTCATCAAATGAATCAGATATTAGTCTTACTGGGTTTTGATGTGGAAGTAAGCCAGCAAAACTTGTCTGTTACTGCTCCCACTTTTCGCCCAGATGTCGAGCGTGAAATTGATCTGGTTGAGGAAATAGCTCGAGTTTACGGTTATGATCGGATACCAACTGAAATGCCAGCTGGTCATATTCCTATTCCTAAAAGGGAACTCGNTCTTGACCAATTACTGAAATCATACCTCTTAGCAAACGGATTGATGGAGGCTATTAATTACTCATTTTACAATGCTNACATGCCTGATCGGTCTGAAATGCGAGACCATCAGCCTATTCCTCTCAAGAACCCNCTCAATGAAGATTTTGCTGTCTTACGAACATCCTTGTTACCGAGTCTTTTGGCTAATGTCCAGCGAAACCGTGCTCACCAAGTACCCGATATTCGGCTATTTGAAGTAGCTAAAGTCTTTCATAGATCAACTGAGNGCGATAACCAGCNACCAATCGAAATTTACTATTTAGCAGCTGTTTTAGTAGGAAGTTGGGGCACAGGAAGTTATGGTGATGACAAGATAGCTGTTGATTTTTATGATATAAAGGGTTTGGTAGAAGGTTTATTAGGAACAATTGGTATCAACAATTATGATTTCAGGCTGGCCACTAATTCAACTTTCCATCCTGGTAGGAGTGCGGAACTTTGGCATAGGGAAAAACGTATAGGCGTACTGGGTGAAATCCATCCTCAAGTAGCAGAAAATTTCGATTTATCAGACAGAATCTATGCATTTGAGCTTGACATCGATACTTTGTCGAAATTTGCCAAACCAAACAAACAATTTGTGCCAATTCCGACTCACCCAGGTATTAGTCGAGACCTAGCAATTTTAGTTTCTCAAGACCTGCCGGCTGACCAACCACTAGAAGTTATCAGAGCGGTAGGACAAACACTAGTTGACCGAGTCTATTTGTTTGATCTATACACTGGAGATCAGGTTCCTGAAGGCAAGAAAAGTCTGGCTTACAGCATCAAATACCATGCTAAAACTCAAACATTAACAGATGCAATTGTGGATGNACTGCACCAAAAAATAGTTGCTGAGTTAGTGAATCGTTTTGACGCAGAATTGAGAATCTAGAGNTAAAATATTGGAAAATTAAAAATCAAGATTTTCAGTAATACGGATGCCACTGGACTTCA
The DNA here is from genome assembly GCA_002729015.1 of Candidatus Poribacteria bacterium. The sequence goes on from PBVO01000070.1 coordinate 42,358, forward strand.
GCTTATTCATGTAGAAACGAATTCGGTCTTTTGCTATTTTTAAGTCGTGGTTGTTTAAGTTTATGTTCAAAAGGTCTATGTACCATGGAACTTTGACGGGATCTAGGACATAAGTTTCTACTATCTCTCTGGCAATAGGCAAAGTCGTGTTTTTGGAATTTTCGTGGACGTCTTTGTTACCTGCTAGCAGCAATTTGTCATACTCCTCCCTTAGAAGACGCTGGAATAGTTCCACTGAAAATACTTGGTTTGCTTGAGTTCCCGTTTCCTTATCGGATTCGGTCAATTGACCATTCTTATGTAACCACTCCCATAAAATGCTCAGCCGTATTTCACCAGTTGCCATGTCTTCCATCAGGTACATAATATTTTCGTCGTCGAAAAAATCTGCTGGTTTTAGAGCCGCAGCCTGAAACCCTTGGCCGAAAGCATTTCCGTATTGCAAACCTACACTGATTAAATTTCTAGCACCACGGATAGTTCGAGGTGCTGGTTCTAGCATAGTTAGCCCATCGGCGTCACNTGGAGTGTAAGTTAAGGGTGGGAAATTCCGCCCCAGCTGATTAGATTCACCTATTTCAGCCCAAACTGGTCGTACAATATGAACCATTTTCCAATGAGCTACCCATTTACCACTGGCACCAGCGGCTTGCTCTCGCTTAGCACCATTGATAGCTTTCGCCATACTATCAGCAACCCCCGATTCTGTGCCAACAGGTATGTTGGGTTCCATACCACCTTGCCAGAGAGCAAAATTTCCGTTGAGATCCGGAGTGTTTACGGCTCGACGTACTCTATCCTCGTAATTTTTCATATANCCATAGGTCATGGTAATTGACTCAATGTTAGGNTTGATAAAGTTATGGTTCCAAGCGACTGCGTCAGCCACACTATTAATATAATCCCATCGACCAGTATTGTAACCTACAAAGTGCACTCCTAGGGCAGCTCGTATTTCCATTAACTGAAATGTGGCTTCTAACTGTTCAACCAAAACATAAACCTTTATGGTTCCACTTGGTAATTCAAGGTAATCTTCTAGAGTTGATAATATCTTATTCCAGAGAGCCGCTTCCTCTGCAGTTTGGATTTTAGGTAAATAAAGAACAATTGAAGAATCTTTGGCTTGAAGGTTTTGATAATTATTGACAACGTAGGTTGTAACATCAACCACCGAGGCCGAAAGTGCAACACCTTTTANATCTCGAANATGCCTATCATCTAGATGTAATCCTCTTGCCCGAAAAATCTTGGTTGTGCAGTCCAATTGCTTTTGCCAATCATTGATTGTTTCTTGACCTAAAAATGATACCGACCATTTGTTCATTTCATTGGCGACTTGTTCTGCAGCTTGTAGGAAAANATCTTCAGCAGAAATTGCCAACTTGAGATTGCGTTGATTGTCCAACGACATAGTACTAATTTGACCTAGTGCATCTTCTCCATCAAACATCCAACCGTCCGCTCCAGAAAGAAGTGCGTANGCCACATTACGTATACTTCGTTCGAGAGTTGTGTTTGGCTTAGCACCAGGTCCAGTGCCTTGAATCCATTGGCATTGTAAATCATCAGGAATTTCCGGGCCTATAAACGTACCTGATCTGGCATCTTGTACCGTGAGATTTATACCATCAATCTTATCATCGGGATTGAGGAAATTAATCATTTCCAAATTTTCTGCCCGTTTTTTGCGACGTTCCATCCGTTTTTTCATTATATCTAATCTTTCATTATTCAAATCTGATAAGTAGCTAAGAGTAGATAACACTTCTGGAGTCAAAACGTCTGAATAGGTCTGCTCTAAATTGTCGCGAATTTGAAGGGATGTCATTTGTTCACCTATTTTTCGGTTGATTTAAGGAACTAAATTGTCATCGTCCATTGAAAAGATCCGGATGGGTCAAATTTATTTTCTTTAGCCCAATGAATAATAGCATCACTATTCCCACCCAGTAATTGTTGCTGGATTGGGCTGACCTGATCCAGAATTCTCTCGTCCGGTTGGACTTGCTCCATATTACTTTTCCTTCCCCCCATCCATCTGTAACTATAACCAAGAATAATTACCTTCGAGGTCCTAAGACTAAGATTAGGGGCTGAAGTATGAAAGATGCGATTCTCGAATAGAAATGCATCACCTGCTTTTAAGCACAGATCAATAGCTGAAACTGGATCCACGTTACCTGTAGGAATTGGTAGAGGGGTTGGTAGAAGGTGAGAACCTGGAGCGAACATGGTGAAACCTGTCCTTGGTTCCGGGAAATCGGTTAAACAATAACCTACCTTGATTCCCAATCTCAATAATTTGTCATGCCCTAAGTCTTCAGTAATGCCAATATCTCGATGCCAACCCCGTTGGTTCAAAATTTCTGGATCCNTTTGATCCTGTGCCTGTGATCGCTTATAGATTATGGCAGCTGTATGTAAGTGAATATTCGGAGATAATAACTGAGTTATTAATGGGACGGTTGGAGACCAATCTAGTAAAGGATGGAAAGCTGTATTTTCAACAATACCTGATCTTCGTTGAACGTAAGGATTTTCTTGGTCGAAGGCTTCGANCATTTCATCACAAGCAGATATCAGATGATCTACATCGGCTGGTGGTAAAACACTAGGAACCACCAAATATCCGTTCGTATCAAAGAACTCTCGTTGTTTATTTGTAAGGTTTACAAACTTCAACTTCTGACTCGCTTAGGTACNTAATTCGTCTGAGGCTTACTATTATGCGGGTTTCAAAAAAAAATACAAGAGTTAATACTAGAATACTATTAAACTTAATCTAGTCTGTTTGAATCTTGGTCGCACGAATCATCTCTCGTTTGTAGAGCGGTCCTGGTAATGTTTCTATTTCGAAACCAACTTTGGCCAGTAAACGCTTAATACTACCTTTTGCACAATAAGTTACCAGAATACCATCATCTGCCATCGATTGATAAAGTTTATCAAAAATGGCTCTCGACCAACATTCCGGTTGTGTACGAGGACTAAACGCATCAAAGTAGACCACATCAAAGATTTGGGATGTTCTGTGGTCATATATNTCGGTCTTAACTTTCTTGACAATGGTTTGTTCATTTAATACGACTTCCTGATTCCAGTCAAGCAAGTGAAGTNTTTCGAACAGGGGCCTGTCTTGTGAAGTTAAGAACTCNGCATANTTGAGGCAATCAGAATTTGAAAGAGGAAACTTNTCAATCGTTTCATAGTACAATTGGCACATTAAGGGTAAATATTTCAGGGTCAGTAGAAGATTGAGACCTGTGCCGAATCCCATCTCAAATATGCGAAGTTGAGGCCGATGAATTTTCTGCAACAAACCCATTTCTATGAACACATAAACAGACTCAGACCATGCACCATGCTTGGAATGGTATTGTTCTCCAAANTGAGTTGAATAAACTGAGGCNGAACCATCACTAGTTGCCACAATCTTGTTCATTTATTTATCGTTTGCTCTTTGACGAATCACTTCATAAAGTAGTATTCCAGCAGCTACTGAAACGTTCAATGAGGCAATTTTACCTAGCATGGGAATCGATACACAGAAGTCGCATCGCTCTTTGGTTAAATGACGCAGACCGTTCTCTTCTCCACCAAGTACAAGGCAGGTTGGTTGCCGTAAATCGGCTTGTGTATAGACCTTTGTTCCTGAGATGTCAGCACCCACAACCCAGATCTGTTGTTCCTGTAACCATCCGATAGTTTGAACCAAATTTTTCACTCTTGAAACTGGAAGGTAGGTGACACCACCAGCAGAAGATTTGAACACACCTTCGGTTAGTTGCGCTGCTCGCCTTTCAGGGATAATAACACCATCTGCATTAGCTGCTTCAGCCGTACGAATAATGGCACCCAAGTTATGTGGATCTTGGACACTATCAAGCATTACAAACAAAGGGACTGAATTAGACTGGGCCAACATGGTCTCAATTGGCATATACTGCATCGTTTGAACAAATGCTATGATCCCTTGATGTGGTAGGTTCGATAGTTGGTCAAGTTGGTCTTTCGTAGCGGATTCGATGGGGATTTGTCGTTGCTTAGCATTATCTAGCAAACGATGGATGGGCCGTATCTTCTTAGTGGTCCCATAGTCAGATAATAAGTGCTCAGCTACTAAAAGACGGTCAATTTCTTGTTCACGGTTCTGTAGCAGCTCGCCCACTGGCCGTCGGCCAACAACTGTTGCGGCGGAACGGTTAGGCGAAGGTTTTCTAAACTGAGGTACTCGGTTAGCCAAAATTTTTAACAGAAAACAAAATTGAGAATGAGACGCTATAGAACTTTGGCTAGAGTATTTCCCATTTCAGCTGGGCTNTTAGCGACAGCAACTCCAGCCGCTTCAAGTGCATCTATTTTTTCCTCTGCTGTTCCTGTCCCACCAGAAATTATNGCACCTGCGTGTCCCATACGCTTGCCTTCAGGTGCAGTAAGACCTGCAATAAAACCAACTACAGGCTTATTAACTGATTGCTTAATATAATCTGCCGCTTGCTCTTCTGCCGTGCCACCTATTTCACCTATCATGATTACCGCTTCCGTATCATTATCTTCAGCAAATAATTGAAGCGTGTCGACAAAACTAGTACCATTGACAGGATCTCCACCAATACCTACACAAGTGGATTGACCGAGACCGAGTTGTGTTACCTGGTGTACTGCTTCATAGGTTAGGGTCCCACTACGAGACACAATACCTATTTTCCCGGCCTGATGAATATAACCTGGCATAATACCTATCTTGCATTCGCCTGGCGTTATAATACCAGGGCAGTTAGGTCCAATGAGACGGGTTGCTTTGCCCTCTAGATATCGTTTAACTTTGACCATATCTAGTACAGGAATACCCTCAGTAATACAAACGATCAGCTCAATACCGGCTGTTGCTGCTTCCATTATAGCATCTGCGGCAAAAGCCGCAGGTACATAAATCATCGAAGCGTTAGCTCCAGTGGCAACAATAGCATTTTCAACAGTATCGAAAACAGGGATTTNATCCACACTCGTATTGCCTTTGCCCGGTGTTACACCACCAACAATCTGTGTACCATAAGAGACACATTGTTGAGCGTGAAAACGGCCGGCACGACCAGTTAGTCCTTGCACGATGACTTTGGTGTTTTTATTAACTAAAATACTCATTTATTCTCCAAAANTTTCACTGACTCTTTAGCTATGATACTCTGATTTATTAGTTANGGTTGTGATACCAGGCAATTCTTTACCTTCCATTAATTCAAGGGANGCNCCACCTCCAGTTGAGATGTGNGAAATCTGNTCGCTAACTCCAGCTTTTTGAGCCGCNGCTACGCAGTCTCCGCCGCCAATAATGCTAGTGGCTCCCGACTGAGCGATAAATTTAGCTAAAGATATGGTACCAACAGCGAACTGNTCGAATTCATAAACACCGACTGGCCCGTTCCAAAATACGGTCTCTGCANCTTTGATTACTTCACCGAAATCNTGGACTGTNTGTGGTCCTATGTCAAAACCTTCCCANCCTNCTGATATCTCACCACGCAAAACGACCTGGGAAGAAGTGTTTGGTGAAAAATCTTGGCCGATCACGTGGTCTACCGGTAAATGGATGTTAACNCCCTTTCCTTCTGCTTTTTGCATTAACTGAGTNGCTAATTCAATTTTATCGNTCTCAACAATGGAGTTTCCAATCTCATGACCTAGTGCTTTCAGGAAAGTATATGCCATACCACCACCAATTAGCAACTCGTCAATTTTGTTGATGAGATTGTTGATTACCCCAATCTTATCAGAGATCTTTGCTCCACCAATAATCGCTACAAATGGTCTTTGGGGATTTTCTAGTAGCCCACCTAAGTAATCAATTTCTCTTTCCATCAATTGGCCTACAACCGACAATGGATAGTGGCTTCCGGTAGTCGATGCATGGGCTCTATGGGCGGTACCGAAAGCATCATTAATATAAATGTCAGCCAATTGTGCCAGTTTAGCGGCAAATACAGGGTCGTTATCTGTTTCTTGTGGATAAAAGCGTACGTTTTCTAAAAGCAACACATCGCCTGACTCCATTTCTGAAACTATAGCTTCTACCTCTGAACCAATGCAATCTAGCGCATGCTTAACCCGTATACCAAGTAGTTTACTCAGATGNTCNGCGATTGGTAATGTTGAAAGNTTNTCGTCAAAACCACTTGGCCTNCCCACGTGAGTGACTAAAATTACCTTCGCNTGACTTGCCAGTAAGTGGTGAATAGTTGGTAGTGCTAAGCGGATACGGCTATCATCAATGATAGCACCATCATCGAGAGGTACATTGAAGTCAACTCGGACTAAAACTGAACGATCTTGGAAATCAATATCATTTAAGCGAAGCTTCTGTCTGTGGTTTTGCATGAATTTCGTCCTGTGTACTGTCTGATATGTTAGCTTGGCTCGCTATTAGAATAGAATCATTTTCACAATAGGTTGCAGCCATAAAAAAAGTTGCTCCCGAAGAAGCAACTTTGTAATTACGTTATATCAGTCTAACACCTGAGGTGTCAACTAAATACTGGTCGGCATCTTAGTTTTGTTTTTTCTTTGCCTTCAGTTTAGCTAACAAAGCAGCTTTTTGTTTGGCTGCATCGTCGTCAGNACCACCAGCTGAGGCTTTCATTGCTTTACGCTTAGCCATCAAAGCAGCTTTTTGTTTGGCTGCTGCGTCNGNACNGGCTGATGTTTTTTGTGTTGGCNTAGATTTTGTNACCTCATCTTTGGANATGCCAGCNAATTCCTGTAGNANGTGCCAGTTNTCCAATCTCTCTTGCTTGGAAGCCAACAATTCTGGTGATGGATTTCCATCTTTATCGAAATGCTTNGAAAAACGACCTTCACTTCTAGCAAAGGTAACNAAATCGATGACTTCTCCGGTTTTCCGGATAGTATACCAATCCTCTTTCACTGATGGATTGCCTCTCAAGTCAAGCCTCTCTTTGATGCTATTACCCTTTCGTGGATCGTAAACAATCAAAGGGAATGCACGAGAATCGGCCGCCAACTTAGCTTGATGCATTGCCATGTTATCAGCAACACCGTGTTCCGGTTGACAAGTTGAATACGCAATCACCACNGATGGTCCATCGAATTCATTGGCTTCCATAATTGACCTATAGAAATGATTGAAATGAGCACAGGTTGTTTGCGCTACGTACACATTCGGATGCATTAGGCAGATGTTGGCTAACTCTTTCCGGCCTTCACTTTTCCCTTTNAGCTCTTTACCGTGATCAGCCATGTCTGACCTTTGTGCCATAAAGGTCGCCGTTGANGCTTGGCCGCCAGTATTAGAATAGACTTGTGTATCCAGTACTAGAACGTTGATGTTCATCCCAGTCATGAGCATCCTTGACAAAGATTGGAACCCTATATCTAGAAAAGCTCCATCTCCACCAACAACCCACAGCTTTTTATCTTCCCATCCCATCTGATCCCACCTCGACCGAACACCCATGGCAAAAGTTGCACCATTTTCAAATAGNGAGTTTGCCCAAGGAATTGTGTAGGGATTATAAGGATAGGTCGAAGTATACACCGTATTACACCCAGTAGATGCCACCATGCCGATGTTTTCAGGTCCATGAACGAATCCGGTGGCNGCTACCATCATTCGTAGAGCAGTCGCTTCTCCACACCCCATACAAGAACCAGCTCCACCGACGTACAGAAGAGAATCTGGACTAAGCATCATGTCAGTCAGTAGGCGATCGNTGATAAACCGCTTCGGTGTATCAGGTAGTCGGTTGTAAAAGTCAAAAGTGTCCTGGAATTGTTTAAGTGAACTGTCCGTCTTTGGAATCATAGACAAAGCCTGATGATCCCCACAGGCTTCGACGCATTCAGCACATCCTTTACATTTGGTAGGATCGATAAAGATACCAAACAATCCACCTTCCTCACCTTTTTTCTCTACGCTAGTCGTGTATTTCTGTGTCTCGGCAAAACGTGATTTAAAAATAGCATGTGCTGTTGGATCTTCAACACCATTGAGCTCAGACTCTAATTCAGCTGGCTCGACAACTTTTCCCAAAATAGCTGTGTCAGGACACTCGATCACACATTCCATACAACCCACACAGTTCGANGGATCATATAGAGGTATTTCAGGTGCAATGTAACTAAAATCTCTATAGGCTCCCGTGCCTGCNGGGATAATACTTCTCGCAGTATGGACATCAGCTTCTAGGGCTAAGGGCCCAGAGCCTTCGTTNTAGCCGTCAATTACACGACTGTTGAAATCTTCTACATCAACAAGAGTTTCGAGTCGATCTTCGATAGTTGGTGCGGTGGAAGGGATTTTTTCCATTTTTTTACCTTATAAGTTGTTNAGCCNAAATTTCCTGTAACGTGGTGATTACTAGATCCGTCAGCTCAGTTCTAAAGTTCACCTTCATTTTTGAAAACATCACCATTTACCCGAATCTCGGGTAGGCCNAGTAGTGTCCAGTCAGGGCGTTTCCCAGCTTCTATAGCTTCAATTTCGCCTTCTGCAATTTCATGCTTCATTAGGCTTTGNCCTTCATCATGAACTTTTTTTGAGGTCCANCCNTTTTCAGTTTTGNTATATTCGATGTAGTCGATGATCTTTCGTAACATTAGTTCTCCGTCAATGGAAGGTCTTTTACAATCGANGTTTTTTCAATTATCTGACGAGGTATCTCAAAAACNTCTGAGTAACCACGACGAATCGCCTNCAGNTTATCGGNTANAACTTGTTCACCATGCCGTCCCCAGAAGCGTCGAATNACCGACTCAACTCTCTCAAACAACTGNTCCTCTGTCATGTTGAAATCTTTCAAGAATGGAGCACTTTTGAGGAATATACCCAGCAAAACGATTCCTTGCATTCTTTGCTGCAANTCCGCTTGAGTTGCAACGTCACGGGCAATAGCNACTGTATCNAATGCAACCACTTGAATTTNCTTTTTGCGCACAATTTCCTGNGCNTGGACGGGAATTGAATCCCAAATTTCTTGNGGGTCGGTTTTTGAACTNTGTAGAAAAACCATTCCTTTTTCTTGAAGNCCTGCGAACGGATTGCCTGTATGGAAGGCATTTACNTCGTTGAGCGGTACAAATTCGACGTAGTTTAGTTCAGAATGAGTCCGAACAGGATCTTTAGATATTGTCAGGTAGTATGTGGTCGGCAAACCTGCCTTTTCAGATCCATACTTGGGATAAGCTTGAACGTAGAATCCTAGTGAACCNAGAATNGTTGCAATTACTTTATTTGTGGTCACNGAACCATAACCACCCACTGAGTGGCCCCTCATAGAGAACGAGCCTGCAGTACGAATGTCCGGATCTAATGGGNTGTCCAGTGATAATTCGTGTTTGATACCAATGACGAAGAAGCGTTTGGGTTNCTCTTTGCGCATGTTNTCAACCATCGAGATAAAGTCTCCAGGACGGACATCCCGACTACCCAATCCACCAGCACCAGACAAGATATCAGGTACTCGATCAATTTTTGTATAACCTGGAGCACCGTTCATTGCATCTAGGAATGCTGACTTGATTTCAGCTGTCAACGGATTTGATTGNGCTAGTGGGTTATCCATTCGTTCCAGAACAGAAAAAGACTTGACATCTTTTAAGGACTCAACTATGGCTGGGCCTGGGAAAGGTCGAAAAACGGATATGTTGGTAACACCAACGGGTATTCCCATCTCTTCTCGGATGTAATCGACCGTGGCCATCGCAGTTTCAGATGCACCACCCATCGCCACGAGGGCATACTCGGCATCATCCATTCGATAGTTCTCGACCATTGAGTAACGGCGACCGGTCAGCTCAAAAAAACTGTCCATCGCATTTTGCAGAGCTTCTGGCACTTGGTCATAGTAGTGACGTTGTGCAATCTTCCCTTTCATATAACTGTCTTGATTCTGAACTACACCAATCATCATTGGGTTAGCNGTATCCATCAGATTTAGCAATTTTTCTGAAGAATGNCCAACATACTGTTTCATCATTTCTGGTTCTGGGTCGAATACTGATTCGACAGTATGAGTGGTTAGGAACCCGTCNTGAACGTTGAAGAAAGGAGTATCGCTATNTTCTGCTGCCCGTCGAGAGATCAAGGCAAAATCACCAGCTTCCTGNGCATTTTTAGCGAAGATCATNCCCCANCCACAATCGGCNACCCCCATNACNTCGTCGTGTCCAGCGTGAACGTTCANNGAATGNGAGGTCAAGGCTCTTGCCCCAATGTGGAACACTATNGGTAGACGTTTACCGGAAATNGTGTAAAGGACTTCTTTCATCAAAATCAGCCCTTGACCAGAAGTNAAATTACACACACGGCCACCGGCTAAGGCAAANCCTTCACAAGTTGAAGCNGCACTATGTTCCGATTCCAGTTCCATAAAGGCGAGCTTTTCTCCCCATAAATTTCTGAAACCATCTGCTACTAGCTTAGCGTATCCTTCCCCCATCTTCGAAGAAGATGTGATNGGGTATGCACANGCTCCCTGTGTAATGTAAGTTTCAACNTATACGACTGTCTCACCACCATCTCGTGTGTTGGGCACACCTGGGAAGGGNAAATCTTGGACTGCACTCATTTTGTTGTCTCCTGCGTCTACTCAATTCTGAACNACCTNNACCACCAAAATACGAGGCAGGACAAGNCCAGTTCTGACNCGAACNGTCTNAATTAGCTATTGCCTAACCTTGTCAGAAAACGATTTTTTTAGCCTTACGGCTCAATCAACAGAGACANTAANANTACCATATCTAATGATGNAAAACAACTGCATTCTTCGNTTAGACCCANGAGGGGTTTTGGTCAATACCCCTTGGTATTGGGTGATTTTTTATGATATTTTATGCTAGTTTGATTTGCAGCGATAGCATATGAGTATTAGATTAAGATTGTTCCTAAGCCATGTTGTTATTATTTTCTTGATCTTGGTGGGAATATACTTTTTCCTAGATTTTTCCTTAACTGATCTACTTTCCAAAAACATCGATACCCAACTACTAAGTCAAGCTGAAATAAGTCGTGATTTTTTATCTTACGTCTTGCCAGATGTCGCTGACTACACCTATCAGCAGATTGATAGTTACGTTGATAAACTGCAAGCTAGTCAGCCAGGTAATCGAGTTAGCTTTATCGATTTAGATGGTAAGGTTTGGGGCGACAGTAAACAAAACGGAGAGAACTTAGAGAATATGGATGACCACGGCAAACGTCCAGAAATTATAGAGGCGATTGCTGAAGGATGCGGGACTAGTGAAAGATTTAGCGATACTTTAAAAAGAGATCTTCGCTATTGTGCTTTATTAATAGAGCGTGACAGTAAACCGATTGGTATTTGTCGAGTTGCTATGGATGTCGAATCAATACAGGTAACGCCAGTAAAAGTCAAAAAGAATATCTTGTTATCGGCGTTCTTTGGATTATTCGTAGCCGTTATCTTAGCTACTATTTCAGCCCAAGCTATAACCTCACCGTTGCAGAAGGTACGAGAAACTGCTGATGAAATTGCCCGTGGTAACATCCAGTCCAGGGTAAAAATCCCACCTGGAAAGGATCTAGCCGACTTTACTCGCTACTTTAACCAGATGGTAGATCAAGTTCAAGAACAGTTAGNCAGATCTCATCAAGAACGTAACCGGCTAGAGACAATTCTATCAAGCATGAATGAAGGGGTTTTAATGGTCAATGATCAGTCTGAGATTATCTATGCAAATTCGGCGGCCCAACGATTACTCAATTTGTCCGATCNGTCAATCGGTCAAAGTTTAATTGAAGCTAATCGGAATCCGCAGCTGTATAATTTATTCCAAATGGTGAATGTAGATAGAAAATCGGCNACNGACGAATTGAAGTTAGATCCCATGGAAGCTAGAGAAACNCANGTNACAGTCGTACCNNTGAAAACTAAAAATGAATCNNTAATATTNTTTTTCGATGTTTCCCAATTACGACNATTGGAAAGAATGAGGAGNGATTTTGTAGTCAACGTATCNCATGAATTAAGGACTCCNTTAACGACTATTGAAGGATACTCANAGATTCTNTTAGATACTNGATTAGAAAGCCANCAAAAACAATTTGTTGAGAAAATNCTTCAACAGTCNGGGCAAATGGCTTTNCTTGTTTCCGATCTTCTCAGGCTTGCTCGCCTNGAATCTGGANCTGCTCNGTTGGANCNAGAGNCNTGNTNNCTAGATGATTTCTATCAACCANTGATTGATATATTTGCTCCCATTATTGAAGACGAAGAGCTAAAACTGGAATGGTCGATGCCAGAAACATTACCAGCTGTTTTCGTTGACCCAAAGCTGATTCGTCAAATTTTTGTCAATCTAGTGGATAATGCTATAAAATACACCGAGAAAGGAAACGTGATTTCTGTTAGCGCAAAAATTGACAACAGCATGATCCAATGTGTGGTAAACGATAATGGAGTTGGAATTCCTAAATCAGCTATTCCCAGGGTTTTTGAAAGATTCTATCGTGTAGACAAAGCTCGAAGTCGGAGTGTGTCTGGNACAGGCCTTGGCTTATCGATTTGTAAGCACATATGCCTTCAACATGGAGGAGCTGTCTGGGTAGAAAGCGAAGTTGGAAAGGGATCGAGTTTCTACTTTACCCTACCAATTTATCGACCAGAAATACACCAACCCTCGGTAGTCGGCTGAAATTCGAGGTTGACTGAAATTTAATTAATTTCTATTTCTTTCTATCAGTTCGATGACTTGCTCCCGCGTAGGGATCGATGGTGCAGCACCGAGCTTAGTTACAGTCAAGGCTCCAGCTGCNTTGGCAAAGTTAACNGCCGATTCCCAACTGTCTCCACGAGCAANACTAACAGCTAAGGTGCCGCAAAAAGCATCGCCAGCAGCAGTTGCATCGACAGCTTTGACTGAATAAGATGGAACTAGCTGAATATCTTCTGCTGTTGCTAACANTGCTCCTTGATCGCCCAAAGTTAAAACGACAGTGGGCACCGATTCCTCCAGTAGATGTTTAGCGGCCNATTTAATCGACTCCATATCAGTCAAACGAAAGCCCGTAAGAAATTCGGTTTCAGTTTCATTAGGTACCAGAATATCGACTAAATTCATTAACTCCATTGGTATTCGGCGGGCTGGTGCAGGATTGAGTAATACTGGAACGCCGTTTGCTTTTGCGATTTCTGCCGCTCGTTGAACAGCCAATAAACTCACCTCCAGTTGTAACAACAAAATATCAGCCACGGCTATTGCGGATTCGGCTTGGTCAATATTGTCTGGNTTGAGACTCATATTTGCTTTCGGAACAGCCACGATAGTATTGTCACCATTTGCATCTACCGTAATCATTGCGACTCCAGTTCCCATTTCAGTATCTTTGACTACGAACTGGCTATCAACANCTTCAGCTGATAAGTTTTTTAACAGTTCATCACCGAAGTTATCTGTCCCCACACGGCCGATCATCGACACATTAGCTCCTAAGCGGGCAGCGGCAATTGCTTGGTTGGAACCTTTCCCTCCCACGAAAGTATTGAAATCTTGACCAACTATGGTCTGACCTTCAAGAGGTAAATGATTGCATTGAACAACTAAGTCCATCATAAANCTACCGACTACAGCTATTCGGGGACGAGACTCTTGATTCATTTAACGATTTCAGATTCTAAAGTTAGTGCATAGTCAAGAAGAGCCTGAGCATAAAGAGGGTTATGCATTCCAAATCCAGCATCTCCGTTTACCATGTCATAATTCAATTTTGCATCTTTGTATGCTTTTGATTCTAGATTAGTAGCAGAATCAAGCACGGTTTTGACTTCTGCCATTTTTTTTCTAATATCAATTCTATATTGTTTGATTTTTGTATCCATATTTTCATGGCATCGGGAACATGTAGAATAATCAGCTTTAAAAGTATGACCTCCNTGCTTAGCAACTGTTTTAGTNTCGTCTTTTGCCATGTGGCAGTAGATGCATCTTTTTTTCATAATCTTTGCATGTTTTGCTGGCATTGTTTTCACTCCAGCTCCTAATCGNCCCATGAACATCTCTGACTGAGACTGGTGAACGACTCCGGCTCCTGCGCAACCACAATCCATTTTATGACAAGAAGTACAAAGTGTCTTCGGGTTTTTGGTCAGATAGTTCTCNCGTTTACTACTATGAAGATGACAAGAAGAACAAGAAACCGCATTTACTGCTGTTGCGAGAGTTAACTTTCCATGCTGACTCCGCCATTCGCCACTGCTGAATTTTGTATAGCCGGCGGAATGACACCCCAAACAGGAATCTTTTGTTTCATATTTACCTTCAATCAAGTTTACCAAAGCGTGCTTGTGATTGGAACTATGCCACTCCTGATAGGCAATTTCGTCGGCATGGCAGTCAGCACACTTTTCTCGAAAGGGACTTTTTGAATCTTTCTGAGAGTTTAGATGCTTATTATTATCATTATTGGCAACAGCTGGAAATAGACACACAACTAGGGTTAATGTTAGAAGTACTCCAAAAGCGACAGCCCAGAAAAACAATAATCGTTCCAACTATTCCTCCAATTTTTGACTATCCATCAGTTACCGAAATCGATGTCAGTTTAGCAAACCAGGGTAACCGAATCAAGATAAAATTTGAGGAGCTTTAGGCTCCACATTCAAGGTTTTTTGGTGAGTATAGTGAACAAAACCTATACCACGCCGTTTTGTTACGTATTTGAACCATGTGTAATCAATAGGAACGTGACTTGAATGCTTAGCCTTACAGTTAGCAGCAGCCAATTGTGCTGCCATTAGTAGCGTCGGCATTGGGATCCCGGGCTTGCGCTCTGGATTACGAATAATGACGTGAGAACCATTTATTTGTCGGGCGTGTAGCCACATATCATCACTTTTGGCGACTTTTCTGAGCAGAAGGTCATTTTCCAAATTATTTCGACCAACATAAATTTGGAATCCCTCGGGTGAAGTATATCGCCGGAAAATGGTCGTTGGATTCCGTTTTTTTGATTTTTGTTTATCACTTATCCACCCCCGATTCGCTAACTGTGCTCTAATAGAAAGTAGTTCGTCTGTCGTCTTGGCTGATTCCACCTCAAGTTGATAATACTCTACGATTTCTAATTCCGCTTCATTATCCGCGATTAATTGTTGAATGACCGTTTTTCCTCTTTTAGCCTTATTATAAAGTTTAAACAAGCGTTGTGTATTTTGAGTAGGACTTAATTCTGGCTTTAACTCTAAGACTTGCGTTTTCAAGTCCGGATCGTAGTAATCAATTACCTCAACTTTCTTCTGCCCTGATTTGATTTTATGTAAATTGGCTGTCAATAATTCACCCTGCTTGCAGAATTGATCAGCATTATCCGCATTTTTCCAATCAGCCCTTAGTTGGTATAACTTTCGCTCTACTGATTTTTGGTGTTTTTTTACTGCTTGCAGTATAGCCTGTGTTTGACGTTGTTTGATTTCCTGTCGTTCAATCTTCTTGTAGTGGGAGTACAAGGCTTCACTAATGGTGTCAAACAACTGGCCTGTAGCATCTTCTAACTGTTGTAGAGGTATGGTCGTGACAATACTTCTTTCACTATTGGAAATTATTTGCGGTTGTTTTGTTGTGCTCAACCATTCCAACCTAACTTGATCAAATGCTAACCAAACAGTCTCTGTATTAGTGTCAGCCAATTTGGATTGATTGTTTTTTTTGTT
>PBVO01000038.1 GCA_002729015.1 Candidatus Poribacteria bacterium
TAGCTAAGGTGAATCTACCTAACAGTACCACAAGAAATCATTGCTCCACTGTCGAGAGTTTTTCTCTCTGATCACGTAAAAACCTCAATGTCGAATCGAACAGTGGCACAATAATCCTTGTTCACTTAATTCATTTTTTTAATTTTGCCCAGGTCGTTGCCAGTTTGTCTATCTGATCTACAGACAACAGAAGCTGGAGCCCGGAGTTCATAACTGATACAATTTCTTTCTCGTCCAATGCACGATTCCACATCGCGACATCATCCATTATTCCATTCCAGGTAAAATTACGACCGTCATTAAGTTCCCCAACCCAAACGGGAGATTTATCGTCTTTTAAAACCTCTTTTGCTGGGTGATTGGTTTCAGCTTCCATTTTGCCGTTTATAAAAAGTTTAGCTTTTCCGCCACCCTCAAAAGTATAAACCACGTGGTACCAATTTCCATTTTCTAGGGCCGTCGAAGAGCTTATTTCACCTTCGCTATTCACTCGAGCGTATACCTTCTGTCCTGTCCAGGTAAACAAGTTATAGCAATCACCATCCTTATGAGCGAATCTTTTAGAGACAATTGACATACCGTCTGCACCTTTGATTCCATTAGGCTTAACCCAAGCAGCGATAGTTAGTTCTTTCATTCCAGAAAGTTTATCCACAGATGGAACTTCTACTACATTGTTTCCTTTTCCGTTGAATCGAAGAGCCTTACCAAATTTTCCGTTTACATGTTCTAATTTTCCATTTTTCTTTGGCTTAGCAGGTGATTCGGAATGATCTACTGGATTGCCTGCCTCCTCAAAAGGAAGATATAGAATTAGACCTCGATTAATCGCAGCTTCCGAAGTCGTCAAGACCAAAAACCCAAGTATAAAAAATGAAATTAGAAATAGTTTCCCGACATGTATCTTCATGATTATCTCCTTATAAGTACAGAAGTAAATTGATAGAGCTGGCATATCATTTTGAGACCTAATTGGTGTAATGTCATCGTATCCAAATCGCCTGCGAAATTTCTCCTATTGTAATCAGATAAATTGTCATTTTAAATCAGATTTATTCAAGGGTTTTGGCTGATTGGTCCAATGACCTGATATATCAGTTCCTCTTGCAATGATAGAGTTTTTATTCCAACCTGTTAAAGCTTTCACTTCCGGTGGAACAAACCGCATGGTTAGTCCACACCTGCGTCGGTCAGATTGGTTAGGGGCTGAACCATGAAGTAAGAGATCAGAGTGAAGTGATATCTGACCAGCTTTAATCTCGAAATCTACCGGATCCAAACCATAATCTTCCGCGTCTTTCACCGTCTGACCCAATACATTCTGCTCTTCTTTACGACTATGTTCGAAAACAATCTGTCCGTGTAAATGAGATTTGGGAATGACTCTCATTGCTCCATTTTCCGTGTCTGCATCGTCAATTGCTAACCAGACAGTCACTGTTTTACTGGGTGTAATTGGCCAGTAGGAAGCATCTTGATGCCAACTAACTTGTTTAGTATCTCCCGGTAATTTACAAAAGTAGTGAGTGCCCCAACAGATTAGGTCAGAACCAAGTAAATCTTCTAAATAATCTAAGATACGACTATCTGTTACTAAGTCGTAAATTTCAGATTGTTTACTGTGCCATCCATTAATTGAATATGCATCTTTCCCTTCATTTATTTGTTGTTCTATTAACTGATCGAAATATGCTCGGTGTGTAGCAATCTCAGTTTCACTAAATACATCCAGCGGAAATATATAGCCTTTTTGGTTGAATTGCTGAATTTGTTGGGGGGTCAAGCTTTTTGGTTGATCATTTTCAACAGCAAAAAATTGGATATTTCTTTTCAATTCAGGCATAGCATCGGCTATAGGCATATCAACTTTCCCCCTGAGCANGTTGTCATTTTTTGTTCTCTAATATATACGGACAATAATTTTTTGGACACATGAAAAAGTAATGATGGATCCAACGTTCTTTGAGACAAGTAGGTTTTTTACGACGTCCTCTTTCCGCGCGTTACCTCATTAAGTCTTCCTTTCTCGTAATATTTGAATCTTTGATGCCAACCTGACTTCTAATTTTCCCGAATGGAATTGATGACTGATTTCAGTAAACCATCTCTGGGTGTGTAATAAATCCAGGATTGGNATCTTGCCAACCATCATACTGTTATGATCAATTGTAAATCCATANCACTTTGGCTTTCTATCATCACAGAATTCGGAGTTCCTGTATTATTTTCTTTGTTGGAAAATTTGAACTCTTTATCTGCTTTTTTTTAAATCTTTTCGAATTTCTGCGAGCATTCCTGATAGTCAGAACAACATCTTATATTCAATAGTTATATGAACAATGATCCAACTTACTACGACAAATTCTAACAAAATTTTTCTTTTTGTTACAGGAAGCATTTAGATTTTTTCAATACAATTCCAATTTATGAAGTTAGATATATCAATCAGGCCCTAATGCAGCTTCAAATTATCGAAAACTGGAATTCCTACGCTAGTCGGAATAAGAAGGATGATAAAAAACTACTTCTTTTCGGGTTGGGGTCTTGATAACTTCGCTGTGGGTTCCATCCTGCCACTGGACCCAAACACGGACAAAGTCGGCATCTTCTAAACCGAAAAGTAGCCTCGTGTCATTGTGTGAGACATAACTTCCACCACTCTGAGCCTCATCAATTTGACTTAATCCGTCGTCTGTTTCTACAAAAACACGTGCCATCAACGATTGTGCGGGAGGACGAATAGAGACTCTAATCCAGCTACGATCGTTTCCTCCATCATTTCGAAGAAGAGTAGCCAATCCCTGTAGGTTATTTATCAGAATGTCTATATCTCCATCATTATCATAGTCTCCAAATGCTGCACCACGGCTTACCTGTGGCTCGATTAACGCTTTGCCACTTTTAGATGACATATCTAAGAATGTACCCGTTCTCAAGTTTCGAAATAGCTGTTTAGGTTGNGCNTAATCACCAATATCATCGAATTGGTCAATATTGTCGTGTATGTGCCCNTTTACCACAAATAGATCACGCCAACCATCGTTATCCACATCNACAAANCCGCATCCCCAGCTGAGTAAAGGGAAACTCGGTAACCCCGTACCTGANACGAATGAAACATCAGTAAAAAAACCATCTNGATCATTACGGTAAACTGTATTGACCTGACTTTGATAGTTGGTAACGACTAAATCCAAACCACCATCGTTGTTGTAATCTGACAGGTCAATACCCATCCCATTCCCGACAGTTCCGTCCTCGCTCAANGCCACTCCAGCCAAAAAACCAATTTCTTCGAATTGACCATCTCCATTATTTCTATAAAGAAAATTTGGACTTAAATCGTTAGCAACAAAAATGTCCCGATCNCCATCATTATCATANTCTCCTGTAATAACCCCAAAACCACGGCCGGAATGAACCAANCCGGCTGATATTGAGTCNTTTTGGAAGGTTCCGTCACCATTATTNCGGTAGAAACTATCATTTGCTGGTGGGTAATTATCAGGTCCGCAATAGACTCTTANGCTTTCCAATTGGCAACCATCAGTNTCAACTGAATATATCAGATAGTTAGCAACATATAGATCTAAATCTCCGTCACTATCAGCATCGAAGAATGTCGCTGATGTACTCCAACTGTGTTCTTCAACGCCTGATTTTTCTGTCACATCAGAAAAAGTTCCGTCCCCGAGATTTCTATAGAGAACATTTNTTCCAAAATTACATATGTAGATATCTTCCCAACCATCGTTATCATAATCACCTACACATATACCCGAACCGAAGCCGGTATTACCAACTCCTGCTTCTTTAGTAAGATCCGTGAATGTATCATTACCATTATTNCGGTACAAGGNATTTGGTGCATTCGGATTCTGAAAATTTCCNCTATTCACTAGATAAATATCCATCCATCCGTCTGNATNATAATCCAAGAAAGCACAACCAGCGCCGTTAGGTTCNGGAAACAGACGTTTTCCTNTAGCACCATTACGGTGAAGGAAATCTATACCAGCAGCTTTANTATTATCNGTAAATTCNACCCAGGNCCATAAGGGNCTNGTGATAAGAAAGGGACAAANNATAACTAAGATGCATAGACTNTGAAAANAGCGATTAGATGACAGAATCAAAACTTGATCATTTATTTTTATTTANTTGTTGGTAGATACGATTTCGCCATGCCACGATGTCAGGATTTTCTGGATCTTTCTGGTACGCATGCTCAATTTCGGCCTTGGCTAGCTGAAATTTGCCCTGACGAAAATAGATGGAAGCTAGTAAAGATTGATATTCCGGCGCAGATTCAAGATTAACAGCAGATTTAGACCATTTCAGCGCTTNNTTGAGATCTTCTCCTNTTCGTACTAATANGCAAGCCAGAGAATATTGGGGGGCGGCAATAGTNGGTGCAAGTCTTATAGANGNACGAAAATCTTCTTCCGCTCCCTCCAAATCGTCGTTCTCGTATCTAAGTCGACCTCGCCATAGATAACCAGGTGCCCAAGATCCATTTTGAGAAATTCCCATAGTGTAGGCCGATTCTGCTCCGGTCAGATCACCCGTTTTTCTGCGCAAATCACCTAATTCTAGATAGCAATCTTGGTATTCAGGAACCAGTTTTATAACTCTAAGAAAAGATTGCTCCGCTGACTTTAATTGGCCTAAAGCGATTTCTGTCATTCCAAGATAATACAGAGATAAATAGTCCCCCGGATCGATTCCAAGGACATACTCATATCCTTTTTTGGCTGAGTCATAATCTCCAAGATTCATTTTTACATAGGCAAGGTATCGTTTAGTATCAGTATAGGTAGGATCAGTTTCTTCTGCCTTTTGCAAACGCACTAAAGCCCCATTCCAATCCGATTTCATTATCATCTGACGACCTTCGTTAAAATGTAACTTAGCTTTATTACGTTTATAAGCAGCTAAATGTTTTTGTCCTTCTTCATGGTTATTGAGTCGAAAAAAAACTTGAGCCAGTGAATGATGAAAATTTGGGATTTCCGGTGATAACTCAATCGCTCGAAGATAGTAGTCTCTAGCTGCAACAAAGTTTCGTCTTTTGGAACAAACTTGTCCTTTCCCAAAAAGTGCAGATGCCATATTAGAATCAAGTTCCAAAGCAGCGTCAAAATAGTCATCAGCTTCATCAAATCGATTTAACTTGATCAGAATCGTACCAAGATTGTGATAAGCCACCGTAGAAGTTGGGTGTAAATTTATAGCCATTATGTAGTGTTGTACTGCTTTGTCATGATTTCCTCGTTCAGTTTCTAATAAACCAAGTCCAATATACCATGCTACAGGAGCCTTCGACTTGGTACCCTTAATTGCTTTCAGGTACCATTTTTCTGCTTGGTCAAATCTTTGTATTTTTCGATAAACATCAGCAAGCTCTCCTTGCACACCAGTAGCATTGGGCATCAATTCCACAACCTGATGAAATGCTTCTAACGCTAATGGAAAATTTTCTAATTTGGCAGCAGATAATCCAATTCCGACTTNGGCNGNAGTAATTGCGGGGAACTCTTCTGCTAATTGCTCGTACATATATAAACTCTGATCCCATTNCTTACTTTTAAANGCTTGGTTTGCTNGCAGAAAGCGAGATTCNGCCTCTTTGGGGTATGGTNGAACTGACTCNTCTTTAACCGACTGAGATTGAGCGTTAAAAGCCAAAATTAGGAAAAAGAAANTTAGAAATAAAAAAAATAATCGATACCGTTTAGNTGTTTTCATCAATTTTATTTTCATCTAGATTGATCAATTTNCTAACAATCTTTATTNTNCTGATANAAGTAAANTTTNGTTNTTATTCNATAATAGCTAGCTAGTATTCAGTAATGATGGCTGATTCTAACATTTTTCTTTACTTTTGCAATAGGATAGAGAAAATATCTGTAAATATCCTAATTTCAATTAGGAATNTCGAATGAACAACTGGTTGAACATAATCTCGATTTAGCTCATCATTCGTTCGTTTATACTAAATACATAATGTCAGAATCTTTTGTAAACGTATATTTGAGGACAATTTAGCCAATAAATTCCCACTATTATGCACTTAAGGCTATACTGGAAATCACCCTTTTTCTATATCTTTGTCATCCTCTTTTTCTTCGNACCTTTTTACTCTCTTGCTCAGGAGAAAAAAAACAACCCCCAATTACTTCGGGCTGAATCCGAATTCCAACGAGGTAATTGGGAATCGGCTTTCTCTATTTACAAAAAATTGGCCACAGACGATCCAAATTATCTGGCCGCGCAACTTGGGATGGCTAGTTGTCTCGTTGAGAAAAGGAGATATCCATCAGCTATTTCGACATTTTTACGGGCTATCGAAATTAGTCCAGATCATCCTCAAATACAAGCAGCTTTAGCCAGTACATATTTCAAAAACAAACAATCCAAGGAGGCAGTTAAGTGGTATNAAAACGCTATCGATTCATCTACCTCCAAAGTACAGCTATCTTGGTACCTAAACCTAGGTACGATAGAAGCAGATCTAGGTAATATCGAACGAGCTAGGCAAATTTACAATCTTGCGGTACAGCTATATCCTCAGTCAGTTCCATCTTACTATAATCTGGGTATTATTTTACTAAGACAGAATCGTCTTGATGAGGCGGACGCGTGTTTCTACGCAGCCTTGGAATTAAATCCGGATTTTGATCCGGCGTTATTTAGCCGAGGTGAAGTAGCAACAAAAAAACATGATNTTATGTTGGCTGAGGAATTTTACCGTGCGTCTATCCAACTTAATCCAAGAAAAGCATCGTATACCTACGCCTATGCCCAGAACCTACTGCGTCAAGGGAAATCAGAGGAAGGGAAACGACAGTTAAAACAGGCAAGGCGCCTAAAAGCTGAAAAACATTCGCGTCAGGCCCATGAGTGGGCTGAAAGAAAAAATTGGCAGGAAGTCTGTCGAAATCTTCAACTTGCCGTCGAAGTAGATCCGACATTCTTGAATGCGATTGAGGAATTAGCATACGTACATGCNGAACTTGGCAATCTAAATCAAGCTAAATCTACACTCAGTATTGGCTTGTTAAATGTACCAAACTGGGCGCCCGGTTACTGGGAAAGAGGGAAAATCAAACAACGTACCCAAGAAATTGAAGGTGCAAAATTAGACTTTCAAAAAGCAATAATTTTGTCTCCAGAAGCTATCCCACCCAAGATTTCTATGGCTAAACTCTTATTGGAAACAGAAACTGACTTACCAACTGCGTTACAATTAGTTCAGGTGGCTATCGAATTGGATCCACGACCGGAATATCAGCAGATATTGAGATTGATAGAAGAGAAATTAGATTCTCNNAAATAGATTCTTAGATGATAAACCTTGATTCNCAAATTGATAAATCTTCGTACANAACTATGGTTTTAGCCAACAAGCCTAACATTTCTATCAGTCTNGGTTTGNGATTCAAAAAAATCGTATTTCTTTCGTTGCTNATCATACTCAGGGAAANATTTCTCNCTACTGGTTCGACNACNGAACTTGCCAAATTTACAGATGTGACATTGGAAGTCGGAATTAATTTTCAACATGAAAATGGTCGAGGANAAGAAAGATACTTTATTGAGACGATTGGATCTGGNTGTGCTTGGNTAGATTATAATAACGANGGCAATCTCGATATTTATTTAGTAAACGCCACATCAATGGAAGATTCCCCATCAAATTCTACAGGTCAAAAACAGTCTACTAATGCGCTTTATCAAAATAATGGTGATGGGAAATTTCTTGACGTGAGTAATATTGCTGGGGTTGATCATGCTGGATATGGTACAGGAATTGCCGCTGGCGATTATAACAACGATGGGTTTATTGACTTATACTTAACCAATTTTGGCCCTAATGTTCTCTATCGAAATAATGGTGATGGAACTTTCTCTGATGTCACCAAATCAGCTATGGCTGATCAGCCCGGCTGGAGTTCAGGTTCTTCATTCGGTGATTATGACAATGATGGAGATCTAGATTTATATGTATCCAGTTACTGTAATTTTAAAATCAATCAGCATCAAAAATGTTATGCCACTGATATTTTGGGCCAAAAGAAACATGTTTACTGCCCAGGAGAACAGTTTTCTGGGAAAGCAGACACCCTTTATCGAAATAATGGCGACGGTACATTTTCAGATGTCACTAAAGAAAGTGGAGTTTACAATCCAATTGGTAGGGGGATGAGCCCTTTGTGGTCTGATTATGACGACGATGGAGANATTGATCTGTTCGTTGCAAATGATGCAACTGAAAATTTNCTATACCAAAATAATGGTAATGGAACNTTTCAAAATNTAGCTTGGGAGACGGGAATTGCTGGNGATAGNAGTGGAGAACTACAGGGTTGTATGGGATTGGATNTGGCAGACTANGATAATGATGGNGACTTTGACTTGATTATGACTAANTTTCAAAATCAGCCAAACGTTCTTTATCGAAACGAAGGAAACGGTTTTTTTGAAGATATTTCATTTGCTGTCGGTTTTGGATATTCACTTCCTTATGTAGGCTGGGGAGTNGGTTTTTTTGATTTGGATAATGACGGNCTNAAGGACCTATTTATAGCAAATGGNCATCTGGAAGATTTGATCAGCGATTTNGAAACTGGAACAACTTATGCNCAAACTAACGATTTACTAATCAATAANGGTAACAGTGGCTTTACTAGAATTGTTGATGATGACACCCTCAAAGATTTACAAGCCAGTCGGGGGGCAGCATTTGGTGATTATGACAATGATGGGGATATAGACATACTAGTATCTAATGAGCATGCTGCACCATGCCTACTTAGGAATAATAGTCAGACGGGTAACCAATGGTTAGTGGTGAAGGTTATTGGTGCGTGCCCTCCATTTGGTAGTAATCGAGACGGAATTGGTGCCAAAGTAAAACTTACTGTTACTTCAGTTGATACCNTTAGGACCTACGTTTCAGAGGTTCGATCCAGTTCTAGTTATATGTCCCAAAACGATCTACGTATTCATTTTGGTTTAGGATCCGATGTAAAGCATATACATCTACTGGAGGTTTNCTGGCCAAGTGGAATCATCGATACCATCCGAGATGTAATTCCAAACTCACTCATACAAATAAGAGAAGGCGAGACAGAAAGTAAGCTTTAATAATTAACAGTGTTGTCAAATTGTCGGAAGTAGAACTTATGTGTAAAAATATGACTGTTATCACCGTTATAAAAGACTAATTGATGTTTCGTGATCTAGAAAATTGATCATATATCTTTATGCAATAATTTGTTGCTCTTGGCTTAACTGATCTGATTTTTAAAATATGTTGTGAATGTTGTGATTTTTGAAGACATATTACTTTTTCTAACAGTTAGGATCGTTGTGGAATCAACGTATTTATGTTGACACGAAAAATTTGCTTCTTTTTTTTCTTTCTTATTTTTATTTGTCCTTTTTCTTCAGCAGAGAACTATGCCTTGTTGGTTGGTATCAACAACTACCCTGACGATATCAGCCCACTACGCTATTGTGTCGCCGATGTCTTATCTTTTCGTGATGAGTTAATTAATTTGGCTGGGTTCAAAAGGGATAAAATACTTCTAATGACTGATGATACCAAAGGAAATATGGAGCCAACTCACATTAATATCATCATGCAATTAGGCCTTTTAGCCAAACAAATTCAGCCTCCAGACACCTTTATTTTTTACTTTTCAGGGCATGGTATTGCCAATGAAGTTGGCTCTTTTCTTTTGTCCTCTAATAGCAATATTGTGACTCAAGATACGTTAGAGATGAGCGCAGTTCCCTTNGATCGTGTCAATAAAATTCTATCTTCTCTTAAAGCACAACAATTATTGGTANTTATTGATGCCTGTCGTAACAATCCGGAAGNGAACCGCGGCATTGAAGATAACTTTTTGACTGATAACTTTTCTAAAGGGTTTCAAATTCATCGTCGCAATCTTGATAATCATCAGCCTCGAGTCAGTGCTATCTTTTATGCCTGTAATGTTGGTGAGAGAGCTTACGAATGGCCAGATAAAGGTCATGGCGTTTTCAGCTATTATTTGCTACAGGGGTTGAAAGGTGAAGCCGCTAACGAGAACGGTGAAGTTACCATTACCGATTTGGCAGACTACACGCGAAACAAGGTACTGAATTGGGCTAAAACTTACCGGGGAAAAAAGCAAACGCCGTGGTTGAACCTAACAGGTGAAACTAGATTAGTTTTGGTCGATAAAATAAAGCCAAGATTACTATCAAATGATGGTTCCAGCGTAACTGATCCGGAACTTGAAGCCTGGAAGGTCGTAAAAGACTCAGCCAATATATTAGATTTTGAAGATTTTTTGTCTGTTTTCCCCGATGGAGATCTATCGGATGTAGCACGACTGAAAATCAAGAAACTAGAGAGAGTAATTAAACCTCAGCAAGTAACCAAGCCCCTTTCTCAGCAAATACAGGCGGAGCTAGATTTAGCCCGACAACGATTTAATTTAGCAAAGAAGAATAATGATACTGTTGCACAGGTCATATATCGTCAAAAGGAAGCACAATTATTAGCGAAACTGCGTCAAGCTGAAGCAAAGGAGAAGTTAGAAAAGCAACGCAACTGGCACAATTCTAGATTACGACAACCATATCGGATCGGTTCTCAAAACCGGTCCGATATGGTTCTAATACCAGCCGGTCCGGCCACATTGTCTTTTTATCTGGATAAGTATGAAGTTACCAATGCCCAATATAATCGATTCGTACAGGAAACCGGACACCGAAAGCCTTACTACTGGGATGATGAATATTTCAACCAGCCGAACCAACCCGTTGTAGGCGTTAGTTGGTATGATGCATCAGCTTATGCAAGATGGATTAACAAACGTCTGCCTTCTGAAAATGAATGGGAATGGGCAGCTCGTGGTGGTTTAAAAAACAAGCAGTATCCTTGGGGAAATCAGGAACCTAATACTAGTCGGGCCAACTACGGCCGTGATGTAGGAAAATCAAGCCCTGTCGGTAGTTACCCTGCCAATGGGTACGGATTGTACGATATGGCCGGAAATGTTTGGGAATGGTGCCATGACTGGTTTAGCCTTGACCGAGATGGAAAAGTAGTACGTGGTGGTTCCTGGTACAGTTATACTTATTCTCTGAGTGTAGAGAATCGAAACCAACTCAATCCTGATAGTCTCGATAACTTCTTCGGGTTTAGATGTGCCTCAGAATCAAATTAAAATAACTGCTTGCATATTATTACTTGTCTGTGCTTTTACCTCTACTAGCAAAATAGCTAGTTAGTCAAGCATAAAATGGCTTTACTTGGTCGGTTGGCGGTTCAAATTCAATCCGTTCTTTGTCTGCTATGGCGTGGTAATCGTAGATCCAATGATTCAACCAATCTCTCATATAGAAGGATGAGGATATTTCTGTAATGGATTATCTTAGAGACATTAGTAAGAAAGTCAAAAATAAACTGTCAGAGCAAGATCAATCAACCCTGCAATATGAACAAAAGAAAAACGAGTGGGTGAAATTACAAATAGAAAACCAAAATTTATATCATGATTGGAAAAATATGATGCTAGACCAGGAACCCGAGAGATGGTCAGATATCAACAGTTCCAACAGAAGCAGTCTGCCTTTCGAGGAATATGGATATTTACCTTTTCATGAACACTTAAGGCTTGGGTATGAAATATATGATCGGGATATCAAGGATTTTAAGAAGTACCTAAAAGAACAAAATACCAATTCAAATGGCTGATGGAAGTCTCGAAAATTACAAATCAATCTTGAGTCAGATTTGATATTATTACCCACTAAGAATGGTCAAAATCCTATCTAATTTTCCCTAATTGTATTAGTCGAACACTACATCTTGACTCATACAATTTATTCCAATTTTTTCGTTGTTTATAATTCGTTTAGTGAATTTAAATAAGAAATCATATCTCGTAGGAACAAGACTAATCTTCGATTTCGCTTGTCGCGATCTATTCTAGATTTTCTGGTTGTTCCAAGGTAAGAATTTGTCTAGCGGGTATGTTATTCAATATTTGTTCACTTCCATCTGGCCAGCGAATGTTGACCTCTTCCACTACATCCACATCGCCAAGACCAAAGTGAAGACGAATATCGTTACTAACGAGGTAGCTAGATCCACTAATTACTTCACTCGTTTGAGTTAATCCATTTGTACTTATTCTTATTCTTGCACCGATAGCATCTGTATTTTTACTTTTTCCAATAAGGCGAAACATAATCCAAGATTTGAGGTTGCCTAGATCGTTTCGAAGTATAACAGTCGGTCGGTTAGACTGGCAGACAATCAAGTCAAGGTCTCCATCATTGTCAATATCTCCACGAATTAGACCACGAACGACATAATTGGCTGGTAGAAGGTTTGTGCTAAACTTTCTTTCTTCAAATTTTCCACTTTTATTATCGAACATCTGAAGTGGCTGCGCATAAGTCATGGTCGTATCGATTAAATGGACATTATCCCAAATATGTCCGTTTCCAACTACCAAATCCGGCCATCCATTGTGATCATAATCCATAAATAGTGTACCAAAGCCAAGTAAATGAAACGAAGGTTTTGCCAATCCTAAATCAAAAGACAAGTCTTCAAAATAGCCAGTTCCATCGTTGACCAAAAGGCAATTTGCCTCAAGAGAGAAATTTGTTACCCACAAATCAACATCTCCGTCATTGTCATAATCTCGTGCGTCAACTCCCATAGAGGCATTGATTAATCCCTCCCCATCATAGGCAACTCCCCTTAATACTCCCTCCTCAACAAAAGTACCATCTTTCTGATTGATATATATATTATTTTTGTTCATATCATTCGCAACATATATATCAATCCAATTGTCATTATTCAAGTCTGAGCAGACTACGCCCAATCCGCGAGAATCAGGTTCATAGATTCCGGCTGAGATAGTGATGTCAGAAAAAGTACCATCCCCATTATTTTGGAAGAGACGGTCACTAACACCAGAATATTCAACTGGCCCGCAGTAAATCGGAATATCCTTAAAGAAACAACGCTTCTCATTTTCTATTTCGTAGCTTACATAGTTGCAAATGTAGAGGTCAAGATCACCATCTGAGTCGATATCGGTCCAAGCCGCGCTCGTACTAAAATCTGAACAGGTCGCACCAGCTTGTTGGGTAACATCAGAAAAGGTTCCGTTACCATTATTTCGATACAGGATATTTGGTCCAAAGTTGGTCAGATACAGATCGCGAAAACCATCGCCATCATAGTCGCCAACAATCACACCGAGACCATACTGACTGTCACCTAAACCAGATTTCTCAGTAACATTGATCAGTTGATCACCATCGTTGCGATAAAGTTTGTTTGTTAAGCTCTGGTCTAATTGGGTTATATAATTTCCTTGTACGAGATAGAGATCTAAATCTCCGTCATTATCAAAATCGAAGAGTGCTCCACCACTTCCAATTGTTTCCACAAAATGACGCTGATCCGAGAATCCACTGACGTGGCGAAAATCTAATCCTAATTCTTTAGTAATATCATTGAAATGTTCCGGTTTTGCTGATCCGTGGTCAAGGAAATGGAAAAAGAGCAAGCCGAGAACGATCAAAACCCGTGACAGCCTAAATATTCGAAGGTTAACTATATCTGTTATCACGGTATATTCGGTAGGTAGTGTTTACCGCTCCTAGATTCTTTCTGAAACCGTAATCAAAATCTAGAAGTCAGAGGTCTTGGGTATCTTTGAGGAAGGTCGGACCACACGAAACCCGATAGAATGGCTGGAGTCAAGTGGGAAAAATTTGAATCTCAAGGCCGAACGAAGAAAAACCCGTCCACTATCCCAAGCCCCACCGCGAATTACTCGAGGGTATAGAATATCACGATGACGCAGGTTGATTGGATTCTGGCTGGGTCCGTTATGGTAAAAATTCGCGTCGTATTCATCCATACACCACTCCCAAACATTACCTGCCATATCTTCTAACCCTTCGGCAGTTGATCCTTTTGGGAATTGCCCAACAGGCATTGGACCGTCATATCTTCTGGCAAAATTGGCATGTTGACGAGATCGAGGTGAGCCGTTTCCCCAAGGGTAGGTATTCCTACGTTTGCCACGAGCAGCACGCTCCCATTGTGCTTCGGTAGGCAGGCTACCTCCGATCCACTCAGCAAACGCTTGTGCATCAAACCAAGTGACACCAACAACAGGTAATTGCGAACCAGCAAACTTTTCCTCTTGCCAAATATCCTGTCCTTGATTGCCTCGAGGTTTAGGTCGTCTATTTTCTTCCACAAATAACTTATATTGAGCATTAGTAATTTCATGCTTAGAAATATAATAAGTTGGTAGGTAAACCCGGTGTAGTGGCTTTTCAGAATCAAATGCGTGTTGTAAGTCCACCATAGCTCCCCGAAAACTAGCTTCCAGATCCAGAGCAGAAACTTCTTCAGTCTCGGAGCCCATCAGGAAATTTCCGGCAGGAATCTCAATCCATTCTATTGAATTCAACACTTCGTGGATAGTTGTGTTAATCTGGGTGGAATCCGTCGCACCCAGATTAACACAAAACCAAAATGGAACTAATCCAAACAGAACCGTCAAGGAATAGTTCATTTAATCTACTAATCTGATTGGAGTCGTCCTTTGATGGCTCCCCAAGAGACTGGTAATTTTTGTTTCGGCAAGACTACAAATGGTTCTAGGTTATCCCTGAAATATTCATATTGAATATCTCCTTTCCCTACGGCCTCGCAATTACCAGCGTAGATGCCAATTTCGATCGGGTCTTTCAAATCCATGGTTTTGGTTTCTTGAATTTCATTCCACTCATCACCTTCTTTTTCTTTCCACCATGTGGTAAAGGTTTTGCCTTTCCGAGCTAACCGGATATAGACATCCATCGGCTTTCCAGCTTTAGGTTTAAAACCGGGAGCTTCGTTTTGTATCCCTCCTTCTCTAATTTGGAATTGGAGGATGGCATCACCGCCGCGGCCCCAAAATTTCATAGTAACCCACTCAGGCTTTCCACCTTTACCCAGAGTCGTTTGAGATAGTGCTACGACACCAGAAACAATACTTTGGGTAGCATATTCCATATAAACGTGCGTCTCAACATCGAAATCTCCACTATGTTCATGGTAAAGTCGATTGGTGGTATCCGCGTTCCATAGATTTCGATTCGGTGCAGCGTCTATGTGAAGCCAACCTTCTTTAGTTTTTCCAACATCCCATTTTTCAGGTTCTGTACCTTCGTCCTTATTTCTGTCTTTCCATTTCCACTCAGGATTTTGCAATTTATTCCCATCAAAAGGATCGCCTAAAGACTTGGCCATCAAGCTTGGAGCCACCAAACAAAGAAGACAAACCACAAATATCGCTGAGATTTTCATAGCGATTTTTCCAATAAACAAAATTTTACCTCCATCGTATCATCGAGTACTGATTTTCTTGTACATAACAAAAGTGTGTCAAGAAAATAACAATAAGACCCGTATTCTGTCAAAATTCTATTGAATGGTCAAGTTGAAAAATTAAGATAATAACGGCGTTCAAATTAAAGCACACAATTAACATTTACGAAAATTGCGAGATTCACGGCTAAGTGTTATAGGAAAAGAGAATGAACTCGTTTGGACTTCAGTAAAAATTTAATTCTTCAACCAAACCAAGATTTTTCATTCTAGTTCTAAAGAATATCAAGAACGTTTTCAGAAAGTTTCCGAGTCATTCCATATAACTCGGAAAAACAGAAGGAACTGCTCTGATGAGTTTCTGAACGATTTGGAACTAGAAAATCAGCTTAAAGACTAAATCAACCATTCGATCGAACAAATCAGAGTCTAGGATCAGCACGAAAATTATACTAAGCCACAGGCCAAAAATAGTAGCCAAACACTACTGGCTTAAGAAATTCAAAAATCTGACCCAATCAAATTGAAAGACAACGACTACAAGTATAAAGAGCCACAACGACCTAAACCATTGAATAGCTGGGTTAAATTCGTATTCGAAGCCAATTAACTTTATCAGTTTTTCAAATACCGACTTACTTCAGGATTACCATTTTTCTGGTTTTAATATAATTACCCGCTTGTAACTGATAGAAGTAAATACCATTAGCCGCTACTTCGCCTTTATCTGTTTCTCCATTCCAGTAGGCCGACCGGCCTGAAGTTAAATATCTACCGGCCGTTACCATGCCTAGTTCCAGTTGTCGAATCAATTGACTCTTAACATCATAGATACGGATGATTACCTCTGTGTCTTGACCTAATTCAAAAGGTATCCACGTATCAGGGTTAAAAGGATTAGGATAATTAGCCAACAGTTGCGTTGTCGTCGGTAATCTTTCTGGCAGAACGGATTGTAACCATCTTAATACTACCTCTTCGGCAATTGAGCGTTGTGAACTGACTAACAGTTGATCCACAACAAAAGCTAGATCTCGCTTTTGCTGAGTAGTTAGCATAATCTCGGAGGCCGTCGACGGCGAAACTAATAATTGACCAAAACTACCAGCGATTATTACCAGATCAAAGATATTGACCAGATTATCTCCATTTACATCGCCAACCAAGTCAGTTCCCATTTTTCTAAATGAACCAACTGCTATCACTAAGTCAAAGATGTTGACTATACCATCCTCGTTAATATCACCGATTAACGCTCCCACCTGTTTGGTTCTAACACTTGATACTGTTCGAAATCCAGATAAGCTATATCTAACCGATGGGGCATGGTAACTGCGGTGAGTTAGTCGCAGGGTCTTCTTATAATTATTCCAAGATCCACCCCGCAATACTCTTATTTCGCCGGTATTTGGTCCTGTTGGGTTACTTGCTGGCGAGCTTTCATAGTAGTCTTTATCATACCAATCAGCACACCATTCCCATACATTTCCGACCATATCGTATAAACCATACCCATTAGGTTTAAAACTACCTACTGGTGAACAAAGGTCCCACTTATCTTTACCGCCAGTTCCAGAATAGTTGGCGTAATCACGTGCAGCATCCCAATTATCTCCCCATGGATACTGTTTACCGACGAGACGACCCCGGCTCGCATACTCCCACTCAGCTTCGGTTGGCAAACGCTTACCCGCCCATCGAGCGTAGGCACTGGCGTCATCCCAATCCAGTCGGACCATCGGATAATCATCTGCTGGCGAATACTCCGCTACCTTACTCCAGAGATGTGCCGGATAATCATAACCGCTCTGATTGATAAATTGCCTGAACTGACCTACGGTTACCTGATGTTTGTCCATGTAGAACGAATCTAATTCGACTCTATGTACAGGACGTTCGCTTATATCCCCGTCGTTCAAATGATCGCCCATCTCAAATGCCCCGGATGGTATCAAAACCATTTCTGCTCCATCCTTCGGCCAAGTGATTTGTTGCTGGCCTGTGACAAATAATGAGAAGGAAAGTAACAAAAATAGGGACTGAAAAAATAAGATTTTCATTGTAGAGTAACTCGTTTATCAAGTCATAGAATAAGTCAGGAGATTATCTAACAGGTCAGGTAACGAAATCAATGCACATTCAGATGGTTATTTTTTTTAAACGGACAAAGAAGGTACAGATAACAGGAAAAGTACGACAAATCATTAAATAGGAAAAACAGTAAACACAACCTTCGTGTCCTTAACTTGATTAGCCCTTCGAATTTTATATCTTGTTAACAGAAATATTATATTAAAATACGATTGATCATTTCGTATAATTTGATAAAGATCAGGTTTGGAAGGCAATGGAGTATCTAATTTGTGGCGTTAATCCTGCCAAAGTTGAAGGGATTGTAGTTTAACTTTTTGGTAAGTGAGGTGATGATGGGTCGAAACCTGAGACGAGGTTTTGTTAGTCGGTAGTGGTGTTATCGGTTATTTACCTCATTGTAGAAAGTGAAACGACCGACAGAGGCCAAGCGTAATATCGGACCTCAGTCAGTCTCTGTCGTTATCCGACTTAATTAAGTCAAACACTTATTTTATTTTTGCCATTTTCTCGTGCGTCTTTATAGATTTGCCAAGCCCTAGTCATGGGTTAACTATATATTAGTTCCGTTTATTAACTTTTTCATTAGGCCAAAATCAAAATCTGAAAATCTACATTTTCAAAATTTAAAAACTAAATATATAATTTGATAAAAGAGGTAGAAATTTTGTCAACTATACGATGGGGCATTATAGGTTGTGGAGATGTTTGCGAGGTTAAAAGTGGTCCGGGTTTTCAAAAGGCGAGTTCTTCGGAATTAGTAATGGTAATGCGTCGAGACGGTAACAGAGCTAAAGACTTCGCCGAACGACATCAAATACCAAAATGGACTGATCAAGCCCAAGAGGTAGTCGACGATCCAGATGTAGATGCAGTCTATATTGCAACACCTCCTTCATCTCATTGTGAACTGGCACTGAAAGTTGCGGATAGCAATAAGCCATGCCTCGTAGAAAAGCCAATGGCAATCAATCATAAACAATGTATTCAGATGACAAAATCGTTTCATACAAAGAATATACCACTTTTCGTTGCTTACTACCGACGAGAATTGCCACGCTTTTTGAAGGTTAAAGAACTACTACAAGCCGGAGTAATCGGCAAAATCACATCAGTCCATATTGTTCAATATGGACCTCTAGCAGTGGGAAAAGCTGCCCAAAATTGGCGTTACGATCCAGAAATCGCCGGAGCTGGAGTCTTCCTAGATTTGGCCTCACACGGGTTGGATATTTTAGATTTTATACTAGGTCCAATTAGTAAAATACAAGGGTTCTCAGTAAATACGGGTGGAAGATATAAGGCAGAAGATGTGACCGGCGCATCAATGGAATTCGAGTCAGGATGTATTGGAACTGGAATCTGGAATTTTCATGCTGATCATTCTGGGGACCAGATTATTTTTACAGGTGCTGAAGGCGAACTAAAAACTCCAGTATTTTCGGACACCGACATTATTTTAAAAAAAAATGGGCAAGAAAAATTCATTTCAGCCCCAAACCCACTACATGTACATCAGCCCTTGATTCAGACAATTGTCGATCAACTTTTGGGAAATGGGCGCTGCACTTCAACAGGTGACAGTGGAGCTAGAACTTCATGGGCAATGGACCAGTGTTTAGTTACATACTACGGGAGTCGATGAGTATTCAAAACAAATGAACACATAATTAACGCTTAATATACTTCAGTAAAACAATATTTGAACTAGATCGAATATACTTTGGGATCCAAATGAGAACTTTGTCTACCTGCAATACTCGAAAATCATAAGGTGTTAAATTCTAGATTTTCCAACATATTTTCGAAAGCTTCTCGACCTATATCTGCCTCCTCGCTTTTAGCCCTATAAAGAAGTCGGTAAACTCTTCTTGTATTACGACTCGAGCGAATGAAATAAGCAATGCCGCCTTTGATACCCGATGCACGATGGGTATAGTAGAACTTATATCCACTATACGAATCTTTAGTCCTGACCCCCTCTTTTTCATAATATTCATTTTCTGGATAGCTTTGCATAAATCCATTACTAAAGTCTTCGGCTGATCTTTTATCAGTCTTCGTCTGAGTTTCCATACCTATTTCAAGATCGGCCAATATCCCGTTCGATTCATCAAGTCTACTTTGGTATTCTTTCTTTGGATAGCTGGCTAATAACAGCACAACAAACTGATTGGTGTTCGTATCTTTAGCATAGTCTAGTGTTAATTCTGAAATAAGTGGGTGATTGTCCGCATAAATGGCCCAGTTATCGACTGGCAAATTGGAGATTTTAAAAACCAGATTTTTATTGCGATATGTGTTACCAGCCAATCCATAGGGTGTATCATCCACTTCTTTGGTTTCTAGTATATCCTTGGTGACATTTTGCTGCCCACAACTAAACAAAAAAACTGATACCAACACCCAATAAATTCTTTTCATGATAAGCTCCAAGAATTTCTTATAGACAAAAATAGATTGTCGAACTAACTACCAACGATTAATATACAGAATACGAACACACCAAATTTACGAAGTTGCTGGAGCTAGTTTTCAAATCCAGACTAACTCCGTTGGGGTAATCCTTTTTCTATCATACATTTTTCTTAATTGACAGATCAATCAAAAGGAAATATTTTTTACAGTACCAAGTCTAATTNAGNNACNTATTAAAGGCTANCTCAANAAATCAGAATGTTTNCCAGGCAATGGAATTACATTTTGTAATTGGNTACAGGTTTATAAGGATAAAATNATAAATGANACAGANGTTAAGTTTACAATCAGAATTTGGGGACCGATCAAAACTGAAATTCGTGACTGANGATATTTTTGCAATTTGGTGGGAGGAAAAATTCGATCACCACNCGGATACCGAAATAATTTTCAAACATCTCAAAGCCGTACGCCAAGATTGTCTTCATAATCTTGGTATGGAGGACCCTCCGAATCCCAAAGCTGGATTTTTCTACAATGTTTATATTCACCATGGCGAAGAGGATGATTTCCCTTCTGAGTGGGGAAACGGTCAAGGAACAGATAAATATAGATTACCTTTCTTAACCTTACCTGTCGGTGTACACACTTCCGAGTCAAACCTTTACCATGAAGGATTTCATATTTTCCAGTATCAAGCAAACTCGCCAGGATTCGCTTACCAAGGCGATTCGCAGTGGTATATCGAGGCTTCGGCCCAGTGGTATATGTGCCAAAATAAACCTGAGGGAATTAATACTTTTGTCGAAGCTGGTGCTATCCTCGCCAATCCACATTTNTCATTATGGCATAGTTTCAGCAATCAAGCTGAAAATGATCCTACTGACTGGCTTTATCAAGTTCGACAATANGGGATGCATACCTATCTTCACTATTTAACCCAAGTAAAAAATGTTTCACCTGATTTGATCACTAAAGGTTTCTATCAGGGAATAGNTATTAGCCCTCAAGAATACCACTATAGAGAGATAGGAGCAGATTGTCTCCGTAAATATTTTGCCGATTGGGCAGCACAAAATACGGTTGGGCTGGATTACCTAAGTAAGGAACAAATCGACAGAGCAGAATTAGAGATCCAGAACGTTGCAGACTCTACAAATTTGCACCCATACGTATGTTCATTCGATAATCCAGATCAAATAAAAAACTGGATTTCTCCACCGGAATCTATGAAACCGAGAGGTTGGTCTTATAATGTTATTCGATTTAAAAATTGCCCTGTTGGTAACTATAAGATTGAAATAAAAGGGGATTTACTTGGGAGCGAGGGAGCTAATTCTCACTTTGAAGGAAGNATCGTTATCAATTCTAAAACTCAGAAAGAATATAAAGGTATTGAGATGATCGATTCAATATCAGGCTACACTACTGTCAGAACAANTGATCAAGACAGCGANTTGTTTTTAGTAGTAGNTTCAGTCCCAGANCACTTTGGCGGAACACAAAGTTATGGCTATAAGGCAAAAATTGAAGTNGGTTCGTGATTCAGGTAATAGAAATAATTCAATTAATTAGACTTNGGTTTTGTTNCCTTAATTTTACTAGGGANATTAAATNATTTTGTTGTAATGAANAGAGCAATTGGGACTAAAATTTGAAAAAATCCGATTGGATTGGTACTACCTGATACTTACTGACAGGGGCCACCACTTCTATCAACCAGTATATTACTGACTTTATTTCCATCCATATCAAGGATGGGATGATAAAATTTGGCTAACCTTTCTGTCATACTATCTACATAATGTCCGATGAAAGTCCGCCGACTACGTGTCAAAGATTTATTAGGGGAGGAACCATGGATTAACTGGCCATTAAAAAACAAGGTTTGACCCCGTTGCATATAAATCGGAACAATTTCTGATCTTTCAACCATTTCGGCGATGGCGTTTGTTTCTCCTTCTCTTGGTGGGCACAAAATTTTTGTATTGTGTGAGCCTCGCACTACCTTAAGACATCCGTTCTCTTCATCAGTATCATCAATAGGTGTCCAAGCCGCAATGCATGTAGCTGGTGTCGATAACAAATAAAAATTATCTTGATGCATTCCTTGCCCAACAGACTGAGGTGGTTTGTAGTAATACATCGTCTGGGCTCCAAGTGCGGGGCAACCTAGTAAATTCATTAGTATNAATCCTATTTTCGGATGCAAATACCATTTTTTCACTTTCTGGCTAAAGCGATGTGGATGCATAGCTCGCAAGAGTTCCTTTGAAGGGTCAATCTCACTAAAATTGAACGTATAATTCTCTTCCCACCCTTCATCTGTACTTATAGCATTACCAAAAGCATTGTGATCATGGTTCTTAAAATCTTCAAAGAATGTCTCCATTTCATCCAACTCAGCTCCTGAGTAGACGTTATCAACAACACAATATCCTTCCTGATCATATTGTTCCTTGATTCGTTCTAAAACTGTACTATCAACATCCGCTTTTGGAAACAAGTGGCTCGTAATATTTTTACTTTCCATAATCTTTGCTCGATATTCACCGATTATTCAATCTTTTTTCTAAATTTAATTGAGATTTTCCATATCCAACAAATAAATTTCTTGAAGTGATTTTTTTCATTGGTTTTCAAAATAGATCAAGTTGTTAAAACTAGTCCATTTTGTTTAGNTTTCGAGTAATTAACAGCCNAATATTGTCATGATCTTAATATTATTCCTACAATCTATCAAGTCAAAATTGTNNTCTTNTCCACTGAGCACGAACATNATTCTACAATATTATCTGTTCAAATTTCNTTTTGGTGGTAGAAGATTTTGAAAAAACNTCAGGAGGNCAAGAAANANAATAATCTNAAGAATGGATTTTAATTNGATTCAACTTGTATTAGNTAGTTATTTAGTGGAAACTTTTTCAATTCTGGCTTACGTCTTGAAGCTAAAAATTATTATTTCCTAAACAATTGGCATAAAAAATCAGATTATAATGCAAAAAAAATGAGCGACAATAGCGGNATTTGCATCTTCTTTCTACTGAAATAGCTGAGCGTTTTTCCGCTCAGCTATTTTTTATGCCACTGAAACTAGTTTCTCCAATTCATTAGACTTCTACTGTAATTCTTGTTGGCCGAATGTATCTCGCTTATTCAATCTACCATCTGCCGTTTATTTTTCTAATTGGACAATACACAAGGAATAAGAAATAGCAGGTATGGTTACAACGGAAGGTGATCAGTAAAATGAACATCAAACGATCAAATAGACATAAGAAGTCTAGATAGCCNGTCTGTACTTACTGAGCAGCTCGCAAGATATCATTTGGGGTAATAAGATTTCCCCAAATAACGTTTCAAGAGACATCAGNCCAGAAGATGACAAGGCTGCTATTCCATTGACACTTTCATCTACGATTTTGACAGAAAAGTCAAACTTCGAATACTCAACCAAGCTTCTCTTCGATTAGAAAGTATAACCCGAGCCCAATCGCCTCGTTCTTCTAGAACGACGACTTCGACACCGGCTGGTAGTGGTTGAGAAAAGCTTTGTGGAGAATTAATCGAATCGGAGACTCTAGCAATAGTGTCATTGACCGTAACTACGGCCTCCTTTCCATCACTAGAATTGATTTCGATGACATAAGATGTGATAAGTACTATCCAAATAAAAAGAGGTAAAAACGACAGGTTTCTGACCGCTCCTATCCGCCAATATATTGAGATAGAAAAACCAATAGATGAGACAAAAAAGAATATGGCTGCCAATCCTGTGCGCTCACTAGTTGATATTGATTTGTTCCACGTAAAGAAGCTATCCAAGATGTTTTCATCAGTGGGTTTAGGTACCCAGTTGGGAAGGAGTTTTCTTGCTTGCTTCAGGTTCTTTAGGGCTTTAGGGTAGTCTGGGTCTAATAGCAATGCACGCCGGAAAGACAGGACTGCATCACCTAAATTTTCGGCCTGCAAGGCCGACGTTCCTATGTTGGTNTATAAGGCAGNNGTATTAACTCCTTTATCCGATACATAGCTGAAAAGACGTTGAGCTTGTCTGAACTTTTCCATTCGCTCTTCTCGATCGGTTGAAGATTGAGCTTCAGCATAAATTTCTATTGCCTGTTGAACTTTTTCTTGTAGTGGCTCAGCCATGATAGATGTTAAATTAACTGAGAAAAAACATAATGTAACTAACAGAAAATGTTGATTCATTCGTTTTTTGATTTGGGGAAGATTATTNGTCATAATTAAGATCTTCGTTCAGTCTGAGGAAAATGAAGAACTATTGAAAATCTAGACACCATCTCAGTTGGGGCGATCAAGTATTTCGTCCACGATGGTTAGGCCACGATTGCGAAGCTCCACATCTAATTTGTTAGATATATTTTTTTCGCGAGCATATTGAAGAGTGTCACAATCAGCTAATAGTGATTCGAATTCCTTTCTAGAAATGATTTCAGTAANTGAAGCAACCCTTCTTAGTGCGTTACTTAATTCTTCTACACTATTTGCCTTATTGATTACTTCGCGTTGCAATTTCAGCTCATTCAACTTAGCCGTGATCTGGGGGTCGATTTCTGACTGACGTCTCATTAAGGTAACAGCAAATACTAAAATCATTGCTAGGCCATAGCTAAATGTTTGCTGCCACCAACTGCCTAGAATACCACTGGATGATTTCGTCAGTAATTTGAGATCTCGATTAATGGATAAGTCAGCATCAATTAAAGAAAANTTCCTATTTGTTTGAGTGGATNCCGCCGGNTCTTCTTGATTTGATAGCTCTGGCGNNGTTTGAGAATCCTTACTAGAACGAACTACATCCTGNGCNGAAATCATTTGTGCACCTTTTACGGAAAGAGCAATAGGTAGAGACTGAGTCGTTTGAAAAGATTTAAGGTCTGGATCAAACCAGGAGTAGGAAATCGGTGGTATTTCACTAACCTTATCACTTAGTACTCGGATAACTATTTCAAACTGTTTTTCCCCATCGATATATTTTCCTGCAANTTTACCCGATGGTAATCGAAAGTCGGTATCCGGCAAATCACCTGTCATAACAGGAAGGGANGCGTTAGCAACCTCGGCGTCTCCTTTCAGTTTTAGAGTCAATTTAATAGGATCACCTGCCTGTACTACAGAACGATCAGCACTAACTTCGAGTACGAATCCTTTGCCNACAGCACCGGCAAAACTGGGCGGTCGATTTTGTGTAGGCAAAGAAAGAACCCTAAATTTTACTGGTTGACTGCTGGTACGTAATTTACGAGACTGTGTCACTGAACGTCTACCAAACAGGTCACTTTGCCATCGTAACCCTTCATCCACGTTTACTGTAGCTGATGNGATATCAAATGTGCCTGCCTTTAGTGGTACCATTATTCTCTCAACTTTCCATACTAAGTATGATTTTCCATCCAATTGATTGGAGCTGACTGTAGCCGGAAATTCTTTTTGACCTGATTTAAGCGTGACAGAAAATTTATTGTCGCTATCTTTCTCTTGGTCGTAAAATTGAAAATCATCTTGTTGATCGAAGAGCGGAACATTTGCTTGTTGACTTATCAGATTTTCGACTCCATCAGCTTCTACCCACCATTCTAAACGAATTGGAATGCGTTGACCTATATAAATATTGCTATCAGGAATAATTAACTTCAGCTTTTGATTAGTCGCTGCAGGAACGTTTGTTACTTCTATGCTAACGGCAGCAATTTTCTTCTCAGCATTACCTTGGGTCAATCGGATTGGACCTACTTGGTAACGGCCTACCTTTGAAGCTAAAAAATTTAAACGGTAGTTATAGACAACACTTCGACTTTGCGTCATGCGTCCATTAATAATCTGGATGCTAGAACTGACACTGGGACTGACTCCTACCAGATTCAGAGAAGCACCTTCTGGCTGATTAAATTGGATTTCAGGTTGTGGGGATTCCTTAAAGCCTTCAGCTATGACCTGCAACTCGAGAGGAACACCTGCGTAGTACGGTGGGCGTTGAGCCGTTTGCAATTTCGCTGACTGTGCCCAGCTAGTCGAAAGTCCATCTACCAAGAACAAAGCAGCCCACAGAGAAGCCAAAAAAGTTATATATTTTAATCTCAATCTAATTTTCCCTTTAATCAGGTATTTTTCACCAATCTTTCTCCACAGGCCTATATCCCGAATTCTTCCTCTGTCTCTCCTGTTGATTCTGACGACGTTGTGCCTCACGATCACGTACCCCTTGAAGCATTTGGCTCATATCGCCTTTTGTCATTTTTTCAGATTGACCTTGTTGACCTTGTTGACCTTGTTGACCTTGTTGACCTTGTTGACCTTGTTGATCTTGTTGATCTTGTTGATCTTGTTGATCTTGTTGATCTTGTTGAT
>PBVO01000071.1 GCA_002729015.1 Candidatus Poribacteria bacterium
AGGGAAAATGGCAACTGACTTGACTGGCACCAACGGAATAAGGTTGTTTCATGATCACGCTTTGATCAAGCAACCTTGGGCTAATCCAACCAACTGGCACTTGGATAATCCGTCTGACCCGTATCATACACGCCAGTCAACCATGTTTTGGTTAGCACTCGATGACGCCACCATTCAAAATGGCTGTCTATATTTTTTGCCTAGAACAAACCATAGCAGTCGTTTCGAACCCGTCGGAGGCTTAGGTAGAGAAGGAGTGGGCCAAATGTTTCAGCAATATCCAGAGTGGAAACAGATTGACCCCTATGTGGCCGAAACAAAAGCGGGAGCCGGCATATTTATTAATGGAATGGTGGCTCATGCGGCTGGACCAAATATGACGACTCGACCCAGGCGCGCTTTTGCCATGTTACTCATGCCCGAAGGGGCAATATTTAACGGCAAGCAAAGTGTTCTGCCCGAATCCTATTTCAACACNTTGCAGNTTGGNGATGTNNTNGAANACGANGAACACCTNCCACTNTTATATTCTCGATCAGTCGANNCGTAACCTTATTTCGTCTAATTCTACCAAATCTTGAGANTNNCTGAATNAAAACCGGCNTTCAATACACCCTNGCCTAATTTTCAAAGAATNAACTGNNTACTGAAGAGAACNTCANCCACAATACAGTGTTTTTTTATTAAGTTATTTCAGAATTACCATCTTTCTGGTTTCTTTNTAATTATCCGTCTCAATTCGATAAAAGTAGATTCCACTAGCNACATATTCCCCCCAGCTGTTTCGTCCATCCCAGTANGCGGCATCTTGATGACTATGATGCGGNCCNGCGACTTTNTATCCGACGTCCAANTGACGAACTTGTTGTCCTTGCTGGTCATAAATGTTTATGGTAACAGAGCTAGACGATTCTAGTTCAAATGGAATCCAGGTTTCAGGGTTGAAAGGATTAGGGTAGTTTTGTAGTAATCTGGTTTGATCAACTTGGTGATGGACCTGCAATTTATAGCTGACATCGGGTAAAAGATGAGTTTGCCCTTCCTGATTGATCAATATCAAGTTCCTTATTGAAATTATGCTCTCACCCACTGATTTGGGTACGAATTCTAACTGCCCTAGTGAATGCGTATGANTATCCGGCTGACTTGAATCATTTACTAACCGGGATGTTTTGCCCAATAGTGTAGAACTAACCTTAACGGCCGATAGTTGATCTTGCTGAACGGACTGAACGATACTGTAGGCCNTATTCTGTTCTGTTGATTGATGTAATGTACCACTATTAAAAGTAGGTCTTTTGTCTGAATCTTTGACGACATCGATAACTGTCGAATCATATATTAGGTCAAAACTATATGCCTGAATGTTGTCTAAACCTTCCAGTAGCAAAGCTTGAAGCTCAAGCAATTGCCCAGTCTGAGCCCGAATAGAGTCGTTAATCTGCGAAGTGTGTTGATTTGGTAATGTCCTTAACTGGGTCTGAGTTTGGTGTTCTGTATGCAAACTAGACATAATTGAAGGTGCGGCTGGTGATGTCAGTGGAGCAGATAAACCTCGACCAAAATTATCGGCTAAAACCACCANATCGAAGATGTTGACTAGACCATCTCCTTGCCCTGGTAACGTCCACTCTAGTTTGACTCCTGCAGATCCACCCCACTCAAAGAATGAAAGATCAATCGCGTATTCACCAGCTTGATCAAAAACATAACTAGCCGAAGTTGTTTGGTAAGACCGTAGGTTTTTATGTTCCATTACGGATTGACCGTCAATTTTCAATCTAAAGCCATCATCAGATCCAACGTAAAAATCGTATTTNCCAGGATAATTGACCTTGAGANTCCCAGAAAAATTCGCTAGAAAATAGTCTTGGAATCCTGTATCTGTATTGTCTTGGTGTTTTAAAGAGCCACTAGTATTTGGAAAATCGATGGAAGTAAAAGTACTTGTATAATCTGCCGACATCTGGGANTGGTCAAGGACGTGATTTTCGATAGTTGTCAAATNGGCTGAGTTCGGTTTGCTATCTGAAAAGTCGTAAAATTTACCATNCAAGGCNGGTTCAAAATTGATNACCTCTGGTGTTCCCCCACCGGCAATATCAAGATTCTCAAACTCTTGCGAGCTAGCAGTTGTATCATTTATTGTCTCTTGCCAGTGATTGGCCATATTAACTAAATCAAANATGTCAACTTTTCCGTCTGGTTGATCANTTGACCCAGTTGAGTCACCTCGGATAGAAGTAATTACTTCTATTTGTCTGGAAGTGGCTTGTAATTTAACATGATTAAGACTATCCCGAATAGAGACTTGAATACGTACTCGACCTGGTTGCTTAGCAGTAAACAATCCATCANCGTCAATTGATCCTATACTAGTGTCTCCACCGAGGATCGACCAATGTAAGCCGGTAGTTAGATCTCGTTCTAGGCCAGTCAAATCTTCACCACTGGCGTCGAAN
Source organism: Candidatus Poribacteria bacterium (assembly GCA_002729015.1). The sequence goes on from PBVO01000071.1 coordinate 2,463, forward strand.
AACAGTGTTTGTCCTGTTTTTAACAAAGCTTGATCTGGCGAAATCGATAGACGTACAATGTCAATTCCACTAATAGATTTAGTTATTACAATCGAGTCAATAACATTATCCTGTGAATCTTGTACCAGTAATACCGCCTCTGAAAATCCAACTTGATCCGTAGAGATAGTCGCAGTGATGACTTGATTACTATTTGCAACTAGGGTGCCGGTGGTTGGTTGTACGCTAAGCCATGGTATTTCTCCAACGTTTGGAGAATAAACTATTGGATCAAGTTGGGGNGTAACTGTACCTTTGCCAGTATAATCATNCCCCAAGCGGCTCCATACATGGACAGGGTTTTGGTTTGTTTTATATAGGCTTCTGCGTGGTACCGATAATCTTAGGGCTTGAGTTTCAACTAGGACAGGTATTTGGCTTACGAGCTCAAGACCCTCAGTGTAATTGATCAATTTTGCTATCAGATTAGCACCCATAGATNGAATTTCAATTACGTAGTCAATACCAACGCTACTATCTGTAGCAAACNGACCAAAATCTTCTGGTTGCAATTGGCCTTCGTTCTTCCGATCCGTATCCAATAAAATTAAGGCAATATTTTCACCGGCAGGTACAGATTTTACTAAGTCGGCTATGGTAAAACTAGCAGGTGTGAGTATCTTTAGTTCTAAGGACTCTGGGTTTAATTCTGCCTCTACTGAAGAAATTGCAACGGGATAGATTATACCACTTAGATCTGTATCGTCGTTAGAGTCATCATTAATTTCAACCAGTGAGATTGACCGGCTAGCAGGTGTGGCTTCTTTAATAAAAAACTCAAAATTCTGAGATGTCGTGTTGGTGATAGTAAACGTTTGAGTGGTTGAAACACCTAATTGATCGACAACTGATAAGCTGGTAGGATTAACAATAATTGATTTATCTTCTGTCAGTGCTACGCTTAATAANAGTGGATTTTCTTTGATATAATTAGTTTCATCGAACCAATTGTGCTCAATAGGATTGCCTGATTGATCCAAAGCAGGTAAGACATCAACCGACGCCTGAATGCTATTCAGGGTAAAACTAACTTCGGCTTTTTGTCCTATTTCTGCGCCAGAGACTGAAATCGTTTTTAGTTGAATCGCTAATTCTAAATACAGATCGACTGGGTTTGTTTTGACAGCCAAACCTTGGTTGTCAAAGTTGACCTGAAACNCCCAATCACCATTCCCGTCTGCATCAGTAGCTGAAATTACCGGCCCAACTTGAGGGTCGCTGGCATCCAAGCCGTCAGCGATTAGTTTGCTTTCCTTAAAGACCTTTAATGTTAGATATTGGGCATCTATCGTAGCGTCATAATCATCGAAACCATCTTGATCGATGTCAGTTAGTATCTGGTCTGTCAAATCTAATGTTAAACCGGTTAAGTCACCTCCACCTGCTACAGGAGTTAGGTGAAGAATAATCAGTTCTTGTTCAGGTTGAACAGAAGCACTAACTGTGATTTGACTGGCTCCTGCAGCTTGAAAACTTATGATCCGATCATCAGCAACTAATTCGTTGCCTGCAATATCTACCAGACCAGTCAGAGAAATAGTGTAATCTTCTCCTGGAACCAAGATTTTACCGGGCAAAAGATTTATGGTTACACTTTTCTTGTCAGTTGCCCATTCAATTGCAGATCGATTCAGTCGAATCGATTCACCTAACTTGACCAGCTTAATATTACCAAAACTGATATCCATGGTTTCACTAAATTGAATAGTCAAACCTTGAGTTTCAACATCTGAGGAGGAAATCGTATCAGCCAAATTAGAAGAAATTGAGGGGGGGAGTAGGTCAATATAGTTGACGGTTAAAATTTGGGTGNCTGATTTATCTACAGCTGGAACACCTACAGTGGCAGTAGCAGTCAGTGTGACATCACCATCTATCGTATCCATATAGTAAAATCCGGCTTGGTTCTCACCAGACAGAATAATAATCGATGTAATAGCGGAACCACCNACTGAAGNTGANATNGTTCCGCTGGTAGATGAGGAAGACAATGCAACGACCAGATTATCCATGGCGTCTACAGGATCACCATTTTGGTCTTGTAACTGAACAGTAATTTTAGCTGAATCTTGATTGATGTCAATCGACTGGACNGTACTGATAAATGCTAATTCATTGATTGTTTGCGGTCTTACCGTCAAAATTTGGGTGGCTAATTTATCTACAGCCGGAGAACCTACAGTGGCAGTAGCAGTCAGTGTGACATCACCATCTACCGTATCCATATAGTAAAAGTCAGCTTGGTTCTCACCAGACAGNATANTAATNGATGTAATAGCTGAACCACCGACTGAAGATGAAATAGTTCCGCTGGTAGATGAGGAAGATAAGACAACGACCAGATTATCAACGGCGTCTATAGGAGTACCATTTTGGTCTTGCAGCTGAACAGTAATTTTAGCTGAACCTTGATCGATGTCAATCGACTGGGCCGCACTGATAAATGCTAAATCACGTATTAGCGAAGTNCTACCATATTCGTAAACACCTAAATCAACAGTGTTAGCTGAAATTCGTGGATTCCCATCTAGATCTTCGCCCAAAAGACCACTAACAGTATTATCTCCAACGTTAATAGCGGGAGAAGTACCTAGTAAGTGGTAATCTCCATTATCCATATCGACAAACTGTGGAGCACCAGTCAAATTATTGTTTCCGTTAACACCAGAAGGTAGACCAACATCAAACAAAGAATAACTAATTTCTTGTCCTACCGCCGCACCTCGAAAGTTAACTAGGTTTGCTCCTTGGTTCCCGGCAAAAATGGTATTTTTTACCAGAAGCGGTTTGTCAACACTGGTAACTAACCCATATCCGTTGTTGTCAGCAATTGTATTATTAATTAGAGTTCCTTCCGCTCCTTGCAACCAAACTGCAGCCTCATTTTCAGAACCAATAGATTGGGTAATTAAGTTGCCACGCAGAATAACCGGGTGGCTTCCTTCGAAAGATATGAGTCCACCTTTATTTTTAGTGATTATATTACGATCAACGAAAACTGAATCAACTGCACTGTACACATAAATTCCCCAACCGTTATTTTCCTCGATCAGGTTACCATCGATTCCAGCTTTAGCACCTTGAACACGAATGCCTTCAGCATTTCCTTTAATAGTATTTTTCACAATTTTTGCATCAGTATTGGCATCGAATAAAGTAATACCACTATCGCCGTTATTAAAAATGGAATTAGCCAATTCACTGGTTGTACCACCAATANTCACCATTGTTCCAAGATTAACTACGATTCCGTTTTCAGTATTATCTTGAATTATATTACCTGTAATAGTGCTTGGTTGTTGAACTGTTCCGACTCCTTCTAATTGGATACCAATTTTATTGTTTCGTATGGTGTTTTGCTGTACTTCCGTGTTACCACCTATAGTAAGTTGAGTACCTGACTTACCGTATATTCCCCACTTTAGGTTCTCTTCTACTACATTACCCGTGATATCAGCTAGACCACCATCTACATAGATGCCTGAGACTCCCTGATTTCCTTTAACAGTATTACCGAAAATCATGGCATTAGTATCGCTATCAAACAAGGAAATTCCGCTACCTCCATTATTGAGGATAGCATTGGCATCTCCATTGGAGATACCACCGATAGAAACAACCGCTCCAAGGCTAGCTACAATACCATCTTGAGTGTTATTCTGGATCGTATTACCCACGACCTGAACAGGTTGCTGGTTAGTTCCTACTCCTTCTAGCTGAACACCGATCCGATTGTTTTGAACCAAATTACCGTTTGGGCTAGTAGTGGCCCCACCAAAATTAATCATAGAATCTGGCTTGGCATAAACTCCCCACTCGGTGCAGTTTTGGATNGTGTTACCAGTTAGGTTCGCGCTTGATTGGCCATCGATATAAACGCCTGAGATATCTGTGCTTTCTATTACACAATTGTCAATAACCACGTTACTAGCAGAGGATTGTAAACTCACACCATTCAAATTCAGAGAATACAGATTTGTACCCGAAGCACCGTCAATAATTAATCGAGCTAATATGCTCTGTATGCTACTCGGAACAGCAGAGGTTAGAGTTATAAAGCTTGTTTCAATAAATAGACTACCGGTATCTCTAGGGGTTCCAGTCAGAGAAATAATATCTTTAGGCCAGGTTATTTTCAGTAGTTCGTCAAGGGATTCTCCACCAGCTAATGCAAGTGTGTTGGGTGATCTATTCTGATCATAGATAGTGAAGTTTTTATAGGATTCCTGCCCACTGTTATCGACGACTTTGATATGCAAACGACGTGCTTGGGCCGTAAGGCTTTTGGAACCCGTAATAGCTGATAGGTGTGTTCCATAAACATAACTGATTGTCGTGGAACTACCGGATAATAATTGGCAAAATTGGAGTTCCGGTGACCCGTTAGCCACTTCATATTGATTGCCTACGGGCACATCTGTAATGACAGAAAATTGGACTTGGTGTAGACCGTCAAGATCAGAAATCTCAAATTCAACCGGATGCTGATTGATACTTGAANCGTAAGCTAATGAAGTGTTGATTTTGACCTTCGGTTGAGTCCCGTCCACTAGTTTTCCATTAAAATTTTCCCTGTTGAAGTATCGGTCTACGCTTAAGTAATCGGCATTACAATCAGATAAGACATAGTCATTTACAGGAGCACTATCATAGGACATGATGTAATGCTTACCGGTTGGTGGTGCAAAATTACCAGTCTTCCTGAAGTCATGATCTAGGCCAAAAGCATGGCCCAACTCATGGGCAATGGTCGCCATATCAAAATTCGGTGCGTCTGTCGTACCAATCCCTCTTGGCAATAACGCCATACCACCACTCGGTCCAAATTGCCCTCCCACTCCACCAGCTTGTCCAAAGGCATTTAAACCCTCAAAAACAACAAAATAGATAAATTTTTGGTGTGGGTAGTTGANTAGTAATCCACTCGTACTTAATTCATATTTTACTTTTTCAAAGGCTTGATCACTCGATGACTCATAGGATGCTAAATTGTCAGCTCCATTGANTGTAATTACGACTGCTTGCCCACTCTCTTTGACCAGTTCGAACGTCTTAGAACCGTGGCTTTTATTTTCCATTTCGTTTCCAAAAAAAGATTGCACTTGGCTAGCTAAATCAACAGCTTTACTGCCTGCGTTATTTCCAGCGGTAACATCATTAGGGACAAAGAGAATCGTCAAAACTTTAAGATCAGCTGTCCCCAGAAGTTCGCCATCAGTCAATCGATTAAAATGGTAATGGCCATCTGCATGATGTTCGTGTACAGGCTTATAGAGAACAGGTGGCGAAGCCCAGGTAATGCAAGCCATGAAAAACAGGGTAATAAATGTAGAGGAGGACATTAGGCGATAAATTTTAGTGTTTAGTGGACAATTCACGTTAGAGCCTCTCTTGCTTAATTTGAAGAAAAAATCATTGGTCTAAGCTGTTCTTATTTTTAAGCAAATATATAAATTACTAAATAAATGATGTATGTAAATCTTTGTCAAACCAAGGATCCATGGGTACTAAGCGAAATGCTCTAGTCAATATACACGGAATCCTAAGGGCTGAGTGATCGGTTCAAACATTAAAAGAAAATTTAGAGAGCAACCCAAAATCCGGTTGATTGAACTTGATGTAGCCTGCAAACTAAATTCTTTGATCCATTTCAGTTTTCAGTACTGATCGATTATAGAATCAAGAAACCTACTTCATTAATAGCATCTTTCGTGTATCACTGTATTTACCAGCTCTGATAGTATAAAAATAAACGCCTGAAGCCACTGATTCTCCAAACTTATTTTTACCATCCCAGTAGGCGGCTTGATCTTTGTTTTGATAATTGCCAGCCGGTTGCCATCCGACCTCCAATCGTCGGACCAATTTACCTGTCGAATTATAGATCGAGATCTCTACCTGACTAGCAGCCGAAAGATGGTAAGGAATCCAAGTTTCCGGATTGAACGGGTTGGGGTAATTCTGAGACAACTCGAAATGGAACGATTTCTCAATCGGCTTAAGCGATTTAGATGAAACCGAAATTCTACCGCCAGACGGATTAGATAAAATCACTTCATCGAATCGTAAGGACGATAAGGCTGCTACTCGGTTACCATGAATTTGTACCACTAGTTTGGCCAGAGTTATCTCTCGGCCGGTCTGGTTGCTATTCAATTCTGATGGATCTAGATTAACAGCGGCGAATTTGGCTTGTCCTACCTGACAGTCATCCGGCTCGAAGCCAAACACTTCACCTTCCCAGATTTCGCCTTTGTCTATCTGTACTACTGACAATAGGTCTGGATCATAACTCAAACTAAATTGGTATCCTTTCAAGGGCTGTTCTAGTTGCGCCGATAAAGAGATATTTAAAGTTGACGAATTATCGTTGCCTAATGGCTTCAGTGCAACCCAACCCTGAGTTGGCCCTTGCACCATCGACGGAGCACTAGCCGGTTGATCTGACTGATACTGTTCGCCAAAGTGAATGGCTACGAGAGCCAAATCAAAGATGTCGACATAACCATCTTCGTTGACATCACCCCGCAACTTGGGTCTATCCTTTTTAGTAGCTGATACCAGAGATGCTAAATCAAAGATATCTACTTGGCCATCTCCATTTATGTCATTGGTCATTAAGCCATCAGTTCGACCGAGGTCATTACCTACTGAATTAATCCGATCGTAAATACTTTTGCCGAAATCGTTAGCCACTGTTACCAAATCGAAGATGTCTACTCGACCATCCCGGTTGGGGTCCCAAGCTGGGGATACAGGGACAGCTAATCGAAAACGAGTTAGCCGATCAGTTTCAAATGTTAGTGTTTGTCGCTGCTGATTGATTTCAACTCCTACTATTGGCTGCCAATTTCCATCAGCTAGTGCGTAAACAAGGATGGATTCAGCCGTCTCTCCAGCCGGATAAGGTATAGAAATCATGGCCTTTTGGTTTAATGTATCAATAAAGGGTAAACCACTCTGCGAGATGGCTTGGAACTGACGATCACTATTAGGTATAGTGTCTACTTTATCTAATAACGGCAGTGTCTCCGATTCTTTTGGTGTAACTTCTACAGACACCGCCAAACGCAAAGTTGAATCAGTCGAAATGGTATCTGGGCCAAAGGTAATTCGGCTACCGTCAGCTACAGCTGCCGTTCCACCACTAGATGAGATAACGGTTAAGTTAAGGTTCTCGGATACCGTCAGTGATTCCAGTCCTGCTGGGCTTACCGAGCTAACCGCATAGTAATAGGTCTGGGCTAGGTCAATTTGATCGTCAATAAACCGAGTATCAGATAGGTTTCTGGCTCGCGCCTCCAGTCTACTGACTCCAGTGATAGGCTCACTGGACCTATAAAGATGATAACTACCGGCATTATTGTCAGCCAACCAGTTTAATTCTACCTGATTACCCGCTGCATTCAAATTAGCCCGCAGTTGACTGGGAACAGTATCTGGTGGTGAACTATCTACTATGACTGATCTCTGCTGAGGCAAGCTAACATTTCCGACTAAATCCACTGCTGACAAGGCTAATTGATTATTTCCATCCTCAAGTTGAATGGTTACCTGTATGGTATTTTGATCTACCAGAATCGGCTGAGCTTGACCATTAACAAACAAAGTCATGGATTGAGCAGGAGCTGGGCTATCATCGGTAAATCCTAAAGTGATTTGGGCCTCCGTTTGACTCAGATGAGTTGGCAAATCAACGAAACTGACTTTTGGTAGTTGTTGATCCACAAAAACCTGTAATGGGGCCGAAGCCGGACTCTGCAGTTGAGAAGAAGTTCGACTAAACGAGGTTACCGTATTCATGCCCGTGGCCAATAGTAATTTATCCAATTTGAACCGTCCTTGACTGTCAACTGGCACATTACCCATGGAATTGTCGTTGACAAAAACCTCTACTTCCACTTGACGTCCTCCATCTAGATCATCAATTTGGCCTCTGAGTGGAATATCTGTGGTATTGGTATAAACAATTCCCTGATATTCTGTCACTACCGTAGCTAAGCTAGAAGTAGCTACCGTTTCTTCTTCCAGCAACTGAGGCATGTCATTAGCACCTAACTGTAACCGATTACTTTGTCGACTACGCCGACCACGTCTTCGGCTGGATCTTCGTTTCTGGTCAGTTGTGGGATTAGTAAACTCAACCTTTATTTCAGCTAAATCTAACTCTAATAACGGAACAGCCGCTGATAGATCCTGACTGATAACTAACAGGGACAGAGACTTTTCACCACCCCTAACTTTTGTTTCCGCTTGAACCTGACCTTTAGCTTGGAATTGGCTAGATCCATAACGAACATCAATCGGTGTGTTAGTATCCCGATAGAGAGGAACCCGTTGTAGATTAGGTATCTCGATGGAGCCTGCAGTTTCTCCCTCGGCCACCAGCTTTTCCAGCAAAGATCGAACTGTATCTAGATCCAACGACGGCCGTAACAACTCCCACTCATTCACCACATCTTCAACGATGGTATTGAGTTCTAAGTGACTATCATTGTTTATGGGTTGTCCTATAGCTATTGAGCTAAAGCTGTCGTCCATCTGAGACAGGTCCATGAAAGCAGCCACCACATTTTCTCTGGCTTCGAAACTGAAGGTGAAAGTTTTCCCAGCTGTAATTTCAGCCTCCTGCTGAATAATCCTATTTAGCTTCAGGTCACTAATAGTTGCCGGCTGGGGTGGCACCAAATCATAAGTTGGGATAGATGCTGGTGTCAGAGAGACATCGAAACTGAATTGGAATGGCGCTACATTCTGGAAGGCATCACTAACCGAAATACTGACTAGGTTCGCTCCTATAGACAAATCTACTGGTTTATTTAGCACACCCAATTCTAGTGGATCTTCCAACCCACCTAGTTCTAACGGATCTTCCAACCCACCTAGTTCTAACGGATCTTCCAACCCACCTAGCTCTAGCGGATCTTCCAA
>PBVO01000039.1 GCA_002729015.1 Candidatus Poribacteria bacterium
GACAAGGAAAAACTAGAATGGTCTTGGAGGATCTGGGATGATAATAAAAAAGTGTACAGAAAGCCGGAAAAATCAGACAAATTGAGAATTGATTTTGGTCAATCAAAGGATTCGGTACAAATTACAGAAAAGTTAATGACGATTAGTGCAATGGATAACTTTTTTATGGCGAACGAAAAAGCTCCATCCGAAGACAAAAAAGTTCGAATTGTTGTCACAGATTCTAACGAAAATGGGGAAATAGAGTCAACGACTGATATAACCCTGAGAATCTGGCGGCCCAGAGTGGGCTCAGAACGACCGATACTACAAGGTGTGGAAGATCGAACTATTTACCCTGGCCAAGAAGTAAGAGTAGATTTCACTTTATTTGATTTGGATAATTCCTCGGAGGAATTAGTTTGGACTCAGTCCGTACCAGAAACCTTGGTCGTAGAACTAGAAAGAAAAGCACCATTAGCAGGAGTTCAAAAAGGTACAATTAAAGTAGGGGTAGCAAAAGGGTTTGAGGAAGTTCGTGGAGACTTTACAGTACAGATTAAAATTAAGGATCCCGATTGCAATGAGTTAGAAGAGGAAGTGATGATCACAATCATTGATCAACCAGATAGAACTCCACCACAAATAGAAGTATTTGCTGTTCCGCATCCTTTGTTTCCCCAAGCCATTTTCATTACTATAATTTCTAATGAACCACTGGAAAAAATCCCATCAGTTACTATTGGCCAGCAACGCTTAAAGCCTGCTAAATCAAGTAGCCCATTAATTTGGAATCAGATCCATTACTTGGAAGATAATCAACAAGGAATAGTTACCGTTCTGGCTAAGGGAGCAGATTTAAACAAAAATACAGGCCAAGGAAAAACAAGTATTAAACTAGACAATGAGAGATTGGCTGCACCAAATCAAAAGCCGATGCAAACGAAATTACACCCTAATTATCCTAACCCATTCAACCCTGAGACTTGGATTCCATACCAATTAGCCAAAGGCAGCAGCGTGTCGATGAAAATTTACGATACGAGTGGAAACCTAATATGGGAAATAGACAAAGGGTGGCAAGCAGCCGGATTTTATGTAAAACCGAACAGTGCAGTATATTGGAACGGAAAAACAACCCACGGTGAGAAGGTATCCAGTGGCGTTTACTTCTGCCACATTGTCACAGACCACAAAGCTGAGATCCAACCACTGACTTTACTAAAGTAAAATCCGCTCACGATAGTATGAATCGCTGATTCCGTTTTTCACATGTAAGTCAGTGGAGTCTGATGGGGAATATCATGATCGATAGACAAAAAAAGAGCCGAACGGACAATCAGAGCAAACAACTCTAAAGACCGAACGGCCCATCAATAGTTTAGTTTAGTTTCACAAATCAGAGCAATCTACTCATTCTCATCGTCATCTTCATCAGCTTCAGTAATTAAAGCTTCTGTTGTCAGCAAAAGGCTCGCAACGCTAGCAGCATTCTGGATCGTTGATTTTACAACCTTGGTTGGATCAATTACACCACTATCGACCAGATCCCCGTACTCCAAGGTCGAAGCGTTGAAACCGAAGTTGCCCTCATGTTCTCTGATTTTGTTAATTACAACTGCTCCTTCTTCACCAGCATTACCAACAATAGCTCGAATAGGTGCTTCTAAAGATCGTTGGATAATGCCTGCTCCAAAGGCTTGGTCTGGGCTAAGCGACAAGTCACTAATCGAAGCAGAAGCACGAAGCAAAGCGACACCACCACCGACCACAATCCCTTCATCAACGGCAGCACGAGTTGCTGATAAGGCATCCTCATAACGGGATTTTTTCTCTTTCATTTCAGTTTCAGTAGACGCCCCTACACCAATAACAGCTACTCCACCAGCTAATTTCGCTAACCTCTCTTCCAGTTTTTCTCTATCATAATCAGAAGTCGTGTCAGAAATTAGTGCGCGAATCTGTCTTACGCGATCACCAATGTCTTGTTGAGTACCAGCACCATCAATAATCGTAGTGTTATCCTTATCGATAATCACCCGTTTAGCGGTACCAAGCATTCCCAAGACTATATTCTCTAGACGAATACCTGTTTCTTCAGAAATGACTTGCCCATTTGTCAGTATACCAATGTCACCTAACATTTCTTTCCTACGGTCGCCAAATCCAGGTGCCTTGACAGCTGCTATTTTAAGACCGCCTCGGAGCTTATTGACAACCAACGTTGACAAGGCCTCGCCTTCTACATCTTCAGCTATAATTAAGAGTGGCCGTGAAAGTTCGGAAACCTTTTCCAGAATCGGAACTAAATCTTGTACAGCACTAATCTTACCAGTATTGATAAGAATGAAAGGGTCCTCTAGTTCTACCACTTGGCTTTCAACGTCAGTTACGAAGTGCGGAGACAAAAAGCCTTTGTCAAACTGCATTCCTTCAACGATATCTATAGTAGTAGAAGAGCTCTTTCCCTCTTCTACGGTAATGACACCATCTTTGCCAATTCTTTCCATCGCATCAGCAATAGTGGTACCAATATCACTATTGTTAGCTGCATCATTGGCAGAAATCGAGGCGACTTGGACTGTTTGGTCGTAAGTGTCAACACTTTGGCTTTTGTTAGTCAAATGGGAAACGACAGATTCCGTAGCTTTGTCAATGCCAATTTTCATTTGCATTGCATCAATACCAGCAGTAATGCCTTTTAAGCCCTCATGGATTATTTCTTGAGCCAATAAGGTAGCAGTGGTAGTGCCATCACCAACAGAATCATTGGTTTTTGTAGCTACGATTTTCAGCAGCTGAGCACCCATGTTTTCATACTTGTCTGGCAATTCAATTTCCTTAGCTACTGTAACTCCATCGCTAGTTATGACAGGCCCACCGAATGATTTTTGCAAAACCACATTTCGGCCACGTGGACCGAGCGTAGAGACAACAGCCTTAGCTAAGGTGTCAACGCCCTTTCTAAGGGCCATTCTAGCTTCTGCGTCGTATATCAGTTGTTTGGCTGGCATTTGCGTTCAGTACTCCTTCCTTTATTAAACAATTCTAATTCTTTGTATAAGCTCTCATCAACTTTCAGCGCCTACAATTTCGGCCTAAATGTATACACTAGTATAAGAGAAAAAGTCAACCTCAAAGCTGAAAGGTGAGTAGCTATTTTTAGGTTCATTTTCAATCACAAGTTTTTGATGTCCCGAAAGTTCATTACTTTCACAAGCCTTATCTTGCTGTTGGCTAAGTATGTTTGGTAGAATTCCGATATGACCCGAATAAAAATATGTGGTATTACCAATTTGGATGATGGATTAGAAGCCATAGCAGCTGGAGTAGACGCACTAGGATTTGTTTTCGTACCAAATACTCCCAGATACATAACCCCGCCTCAAGCTAAATTAGTTATCAAGCAGTTGCCCCCCTTCATTACAAATGTTGGTTTATTTGTTGATAGTGAAATAGATGAAATTGAAGACATCGTTAACCACTGCAAGCTTGATGCGGTTCAATTACATGGGAACGAATCCCCGGAAATGTGCTCTCAAATTAGCCTTCAAACCAAAGTAATTAAAAGTTTTCACGTTAAAAAAGAACTGCAGGTTCTGAGAAATGAAATTGAGAATTATCGAGTTGATGCATACCTACTAGATACGTTTATAAAAGGAAAAGCTGGTGGAACCGGGCAGACTTTTGACTGGCGAATAGCCGAAGGTCTAAGTCAGCGTATAATTTTAGCTGGGGGCCTAACACCCGATAATATTGGAACAGCAATAGCACAGCTTCAACCTTACGGGGTAGATGTCAGCAGTGGGGTAGAAAAATCCCCAGGTAAAAAAGATACGAACAAAATTTATTCTTTTGTTCGTCAAGTTCGGAAAGCAAATTTAATAATAGAGAAAAACGCGGAAATTAAACTTTGATAAAGCAAGAATGTCGATGATGCTAGAAAAAATAGACGATTACCGGTGGCGAATTCCGAAAATTTTTCAGAGAGGTATGAGAGTTGACGGTATTGTTTATGCTAACGAACTACTGTTAAAAGATATTCGAAACGAACAGGCATTACAACAAGTGGCAAACGTTGCCCACTTACCAGGAATAGTCAAGTATTCCCTAGCTATGCCTGACTTACATTGGGGATATGGTTTTGTGATAGGTGGAGTCGCAGCTACTGATCCAAACCGAGAAGGTGTAGTGTCTCCTGGTGGAATTGGTTATGATATTAATTGTGGTGTACGCCTACTGCGCACAAATTTAAATGTGCATCAATTAAAAGGGAAAGTAAAAGATTTAGTAGCAAAAATTTTTAACACTATTCCTTGCGGTGTGGGTCGTGGTGGTCTTCTACAACTAACAGAACATGAGCAAAAATCGGTGATTGAGCAGGGGTCTAAATGGTCTATTGAAAGGGGTTACGGACATGCATCTGATCTCGAATTCATCGAAGCAAACGGACATTTAGAAAAAGCCAATGCTGAAGCTGTTAGCAGGCGGTGTTTGCAAAGGGGAAAGAATCAACTAGGAACACTAGGCTCTGGAAACCACTTTTTGGAAATTCAAGTAGTCGATCATGTCTTTCATCGGAAAGCAGCTAAAGTGATGAATTTATGGGCGGGTCAAGTGTGTATCATGATTCATACAGGTTCACGTGGGTTTGGTTATCAAATCTGTGAGGATCACGTCAAAAATTGGGTTAATGTAGCAAGTAAATATGGTATTGAGTTGCCCGACAGACAACTTGCGGCTGCGCCTATCAAGTCTCCAGAGGGGCAGGACTACATTACAGCTATGGCTTGTGGTGCTAATTACGCTTGGAATAACCGTCAGTGCATTACACATTGGACCCGTCAAGTTTTCTTGGATTTTTTTGAGGCCTCGGAGGATGAACTTGGATTAGAAATAGTCTACGATGTGTCGCACAATATTGGAAAATTTGAAAAACATCTGGTTAATGGCGAAGAAAAAGAGTTATTTGTTCACCGCAAAGGTGCTACTCGAGCTTTTCCAGCGTATCACCCAGAAATTCCTAGACACTACATGGAAATTGGGCAGCCAGTCTTAATTCCCGGGGACATGGGAACAGCATCATATGTTTTAGTGGGTGGGGCAAAAGCCATGGACCAAACATGGGGAACAACCTGTCATGGAGCAGGTAGACGATGGTCTCGTAGAAAGGCTATCAAAATGACAAAGGGACAAGCGGTTAGACGAAATCTGGAAGAACAAGGAATCTTTGCCCTTTCTGAGGGTAAAAATACATTAAGAGAGGAAGTTTCAGATGCCTACAAAGATATAGATCAGGTAGCTGAGGTTGTGGATGGCGCAGGTTTATCCAAGAGAGTGGTACGACTTAGACCAATCGGTGTAATTAAGGGATAATCGTCGCACTAACCACTTTACGCTAAAGAAGTTATAAGAATTAAAAAAAGAGGACGTACTGAACAAAGACGCTTAATCTCAGATAGGGAACGAGTACAATAGGCCATCATTTCTGAGAGTTTCAGGTTTNAATCTGATTAATTATGCACAGGTGTGAAAATTTAAATTTACTAGAGATGTTGTTTTCGATTCTCGGAGCAATTTTTCGCCCCAAAAANTTTGGATATTATCAAAAAAGCAGGATAAAAAATATGTCCCATTCATTAGCTATTCTTTATCNGACTTACCGTCTAGGCTTTTGGCAGCNAATCGAACGGCTTCCCGCATGCTGACCAAACGAACATCCAGAGACGCTTCCAACTGNTGTAAGTGTAGTAGCCACGAATTTTTTGAATCACCGTCTGTCTTCCCGAAGCTATCGGAAACCGACAAACGAATATATTTCAATCGTTCTTGTTGTAGAACCTTGAGTTGCTTGTCGTATTCATCAATACCTGCCTGCAATAGGGACGACAATTCGCGTATCTTTTCCATTTTGACTCCATTGAGAAAGGGGGCGGACNACAAACCGCGGACTTCAACGAGTAACTACGTAGGGATCGGAACCGAATGCACTNAGTNTCNACCGAATTGGGNAAGTGGAATGGAACAATGGAAAAATGGTGGAGAATACCGGACTTGAACCGGTGACCTCTTGCATGCCATGCAAGCGCTCTCCCAACTGAGCTAATCCCCCANCCGTAGGTAACCGACGGAAATCACATCCGCCGCTGTTAAACTACCATAAATAAAATAGAAGGTGCAAGAGAAATTAATATGAAAATACTTGGTATTGACACTTCAACTGCAATTGGTAGCATTGGTTTGATCGATGAGGGGGGAATTATTGCTGAACAAACATTAAGCATTAGTCGACAACATGCATCAAGGCTAATTCCAGCAATTGACAAAACCTTAAAATCAGCTGAATTAAAAATTCGAGATATTGATGCGGTCGCCGTAGCGATTGGACCTGGATCTTTTACCGGAGTTCGAATTGCCGTCAGTACAGCNAAGACCATTTGCTATGCCATAAAAAGACCAATTATTAGTATTTCGACCCTAGAATCTATCGCATATAACTTAGCCTATGTCCCGAGTAAAATTTGTGTNATTTTGGATGCCAGAAAAAATGAAGTTTACAGCGCTNTTTTTGANAATGGGGTCCGTCAGAGCGATGATAGGTGCCTAACCATATCAGCAATCCTTAGCGAGATTACTCCTCCCACCATATTTGTGGGCGACGGGTTGAAGCAACATGCAACTGAAATCNAATCCCATTTNAAATTGGATTCGACCGATTCGATTTGTTTAGCAGATTCAACATTTGGATTGTCTAGAGGAACAAGCGTGGCCAGATTAGGTCTAAATAGGTTGACGAATTCAAGTGTTGATGATCCTTTCGATATTAAACCTAACTACATCCGCGCCGGAGTTTCACCNCCCAAACTACCTATTAAAAAATGAANACAAATCGAAAAAGCGAAGTGCTGAGAAATGCATCAGCTCTCTTCTCTGCCCATTTGATTGGGCGGTTACTATCATTAATTTTGACAGTTTTCATTTTGCCTCAAAAACCGAATGTCATCACTGAGTCAGACATCGGCTGCTACTTTTTAGCTGTTTTTATTGCAGGTTTAGTTGCAAGTATTGCTGAACTAGGTTTGCAGGGGCCACTGATTAGGGAAATTACTCTAAATAAAAACTTAGCTCAAGATTACATCGGGAATGCACTGATAATCCGTCTTCTGCTTTCAATTCTTGCTTTTGGATTTATCATATCAGTCAATTATTGGTTGAATTATACAGATCTAACCTTTCGGTTAATTATCTTACTAGGAGCAGCTGAGCTAATTAATGGATTGGCTCAAATTTATCGTTGTCTATTTCGGGCTTTTGAGCAGATGAAATATGAATCAGTAACAGTGATTGCGGAAAGATTAACGGTCGTTTTGGTTGGCGGTGGACTAATTTGGTTTGAAATGGCTGATTTAGGTGAATTTGGATTAATCGTGTTAATCGGCAGCGTTCTTAACTTAATCTTGAACTTAAGTATTGCCCGTCTTCGATTTGTAAATTTTATGTTTCGCTTAAATTGGAAACTCTGGAAAACTCTGATGAAACAAGCTTTACCATTTGCTCTAGGCAACATGTTCAACTTGGTATATTTTCGCTTGGACATGATTTTATTATCAAAACTGATTNCAAACACTACGGAAGCACAATCAGCTAACGCATGGTACGGTTTGGCTTTCACTATTGTCAATGCATTTACAATTCTGCCTGGAGCTTACATGGGAGCTGTTTTTCCTGTGATGTCCAGAGAATTTGAACGTAAAACGGTACAGTTTCGCTATGTATATACCGACGCTATCCGTTGGATGGTTCTCCTTGCTTTACCGTTTACCATAGGCTTGGCGTTAGTTTCCGAACAGATCGCGGCTCAATTTTTTCCCAAATTAGAATGGAGACAGATTGTGCTACCACTCCGTTTATTAAGTATTTCAGGGGGGATAACTTTCTTGACCACGGTTAATATAACGGTTCTGCGAGCTACTGATCAGCGATTAGCATTCTCGATCCTGATGTTCGTAACACTTAGCACCAATCTTTTATTGAATCTGTCATTTATTCCACAATATCAACATGTTGGATCCGCCGTAAGTATGATAGGTAGCGAAAGTATACTTTTTATAATGAGTAGCATCTTCATTCATCGCTCAATNTCCAAACTGGAATATATCAGATTTATATGGAAATCAGTCATCGTTTCAATNTTGATGGCTATTGGGTTGTACTTTACNCCTTCTGTTTTGATCTGGATCCGTATTTTTGGTGCTACTATGGTTTATTTTGGATTAATGTGGTTCTGGGGAGAGCTGGGTTCTTTTAAAAAAAACGGTATATGAAGAAAAAAGCAGAAATAAGTTGGTCAGCTAAGCTTCCGACTNTGGATATTCTCTTCGCTGAAAAGCGAACACCGAGAGACTGAGAAAAAAAATTGAAATCGACAAAATTATTAATACTACTATCCATTTCGACATTGGCTCAGAATCAAANGCTCTTTGATTNAAGGTCCATAGTAGTTTTTTGGAAGAAGAATCACTAGGAAGAACAGCCAATTTCAAATAGTGAATGATAGAAACTAAGCGGATATTTCCTGATAAGACCAACGTCAGCTTTTCCCAACCAAAAGCAACTAACAATCCCCACAGCACTGAATAACGAAAGCAGACACTTAAAAAGAGAAAAATACTGCCATAAGCTAGAAGGCCTAAGATGATGACACTTAGATACAGTACCTCCAACCTGAGCCCAGATAAAAATGTTATTTGGGATTTAGGGTGAGTAGCTATAAAGATNNANACAAGTAGATGGGAGNNAGCTACTGGTATAGTTGCCCCAACCCAATAGGCCATAAATTTACTCAAGACAATACTCATCTTTGAAATAGGTCGCATCAATAAGTAAATAATCGTATTGTTTTCAATTTCATCAGATAAAAGCGTCGTGGANTGAAACANTGCAACTAAAATGACAATGAACATNAGATAGAAAGTAACGGTTGATTCCAACAGTAAAGTGTCAATCACGCTGGCTTTTTGTGGGATAAGACGGACAACAAACATAAAAATAACAGGAATAAAGGACAAAAAAGCCAAAACGTATGTTCTACGACTTCTTAGCATCTGCAAAAAAGTTTGTTTGAAAATGACTGGCGAAATCCAAGAAATATTTGNCATTATTCCNAAATAATTCAGTTAGTGTAGGGAATGGTTCCTCTCTCATCTACCGTATAACCCCACTGTCGAATGTAGTCCATTCCAGACAGAAAATTGTCTTTTCGCTTGGCTAGCTTTTGTTCAAGTTTTCGGTTCAACGATTCAGCCAATTGAACCATTTTTTGTGACATTTCTGTAGAAAAAAAGTTATTTTGTTGATATGGNTCATTCAAGTTGTCNTACAATAGCCAAGGGCTGTCCAAAGTAACAACATAAGTGTATCTACGAGTTCTTAACCCACGGAATTCTCGTCCAGTTAGATGGTTTGGCCCACCATCCAAACCATATCTCCATTGACCAAAAGCATGATAACAAGCTAACAAAGCAGTGCTGTCAGATGGATTCTCAGATTCGGGATTCCGAAGATACATTGAATAGTCAATTCCTTCAACAGTCTCAGGTATAGGCAGCCCAACTAACCCCAGAAGTGTCGGCATAAAGTCTGGAATATCCATCAATACATCAGAAATTTCTCGCCCGACTAATTCACCGTCATTTCTAGAAACCAATTCAGGGTAACGTATCAAACAAGGAATTCGAATTGACTCATCCCAAGGTTTCTGTTTTTTTATTAGGCCTTGCGAGCCAAGCATATCACCATGATCAGAAGTAAAAATAAAAATTGTGTTTTCAGTTTGGCCTAGTTGATCAATTCGATCCAATAAGCGACCAAGACAATCATCCAAGGCCGTACAGTGTGCNTAATAACCTGATAAGTCTTGGCGTGCTTGATCAGCNAATGATTCAGGAACATTAGGTCGAAGCAACACGTCTTCTGGTTTGTACATATCCTGATAGGATTCTGGAGCGGTCTGGTAAGGCGCATGCGGGGGGCCCCAAGACAACATGAGAAAAAACGGGGTANTGNNATCATTTTTNGTATTTATATTTTNTGANATNTAATCGATAGCTGAATTCGTTTGAGCNNAAGCATCATAACCATCCCAGTACAATTTTTGGTCTGAANTGCCATCGTAGTAAGCAGATTGGTTATAGTTGTGTGTGCACTCCAATACTTGCCAGTGATCGAAACCAAGTCTTTGATCTGGTGGAATATAATTGCTACGTCCATTTCCATTAACATGCCATTTACCGATGTAAGCGGTTTTATAACCGCCTTGCTTGAAGGCTTGGGCTATGCTCATAGATTGATGGTTCAGTGGCACATCGTTAACAAAAACACCATGAGACAGTGGGTTTTGGCCTGTCAAAAGAGATGCACGTGCTGGTGAACAAACGGGACAACCCGANACTGCGTGAGTGAAATTAAGACTCTGTTTAGCCAAACGATCAAGGTTAGGTGTTTGGACTACGGAGTTACCTGCGTAACCAGTGGCCTGTGCCCGCCACTGGTCACCGAAGACAAAAACAACGTTCGGACGCCCCATTATTTTTCACCCCAATTTTTTATGCCCATATAAATTTATGCCCATATAAATTAACGCCTGCGTAATACGCGACAAATTACTTTTCCAAGAAAAACTAGGTTACACTTGACAAAGATTTTGNTTTAAGTGTACGATTTGGACTGGTTTNCGAGNTCCGTGGAAGTACTAAATTTGAGCCTAGAAAAAATACGTTTNAAAGAGGCCATTGNGCATCGCAAGAATGGTCATTTTTGCCGTCACTTTTGGGGGAATATTACCTACTTAGAACTCCTAACAGAGGAGCGACAGTATCACAAAATCGAGTCTAACGAAATCTACCCTNCCNTTGTTTNAACCNATCAAAGTGATGCCGTTTTATGTACAGCTTGGACCGAAACCTACATTAGTGGTGAGATATACGGCTGGAATTAGGCTAACCTCACCATCCCTTCCGCAATTTTCTATCGTATAGTAAATCTCACAGGTTTGTCAATGGTACTTCCGTAGGTTTTTGGACAAACACCTAAATGTGATCTTGACAAAGCGTNTCAGTTGCGATACCTTTTAGCTGCATGGCATTTTAAGATTTCAGGNAAGGAAAAGCCAGAAACTAGAAAGCAGTAATCTCTTGTCAGACTTCAAGTTAGTTGCCAAATTGTGGGCCGAATTTATAGGCTCCATGTTCTTGGTTATGGCATCCATCTCTCCTGTAATCTTGTTTAACCGAGTACTCGATTCAGGTATTGGAATCTCCGTGTTGGCTGATTCCGTGGGTGTCGCTTGGGTTCTTTTTGCCCTAATCTCCGTCTTTGGACCAATTAGCGGGGCACATTTCAACCCGGCCGTAAGTTTGAGCTTCGCCTATTCTGGAAGCTTACCATGGAGAAATTTTCCCTATTACGTTNTNGTTCAGATTGCCGGCGGTGTCACCGGCACATTAGCAACACACTTGATGTTTTACCATCAGGTCGATTCATTGGTAACATTATCCAGGGTTACCAGAAATGGGGGCTGCTTTCNNGCTGAAGCGTTTGGCACTTTCATCCTGNTTTTCACNATTCAAGCATTAGTTTATCAAAAATCAGATAAAGTCCCGTTGATTGTTAGCCTGCTGGTGGGTGGGCAGCTGATTTCTACTTCCAGTACCATGTTTGCAAATCCACAGGTAACGATCGCTCGAATGTTCACTTATTCAGCTGCCGGTATCCGCCCCGTAGACGGATTAGTTTTCATCGTGGTGCAATTTGCTAGTGCCATTGTAGCTACAATAATCTGGCAGTATATGTTCGAAAAAAAAATTCTAACTCCGGATAAATAAAGGAATTTCTTATGTCAAGTGTTGAAATGATGAAAACTCAAGTTTTCTACGAACCGGAACAGATGCTACTAGAAGAGAAACGAATTCCAATACCAGATGCAGAAGAACTTCTGATCAAAGTCAAATCAGTCGGTATCTGTGGCTCTGATGTAGCTTATTATTACGGGAAAAGTTCATTGGAAACGTCTGATGGAAGAGGTCCGTTAGTTTTAGGACATGAATTTACTGGTGAGNTAGTAGCAGTAGGAGATCAAGTAGGCGACCGGTTTTCAGTTGGTGATCGGGTCGTGCCAAATCCTGTGCAGGCTAACCCAAAATCTAAATGGTCTAAGAAAGGTCTACCCAATCTATGCAACGACAAAAAAGTTTTGGGGGTTAGTATTGATGGTGGCTTCGCAGAATATGCCATATCAGACTGTAACTGGACATACAAAATACCATCACACGTCACCTATGATCAAGGTGCATTGACCGAGCCCTTGGCTTGTGGCCTTTATGCGATCAATAATCTTAACACAAGCCCCGATCATACAGTTGTTGTATATGGACCAGGACCAATCGGCTTGATGATGGTACAAGTTTTAAAGAGTAGAAATGTTGAGCAGGTCATTTTGGTTGGTACCCGAGATTATCGGCTTGAAAGAGGCGCTGAACTTGGAGCAGACCACATTATTAACATTGCTGATAGCACATCTAATCACTATACTGACAATCTAAGCCAAGTTATTCACGAATTAAACTCCGGTGAATTAGCCGATCGGGCAATTTTGGCTACTAGCGCTTTGAATGCTATACATTCAGCTTTGGAAATTACAGGTCGTCATTCAACCATCGTCTTATTTGGACTTCCGGGCGATAACGACATAATGAATGTACCAATTTTAGAAACTATCTTAATGGATAAAAGCATTCGTTTTTCTTGGCTTGCTCCTAATACCTGGGAGGAAGCTATTCAACTAATCAGCAGTGGTGCAGTAAACATGGATCGTATTATTAGTCATACCTACCACCTAAATGACCTGATTGATGGAATTTCCAAAGTTCAAGGTCGTGAAGACAATTGCACCAAAGGCCTAATTAAAATCTCATAATATCGAAGGATTATCGAATGGAAAATAAACTACTGGCCGAATCTGTCTTTCTCAAGGCATGTCGGTGTGAGGATACTGACTATACGCCTATTTGGCTAATGCGACAGGCTGGCCGGTATATGAAAGAATATCAAGACATACGAAGCAAAGTTCCTTTCTTAGAACTCTGTCGTAGCCCCGAACTTGCAACTGAAGTCATGGTTACAGCTGTTGAGCGCTTAGGCGTTGACGCTGCGATCATTTTTTCGGATATCCTGCTCATTTTGCAACCAATGGGATTAGAGCTAGAGTATGTCGAGGGAGTAGGACCAATCCTGCATAATCCCGTCCGAACACCTGAACAGGCTCAAATGCTGAAAGAAGTGGAACCTAAAGAATCGCTAAGTTATGTTTTTGATGTGGTGAAATCTACACGTTCTGCCTTACCATCAGACTTGCCGTTGATTGGATTTTCAGGTGCACCCTTTACAATTGCATCCTACATCATCGAAGGAGGTGGTTCCAAAAACTATCAACTAACTAAACAATTCATGTATTCCCATCCGGCAGCTTGGAAAGATCTGATGGAACTAATCGTACGAGCCACGGTTAAGTACCTTAAAGGACAAGTTGAGGCAGGAGCCCAAGCATTACAAGTATTCGATAGTTGGGTTGGATGCCTTTCTCCTACTGATTATCGGGCTTTTGTTTTCCCCTATATGACAAGATTATTCGAGCAGCTAGACTCTGATATTCCCCTCATTCACTTTGGCGTAAGTACTGCCACCTTACTTAAACAGCAGAAAGAAGCTGGCGGGAATGTAATTGGACTTGACTTTCGCGTAGATATAAAGGCCGCGTGGCAGGAACTTGGTCCGATTGCAATTCAAGGAAACTTAGATCCTTGCGTGTTATATGCTGATAAAGACACAGTCAGGTGCGAAGCTCGGCGAATCCTAGATCAAGTGCAGGGGAAAAATGGTCATATCTTCAATCTAGGCCACGGTATTTTACCAACTACACCAGTTGACAATGTTATTGAATTAGTTGATTTTGTTCATGAGTACAGTCAAAAAAGGTCTTAGGTCAGTGAGAAATCATAATGAACAATAAATTAACCTTTGATTCTGTCTTACTAATTGGGTTTGGTGGCCCGACAGAAGGTTGTTGTAAGCGTAATCATCCGTGTTTAGGTTTGGGGCATGAATCACCAGAAGCATTCTGTTTTGTATCAGAAATCCTAGCACGTCGAATGAAGGGCTCTGGCCAACCGGACCGTAACAGGGTTAATCAAGTCGTAGCACATTATACTGAACTGGGCGGATTCTCACCTTTTAACCAGTTGACTTCCCTACAAGCTTCTGCTCTGTCCAGTGAAATCGGGTTGCCTGTTTTCACCGGAATGCGAAACTGGAAACCTTTTTTATCAGAAACACTATCTGAAATGATAGAAAACGGACATGAAAAAGTATTGGGCATTATTCTGTCCCCCTTTCAATGTTTTACCAGCTGGGAAGAATATCAACAAGACGTAGATAAAGCGCTAGGCAAACTATCAACTCCAGATAACCGGGCACTCGATATGTCAATTAGCTACATGTCAGGCTGGTCATCTGACTATGGGTATATTTCATCAGTAACGGAACAAATTGTGGCTTCGTGTGCACATTGGTCTAAAGAGCGACTTAATTCAGCTCATTTGATTTTTACGGCCCACTCCATCCCAGAAGTCGCAGATAAACGTTCTCCATATAGTAAACAATTTGCAGAAACCTCTAGACTAGTTTCTGATCAACTAAGCAAAAATTTTCATCTGGCCTATCAAAGTTCTCCCGACAACTCCCCAATACCATGGACAGGGCCAGATATTAGCGAGATAATTCCAAAGCTAGACCGTTCAACTTCAACTGATATAATTGTTATGCCAATTGGCTTCGTTTGTGACCATGTTGAAGTACTATATGACCTCGACCAAGAAGCCAAAGATCTGGCTGAAGATAATGGGTTCCACTTCAAACGTGTACCAACAGTTGGAGCTTCCGATAAGTTCATTCAATTTCTAGCTCAAAAATCGTATTCTGAGAATCAGACATATTTCGTAGATGCAGTGTAAGTACAGATGGTGTTTTCTGATTGGGATCTGGCCAACCCTACTGATCGGCTGCTTGGAAAGTAAATTACCCAAATCCTTGAAAAAAGCAGAAGTACTGATCGAAAAAGGCCAACCTCAATCTGCAGTCCCGGTACTAGAAAAGTTCGTTTCCGATTACCCTTTAGATCCAGTTGGTCATATGAAATTGGGTGATACTTACAACTTAACTGGGCAGACTAAAAAAGCTATTGCTGAATTCCGGGAGGCTATCAGCCTGCTGTCTAATCGGCCCCAAAGCCAAATTGAAGCTCGTATCAAAATAGTGCGTACGTACCTAAAAATTGGAGATCGAAAACGGGCGAATCTACAACTAAAGGCAATTCTCCGTTCTGATCCGACTGACGAGATTCTAGTTCGTATTGCTGGCTATGTAACTGACGCATATCACATAACTAAGTTAACTAAGGGTAAGTCCGATAACTACTCACCATCATTCTCGCCAGACGGTAAGCAAATCGCATTTTCTTCCTTCCGTTTGGATAATGGCGAAATTTATCTAATGGATTTGACTGGTCGTATTCGACAACGTGTGACCTTTAGTACGGATTTTAACGAAACGACCCCTGTATTTTTGCGTGACCCAAACTATCTACTATACTGCAAAGAGCCAAAAGCATCCAGAGAGATTTCCGTCACTTTACAAGGCAGTGGATCTACTCGTTTTTTCGCCGGTATTGATGTTTCCCACATCTATAACAAAACTACTCAAGAATTACTACCAGTGAAGTTAGGAGTCCGCGCACCTAGTGGATCACAGACCTCCGATCATATTTTGTACGAATCAAATCTAGATGGGAATTTGGAAATTTATCGAATTGACTTTACAGGTAAAAAATTGGATGATATTGGGCAAGTCCAGCCTGAAAGGCTGACTCACAGTCAAGATTCTGATGATGGAACACCTCGCTATAATTCATTATCTGGGCGAATTATTTTTGTTGCTGGCCGTAATAATGTGCATCAACTTTACAGTTTTGACCCAAATAAAGGCTCTAAGAGCGAGACTCAACTCCTGATGACTGACTACGATTGTTACAATCCAGCTATTTCACCAGATGGAAAGCATATTGCTTTCGTAGCTGCTCGAGATGGAGACATCGAGGTTTGTCTGATGGATGCGGATGGCACAAATGTGAGGCAGATTACTAATGGAATTGGAATTTCAATCCATCCCACTTTTTCACCAGATGGTCGCCAGCTGGCTTTCGTATCTGATCGTTCTGACTCTTTCCACGTTTACTTGATGGATTTAGATCGACCCAAATCTGCCGAAATTCTATCTGATGAGTTACGTAATTTTTAATTGCTTCGTTGGCAAGGTTACCTAGCTTGTAATTGGGCTGAAATTGACTTTAATTTGAACCTTATGATAGAATCTGATCGCCTCGTCCGGTTTTTGGACCTAGTCAACTTAGATCAATTAAATCTTAGGATACTCTATGAGCGAATTCGCTGAACAGCNGAAANANATTCGAGCTGAAGCCGTCTCAGTTTTACAANAAGTGTCTNACGCGAANGAATTNGAAGCTGTTCGTGTNGAGTATTTTGGTCGTAAGGGNAAATATACTCTCNCGATGAAGGNNATGGCTAAAATTCCTGCNTCNGATCGNCCAGCNATGGGNANTCTTTCCAACCAAATCCGGAANGAATTGACACAAANAATTGAGNCTNTTGCNTCTCAAATAGCAAAAAAAGAACGNGAACAGCAACTACTGAGCGAACGAATTGATATNACACTACCGAGCCGNCATTCACAGATAGGCAAAANNCATCCNATTACACAGACCTTCGAANTTATTAATCGTATTTTTCACAATATGGGGTTTCAAATTGCTGANGGGCCTGAAGTCGANCTTGAATACTATAATTTTGACGCTCTTAACACNCCGGCTGATCATCCAGCAAGAGATTTACAAGATACNTTTTATGTTNAAGATGGTATCGTTTTNCGCACACANACCTCACCAGTTCAAATCAGGGTAATGGAGCAAGAACAACCGCCCATCCGAGTGATAGCTCCGGGTCGTGTATACCGGCGAGACTACGACATTTCACATACACCTATGTTTCACCAGGTTGAAGGGCTACTAGTCGATCGAGATGTTTCATTTAGCCAACTCAAGGGAGTTTTATACTCTTTTGCTCAGCAGATGTTTGGTGAAAAAACAAAGGTACGTTTTCGTCCTCACTTTTTCCCTTTTACCGAGCCATCCGCAGAAGTTGATATTTCCTGNCCCTTTTGNCAGAATGGATGTCGAACTTGTTCGGGAACAGGCTGGATCGAAATTCTAGGAGCGGGAGCTGTTGATCCTAATGTCTTTGAGAGTGTAAATTACAACCCAGAAGAATACACTGGATTTGCCTTTGGTATGGGGGTTGACCGAATTGCTATGATAAAATTTGGTATTACCGATCTTAGACTGATGCTAGAAAATGATATGCGATTTTCAGAACAGTTTTGAAGAGAAGATATCAATCCGTAGTTNTCCCAGCAATAAAAATGAAATCGAAATTACTGCCTGATGGAGCTTNAGATATACACTATTGACGTTTATGTGTCGCTATCTTCTGGGAAGTCAAACAAAAATTAAAAATATATTCTATCAATCCGTTCAAGCTAATTAGTTGAGCGATAACCTGAAGCCAAAGTGAAAAGTAAATGGATAAACAGCAAATAGACCACATGGTATCTGACAAAGCAAAAGCTGCCAAATCAGGGATGAGAACATTATCCCTCGTTTCATCAGAGGTTCGAAATAGTGCTTTGCAAGCTATGGCATCGGCCATTCGAGATAATCGGGAGTCTATTTTAGCTTCAAACAAGATAGACATGNAAAATGGATTAGCCAACCGATTGGCTGANCCGTTAATGAAGCGACTAGAACTAGATGACAAAAAAATCGAGATCATGGCGGATAATCTAGTCCAAGTCGCAGCTCTCCCCGAACCTATTGGTCAGATTGATAGCATGTGGGAACGCCCAAATGGGCTCAGGGTTGGAACTGTTCGGGTTCCCATTGGTGTAATTGGGGTTATCTACGAATCTAGACCGAATGTGACTGTGGAGGTAGCGGCACTCTGTATAAAATCAGGTAATGGTGTATTGTTAAGAGGTGGGTCAGAAGCAATTTCATCGAACACAGTTATTGCTGAAATCTTACAAAAATCTGCTAAAGGTTTTGGTCTGGATCAAGCAATTCAATTTGTAAATATCACTGATCGTCAAGCTGTTCAATCCATGATTGCNAAGCACGAATTAATCGATCTAATTGTACCACGTGGAAGCAATGAGTTCATTCGGTATATAATGAAAAATTCTGAAATACCAGTGGTTGGACACGCTGATGGTGTTTGTCATGTTTTTATTGATCAAAATGCCGATCTAGAAATGGCAACTGAAATCGCAATCAATTCTAAAACACAGTATGTGGCTGCCTGTAATGCAATGGAGACTTTACTGGTTCATCAAAGAGTAGCGCAAACTTTTCTGCCCAGAATTCAAGTTAGATTAGCTCAGGAGGGCGTTGAATTACGAGGATGCCAAACGAGCCAGAGTATATGTCCTGACATGCTAGCGGCAAATTCCGAGGACTGGAGTACAGAATATCTCGATAAAATCTTGTCTATTCGAATTGTAGATGACTTTGATCAAGCGGTCGATCATATCAATANATATGGCTCGCATCATTCGGATGCCATTATCACNAACGATTATGCTACAGCACAAAAGTTCTTGAAAGTCGTTGATTCAGCTGCTGTATATGTTAATTCCAGTACACGATTTACCGATGGGTATGAATTTGGATTAGGTGCTGAAGTTGGTATCAGCACACAAAAACTACACTGTCGTGGTCCTATGGGTCTAGAAGGTTTAACTAGTTACAAATATGTTATATATGGGGATGGACAAATCAGACAGTAAGGCGTTTTGACTTGACAGCCCAAATAGCCAGTGCTATCATAGGGCTCGTTTAGAGCGGGGCGTAGCGCAGTCCGGCTAGCGCACTTGAATGGGGTTCAAGAGGTCGCTGGTTCAAATCCAGTCGCCCCGATTTATCGTACTTAATCGAACGTATAATCCGGTCAATCGCCAAAGGGTGTTGACTCCTACCAGTAAGAAAGGGTTTCCACCATCAATTCCTTATTGTTTGTTATTGAAGGAGCTAGCCGGGGCTGGGTGTGCGACAAAATTTTTGTGGAGTTTCGAACTAAGTGGAAAAATCTGAAGTAAATGTTGGTCTACTTGGGTGGGGGACGGTAGGCAAGAGCGTTTCCAAAATCCTACTCAGCCAGCACCAAAACATCCTCAAGAANTCCGGTATTAATCTGAATTTGACCAGAATTGCCAAGCGGACTATGCCTGTTGAAGGTGAAGGTGAAGGTATCGACCTTCCNAATAACTGCTTGACGACTGATCCATCAGAAGTTGTCAANGGTTCAGGAATCGACGTGGTAGTAGAGTTAATTGGTGGTGTTGACACTGCCTTTGATCTCGTCACTCAAGCAATGGAAAACGGGAAACATGTGGTCACGGCGAACAAAGCACTATTAGCGGAAAGAGGNGCAGAGTTATTTCAGCTAGCTAATCAAAAAGGCGTTTTTCTAGGTTTTGAGGCTAGTACTGCCGGTGGCATTCCGATCATCAAAGCTCTCAGAGAGAGCTTTTCTGGGAACCAGATTCAATCAATGCACGGCATAATTAACGGNACCTGCAACTATATCCTAACACAAATGCATGACCAAATGACAAGTTTCGATGTTGCATTAGCTTCAGCACAGGAAAAGGGGTACGCCGAAGCTGATCCAACTTTGGATATTGAAGGTATTGACGCTGCACACAAATTGTCAATTCTATCCTCTTTAGCCTATAGTACNTATTTGCCATTTGATAAGATTTACGTCGAAGGTATCACAAAGATTACCGACAAAGAAATTCAGTATGCTAGAGAATTTGGTTATGTCATAAAGTTATTGGCAATTGCTAAAATGACTGANTCAGGAATTGAGGCAAGAGTGCATCCTGCCCTGATTCCAGAAAGAAGCATCTTAGCCAACGTTAGTGGTGCTTTCAATGGGGTTTACCTCGTTGGTGATGCTGTTGGGCCAACATTATTCTATGGTCAGGGGGCAGGTGGAATGCCGACGGCAAGTGCTGTTGTTGCTGATATTATCGAAGCCGGTCAGGCTGCGGCAGGTGGTTTAGTTAACTTGAAAACGGGGGGGTGGATAAAAGAAGAATCCTCTGGAGTTGAAATCAGCTCAATCGCTGAGGTGAAAACCCGTTATTACATGCGTTTAGTTGTTCGCGATCAACCCAGCGTTCTAGCTGAAATCGGTCAAGCTTTGGGAGATTGTCAAATTAGTATTGCAGCGGTAACGCAGAAAGCCCCCCAAACCTGTGATACCGTATCCCTAGTCATTATCACACATAAAGCCTTAGAGAAAAATATGGATTTGGCAAGAGAAAAACTCAGCAATTTAGAAGTGGTCGGAGATGACTTCACTGTCATCCGAATAGAAGAACTTGATTTTGATAACACATAGTTTAAGGATAAGAGAACAATGAGTATTATCGTCAAAAAGTTCGGTGGTACTTCCGTCGGAGACACGACCAAGATTAAAAATGTTGCCAAGAGGATTGTCGGGACAATTGAAAAAGGCAATCAAGTTGTCGTTGCAGTTTCGGCCATGGGAGGGACCACGGATAAACTAGTTGCATTGGCTCACGAAGTATCCCCTTCTCCTTTAGAACGGGAACTCGACATGTTATTATCCACAGGAGAGCAGGTTTCAATAGCCTTACTTGCTATGGCAGTTTCCGAGCTCGGATATGAAGCTATTTCGCTGACCGGTAATCAAGTGGGTATATTAACAGATGGTTTTTATAGCAATGCACGTATTGTTAGCATCAATAATCAGAGGATTTTTGACGAGCTTAAGATGGGTAAAGTCGTCATATTGGCGGGCTTTCAAGGTGTAACGATTGATGGTGAAATAACGACCTTGGGTCGAGGGGCTTCAGATACAACCGCTGTAGCGATTGCTGCAAGCCTGAATGCCGATCGTTGCGAGATCTACACAGATGTTGATGGTATCTATACTGCTGATCCACGAATAGTTAAAAGTGCAAGGAAACTAGACCGAATCACGCACGATGAAATGCTTGAAATGGCAGGTCTCGGTGCGAAAGTCTTACATTCCCGCTCTGTGGAGTTAGCCAAGAAATTCCAAGTACCGTTAATGGTACGTTCCAGTTTCCATGAAGGTGACGGAACAATTATTGTAAAGGAAAGTGAAATAATGGAGCAAGTTGTCGTTAGCGGTGTAACGTCCAATAAAGATCAAGCGAAAATATCTCTCATCGGGATTGAAGACAAGCCAGGTGTAGCAGCAGAAATTTTCAACATTGTAGCNGAACAAAATATCAATATCGACATGATTATTCAAAATGTCGGCCGCGATGGAACTACAGATCTGTCTTTCACTGTGCCGGAAAAAGATCTTTCAAAAACGGTTAAAGTAATTCAAGAACTGAATGATCAAATAAAAATTGCGACGCTAGAGACAGATAGCGATATTTCTAAGGTGTCGGTAGTTGGGATCGGTATGGTGAGCCACGTTGGCGTGGCCTCTAAAATGTTTTCGGCGTTAGCAGAGCAAAATATCAATATTCAGATGATTAGCACATCTGAAATCAAAATCTCTTGCGTCATAGATCAAACCCAAACTGATAAAGCAGTAGAAGTTATTCACGATAGTTTTGATTTAGGGCAAGCTTGATCATGACCGACCTTCGATTTTCCAAAAATTTAATAGGTTTAGGGGAGTCGATTACGCGTTCTGTTCAATTTTCTAACACTGAGATTGGCTTAGACATCCCAGAGATAGGGTTTCTCCAGTTTATTGAAGGTAAAATACGCTTCCTACGGTTATCAGAAGGTCTATACTTCAAAGGAAGTCTTCAATCGCGTATTGAAATTCCTTGCCGACGTTGTCTTACCTTATACGAAACAAAACTTCATGTTTCGTTTCGTCTGGATCTCATTGATAATGTGGACTTAGCGGATCGGATGGTGGATGGTGAAGTGATTGATCTGACAGAAGATCTGAAGCAAACAATTGCATTAGAAATTCCATGCTGGCCGTTATGCCGAGATGTTTGTCAGGGATTGTGTGTTTCTTGTGGCTGTAATTTAAATAGTCAGACTTGCTCTTGTCAGTCAGATTTGACTACGTCGTCGCCTTTTGGCAATTTGGAAAATATGTTACAATCGAAGGATAGTAACACGAATAACTAAACACAAAATTATACTCACTATAGAAGAATACGAGATTTAATCGGAGGCGGAAGTGGCGTTACCTAAAAGAAAAACATCAAAATCCAAAAAAGGGATGAGAAGAAGCCATCAGGCTTTGAAAAACCGAACACTAAATGAATGTGGGAATTGTGGAGANCTGCGTCGGGCACATAGTATCTGTCCAGCTTGTGGTCATTATAAGGGTGTACTGTTCAAGAGTGCAAGCGGTGATGNAACAGAGTAAACTGTACATTTGCTTTTGTTAGTATGCAAATGTACTTGACCGATCATTAGTTATGTCCACACAATCTCAAAACCAAATTCGGGCAGTTATTAGTGGGACTGGGGCTGACTTGCCAGAGAAAGTCTTAACCAACTCTGATCTCGAACAAATGGTGGATACCGAAAATGACTGGATTGTTCAGCGGACCGGAATTGCCGAAAGACGTATCGCGGAGAAAGACACTTCTACCTCTGATCTGGCTGCTAACGCCGCCCGGCAAGCCTTAAAAGGTGCACAAATTGATCCACTCGACATCGAGCTGATCATAGTATGTACAGCCACGCCAGATATGTCGTTTCCTTCAACAGCTTGTATCGTTCAAATGAAGATCGGAGCTAAGAATGCTCATGCTTTTGATTTATCTGCTGCTTGCTCTGGGTTCGTTTATGGTCTTGATTTAGCTGATGGCATGATCAAGTCTGGTAGGTACAAGACAATCTTGGTAATTGGCGCTGAAACATTTAGTCGAATCGTCAATTGGACAGACCGGAGTACCTGCATCTTGTTTGGTGATGGTGCAGGAGCAGCTATTGTCCAAGCAAGTACTGAAGATCGAGGAATTATTGCATCATACTGTGGCGCAGATGGTACTTATGCAGATACAGAGTTGTTAGCAGTACCAGCTGGTGGGGCAACCTTACCTGTTACTGCTGAAAATGTTAAAAAGCAACTACACAAGGTTACAATGAAAGGGCGTGAAGTATTCAAGCTAGGAGTTCGAATCATGCCTGAAGCAGCCCTTCACACTCTACAAATGGCAGGTTTAACAGTTGAAGACATAGATTTAGTTATTCCCCATCAGGCTAACTTACGAATTATAGAAGCCGTTGGTGAAAGAATCGGCGTACCTTCAGAGAAACTGTATATCAATGTGGATCGTTATGGTAATACATCTGCGGCTACAGTTATTATCGCTTTAGACGAAGCTCTACGTTCAAAAAGAGTCAACCGTGGGGATCTAGTCCTCTTAGTCACCTTTGGAGCAGGTTTGACTTGGGGAGCTTCAATCATTAAGATGTAGTTTTTAAATAATTTTTGCCGGATATAGTTCACGATATTTCCCGAGATGGTTTTTTAGGTGTCGGAAAAAATTGCTTTAATTTTTCCTGGTCAGGGATCCCAGAAAGTAGGTATGGGTCTGCCCCTTTGTAAAAGTATTCCTTTAGCTAAAGATACTTTTGATGAAGCTGACGAAATTCTCGGAAGGTCAATTAGCGATATTTGTTTCGAGGGACCACTTCAAGAATTAACGAAAACTGAGAATGCGCANCTGGCCATTTTTACTAATAGTGTTGCNAATTTTAGNGTTGCTCAAACACGAGGAATAATTCCAACGGCAGTNGCAGGTCACAGCTTGGGTGAGTATCCTGCATTAGTTGCTGCCGGTGTGATATCTTTTAGTGACGGTCTTCGTCTGGTAGAGCAGCGTTCTAGTCTGATGTCAATAGCTGAAAAAGAAGAACCTGGTATGATGGCAGCCATTCTAGGTTTAGACAACGCTGAAGTTGAAGAAATTTGCCGAGCAGTATCAATCAGTAGCGGTCAAATCGCGCAGGTCGCTAACTACAACTGCCCAGGACAATTAATCGTTTCTGGCTCAGTTTCGGGTGTTCAGGGTGTTGTAAAAAAAGCTAAATTGTCTGGAGCAAAAAGGGCTTTACCCCTTAAAGTCAGCGGGGCTTTTCATTCAAATCTGATGGAACCTGCAAGAGTAGAATTTTCAAAACGAGTTGGTGATTTTCACTTTTCTGATCCACAAGTTGGTCTGGTTGTAAATGTTACGGGTGATTGGGCTAAGACAGGAAAGCAAATCCAACAACTCTTAGTTGAGCAAATTACAAAACCCGTGTTATGGGAAAGTTGCCTGCAAACTCTTTATTCCCATGGGATCAGTAGTTTTGTGGAAGTAGGTGATAGTAATGTTCTCGCTGGGCTGGTGACCCGGACTCTTAACAATGCTACGTGTACTAATATATCAACCTTTTTGAATTAATTTCTCAGAGTGAGCTAGAAATAAGTGGGTATTTGTATGGAGAATCAGGTTGTAGTAGTTACTGGGGCTTCTCGTGGGATTGGATTATCAATTGCTCGGAGGTTTGGGCAAGCAGGTGCGAACGTAGTTATTTGCGGACGATCGGAGCAAACAATCCAGAACGTAGCTGAGGTCCTAGTAAATGAAGGAATTCAAGCCAAAGCAAAGGCCGCAGACATTTCTAATCAGTCTGATGCTGACGCGTTGGTCAAATTCGCACTTGATCAATTTTCCAGAATTGATGTTTTAGTCAATAATGCTGGAATTACCCAAGATACGTTGTTGTTGAGAATGAAGGATGAAGATTGGTCAAATGTAATTCAGACTAACNTAACTGGCACNTTTTATTCCACCAAAGCTGNCACTCGCCAGATGGTTCGACAAAGNAGTGGNCGNATNATTAATATTTCCTCTATCGTTGGGGTAACTGGTAATGCTGGTCAAGCTAATTATGCTGCCTCAAAAGCAGGAATAATAGGATTCACTAAGTCTGTTGCAAAAGAAATTGCGAGTCGAGGTGTTACCGCTAATGTTATTGCACCGGGTTTTATTACCACTGATATGACATCTCAACTATCAGAATCTACTCAAAAACAAATGCTAGAGCTGATACCGTTAGGTCGATTAGGNAATCCCGAAGATATTTCGGAAACAGCATTTTTTTTAGCTTCTTCTGGGGCAGGATACATAACTGGCCAGGTCATTCATGTCAATGGGGGAATGGCTATGAGCGGTTAGCCTTTGTAAAGCTAACCTATTTATTANTTTTTTACTATAACACATAACTATGAGGTAAATAGATGGCAATTGATTTAGATAGATTAGTCGAGATTGTAGCAGAGCAACTCCAGATTGATGCAGAACAGGTCGTACCTGAAGCGTCTTTCATGGACGATTTGGGTGCTGACTCCTTGGATACAGTTGAGTTGATTATGGCTCTGGAAGAAGAATTAGGTATCGAAATTCCTGATGATGAAGCTGAAAGTATTCGGACAGTTCAAGACGCACTAAATTATATTAATCAGAAGTAATCCAAATTAGCAGACTAAGCAAGTAANAGNTTGTNGATTNTATTGTGTATAAGANGTTAATAANCNATCTTCAGAAAGGGAGGGTTTTGTGAAAAGAGTTGTTGTTACCGGCATGGGNGTTGTTTCGGCGGTCGGCAACAATTTTGACGATTTTTGGGCGTCAATTGCGGCAGGAACAAACGGAATTGATTACATAACCCGTTTTGATACAACTGATTTCCGAACCAAGATGGGTGGAGAGGTTCGTGGATTCGAAGCTGAATCCTACATGGACAAAAAAGACGCTAAGCGCCTCCCTTTATTCATTCAATTTGCGCTTGCCAGTGCCATGATGGCTCACAAAGANTCGGGCTTAAATTTAGAGCTCATAGATCCTTATAGGATCGGTGTTGGGGTTGGTTCGGGTATTGGTGGAATTTGTGTAATGGAAGAAAATGCTCGTCTACTGATGGAAAAAGGGCCAAAAAGAGTGAGTCCTTTTTTCGTTCCTTTCGAGATTATAAATATGGCGTCTGGCCGTATTTCCATGAAACTCGGAGCTAAAGGCCCTAATTATGCTTCGGTTACTGCCTGTGCTACNTCTAACAACGCGATAGGTGAGGCNTTCCGTATAGTACAACGTGGTGATGCAGATGTAATGTTTACCGGTGGTTCCGAAGCTGCAATGACCCCGCTGGGATTTGCCGGTTTCTGTTCGATGAGGGCTATGTCAGCCCGAAATGATGACCCTAAACATGCGAGTCGTCCTTTTGACAAAAATCGGGATGGATTCGTGATGGGAGAGGGAGCGGGTGTGTTGGTGTTAGAATCTTTGGATCACGCTCTCGATCGGAATGCCCAGATATATGCAGAAATTGTTGGATATGGCATGACAGCTGATGCTTACGATATGGTTCACCCGATTAGTAATGGAGAAGGAGCCGCCAAAGCAATGGAATTTGCGTTAATGGATGCTGAAATTGATTTGTCTGAAGTCGATTATATTAATGCACATGGCACTTCGACACCAGCCGGCGATCCTGCTGAAACACAAGCAATTAAGCGCCTATTTGGGGAACGTTCCTACAAAATCCCCGTAAGTTCGACCAAGTCAATGACTGGTCATCTTCTAGGTGCTGCAGGCGCAATTGAAATGATAGCAACTATTGGAAGCATACAATATAGCTTTGTTCCACCAACTATTAATCTAGTAGACGCTGACCCAAATTGCGATTTGGACTATGTTCCAAATGAGGGGCGGTCTGCGACCATTAACACCGCTTTGTCCAATTCATTTGGCTTTGGTGGACATAACACGGCTCTTGTTGTCCGAAAATTCCGACACTAGAGTTTTTATNGGAATTGGTACTAATGTAGGAGATCGGTCNAATTATATAGATCGTGCNTTGGACNANCTACGTTTAGAAGANGAAATTTGGATAGAAGCNGTCTCGTCTATTTACGAAACAGTTCCTGTTGGTTTGCAAGATCAGCCTAATTTTCTGAACGGAGTNATCAGGATCAAAACTGCTGTTCGTCCATTGAATCTGTTNGAGATTTTGAAGCGAATTGAGGTTCAGGTTGGCCGTCAATACCGAAAACGCTGGGGACCTAGAGAAATCGATCTCGACATTTTAGTTTACGGCGACCTAGTTTTAGACCACCCGCTACTAAGAATTCCGCATCCAGAAATGCTGAACCGACAATTCGTGCTACAGCCTCTNGTTGAAATTCAGCCAGATTTAATTCATCCTTCTTGTAATCAAACTATCAGTCAGATTGTGTGTCATATGGCCACGGAAACAGAGACAGTCAGTCCGGAAAGGAAGAATTCAGACAGGCGACAATAGAGATTTCATCGTGTTATTATCAAATCAGCAAATTGAAAATTATCAGGATAACGGTTATCTTACAGGACTTGAGATTTCAGACTCAGAAGANGTCAAGACCTTTCGAAAAGAATTTGATGANNTAGAAGTAAAAGAAGGNATTGAAAAATGCCAGATTGGCTTGGTTGATTACCANCTAAAGCACGAATTCATTTGGAAGATTGCAAACCACCCAAAAATTCTTGANTGTATCGAGCAATTAATAGGACCAGACATATTACTGTTGGCCACTCACTTCTTCTGCAAGTATGGACCAAATGATAAATTTGTGGCTTGGCATCAAGATGTGACCTACTGGGGNTTAAATCCACCGTTAGCTGTTACTGCGTGGTATGCTATTGATGATAGCGATATAGCTAATGGTTGTATGCAAGTGATTCCTAGGACCCATAAATCGGGCCTTGCAACTCATGGGACGTCAAATCGATCGGGTAATTTACTCAGTATTAATCAAGAAATTGAGGTAGACAATACAAAATCGGCAGCCGCTGTTAATTTGATACTTAAGGCTGGTCAAATTTCTATTCATCACGGACACCTAATACATGGCAGTTTAGCTAACCAGTCAAACCGGCGACGTTGCGGATTGACATTGCGATACGTNCCGCCATTCGTTCAACAAACCGAAGAAAATTCTATGGCAAGAAAATGGNAAGGGATCTTGCTGCGTGGTCAAGATAACCACCAAAACTTCCCAAATATTATTCACCCTTTTATTTAGCTGTGGGTTACTTATATAAAACCAGTAGAAATACTAGAAGAAAAATTGGCATGGTTNCTAGGTAGGTTACTCCCAAGATCAGAGAATGGACAATTTAGTCTAGAAATAGGCAGGAAAATTGGTTACAATCATGGGGATATGATCGCTGTAGTAGATAATGGGAGCTGAGACGCGCATGGATTCAACAAATAAAGAAACAACTACNATAACATTGACAGAAGCAGCGGCGGAAAAGGTTCAGGCCATTATTGAGCAAGAATCATACGNCGAAATAGCGGGTCTACGCATTAGTATTAGCGGACAAAAAGCAAATGAATTTGAATATGCATTAGGCTTGGAAGTTGAAGCTCGCCCCGATGATTTAGTGATTGAATCAAAAGGTGTCAAGGTACTAGTCGACCCTGCTAGTTTTAAGAATCTAGGTGGTGCTGAACTTGACTACGTCGATGATTTGAACGCAAGTGGTTTTCGGGTTGATAATCCCAATCAGCCTACTTGGGAAGATCCGAGAGCACAGGAAATCCAGTTGGTAATAGATAATCAGATTAACCCATCAGTGGCTTCTCATGGTGGNTATATTCAATTGCTTGATGTACAAGACGAAACTATTTATGTCCATATGGGAGGTGGCTGCCAAGGATGTGGAATGGCTAAAGCAACACTCAAGCAAGGGGTNGAGCGTATAATCAAAGACCATTTCCCAGANATTAATCATGTAATTGATACAACCGACCATGCTGCCGGTACCAACCCTTACTATCAGTCTGAATTGTAAACCAACAATTCAAAATTTATTATCAGCTAAGCAGAAGTTAACACTTCTGCTTTTTTTATGCCCGAAAATAGGTTTCATCTGCAAATCTTAGATAGACAAATATCCGAAATATTGATAGGATTATGNGAGAAGAAAGAAAGCAAAAATATGAATGGTCTGTTATGGACCTTCTTTTGAGGATAATCAGACATGACNACTGAATATTACCGAGCTACTAATTTTGCTGATTCAAAAACTGAGCTATCGGCTCCGGGTGCTACACCCGAGCGGTTGGAGTATTTATCAAAATATGGTTTTGTCATCATCACTGACTTTGTAAATAATCCGTGGATACCTATTTTGAGAGAGGCTGGCCGCCGAGTGACCGAAGCTTGTTCACCTGAAAATGGATACAAACTAATTGACAGTTCTAAAGGCTATGTTCACAGGGCAAAAGAAGATGAGCCTTGGGCAATTCGAGGACTAATTCATCCAGAATTTAACGAGCCTAGTTTCGCTAAATTTCATGGNTCAACTGACTTCCTTGATTTTGTCGCTTCTTGGTGCCATGGGTTGCAAGCAGANGATTTGGTTCTAAGAGGTATGCTATTATGGTGTAACCCTAGACGTTAT
Source organism: Candidatus Poribacteria bacterium (assembly GCA_002729015.1). The sequence goes on from PBVO01000039.1 coordinate 29,704, forward strand.
GAAAATGGCCCTAGCTGGCACCGAGATGTTACTTGGTGGGGAACNGGTAAAGACTACTTTTCACAAAAAGAGATTCGAGGAGAAGGCCCCGAAGCTTATTCTGAAGAAACAGAAAAGAAATTATGGAAAAAGATTCAGGAAAGAGGCGTTAAGTCAACAAAAGAGCGTAATGGGGTCAGTATGTTCCTCGCTTTAGTGGATGACGAATGTCATGAATTAATACCAGGGAGTCATNACCGTTGGAGAACCCCATTCGAACACGACGTGTTATTACCACAGACGGCAAAGGATCAAGGTATACCTTATACACCCAGTTGGAATGGAATTGATCCACTACCTGGTCAAGTAGCAATTAGGCTTAAGGCCGGAGAAGCTCTGATTCGGAATGGAGCAACTATCCANACCGGACATACTGTTCCAAACCGCGAACGAAATACATTGTCAATAGGTTGGTCAAAGTGGGATAGATCTTCTGATGAGCCATTGGTAGCGGATGCTAGGGATGCGTGGCAACTAGATCCAGCAGTGCGCGAAGGAATACCNTACTCATGGATGCAAACCGCTTGGGATCGATGGGCACAGACAAAAAAATTAGGCANCACACTTGAGGATAGATATGCTGGTTACGATATTCAGCAGATCAAATCAGGTCACNTAGTAGGTTGGAAAAGTGAACTNGAGCAAGAGGCTGCAAGGCTAGGTAATANCTGGAAATCCTTCCAAACAGTATCTGAAACTCTGACGATCAAGTAAAAAAAGCGAAAANACGGAACAAAAACATGAATCAACCAATATACCGAGTAGCANTTTTAGGGTGTCGATCTCGTGGTTCTGCGGCTGCCAGAGTTTATAATGCACACCCAAGAACCAAAGTAGTTGGAATTTGTGACCTAGTAGAAGACCGCCTAAATAAAATAGGTGAGGAACTAGGTATCACAGCTCGATTTACTGATTTAGACGAAATGATTAGGCACACTGAGCCAGATATTGTAGCCATTCCCACTGCACCGTCTCTACATGCTCCTTTGGCGTTAAAGGTNTTAGANCANGGGGTTAATATCGAGGTCGAAAAGCCNATGGGAATGGATCTAATAGAAACAGATTCTGTCATGAGAAAAGCAGTGGAGCAGAATGTTCAGGTAGCCGTTCACCATCAATGGCGATTAAGTGGTTGGACACAAGCTATCAACCGGATCTATCAAGAAGGTGGGATAGGAGAGTTACGACACATTTATGCAAGTGGAAAAGGTTATTACGGTGGATTTGGCTTAATGGAAATCGGNACGCATTTGCTAACCCACATGATGAAGTTTGGTGGAAGTTGTCGAGGAGTTACAGCCCACGCGACTACACGTGGTAGACCCATTACACCAAACGATGTCTTACCTGCTCCACGAGGTAATGGCATCATTGCAGGTGATAATATTACGGCGTCCCTACAATTTGATAATGGAGTTACGGGAACGTTACTTCAACACAAATTCGATAGAATCAATTTAGACGNGCATGTAGTTGAGCTCTACGGTACTGAAGGGAGGTTGATGTGGCATCCANATGGTGCATGGAAATTAAATAATCCTCACGTAGTACCACAAAATGGGCCTCCGAATTGGGAAGTTTTAACACCAATCTACCCAGATAGCTTCGCTGAAGCCGTCAAACAGATTTCTCATAATAGTGATATGATAGAGGGAGATTACTGGTTTGTAGAAGAGTATGTACGGGCTTTAGATGAAGGTCGTGAACATGAATGCAGTGGGGCAGCGGGTAGTCATGTTATCGAAATCATTATGGGTATTTTTGAATCCGCGGCTTATGGAATTCATGTTAGTTTACCACAAGCTAACAGAAAGCATCCCCTTGTTCGATGGCGCGAGGAAGCTGGGCTCGGTGCACCAGAACCAATGCCAATGGCAGACGATAAATGGTTGATTGAAGAGCAAAAAAGACTAGGAGCCTGATGAATATGTTTCGCTCGAATAGCATCTTTTGCTTATATATTCGACTTTCCATCGATTGAGGTAGGTTGGATCGATGACGATAGCGGTCGAGTTAATCCGATTATTTTTCTTCCATCAGCTAGTAGTTGGCGGGCCTCCACCTTATTTGGTTTTAGCTCTGAAAACTTGACAAGGTCTGCCCGTTGGAGAAAATTCTCTATCTGAGNCCAAATTGGTTTCTTTACTCCAATATCCTTCAAACTGACTACTAATGATGGTGTTGGCAATTCCATGAACGGTAGTTCGTACCGAGCTTCCAGATATCTGCGAACCACCNGAGATAGCTGCGTATAATAGGTTTTGAACTGAGCAGCATCTATCCAGTTCGAGTTTTCTATCAAATCTAAATTAGCGTAAGCAATTTCGTGTGGTAGTTTACCTACTACAGAAGTTTCTGCTGGTCTNATCGGTCTGTACCTGTAGAAGTAAAACCAGATAATNCCCCCCCCNAAAGTCAACCCTAATATTGACCAAACGACATGGATCCACCACCGAATAGGTAATAAGATTGGCGGCTTGATATCTCGAATCCGATCCGGTTCATCTGAATTATTTTTGACAGAATGAATTTTCAACTTATAGGTAGGTGTGTTAATTTTTTGCGTTCCTTGACGAATGTGGATTGATGGTAATGCATAATCTCCAATATTGAAAGCTTGCATAGAGAAAAAGACACGATACTGCCCGTTTTCAACTAATACAACTACCGGTTTATTCACAATTTCTANACCAGANTCNGCTGGTAACCCAAATGGTGAGATAACTAATTCGTTTTCACTGTCACCATCTAACTCAAGTACTAANCTAAACTGGTCGCCTAAAACGAGATGGCTTGGTTCAAAGTAGTGAGAAGAGATTGTCAAGGCACAAGTCGGGTAGACAAAAATAAAAACGAAGAAAATGCTAAGCAAACAAGAACTAAAACGAGAAAGGTAAGTAAACAANAGGAGTAAGAATTCACCAAAAAAGTGATCGAAATAAATGATTATCTGCAACCGAAGATGAGGCTANACATAACATATATTTATCGCGCAATTAAAAGCGACCAACGATGGTAGTTACCAATTTGAGACTTTGGAGTATAAGAAAAAGCATAGTCTAACTGCAAAGNAAATAAGTAGGAAACTGCTAAGCGATATCCTGCACCAATATTCCAACTAGACGCACCATAGTTACCGAGCATANGCCCNCCCCTAACAGCAATTTCTGAATCAATACGATTAAGTCGAATCCAGTGTTCAACTCCCGNCTTGACTTGAGTTGAATTAGACGTAATTACCCTAAGGATTAATGGACGGTTNCCGGAAGTTGAAGACAATTTTTCGCTAGTAATTTCAGCTGTCAATGTCGTATGGNTTGACGTCCAAGCTAAACCCATTCGAAACGTCCGATTCAAATGATTATAGTCTTTATCACTTGGGTTGAAAGAGATTCGAAGTGGACGTAAATTTTCTTGTACCAAGGCTAATTTAAGATTCGGCAATGGCCAGTAAAGTAGACCAATTGTTGGTAAAGGGTAAAAAGATTTTCGGATACCATCTGCAAACAAGGGGTCTTGGCGATCAGCGCCTAAATAAGCAACGGACAAACGTCTCAAATTCACGCCGATGCTCAATGGCAGGTTTAACTGAGTACTCAGATCGTAACCATAAGTTACTTGTAGTATCTGCTCTCGATACAAGTCTGGTTCACCATTTTGTAAAACAGCTAAGGNGNCAGTTCCATAGAAAAGATTTGGAATNGTTGTAGCTAACATTTCCGTAGAAAANGCGCCCACGGGATAATGTACACGCGTTGTTGCCAATTCGTATCGGTCAATTTGAGAAATGCCCGCTGGATTCAAAAACACAGAAGCCGTATCGTCGGCAACAGCCACGAATGCACCAGCCATTCCAACTGAACGTGCTGAANCATCAGNATGAAAGAAGGCCGCCCGAATAGGGNTTATAGGCACNAGTAGAAGTACGAACCCAATGAACTTCAAAAAATAGTTTAATCGATAATTATTGACACTCATATAAAAAAGGAAATAAACTCAACGAGCAATAACACACACACCTTTTTTAACATCTGTATCACTAGAAGGACGTAACCGTCCTTTTCGCTCAGTTTCAGTAAAGTTGTTGGAGTCTGTGTAACCCACGGTCAATACGTAGAAATAAGCCCCCGAAGGTAACAAATATCCTCTTTGATCTTTACCATTCCAACGAAAACGCCACCATTGGTTTTGTTGTATAGCCTGACTTGATTGATACATTAATTGACCTGATGGAGTATAGACGAAAAATTCACTTTCAGCAATCGAACGTTCGTTTTGCGATCGAAATGAAATGNTGAATTGGTCGTTATAAGTAGTTAGACCAGGAGTAATAATTCGACTAGGTGGGTCAATTTGGNAAATTAGTCCACTAGCCAGTGATTCAACGGTATCAATAGTGATAGTTTGATCATAATAAGGCCCGGCTGCGACAATTTCATCGNCCCGAAGNGCAGGTAAAGGAGGTAGTTTTTCATCCTCGTCGTTGTTTTCATCATCCAAAGTAATATTACTGCTCCTAATATAACCTCGAGTTTGCCCTTCAACTAAATAGCCAAAGCCGAAGTCTTTGCTGCTACTAATGTAATACCACTGACCTCTTTTAGCNACTGCCGTAATTCGTTCATTATTAATATAGCCGATAATTTGGCCACTTTTTTCAGGTTTGGCAAATAACGGAACACTCCCTTTCGTATTAGCATTACCTGATCTCACTAGTGGATTAGTTACTTCCGAGCTGCTATCGTTTTTGTCATCTATTTCATTAGTTTCTACATTTGGAGATACGATTTGAGAGAATTTTCGCCAAGCACTACTGATCGCTGAAACAGAAACAAGGCGAAGGTTATATTGCCCGGCTTGCTGGAGGTTGGAAAGTCGCAAATCCCAGATGAATTCGGTCTTATTTTGCTGTTTTTGGCCCAATGTAGATAATGAGATACTATCGGATGCGGGCTCGCCGGGAATCCGGATAGTTGCTATTTGCCATACTTCAGTTCCATTTAATCTAAATAGCAGCATCAAATTAGGGAGAGGAGTTGGAAACTCCTGAAAAGCTAGTTCAACAGATATTTTTGTCTTGTCAACTGGCTGTGTAGAGAATGTTTTGAATTGTGGCGTCAGACGTCCTGTGTTGTTAACACGTACTTCGCGTACGGTCTCAGCCTTCCTATTTTCCTGATCCTCAACAACCAGTTTAAGGACAACTACTTGGTCTAGATTAGCAAGGTCGTCCATACCCGCAAACCATGCAACGGTATATCGGGTATAANGTTCCATTGGAATATCATCAATACTGGAAATTTCGACTTTTTTTGTATCCAAGTCCATGTTTTGTAACACACACGGCTTAAAGTTTTCTTCAACCGTTACTGGTAATGAAGGTGCAGTTGACACAACNGATGAATCAGAAANTGACTCATTCTGGGCACGCACATAATAGAAGGCACTGACCCAAACTTTTTGAGATTCCCAATGTGCATCTGGGTCTCTCAAATTGAGCAAAATCCGACGAGTAGAGAATTCGTCATATGGAGTTGAATCAATTTTCAGACTAGCTATCACAGGTCGGTCTAACACCTGTACAACCTGAACTGTGGCCCGCGCGGTAGTTTTAGATTGACTTGTAATTCGTTCTGCAACCTGAAACTCGACGATTTCATTGTCTTTGGTAAACCAGTTAGGTTCGGCAGTGGAAAAAGTCGCAACCCCATTCTTGATCGTAACCGAAAGTTGATCTGGTTTTTTGATAATTGAAAACTTTACTTGGGCATCAACTGGCTGCTTGTTGGCAAAATCAACGCTTTCCACCAGTTTCAATAAATTAGTCGAAGAAGTTTGATCCTCTTCAAAGGTCACATTAAAATCTGAGAAAGTGATTTCATCTGGCTGAGGCACAACCGAAACATTAACAGGAATGGTTAGTTTCTGTTGTTCTGTATCTTCAACACTGAGTTCGATTGATATCTTCCGGGGTGTAGCTTCCAATCTAGAATGCCAATCCGGAGCGGGCACTAGGAAAAGTGTATGCTCTTCNATTTTGACGGTTATATTGTCAACTGAATCAGCTGAATACTTGAGTCTGGTCGGTTCGTCCTCATCATCTAGAAAGTATTCTGATAAATCAAGTTTAAAATCAAGTTGATCTTCTATAAGGTTATTAATTGCTCTTAGAGGTTTANCAGGATTAACCCTTGGTTTCTCTGCCGTTGGTATGACTGTAACTCGAATTGACTGATTTGTTACANTCTTGTCCGTATCAGTGGCACTGATGGTTACGATTTCTGTTCCATGCCAATCGTTATCGGAAACCGANAAAGTCAGTTGTTGTTTTGTGGGTTGATTGGNGNNCGTGATCTGTACCCCATTTTCTTCAANTTTGATGATGAGTTTATCAACTGGGTCGTTATCCCCAACAATATCTTGCCACTTTATAGTCAACTGGGAAGGCGAATTTGTCTTGTCTGATTCATCAAAACTTATAGANTCAACAACGAAGATCGGAGGCCCAGTTGTTTGTTTGACAGTAATTGTTATTTGACCTATTGCGGTCAGATTTTCTGTCCCATCTATTTCTTTATTTCTATCGGTAACGGTCACGGTGATTTTTTCGGTACCAGCCCACGCTTCTTCCTTTGCTTCAACAATAAGATAAGCTTTTAAATCGACTATATCAACAAATGCATCCAGATGCTCGCTACCCTCCACTTTCCAACTTAGCTCATCATTATATTGATCATCGTCGAACACCAAGTCGTCGGTATCAAATTCACCTTTTTCACCCTGATTTACCACAAGAGGTTGTTGCTTGAGAAACAATGGTGGTTCAGCGACAGGCATGACATTGAGAACGGCTTGAGCTTGTACTTCCCCTTCTTTACCATCAACCTTACCGACGGAGCCAACCTTAATAACAGTTGAGCCATGAAAATTTTCTAGTGGTGTAAATGTAGCCAAGCCAGTATCTTTATCAATCGTTATATCGACGTCTTCATTAGCTAAGGCGAACCATTCTGTAATTGCATCAGGGTGAATTTTGCTCAGGAAAAGCTTTAGATCTAAAGTGAAGGGGGTTTCTTCCAAAACCTGATCNTTAGTCAATTGNGNACTGAAGTCCTTGGGTANNTTAACACCATTGGTNGGCTGAGGTAATGGTGATGGNAGCTCNAAATCGAATAGTGTGGGNGCNTTTTCTTTAACCTCGATTGGTTGNTCAANGACATACGGAATCAAAAAACCATCAGAATCAATCAGNTTAGCATCGATGATTTCAATAGCTGAGGNTTTGACTGCTAAAACTTCAAANGTCAAATAAGCCANNTTAGGCTCCTCTATATCACTAGCTTCNCCTGTAGCCGNAACTAATACTCGACCNTTTTCNGCTAGTGGCTGTGAGAAACTTTCACTAATCACCTGCTCCCCATTTTTGGTTTCGACAAATTTCAGTGATTCTGGGTCGAACTGAATTAACAACTGGTACTCGCTAATTAAATCTGCGTCTAGAACATAACTCATAATTTCAAATTTCTGCCCGATTCCGGGAGATACAATACTGAGGCCAAAATCAGTTTCTAAGGCTATCAAAGGAAGAAACCCAACAATAACTTCGATCACCATCGGCTTGCTCCGTTCTCGTCCGGTACCAATCAATTTTTGGTCGATTGCAACTAACTCAAAATAACCTTCTCCTTCGTCAGAGATGGCCTCTATCGTAATTTCGTTACCTTCAACCAAAATTTCCGCNACATCTACTAAGGTATTCTCTGTAATCTCCCACTTAACTTGATCTCTAGGCAAGGGATCAGCCAATAAAGGGTTGATGACTTGAAAATTACTTAATTCTGGGTCTAAATACAATGGATCAAGAGGTAAAATTTGCGGAGATTTAGCTAATGTNTGATCAATAGTTAAGGGCACTGAAGATAACGAGATATTGGTACCAAGCAAAGCATATAATTGATAGCTGCCGTTGGGTAGCTCAGATGTTGACCATTCCCATACTTTATCTGAAACAGGTATGGGTTTTTGAGTCAAAGCTGCTAATTTGCCGGCGAAAGCATATGCAAGAGTAATGTTTTGACCATCTAGGGCTGGTCCTACCTCCCATTCGACTGAGACAATATCGTTGAAGGCTTGGTTAGGCGATGGTGAAATNAAANTCAAGTTTTTGAGCTGGAATGATACGGCTGCAACCGTCAATACCTCACCGTTAACTATAGACATAGCTTCAATTGTGTAATCACCGCTGGGAAAGAATTTAGCCTGTTTGATAGTATCAAGTGCCAAGTCCAGTTTTCCGTCATCGGTCAAAGACGATTTAGCTAACAGCCGCTTTTTTCCCCNATTGACTGTGTAAACGATTTGGAGCGTTTGGCCGACCCAATCCTCCCCATATTCTACCCGCAGCGGTATGTTACCACTTAGTTGAGATTGGTTAGAGGGAGATGTAAATAGAATTAATTTGGGAGGTTTTTCTGCAGGCAGGACAACTTGCCCAGATTGTCCGACAGTGGGTACAGGTTTGGAAATGCCATTTNCACCAGCGATCCCTGATAGCGAAGGGGAAACTAGTTTAAGGACGGATGGTTGAAAACTCAATACTTTAAATTGTATTTGAGCTAGAATGCCAGTTGTTTTATTTGTCGGTTTTCCGAATGCAGTAGCAAAGTAAGTAATAGCCCCGATTTGTTTCCCTGCNAGTTGAGAAAACGGTGGTTTAGGAGAATCCGGTAGAAAATCTCCCAGTTNAACCTCAATAAACTCTAGNGCAACCTGNTCATAAAGCAAGGTAAACTGAAAACCCATNACTTNCTCGGCNTTATCNACTTTGACTTGAACCGTCAAGGTTTGTCCAATCTGAGGCAACTCNCTTGATGGAGGNTCGATAGAAATGACAGCTTGAGACCAAACTAAGGATGGTAGAAACACCAAAAACTGCCAAAACCATCTTTTTTTCCACAAAATCAATTTAATTTCCTAAATTGCCTTGAATTAGGCGTGCTGTCTCTCGAGCAACAACAAATTCCTCATTTGCCGGAATGGTTAAAATTTGAACTTGGCTATGGTTCGTAGAAATTGATGTTTCACTAAGATTTTGATCATTTTTATCTAAATCAAGCTTGATACCCATATACTCTAAACCACTACAGATCAAGAAACGTGTATTGGCACTTTTTTCACCAATACCACCAGTAAAAGCTAAAACATCTATACCGCCAAGAGCCGCTACGTAAGCACCAACATACTTCTTGACACCATAGCAGTAAGTTTCAATGGCTAGTCGTGCCTGATCATTCCCATTTTCGGCAGCTGAATTTAAATCTCGCATATCACTAGCAAAACTAGAAATACCTTTTAGACCAGATTCTTCCATAAGTTGTCGTGTGACTTCAGCCGGGCTCCAACTTTCTTTCTCCATAACATACAAAACAGCAAAAGGATCTAGATCGCCTACTCTTGTGGATTGAACTACACCACATTGGGTTGATACCCCCATTGAAGTATCGATTGATTGACCATTTTTGATTGCGGTAACAGATGAACTTCCTCCCAAATGACAAGAAACAATCCGCAGGTTAGTCGCAGAACGTTTTAGAACTTGTGGTACACGCTCCGATACCCAACGATGAGAAGCTCCATGGAAGCCGTAGCGCCGAATCTGATGTTTCTCAAGCCAGTACCTAGGAATACCAAACTCATAGGCATAATCAGGTATCGATTGGTGGAACCAAGTCTCCATCACCGCAACCAATGGAATTTTCGGAAGGATTTTCTGAAAGGAACGAATTGCAGCTAAATAGGCTCTATTATGCAAGGGAGCCAGAGGAATATAAGCTTCCAAAGCCTGAATGACCGATTGATCAATGATCGCGGACTGCCAAATATCTTTAGCAAAAACAGTTTTAAATCCGATTCCATCAATTTGCCCAAAATCTGGCATAAGACTAACGCAGTGTTCAATCGCCTCCAAATGACTTGGTGCACTAAGTTTTCCTTCAATCGAAACGGGTTTGCCGTCTACATAATTAGTATGATGAAAGTAAGACGTTGGATCTCCAATTCTTTCTACTGAGCCGCTAAACTGAAACGAAATATCGCTAGCAGATCCCAGCCAGTTACCAGTTAACAACTGGTACTTGAGTGAAGTGCTACCAACGTTAACAGATAAAATTTTCATTTTCGGCAGTTTCTAATTTGTCCGTTTTTATATTGTCAACGACTGGTAATTGAAGTCAATTTAATTTTCGAAGTTATCTCTTGCACTACAGACTTAGGTTGAGAGGTTGTGGTCGGTTGTTGCAATTCATAAACTGAGTCTGAAATTGAGTCCTTGTTCGATTCCAACCCACCGTAAGTAGTAATTGGATCCGTATTTGGTAAATTGGCACGATAACGATTAAAAATTGTAAAACGCGGATATTCTGCAGTCCATCGTCTCGCACCGTGAAACAGTGCTTCAGTAAAAATCACACAATCACCTGACTGAACAGGTAAGTTAATAACAGTGGGAGAACTATCGTAAATCGACACAAGAGTCCTATCAGGATTATTGGTCTGAGAAGGTGGTGAGAAATTCCGTTTATGGCTTCCCAGTAAACAAACAAAACCTGTCTCGGCAGGAACATCTACCAAAGAGATAGCCGCATTCAAAAAACCTGCAAAGGGCTCCCCATCAATAATTCGGTAATCTTGACCCGAAGCATGAAAGTGAATGTCATCTGAGGTGCGATAATTTTTGGTCAGAGCCGTATCTACTAACACTGGATATTGGTGTGTTAATGCAATAATAATCCGCATAATTTCGGGATTTAGTACTAACCGCTGAAAGACTGGGTCGCCATACTGAATATGATTGATCCAACGAGCAATAGTCTTTGAATAATCAGGGTGTGTGTCAGCAGTGGAAGTAAGTGGGTGAGGTAACTCATCGAGAGGCAGATTGTGCCAATAGTTACCTAGTTCTAGCATTCGTTCGATATCCTCAGGCGAAACAACTTTGGGCAAAACAATGAAACCATGATGATCAAAGTACCATTTTTCTTGTTCTGTCAGCATCTAATGTCAATCCTTCTGCTAGCTCGAGATAGTAGCACAGGATGCTTATTGCGTCAATATGGTTGAGTGTGTTTGCATTGTAGAGTCGAACTTTGTGCCCCTGTGTGCACACGAAATACTGAGTAGTAGGAATGCATACTGAAATCAACGAGACACCCGACTTTTGTGAATGCTTGTCGTCATTCATAAATGAACTTATTCTCAATATAATCGACAGTAATTAAATCACCATCCCCAAATTCACTAGACAGTAGTTTAACTGCTAATGGATTTAAAATTTGCTTTTGAATGGCGCGCCGGAGAGGTCGAGCTCCGTAGGCGGGATCATAACTTTGGTGTGCGAGTTGTTGCTTCGCATTTTGAGTTAAATTCAATTTGATTTTCCGATCCACTAATCGCTGTTGAACTTCATTTAATTCCAAATCAATAATAGTCGAAATTTCATCTAACTCTAGCCGATTAAAGATAATAACATCATCAATCCGGTTCAAAAATTCAGGTTGAAAATGTAGTTGAAGTTCCTGTTGTATTTTGATGCTTGATTCTTCCTCAGATAATTTTGGGTCAACCAACCAATGGCTTCCAATGTTGGACGTTATAATTACTATCGTGTTACGAAAGTCGACTGTTCGTCCGTGGCTATCGGTTAGGCGACCATCGTCTAATAATTGGAGTAGCACATTAAACACTTCCGAATGTGCTTTTTCAATTTCATCCAAAAGTAATACCGAATAAGGACGACGTCTAACCGCTTCTGTGAGTTGTCCTCCTTCACCATAACCTACATATCCTGGAGGTGCGCCAATCAAGCGAGCCACCGTATGCTTCTCGGAATACTCACTCATATCTATTCGGATCATGGAATTTTCATCACTAAACAAAAAAGTTGCTAGCGACTTGGCTAAATGTGTTTTTCCCACTCCGGTTGGCCCGAGGAAAATCAGTGAGCTAATTGGTCGATTTTCATCCTGCAATCCGACTCGAGAACGACGAATAGCGCTGGAAACAGTCTCAATGGCAAAATNTTGTCCAATAACTGTTTCTTTTAATTTGTTTTCCATCTGCAATAATTTNTCAACTTCANCTTCCAATATCCGAGTTACGGGAATACCAGTCCACTTGGAAACCACTTCGGCAATATCATCACTGTCAATTTTCTCCTTAAGCAATTGNTCTGACTTCTGAACCCTTTCCAGAATGGATCTAGCGTTATTTAACTGAGATTCCAAGTCAGGTAAATCTCCATACAAAATTTCTGAAGCCCGGCTCAAGTTGCTAACTCTACGTGCCTGTTCTTCCTCTTGCTTAAGATTTTCGATTTGTTCCATCAGTTTTTGAATTGCTTGTAGTGTTTCTTTTTCATTTTGCCAATGCCTNTTTAATCTTTGACTTATTTCTTCCAGTTCTGATTTTTCGGTTAGTAAATTCTTTAGCCGTTCTTGAGATGCGGTATCTTCTTCTCTTTCAAGAGCTTGCCGTTCCATCTCAATTTGCAGTGCACGTCGCTCCACGTCATCAATTTCTTCTGGCACACTGTCGATTTGAATTCGTAATCTGGAAGAGGCTTCATCTACTAAATCAACTGCTTTATCAGGCAGAAATCGATCNGAAATATATCGGTTAGAGAGTNTTGCNGCAGCAATTATAGCNTTGTCGGTGATCTGGATTCCGTGATGTGTCTCGTAACGTTCTTTTAATCCCCTCAAAATAGCAATGGTGTCTTCAACCGATGGCTCATCCACTGAAATTGGTTGAAAGCGTCTCTCCAAGGCTGCATCTTTCTCGATATGTTGGCGAAACTCGTCNAAAGTAGTGGCACCAATACATCGAAGTTCGCCACGAGCTAAAGCAGGTTTTAACATGTTTGAAGCATCGACGGCTCCTTCTGCGGCTCCAGCCCCAACGATAGTGTGGAGTTCATCAATGAAAATAATGACCTTACCATCCGAATCTTCGACCTCTCTTAGGACGGCTTTGAGTCGATCTTCGAATTCCCCTCTATACTTAGCTCCAGCAAGCATGGCACCTAAGTCTAAAACGATTAATCGCTTTCGTCTTAGTGTTTCTGGAACATCACCATTGACAATGCGCTGGGCTAAACCTTCGGCTATTGCCGTCTTACCAACACCAGGTTCACCAATTAAAACTGGATTATTTTTTCTNCGACGAGAAAGAACTTGCATTACGCGACGAATTTCATCATCCCTACCAATTACAGGATCTAGGTTTCCAAAAATTGCTGATTGTGTTAAATCGTGACCNAACTTNGATAATGCTTGATATCGGTCTTCAGCATTAGGATCTGTTGCTCTTTGATCNCCTCTAATAAATTCTAGAGCTTTCAGGATACGTTTTTTTGTTGCTCCATGTTTTTTCAAAACTTTAGCCGCAGTACTAGTATTTTCATCTACTAATCCAATAAGCAGATGCTCAGTGCTAGTGTATTCGTCTTTAAGATTTATAGCAGATTTAAAAGACAAATCTAATACTTTCGTCAGCGTGTTAGATGGAGAGATTTCGGTCGCTGCTCCTTTGGCAATGGGTAGTTGTCCTATTGTTTTATCTACATCAGCTTGTAGTACATTTATTTCTACCCCCACTTTTTGTAGAATAGGTCTCACAATTCCGTCTTCTTGCTTAATCAAAACTGATAAGAGGTGATTTGGTGAGATTTCTGGATTTTGGTATTCATTGGATAATTTATTTGCANATTCAATAGCTTCTTGCGCTTTAAAAGTTAGATGGTTATGTTTCATTTTTTCTCTTCAGTAAATGGTGGTGTGAGTGCACAATATTATTATTTTGGGTCTAAAAGTCCTACACGAAGGTTTGTAGTCTTGCTAACCACGCTCAGCAAGATTGATACCAACAGACTGCTCTGCTAAAATTGTAGTTCTAATGATTAACCAACGAATAATACTTTTCCGGCGTCTAGACTATCAGATTAGCCTTCTAGTATTTACCATTCTAGGATTGATCTTAGCCAATTTGTCGTTGGCCAATCTACTAGGCTATGAATTTTGTGCCATTTTGGCAGTTGCTATTTCATTTGTTGCTCCATACCTAACAATTCGATGGATGAAAGAATATCCAACNACTGATCTATANAGTCTATTCAGGNCTTTCTTCATNCATAATTGGATCTTACAAATTCCTCCTGTTATCGTAATTACTCTTAACGCNCTTCGGGTTAAAAACTGCAATTTNTCAAATGGTATTCTTNTTTTCTTATTACTACCAACCATCAGTTGCCTACACGCAGTNACNGCAGGCTTATTCTTTGGNGCNAAATTTGANCGGTNCAACTATACAAAGTACNTATGTTATATTGCTGCTAGCTACATACTTTTATTGAAAAATATCATTCTGGACCCACCTATCTTTGCTTACCATGCAACTTTCGGTTACTTTCCAGGCCCAATTTATGACGAAAAGATTCCAATTACGAAAACGCTAATCTGGGCTAGAATTTCAACGGTCGTGCTTAGCCTAATTTTTCTATATTTGGCAAATCGNTCCTGGGCCAAATTGACAGCTCANAAACTAAATGCATACAGAGTGAGTAAAGGGATTTGGAATAGACGACCATTTTTTATCGCTTTGGTATGCGTTCTAGGAGCTTTTTATGTGTTTCGTGGGNCACTTGGTATTCGGCCCACCCGAAACTACATCGAGGAGAAATTAGGTGGGGAAAAAGAAACTGACCATTTTGTAATTTTCTACCAAAAAGGATCTATAGTAGAACAAGAAATTGAAGCTATTGCCGCGGACCATGAATTCCGCTATAAACAATTATCAGAGTACCTTCAGACAAAACCGAAACAAAAGATTCGATCCTATATTTACACTTCAGCACAACAAAAAAAACAACTGATGGGAGCTGAACATACTGCAGTCGAAGATCCATTTGGCTATGGGTTTCATATCAACTATGCNCCCTTCCCACATCCAATTCTTATGCACGAAATGGCACATGTCTTCACTATTGATTGGCAACCTCTACTGAAAGTGAGTCCCCGTCTAGGTTTACACGAAGGCATTGCAGTGGCTGCAGAATGGAATGAAGGAAGGCTAACAGCTCACCAATGGAGCCAAGCCATGAATGAAGTAGGTATTGCTCCTTCTATTAAGCAGATTATGGGTTTTGGTTTTTGGCTACATTCAAGCCAGCAGAGTTATACCTTAGCTGGCTCTTTCGTCCGCTATTTGGTAGACCAATACGGTATAGAAAAGTTTAAGCAGGTTTTTCGTTGGGGGAATTTTGAAGACGTCTATGACCAAAGCTTAAGTAGTTTAGAGTCAGAATGGCGATTTTTTTTATCTTCTGTAAAATTGAGTGAATTGGACAAAAAAATCGCCCAGAATCGTTTTCAATCCCCTAGTATTTTTCAAAAAGCCTGCGTTCATGAAATTGCTGATTTGTCCGCCCAAGCTTGGTCTGCTTANAACGAAGCTGATTATCTTCGCGCAGAACNACTATTTCAACGTATTAACCAACATATACCGAATCACCCTAAACATCTACGTGGTTCAATGCTTAGCTTTTATCAACAATCTAAATTTAAAGTAGCATATAGAATCGCAGTTCAGATTATCTCCCATACTAAATCAACTTTGGCCTTGAAAGCAGAAGCAGAAAATTTAATTGGAAACATGTATTGGAAACAAGGAAAAATCGAATTTGCTCTTAAATACTATCAATCGGTAGCAGAAAGTATGATAAGTGAAAGGTTAAAACGCGAAGCTATCGCTAAAATTGATTGTTTGACAAAGTTAGAAAACCCAATCAAACTACGCTCAGTATTATTAGACGATATACCTGATCGCCTACGGATGACGTTTCTTCACGAAGTTCGCTATGAGATGTCGGATTGGCCTTTAGCTGACTATTTAATTGGTCGTCAACTCTACTTGGATAGTTCAATCAAAAAGGGCATCCAATATTTGTCGTTTGCTGTTTCTGATGCCACTCTTCACCCTATTTTTCGTAGCGAAGCTAATCGGATGATGGGTCAAGGAGCCTATAAGCTTAAAGAATTTGGATTTGCTCGTGAGAAATTTGAACAAATGTTACTGGATGAGACTTTATCGGACGGAAAAAGACTAATAATCGAGGACTGGGTTAATCGTTGTGATTGGCACCATCTTAGTCTGAAACCTTAGTGAGGCTATTTTTAATCAAAATTGGAGGCTATAAAGTTTTCAAGAGCTTTGTTTGACATCTTTTTCGTTTGAGCTAAAAAATAGCCCTTCACCTACAATGAAGAATTATTTCCATTCCTAGTGTGTTACGATTTGGAGATAACTGAATAACCTGTGGGTATGGTATTTTGCTAGCTACATAATAACGATGAAGATCTGTTAACNTAGGACCTCCATTATTCTTAATAGATATAATTAGTAAATCCACCAAATTAGATAGTTACCAAAATAGGAGCGATGGATCTGGATCGACTGTATTCTCAGAAAAAACAAGTTATCTATACAAGTAATACTAAGCAAACACTAAAAGATTCGTGGTTTGGGAATTCCCTGTTAGCCAAGTATTCGTAAAAGTCTAAGTAGAAATTTAATGCGATTCATTTTCCAATACTATCATTGGCTATCCTTAACTTTTTTTTGTCTGAATGTATATACCTATTCCAAGGCACTAAAAATTGATGGTCAACCACAAGACATCAAAGTGGCCCAAATTAACATTTTTGGTAATGATCTGATCGGTGAATCTAAAATCAGAAGTGTGATGTCTTGTGAAATCGGTCAAGTGTATCAAGAGAAANTGCTTACTGAAGATATTAATCAAATTCTCCAAATNTATCAAAAAGAAGGATATGGTTGGACTAGTCTGAAAGTAAATAAAAGTAGTTTGGATTCACAGATCGTACTAGATTTGCATTTTGACGAAATCAAAAGTGTTAGCGTAANAAAAATAAAAATTATTGGTAATCAATTATTTAAAGAGAGCGATTTGCAATCTGTATTGGCTCTCTCTGGGGACTTAACCAGAAAACGTCTGCAAGATGGTATTGACCGCTTGTTGGAATTCTATAGTGAATATGGCTACCCCAAAACCATAATTAGATTACAAAGCTTCCAGATATCCAAAATAGAAAGAAAACCAAAAAAACATCAACTGGACTTTCAACTCATAATCGAGGAAGGTAAAAAACAATATTTCGGAGAAGTACAGATTCGAGGTCTACAAAAGACAAAGTTTGCTTTGCTAGAGAAAGAACTTTTTATCAAATCAGGACAATTGTTCGATCAACGAAAAGTTGATCAGTCCATACATCGATTAAGAAATTTGGGCTATTTTTATCAAGTAAAATACCAATTGATCAGTTCTTCAAATACCAATAACATAGATTTTGTCGCAGATGTAATTGAAGCGCGAACAGGTCGTTTAAGTGGTGTGATTGGTTTAAAGCCACAGTCTGAATCCGAAACGGATCAAACTCCTACATCAACACAATTTGTAGGAATGCTTGAGGCAATGGACAACAACTTGTTTGGTAGTGGTAGAAAGATTAAGCTTCAATGGAAATCTATCCTTCCTTCGCACTTCGAAATCGGATACGAAGANCCTTGGCTGTTAAATCGGCCAATTTCTCTGGGTTTATCCTACAGCAAAGTTTCTCGTTCATCAATTCCCAACCGGGATGAAATCATGCCACAATCACGACAAGATTTCACCCAAATCACACAACCGAATTTGGCAGAAAATAGTCAGTATTCAATTTCGAGTAGGAAAGGATTTGGTGTCATACCATCGATTGATGAGCTAACGGCAAGTGCATATCTCAAAATTCGTTTTTTTCGNCAGCTTGAATCTCAATTCACCTTAAGCTACAAAAGGATTTTCCTTCCAGCGCCAAAAAACACCTTAACGAGGAGTATGAATAAAAAGTATGCCGTAAGAGCTGGCCTTATGAGTGATACACGAGATTTTTATTTGTCTCCGTCCACTGGGCATATTATGCGAATCGCATTTGAATCATCGAAAGGTGATCTGAACTACTACAAAGGGTGGATTGATTTAGAAAANTTCTTTCAATTGTGGACGAAGCAGGTTTTTGCAGTTGGTTCACATCTGGCTATAGCTTGGGGAGACGACCTGACACGTTTGTATTCTATTCCAACTGAACGTTTTTTTCTAGGAGGAGCAAAAAGCCTACGTGGGTACGAAGAAGATTGGTTTTCCGGTTTGCGCCGCTTCCACTCTAATTTGGAGTATCGTTACCATATTGGGTACCGATCTCAATTGTTCATATTTCTAGATTGTGGTACAGTTGCCAAGCAAAATTGGCAATTTGATACTATCAAAATTGGGTACGGACCAGGCTTAAGATTGGAATCCCAGAAAGGTATTATATTCAAAATCGATTATGGCTTAGAACCAGATGGCACCTTGACTACAGGGAAATTGCATCTAAACTTGGGAGCGACATTTTAACATTTCTGTATTCAATCATGTTGATTGATAAAGCTTACAGGGTAGCTTTCTGGTCATGATTAACTGATCACTTCCAATGATGAAAGAGGTAACTCCTTTTGCTTGCTTTTTTATCGTGAAATATGTTAAATTTCGCGGGTGGGTGGATTGTCGGCCTGTTTATGGGTGCTAGTTGTTAATTGAGCATAGAAAACTCAAAACACCGGCTGCTTAACTAGCCAGTTTACATATTCTCCGAGCCTTTCTCGGTTCATTTTGATTGACCGAGATCATCAAGAGTGGGATACTTCTCCCGCTCTTTTGTTTTTTAGGGACAGTGTCCACACAATCTTTAAAAGAGTCAATTTTTAGTCTAGTTCAACCAGTTCTCCAATCCGAAGAAGCAGAGCTGGTTGATGTGGAGTTTGAGGGGGAACCCAATGGGAAAACTCTTCGAATTCTAGTANATAAAAAGGGTGGAGTCTCAGTGGAGGACTGCCGTCACATAACTAAAANAATTCAACCGATTCTGTCTGTACATCAACTCTTAGCAGATAATTGGGCGTTTGAAGTCTCGTCGCCGGGTGTAGATCGCCCACTAGTTTCACATGACGATTTTCGTCGCAACCAAGGCCAGCTGATTTCTGTGCAATATCTGGATCAGGGAAAGCTTAAGCAGTCTGTAGGACGAATTGAGTCAATTGCAGATACGTCGATTTTGATAAAAGTACAAGGTACGAAGCCAAAAAGACAAAAAAAATCACCTCGAAAATCTCAAGCTCAACTGATCGAGGTTGAAATTGCCGATATTCAGAGCGCACAGATTGAGCTTGTTTGGTGATCTACATCACATCATAAGGAAACAGGCAAGCAAGAAGGATAACCGAAGGTGAGGAAAACGAATGAATGATCTAATTGCTACAGTTCGCCAAATGATGGGGCAAACTGAGTTGCCGCAGGAGATTTTTATAGATGCGATCGAGACTGCGTTGATGCAAGCAGCTCGGCGAAGATACGGAACAACCGACGGGATTAGGATTATGATTGATGGCGATTCGGGTCTTATTCGTTGTTTTGTTCCTAAGAAAGTCGTCAATATCATGAGGAGTTACGCGAAGGAAATCCCGATTGAAGAAGCACTAGAAGTGAAANCAGATACTGAGATTGGCGAAACTATCGAAGTTGAAGTAGACCTCAAAGATTTTGGTCGAATTGAAGCCTCCACTGCTCGCCAAATACTAGCCCAGAAAATTAAGGATGCAGAAAGGCAGCAAGTCTTACANGAATTTCATGAAAGGGTAGGTGAGCTAGTTACTGGCTACGTACACAGAATAGAAAATCGGAGCGTTATCTTGGAACTCGATCGAACTGAGGGGATTCTGCCTCATAATGATTTGGCCGAATTCTCATCTTATGGCCGNCCTAACTTCCGCAGAGGTGAAGCCCTAAAATGCCTCGTTGTCAATGTGGCCGACACAAATCACGGGCCGGAAATAATACTATCTAGGGCAAGCAATAATTTGGTTGCGAGGCTTTTTGAGTTGGAAGTTCCAGAAGTAGAGGATGGACTGGTTGAAGTTAAATCTATCGCTAGAGATGCTGGTGATCGTTCCAAAGTTGCGGTCCATTCTAACGAACAGGGACTTGATCCCGTTGGCACTTGTGTTGGGATTAGAGGATCACGTGTCCGAGCTATAGTAGAAGAGNTGAATGGTGAAAAAGTNGAACTGATACAGTGGAATTCAGACCCAACCATTTTTGTCAAAAATGCATTACAACCCGCCAAAATCTCTCGGGCAAGCCTAAGCGACACCGAAGAAGGAGTGGTAAAGGTAATAGTTCCCGATGATCAGCTTTCGCTGGCAATTGG
Source organism: Candidatus Poribacteria bacterium (assembly GCA_002729015.1). The sequence goes on from PBVO01000039.1 coordinate 50,097, forward strand.
TAAAAGAGGACAAAACGTTCGTCTCTCGGCACGATTGACTAGCCACCGTATTGACATTGTTAGTGAATCAGAATCGGTCGATCAACTAAAAGCGGAAATGGCAAGTGTATTTGCGAATCATCTTAAAAAAGATGAAGCAAGTAATCTGGAAGATAACCCAATAACATCAATTGATGGGGTCGGCCCAAAAATAGCAAGCATTCTGACTACAGCTGGATACNTTACAATTGANGATGTTATAAATGCAAGTATAGATGATTTAGCCAGCTTGGAGGGGATAGGCACAAAGACAGCCAAACGGATTTACCAGTCAGCAGAAGCAGTAGNAACTGAATCGGATTAAGTTATTTGCTATAAAGTTAGAATAACCTCATGCCCAAGCATATACCCTTTCGAACATGTTTGATCTGCCGTGCNAAAAAAGAAAAAAGTCAACTAATCCGAATTTCCCTCGATCCTGATGGAAGTATTGTGGTTGGGAAGGTTCCCGAGAAGACAGGGANTAAAGTGTTTAGCACCGGGCGGGGCGTATATGTTTGTCCCCAAGAAAAATGTATTGACAAAATTACTAAATCAGTTGGTAAGTCTCGCAGAAAGCAGGCTTATGCCNTAAGTAGATCCTTTAGGCAAGTAATTAGCGTAGAAAACATGGATCAATTAGAAAAAACTTTATCTGGCTTCATGACAAAATCGGCTATATAAAAAGAAAGCGCCTTTTAGAGTAGGAGGCAATATGACAGACCAACAAATACCTCAAGCTAACCAAGGCGGACATGCAAATGTCCGTGTCTATGCAATCGCGAAACAGTATGATCTAAGTAGTAAAGATTTCATCCAGAGATTAGCCGACTACGGTGTTTCNGTCAAAAGCCACATGAGTACGCTGGACGCGAAGACTTTAGAGTTAATTGAAACCAAATTCAGTGAAAACGCCGATGTTGCCGACACAAATACAGCTAATGAGAAGGCAGATAAAGAGGAAGCTGCAGAACTAGATTCGAATGAAACGAAGAATAAGAAAAAAGTTAAATCAAAAAAGAATAAAAAAGAAAAAAAGAACAAGAGAAAAAAAGATGTAGGCCCCTCAACCTTAAACACTGAGATTGAAATTGAAGAGGGGGTTTCGGTAGGGAGGTTAGCTAACACTTTGAACAAGCGGCCAACCGAGATTATCATGCAATTGATGAAATTAGGCGTGATGGCCAATGTTAACCAAAATTTGGATTTTGAGACTCTGACCTCTATTAGTTCGAGCTTCAATTTCGTTCCTGTGCGGCAGCTTACACTGGAGGAAATTAACCTTGTAGATGAAAGCGATGATCCTACAGATTTAATACCGAGGGCGCCAGTGATAACTATAATGGGCCATGTTGATCACGGGAAAACCTCCTTNTTAGATGCTGTCCGGCAATCAAATGTGTTACAAACAGAAGCTGGTAATATTACTCAACATATTGGTGCTTATCATGTCGAATTGGATGGTGGGAAAGTCGTTTTTCTAGATACTCCAGGCCATGCGGCCTTCACTGCAATGCGATCTAGAGGGGCGGAAGTCACTGATTTAGTCGTGCTAATCGTGGCGGCAGACGACGGAATTATGCCACAAACCATAGAAGCAATCAGCCACGCAAAGGCTGCAAATGTTCCGATTGTTGTTGCTATCAATAAAATTGATGTAGCAACGGCTCGGCCAGATTTTGTGAAGCAACAATTAATTGAACAGGACCTAATGCCAGAAGAGTGGGGTGGNCAAACTACAGTCGTCGAAATATCNGCTCTGGAGCGATTGGGTNTTGATGATTTATTGGAATTGATCCTATTAGAAGCAGAACTGCTGGAATTAAAAGCTAACCCGGACAAATTAGCACGAGCCACCGTTGTAGAAGCAAAATTGGACCGTGGGCGTGGTGCCGCAGCTACGATNCTAGTACAAGAAGGAACACTACGAGTCGGTGACGCTTTTGTTGCAGGAATGTACTCAGGGCGGGTGCGCGCCATGATAGACGACTGGGGAAAACCAATAGAAGAGGCTGGGCCTTCCACACCAGTGGAAGTGCTGGGGTTCAATGGCGTTCCAGAAGCAGGTGATGCTTTCTACGCAGTACGNTCCGAGAAAGTGGCTAAGGAAATTAGTGATAAACGGCAAGCAGAACATCGGGAAAATAAACTGGGGGCTAATAGCCGNGTAACACTAGAGGCTCTATTTGAGCAAGTCAAATCTGGTAACGTTAAAGACCTAAATGTTATTTTAAAAGGAGATGTGCAGGGATCAGTACAAGCTATTGCTCAATCTCTAATAGAACAAGGCAATAAAGAGGTTGGAGTTAATGTTATCCATCAAGCCGTCGGNGGAATTACCGANGCAGATATACTGCTGGCTACGGCGTCCAACGCAATTGTGGTAGGTTTCAACGTACACCCCACCACGGAAGCCCTACGCACGTCAGATTCTGAAGGAATCGATGTGCGCAGTTACAATGTAATTTACGAACTTATTAATGATGTGCGCTCGGCTATAGAGGGTATGTTAGAGCCTGAAGTACGAGAAGTCGTATTAGGTCGAGCTGTGATTCGCGAAATTTTCCAAGTCCCCCGAGCTGGTATAGTTGCAGGCAGTTATGTAAACTGGGGTAAAGTCGTTCATAATCAACCTTTGAGAGTACTAAGAAATAATCGACTCATTTACGAAGGAAAAACTGACTCGCTCAGACGTTTCCAAGATAATGTTAACGAAGTCGCGACTAATTATGAATGTGGTATTTCTATTGATGGATTTGACGATTTCAAAATCGATGATGTGTTAGAGTGTTATACTGAGGAGTACATAGCTCGTAAATTGTGAGTTCCTGACTGAATTGTGTTAGTCATGCGTGTCGGCGTTTGTACCGCTTACTTGTTAATACCAGAAAGTCAATCACTAAAAGACAAGCGAAGAGTTGTTAAAAGTTTGCTGGCAAAACTCGGGAATCGTTTTAATATAGCGGTTTCTGAAATTGGCGATTTGGATACTCCCAAGAGATCAGTGATAGGTATCGTGTCTATATCCAATGATTCTCGGCATCTGAACCAAATNTTGTCTAAAGTTGTTGGGTTTATTGAGAAAANGAATTTAGCGATTCTCGTTGACTATGAGATTGATTTGAGTTACTGATTGTTAATTATTATGATACTGGGGCAAATATGGCAGGTTCTAAACGAATAGACCGAGTCTCAGAGATGGTCCANCGCGAATTAAGCTGGATCTTGCAAAACGAGATTCGTGACCCACGTCTTTCGTTTTGTACTGTCACGCANGTTGAATTGTCGCCTGATCTCCGATATGCTAAGGTGAAAATCAGTTCAGTTAATGAGTCGACTGATGAACTACTTCCGGCTTTGAAAAAAGCTAGTAAATTCCTGCGACGACAAGTTGGACATAGGCTTGAACTGAAGCATGTTCCCGAACTATTTTTTAGTATAGATGATACTGTTGATAGACTGATAAAAATCGACCAGATGCTTGCTGGACTAAGAGATTCGGATTATTGAGTTCCTTTCTGTGGATCAAGAGTTTTGAATTTAACCGATGGGTTTTGGCTCANCCTGTNTATGCTATCATCACCTATCCTAAATAGATTATATTAGAACCAAACTAATGGTACAAAAGTATTTTGAAGTTCTGAACCTGTTCGGCCAGTACAAACACTTTGCNCTTTCGACACATTTAAANCCAGATGGGGANGCCCTCGGTTCTGAATTAGCGATCTATTCTGTTTTAAAAGAGCTAGGTAAGCGTGTTCACATTTTCAATTCTGACCCGACACCAGATAATTATCATTTTTTGCCTTTCCATCAATACATTAAATCACCTTCCGAAGTTAGGAAAGTATACTCAAATTTTTCGCCCGAAGTCTTAGTTGTCTTGGATGCGGGCAGCTTAAGCCGAATAGGCGATAAATTAGCGCACCAGCTACAGCCCACTGAGTTCGTTGTCAATATTGATCATCACCACACATCAGCCCCGTTCGGTGACATAAATATCATTGAAACTCAAGCCTCGTCGACTTCAGAGATCGTCTATCGTATTATCCAGTCTAGCGGGTTAGAGATTGGGAAAGAACGCGCTATCTGCTTGTACACAGGACTAATGTTTGACACCGGTTGTTTTCGTTATTCCAATTCTACATCTACTGCACACCAAATGGCCGCNGACTTGATTGAAGAGGGCGTTTCTGTTGACGAAGTATATCGANATGTTTATGATACAGTCCCCAAAATACGTTTNCATCTATTGGGAGATGTTTTACAAACACTAGAAACGTCTGTAGATGGGAAGATTGCTTGGCTAAAAGTCACACAGAAAATGCTGAAAAAAAATGGGTGCGGTTTTAGTCAATTAGAGGGGTTTGTAAACTACATTCGAGCAATTGATTCAGTCGAAGTAGCTATCATCGCAGGTGAATTAGAAAATGGTTTTACCAAGTTTAGTTTACGTAGCAAAAATAGGGTCGATGTTAGTCGGATTTGTGGCTTGTATGGTGGGGGAGGCCATCAAAAAGCGGCTGGCTGCCTAATTGAGAAGCCCATAAATGAAGCTTTGGCTCAATTAACTGATGCTGCACAATTACAGATTGATGAATATTAAATAGCATGAATGGTATTATAAACTTAAATAAATCAGGGGGAATTAGCTCTCGGAGAGCCGTTGATCAGGTACAGAGGCTGCTAGGAATCAAAAAAGCTGGGCATGGTGGCACCCTAGATCCGACGGCAACAGGTGTTTTATTGGTTTGCCTAGGTCGTGCCACTAAACTATTTGACGCGTTACAAATTGGTACCAAGACTTACGAGGCTACGATGCTACTGGGNATAACGACCGACAGCTTTGATACCAGTGGTAAAATTCTTACAAGATCAGTTGCTGATCACATTACTATTGAGCAAATTGAACAATCCTTAGGNCACTTTAGAGGTCCGATTCAGCAAACNGTTCCTATGTTTTCGGCAATCAAGCGAAAAGGTCAACCTTTGTACAAAATGGCTAGAAAGGGAATCCAGCTCGATAAACTCCCTACTCGTCAGGTCAAAATTGACCAGCTAAAACTGATTTCAGGAGAATTATCAGCCGACAATACATTACCTGAGGTGAAAATATCTGTGGTTTGTAGTAAAGGTACCTACATAAGATCTTTAGTTTCAGATATTGGACAAAAACTAAATTGTGGAGCCGTTTTATCCCAACTCAACCGAACAAGCTCTGGTATTTTTCATTTATCAGACGCTCATACTATAGATCAACTAAAAAGCAAAAACTCAATCGAACACGAAATTATCATTCCATTTGAACAGGCGAGTCAAATGTTAGGCCAGTATCGAGAACAATTTTCTTTAATAAAAAAAACATAACGTAAAAATACATTGTGACAATCATCCAAGGCTACGATCCATCTTTCACAAGAGATGGTATTGGTCTCAGTATTGGTGTATTTGATGGAGTACATATTGGGCACCAATCTATCCTTCAAAAGTTGTATGATTGGGGGCAAGTAGCTCAATTACCAACAGCTGTACTAACATTTGAGCCATCTCCAATAGAGCTATTGAAACCGAATCTGGCCCCTCCCAAACTGACACAGTCGAGCCAGAAAATTGAAATTTTGCAAAGTTTTGGAATCGGTGCAGCTTTTACTCTTCGGTTCAACACGGAAACGTCGAATATGTCGGCTGCTGATTTTATCTCTGAGATTTTAGTTGACCAATTAAGGACTNGACATTTGGTGATTGGATATGATTGGCACTTTGGCAAAGATCGTGGNGGAACTATCGAAACCCTAGAGAAATATGGCGAGAAATATGGGTTTAGTATATCGGTAGTTGAGCAGCGACAAATCGATGGACAATCTGTCCATAGTACTAAAATACGATCAGCTATTGCAGAAGGAGATTTGGAATTAGCCAGGGCGATGCTAACTCGTCCGCACACATTGCGAGGTCGAGTGATAAGGGGTGACCAACGGGGGCGTCAGATAGGTTTTCCAACAGCCAATATTGATGCTGGACGACAAGTTTTACCACCAAGTGGTGTATACGCGACATCGGTTGCGTTAAAAACCTCGAANTCAGAATTTTCAACAATCTATGAAAGTGTGGCCAACATTGGTATTCAACCCACCTTCGGACGAAATGATTCAAAAATCGAAGTCCATATTCTAGATTTTAATCAGGAAATCTATGGGAAAGANTTAGATGTCGTTTTGCAAGAAAAGATTCGAAATGAAATGGAGTTTCCAGACACACAATGCCTAGCTAAACAAATCCGAGAAGATATTAAGGCAGCACGATCGATATTGAGTGATTCGTATTTTATTTAAGAATGTCTACCTTTGTTAGTCCTATGATCTTTGTCAATCAATTGATGGGGATTGAAAACATATTTATGTTATAATGTGGGCTTGCAGAGTGGAATTTTGGATGTAGTTACTGAAATAAAGGAGAAGATTGATCGTGGGTTTAGACAAAAGAGAGACTCAAGAAATTCTAGAAGATNANAAAAAGCACGATACTGATACGGGCTCACCTGAGGTTCAAATTTCATTGTTAAATGCTAGGATTAAGCAACTAACCGAACATTTACGAACACATACCAAAGACCATCATTCTCGGTATGGAATGTTCAAATTGGTTGGGCGGCAAAGGCGATTGCTGCGCTATCTGTATAATGCCGATGCCCCTCGCTATCGCCAATTAATCCAGAAACTTGGCCTTAGAGATGTAATCAGTAGAAGAGGATAATCATCGATACAGCCCAGTGGACGCATGAGAAGTGGAGTTAGGAAACATAAGGAGCAAGAAATAATTGAAAGTAGAAATGCAACTAGGGAGAGAACAGATCTCCATAGAGACAGGAAAAGTTGCCAAACAGGCAGACGGTTCCGCTTGGGTGAAGTATGGTGGGACAGTTGTTTTAGTAACAGCGGTAGCAGCTAGAAGAGAAGCCAATGTAGATTTTTTACCCTTAACTGTTGATTACAGGGAACGTGGATATGCAGGTGGAAAAATACCGGGTGTGTACGGCCGGAGAGAGCCGAGACCTGGTATTCCTGAGCAATTGACATCTCGGTTAATTGACCATTGTATTCGCCCTTTATTTCCAAAGGGATATAATCAAGAAGTTCAAGTTATGTGCTCGGTACTCTCTTATGACAAGGAAAATTTAGCGAATGTACCAGCCTTAATTGGNACATCAGCAGCATTGAGTATGTCTGATATACCTTTCAATGGTCCTGTCGGTGGTGTCGTNGTGGGGCGGATTGATAATCGATTAATTGTCAACCCAACCTCGGAGGAAATGGAGCGTTGTGATCTAGAGCTTTTTGTTAGTGGTAACCAGAGTGCAGTTATGTCTGTTGAAGGACACCTACACGAAGTTCCAGAAGATGAAGTGATTGATGCNATTGTTTTNGCCCACGAACAAATCAAAGAAATTATTAAGCTACAAGATGAACTGCTTGCCGTTTGTNGTAAAGACAAACGTAAGTTTGAGCCAAAGACTATCGACAATGATTTTCGTCAGAAAGTGACTGATTTNGTCGGTGAGAGGGTTCGTGAGTCTATTGGTATAGCCGACAAGCAAGAGCGAAGTACACTGTCAGAAGAATTAAAAAATGACATCCTGGATCAACTCATTTCTTCAACCACAGATGANGAAGATGCGGAAAACTACGCCCAAGATACAGATGCAATCCTTAAAGATTTGGAAAAGCATGAGATGAGAGAGTCAATTCTCACTCAAGGCACTCGTATTGACGGNCGAAGCGCAACTGAAGTGCGGCCGATCTCAGGTGAAGTTGCGTTGCTACCACATGCACATGGTTCATCACTATTTACTAGGGGCGAGACACAAGCTCTCTGTGCGGTGACTTTAGGCACATCACTAGATGAGGACATAGAACGTAGTTTAGCCGGAGAAAAAAATAAGCCCTTCTTTTTACACTACAATTTTCCTCCCTATAGTGTGGGAGAAGTTCGACGAATCATGGGCCCTGGCCGACGAGAAATCGGNCATGGTTCTCTTGCAGAAAGCGCAATCAAAGCAGTTNTTCCAAACAAAGAAGAGTTTAACTATACAATCCGCGTGGTATCNGAAATTTTAGAGTCTAACGCGTCATCATCCATGGCAACGGTCTGTGGTACAACAATGGCCTTGCTTGATGCTGGCGTACCCTTAAAAAAACCTGTTGCTGGTGTTGGAGTTGGCCTTGTTAAGGATGGAGATAGAGAGGCCATACTGACCGATATGGTCGGTATGGAGGACTTTCTAGGAGATATGGACTTCAAGGTAGCAGGTACGCGAGACGGTGTTACTGCTATCCAAATGGACATAAAGATCGACGGTGTCACACCGGAATTAATGAAACGAGCTATTCATCAATCTCGTGAGTCTCGTTTGTTTGTCTTGGAAAAGATGGAGCAAATCATAGGAGCACCGAGTGCAGAGTTATCACCCCATGCTCCTCGCATTAACACGATTAAAATCCCAGTTGAAAAAATTAAGGATGTAATTGGGCCACGTGGTAAGGTCGTACAGCAAATTCAAGAAGAGACCGGTGTCACTATTAGTATTGAAGATGACGGTCGTGTAGAGATTGCATCCACAGACGCAAATGCGGCTATGGCTGCGGAGGAAAAAGTTAGGGAAATAACAGCTGTCCCAGAGGTAGACAAGGAATATACAGGTGAAGTCGTTCGCATTGCCCCATTCGGAGCTTTTGTTAAAATCTTACCTAATTGCGATGGAATGGTTCATATTTCACAAATGGGTAATGGGTATGTACGTCAGGTGGAGGATATTTTAGCCGTTGGCGATACGGTTCAGGTCCGAGTTCTATCTATCGATGATCAAAAACGGGTCGATCTGACTTTGTGTGGAGAAAGTGCCGAGAAGGCAAATGAGATATCGGCTAACACACCACCGAGAGAGGACGCACCATCTAGGGATAACTCTGGGCCTCGAAGGAGTTCGAATTACCGCGACGGCGGAAACCGACGCCGAGAACGTGGCAGTGGTCGTTCCGGAGGCAATAATAGNAATCGAGANGAAGGACAATCNAGAAACAATTCTCTCCGGGTACCAAAAGATCGCTTCTAAGTANAAGAGAGGAATGAGAAGTNCTGCTTATTCCTCTATCTTCNGTCTTTCTCATATGTTTTTTTGATGATTTTATAAATGACTGTATATTTCAGATGGAACAGAATCAACAGGATAGCCTTTTAGAAAAAACTTGGTTTACAAAATTTCTGGTGGGTNTCTTGGTTGTCCAAGTGATAGCGCTTAGTTTTTCGTTGAAGTATCGAGATCAGATTGTTGGGTATGCCCAAAAGTTACCAGCGTTGGTTCGAAATGTTATTCTAGCCGAAAATAAAAATATAAATCGCCCCCGCCCGTTTGAGTAGACTATGTTTACCGCGNCTGAAGTTTATTGGCCACAGTTGGATCGTTGTCATTTTGATGGTCAAGAGAACTCACCTTCTTTTATTCGTTATTAATTACATGTTTGGATATCAATGTTTTCGATCTGGGCAAGTGATAGTNGTACGTTCTGTAAGATAGCCAACCATGGATTCAATCATTATCGAAGAAGGCTTTGATTTTCTACATAGCACGCTGANAAATAGGCGAGTAATGTCAGTTTTGTCGATTCTAGGTTTTCTATTTATCGGATGTGGTTATGTATCAACCTCTGACTACCTAAGCCACATTGATAGCATCACCGTCACACCGGTGGATATTGAGGACCCTGACTTTACTTACGAAAGATCAACTGGTAAACTTTACGATGAGATTGTTCGTGAAGCAATGATTGATCGTTTTAGCCAAAAATGGCGAGATGGGAATGATTCTCAACTTGACTTGATNATCCGGGATTACGATATAAAAGCAATTGATTTTGATGGGAATAATCGTCCCATACGCTTGCAAATGAAACTGCTTGTAGACTACACGTTCAGAGATCAGGTTCGAAATAAATTAGTTGAACAGAATGATAGTTACCAGCAAATACACGAGTTTTTTCTTGTTTCTGGACGAGGTGAGCCACCGGAAACAATTGGCGAAGCTAAAAGTCGATTGGTCGAAGAATTAGTAGATGACTTGTATAGCTTATTGGCCGAACAGTGGTAAAGTAATTTTGGAGACTGATTGATTCGGTTAACACAGAAATGATGGTCTCATTTAGCAAGAAAAATTGTTTGTACCATTTCGTCGGTCTTTTTTGTCTATCCGTGTTGGGTTGTCAAAAAAAAGACCGTTATTTGTCTATAGCTCAATACGAANACTATCTGTATGGTGCATTGCAAANAAATAGTGTNAAAAANACAAAAAAACTNATTGGAGAGATTNNGCNACGTNTGNCTAAATTTGATTCTGAGAAATCAAATTTGACTGACGTCNTCGANACTTTTTCACCTTCAAGGGATCCGGATAGTTCAGTCAGTCTAGTCGATCTGTTACCCAATAACAATGAGATCGAAGGCTGGAATCATGTAAAACCACCAAAAATTTACAATGGTCGAGAGCTGTATTACGATGTCCCATTTGGTAACCCTCAACTATATTTTCGTTATGGGTTTCGGCAACAAGCTCACGTTGAATTTCAATCTCCTAAGTTGGGGGCGCGTCCGCTCATTTTAGCTGAAGTCTTCGACCTAGGGACAGCTGAAAATGCATATAGTTTATTTAGTTCGACTCGTCTACCACAGGATCAGTATAGGATGATTGGAAGCAAAATGGCTGCTGAAATGGATGACCGCCTATTATTTTGCAAGGGACAATATTTNGTNGATATTGAAATGTATGAATATGCGACAGCTATAAATCAAGCTGTTACCGATATTGCGGAAAAAATTGAAGAACAAATCATAGATATTAATGATAGTCGTGTAAGTGANGTGCCCTTGATTTCAGTTTTGCCAATTGAAAACCACGTCTTACACTCTACTTACCTGAACCTAGACCAAAATCTACCCTCTCGTTACTGGCCTCTATCGGATTTATTAACCGACATCAACCCCAAATCCGTATTTCGTACTTATAACGACAGTATCACTGAATTTAGTGATACCAATTATCATGGATTTGTAATGGAATTTGAAAATAAAGATTCAGCATCTCAGTATTTAGAATTAATCCAGGATCAGTTATTTGATCGTTACGGATCAGAGGCTACTAATAAAATGGATAACCAAGATTCTCCTGCAATTATGATGAAGTATATAACAAATCCATGAGAAGACATAGTATTATCAGGAATAAGAAATGAAAGCTATTATTATTGGTGCCGGGGAAGTCGGGTTTCAACTGTCTAAGGTTCTGCTTGCCGAAAATTACGATGTGGTAGCAATAGATAAATCCCAAGTGGCTTGCGATAGGCTTTCGGAAACACTAGACCTGATGACACTTTGTGGATCAGGATCAACTCCATCTTTACTTGAAACCGCAGGCATATCCGATACTGATTTGTTAATCGCGGTCACGAACTCTGATGAAACCAACATACTTGCTAATTTGATTGCCAAGCAATGCGGTGTCAAAAACAAAATTGCCAGAGTAAGCAACTCCACTTACTTTGATGATAATAATATAATAACTCGGGATGATCTTGGCATTGATCACACGATAAATTCTGAAAGGCTTTGTGCCGCCGAGTTTATTCGCCTACTTAGGTCTGCGGAAGCACGTGAGGTAGTTGATTTCGCCGGCGGAAAAATTCAGCTTATCGCTTTTAATATCGAGTCGGACAACCCACTTGTCAATTCTTCTATCGAAGAAATATCCAGTAGGAATATATTTGCTGAACTTCGTTTTGTCGCCCTTAAGAAAAAAGGGGGGAAATCGACAATTATGCCAAGAGGTTCGAATCAAATATCTTTGGGAGACGAAGTGTTTGTGATGGGCAGTCGTAGCGCTATTTCAAACATAATGAAAATATCTGGAATATCAAGCTCCCACAATTTGGAGAGACTAGTTATCGCTGGAGCTTCAAAAATTGGAATTGAAGTTGCTCAACAACTGGAGTCATCGTCTGTGAAAGTTTCGATAATTGAGCCAGACATTCATAAAGCAGAAGAAGCTAGTTCAATATTAAAAAAGGCTACTATAATTCACGGTAGCTTCTTAGAGAGACAAATTTTAGCCGAGGCAGGAATACGTGAAGCTGACAGTTTCATCTCAGTAACAGGAGATGATGAAGATGACATCATGTCTTGCATCTTGTCAACGGCTGAAGGCGCAGAACGAACAATTCCTCTGATACAAGAACCAACCTATCTACCAATACTAGCATCTATAACCGAAATAGACTCGGCTGTCAGTCGGCACCTAACACTTGTTAATGATATTTTGCGCTTGTTACGAAGTGGAAATGTATTGAAAGATGTTTTAATAAAAGATATCGACGCTGAAGTCCTAGAGTTGGTAGTTAGCGAAAAAGCAAAAGCCTGTAACAAAAAAGTCAGTGCCATTAACCTTCCCAGAGATGCTGTAATTGGCGCGATTCTCCGGTCCGGAAAAGTTGTGCTACCAACAGGTGATGTCATCATTCAACCTGGAGATGATATAGTCATTTTCAGTCAACCTGAATCCATACCCCAAATAGAATCCTTGTTTGCTTAACTCAATAAATAATCCTCCTGTGATGATTTCCCAATCGATTTACCTCGATGTATTATTCTCAGGCTTTACCCATGAATATCAAATTAGTCATTTTTACACTTAGCAATTTACTATTGGCTACGGCTGTCGCCCTTCTCGTGCCGCTTGGAGTCTCAATTTGCTACAGAAGCCAAGGTAGTGAAGACTGGATTGTATTTGTCGCAAGTTCGGTGGGTGCCGCTTTGATTGGTGGAATTTTGCATTTACTTACACGTAAATCAGATCGAGTAATGAGTAACAGGGAAGCCTTCGCTATTGTGTCTTTAGGTTGGGTTATTGTTGCTTTAATAGGGGCAATGCCTTATTTTCTTTATCAAGACTTTTTAGGTTCAGGTATTGATAAAGAAGTTTCGGCCTTTCGTCGATTTACCGATAGTTACTTTGAGTCTATGTCCGGTTTAAGTACTACAGGGGCGACTATTTTAACAGAAATTGAACACCTACCACACGGCATCCTGTTTTGGCGTAGTTTTACCCATTGGTTCGGTGGTATGGGTATATTGGTGTTAGCTGTTGCAATCCTACCTTTGCTTGGTGTTGGAGGCATGCAATTACTTCGAGCTGAAGCCCCTGGCCCCCAAACTGATCGCTTGACGCCACGCATTCAAGAAACGGCAAAAGTATTATGGTGGGTCTATGTGTTAATCACACTCGTTGAGGTCGTTTGCCTTTGGGTAGGAACCGTTTGGATAGTGCCCGAAGAAGTTCGAGAAAGTCCGGCTGATGGCCTATTCTATGCTTTTTGTCATGCTTTCGGTACTGTGGCCACTGGTGGCTTCTCTCCTAAAAATGCTAGCATTGGGCATTACCAAAGTATTTATATTGATACGATAATTATCATTTTTATGTTCATTGCAGGTACTAACTTTTCACTACACTACAGAGCTCTAAAAGGTAATATTGGAAGCTACTGGAAAGACGAAGAATTCCGATTTTATGTATTCATTGTTGGAACTGTAACAACTGTGCTGATGCTATGTACTATGTTACAACCAGTAGTCGTTATTAATGGTACAGTTCGTGCTGTAAACCAAGAAGAAGTAATAGAGATTGACAATCAAATTTATCCAATTGTTGATGGTAAAGTCCAGTACGAAAATCAACCCTACCCAATAATAAACGAACAAGTAACAATCAATAATCAAATTTATCCAGTTTATAAAGGTAATGTAGTATATAATTCGATTGGAAGTGCTCTTCGATTTGTTCTTTTTCAGGTTTTAGCGATTGTCACTACTACTGGATATGGAACTGCAGATTTCGAGCTCTGGCCCTACCTAGCCCAAATAATACTAATTTTTTTGATGTTCTTTGGAGGGTCTGCGGGATCTACTGGAGGGGGAATGAAGCAAGTTCGGTTTCTGCTCCTTATCAAGCAAGGCTATCGAGAAATAAAGCATATGATTTTGCCTCATGCGGTCTTGCCAATTAAGCTTAATGAACAAATAGTACCAAAAGAGATCATGTCGAATATTTTGGGCTTTTTCTTTATTGGAGTAGCAGTATTTGTGTTAGCTACTATTTCTTTAGCTGGTCTTGGATTGGATTTGACAAGTGCTTCCACGTCTGTCGCCTCAGCTCTAATGAATATTGGGCCGGGTTTAGGTACCGTTGGTCCAACCGATAACTATGCTCATATATTACCTGTAGGTAAATGGGTGCTCTGTTTTTGCATGTTAATGGGTCGCCTTGAACTATACACACTACTAGTAATTTTGACACCAATGGCTTGGCGAAAATAACCCTAGAAGATTTAACATTGATTCGTACAAGTATGAAGAAAGTTGGATCAAGAGTTGGTTGCCTGATTGTTTGGTTTATCTTTTTTCAGGAACAATTTTGTATTAATGTTCATGCTGAAATTAATCAGTCCCGCCAAAATGCTATTGTAAATGCTGTTCAGTTAGCTAGTCCGGCGGTTGTTAACATCAGTACAACCCGAATTGAGCATGTTTACGTTAACCCATTTTTTGAGGACTTTTGGCGTTCCCCATTTTTTGATTTCCCTCGGGTTCCACAACAACGCGAACGAAGAGGGCTTGGTTCAGGGGTGATTTTATCTCCCGAAGGCCATATTTTAACTAATTATCATGTTATTGAAAACGCCGACTCGATTCAGGTAATTTTGTCAGATGGTCGCCAATATGAAGCGAAACTAATTGGTGAAGATGTTTTTTCTGATTTAGCTGTCCTAAAGATCGAAGATATGAAACAACAGATTGAAGACCTAGTCTCAATCGAAATTGGTAACTCGGAAAACTTACTTGTCGGTGAGTGGGCAATTGCTATTGGCCACCCATTTGCAACGTCGGTCGGTAATCCCAAGCCAACCGTTACGGTCGGGGTAGTGAGTGCCAAAGACCGTTCTTTAGAAACAGATAAACAGCGACATCGAAACTTAATTCAAACAGATGCCTCAATAAATCCAGGCAATAGTGGTGGGGCACTAGTTAACGCCCAAGGTGAGTTGATTGGTATTAATACTGCTATATATTCCACTAGTGGTGGCTCACAAGGAGTTGGGTTTGCCATACCAGTGAGTACTGCTGTTAAAATTTGGAGGAAACTTACCAAATACGGTACAGTTGTCGCTCCGGTACTCGGTATTACAGTACAAGACCTAACTCCCGAGCTAGCAGACAAATTAAAAGTTGAGCCATTCGGAGTTTTAGTGGCAGAAGTCAACAAACAAAATAGGATAGCTAATCTAAAGCGGGGAGATATTATCACAGAGGTTGGCCAAAATAAAATTGTTGATACTAATGCTTTTCGGAACTTCGTTAGGTTACTAGATGTAGGCGAACTTCTAACTTTACAAGTAATACGCAAAAAAAAGCAAATACAAATAGAAGTTGAGGTGACAGAATTAGAATGGGATTATCAACTCAGAGGTTGGGAAATACGAGTCAAACAACCTAACTATGGAGAAAATCAGAGCTATAATCGTAGTGGTGTGATAGTAACACAAATTGGTAAAAGGAGTGAGCTAGCGCGCCGTGGCCTAAAAAAAGGGGACCTTATATACCGTATTGCCGATACTTATGTTAGTACACTAGAAGAATTGAAGTTGATCGCAGATCAGTTGCCAAGAGGTTACCCTTTTAGTATTCGATTTGAAAGAAAAGGCCAGACTGGTGTCATCCGTAATCTTGTCATTCAATAGTTTTATTAATCCTTCTTAAGAATATTCAATTATTATGTCAAAACGGCCTTTAATTATTGCAGTAGTTGTTACTTTAGTTATTTCTATACCGTTAATCCTTAAGTTACATATATCTGAAGGATACCAGCCCAGAAGTGCTTTGAATATGGATAGTGAGGAATTTCGCGACCTTAGAAACCAGGGAAAACGGGCCAGCACAATGAAGAATTACACTCAGGCAATTACTATTTATGAGGCCGCACTTAAAATGCGACCAGATAATGCAGAAGTTCGTAATGATCTTGGGTATGTTTATTACGAACATGCGCTGGATCAAGCAGGACCTAATTGGCCCTCATGGGAAAGCGACCTAAGTAGACGTACACCAGTTGAAGTCATAAGAGAACTGGAAACAGCTCTTAAACTAATTTCTTCTGGCTATATCCGTTTAACCGTCGATGACAAGGAGTGCGTGCGCGAAGTTACAGAAAATGCTCAAGAAAGGGGCGCACAAGTATATACAACGCCTTGGAAAGAGGGGGCAGATATTCATATTTTGGTTGGAACTACTAGGGAATATCTGATGAAAGCCCGTGATAGCTTCATGGCTGCTATTGACATCAAGGACGCATATGCTCCAGCTTTCCAAAATTTAGGCTCTTTATGGATGAAAGTTGGTTTGAGGAATATTGCAGTGCAGAATTTGGAACGTGCTTATAAACTTGAGCCCCGTAACCAAGAGCTAGCTCGTTATCTAAAGCAATTGAAGGAACAACCTAACTTAATTACAACCTACGTCGGGTCAGATGATTGAACTCAATGTGGTTTACTGGTAGAAAAAACTAGTTATATCCAGTTACTCCTGTGCAATTCTCGGTTCAAGAAATCATTAATATTACTGGTGGCCAATTGGTACGAGGTCATTTAGATCAAACGGTTGGTAGAGTTTCAACTGACAGTCGGAGTCTGTGTATCGGTGATTTGTTTTTAGCTCTATTGGGTGAGCACTTTGATGGCCATGATTTTTTATCCCAAGCAGTAATCAATGGAGCAATGGGAGTAGTTGTTTCTCGAGTAGATGTTTCTCTGAAACAACTAAATGCTTCCTTAGTTATTAGAGTTCCGGATACACTCCAAGCCTACGGGGATCTGGCGAAAGCTTATCGAGAAAAATTTGATGGGCCCGTTATAGCGGTAACCGGTAGTAACGGTAAAACAACCACAAAGGAAATGATAAATTCAGTATTATCAGTCAAATTTAGTGTTTTCAAATCAAAGAAGAATTACAATAACTTGGTCGGTTTACCCAAAAGCCTGTTAGAATTACCGGTTCAAAGAGCAGATATTGCAGTGTTTGAGCTAGGAACAAATCGACCTGGAGAAATAGCACGGCTGACTGACATAGTACGGCCAACCGTTGGATTGATCACAAATATAGGTTTTAGTCATATAGAGTTTTTGAGAGACCTCGATGGTGTCGCCAAAGAAAAATGTGCATTGTTGAAGAATGTCAAAGTAGCGATTCTCAACAATAATGACACGAAACTAGCAAATATCCAAACAGATTTAGTTACTAATCGGGTTAACTTTGGTACGGATGGGGATGTCGTCGCCCAAAATATTCATCTCAATTGTGATGGATTAGCATCGTTTCAACTAGTGATTAATCAATTAGGTGAAACAATCCCAATTCACTTGCCATGTATCGGTTACCATAATGTTTTTAATGCATTGGCCGCCGCCGCGGTTGGTTACTGGGCAGGTTTAACGTTACAACAAATAAAGACTGGTTTGGAAACCTTTCGAATAGTACAAATGAGGTTACAACCAATTAATATCAACGGCTTTCGAATTATCAATGATGCATATAATGCTAACCCAGATTCTGTTCAAAGTGCATTAGAACTCTTTTCTGGTCTTCGTGCCAAAGGAGAAAAAATTGCAGTTTTGGGTGATATGCTTGAACTTGGAGAACAATCGGATAGGCTGCATCATCAAATAGGTGAAAATATACCGACAGATCTTGATTTACTAATTACGGTTGGGAAACTGAGTCGACAAATTGCGAAGGGAGCTAAAAAGCGTATTTCGCGTATTATCTCTTGTAATTCGGCTAAAGAAGTAGTACCAATAATAGACCGATACTTGTCAGATGGGGATATAATATTGATAAAAGGATCCCGAGGATTGAAGCTGGAACAAATAGTCGAAGAATTACGAAATCGTGAGCCTAAGGAGCTAAAGATATGAAGTTGGGTTACACAATTTGGAGCGACTATCACTATACACATTTTCTGGAAATATTACCAAAATTAAAAGAAATAGGTGTAACAACTGTTGCCATAGTTCCCCAATATTTGCTAGATAGAGATGATCGTGCGAGACTTGTTGAGATTTACTTGCCAATTCGAGATACTGTATCTGCTATCAGAGATACTGGATTTGAATTGATGGTCAAACCTCATTTCGTTCCACGAGATTCTAGTGGAAAAATGCCTTCTAATTGGCAGGGCTGGGTTGGTACTGTGAAAATGAATTCCTGGGAGCTGTTGATGGGGAGAATTAGACTAGAACTCGAAAGTTTGGCCAAAGATTATCAGCCGGAATACCTTTGCCTTGGCAGTGATCTAATTGGAACACATCGCAATCGTATACAGTGGCAAGATATTATTACTAGCCTAACCACATTCAACACATCATTAGTTTATGGTAATACTTTTTGGCAGCCGTTACTACAACGTTTTCGTTGGCGCTTATTTTGGTCGGTCTTGTTTGGTAGCTATAACCGAGTTTTAAATTTGGCGTTGCCAACTAGGCGTTTTATTGTTCCAGATGATCAACAAACCGATGTTGGTCGTTCGATATACCGTAGCGGGTTTCGATTTTCTCTAGATGCAGTCGGTCTTAATTTGTATTGGCCACCGGAAGATAACAAGTATGATGATATTGAAGAAATTTGGTTTAATTATCAACAAAATGGGTTAGAAATCAATTACGTAGAGGCTACCGAAAACTGGCAAGGAGATAATCCTTTATGGATTACCGAATGCGATTTAGTCGGTCCTCATAGATCCGATATACAATATTACCAGAAGTGGTGGGAAGCTTGTGTCTCAGTCTGGGGAGGTCGTTGTGAGCTAATCATGTGTCATGAGCAAGGACCTCCACAGTGGATTGAAATGGCAAGGTCAAGTCCGTTGATTATCCAAGAAGTTAAAAATTGGCAACAAAAAAAGAAAAAAAGTGAATCCGAAATGGTTTCAGGGCTAGTGCCTAACTGGCAACAGAATTATGAATTATCATCACGTTCAACAAAACGTGATCGGGTAAATACTAATAATATTCCATTAGAAGAGCAGGGGACGGCTGACTTTCAAGCCGCAATAGCTCGAATAGATCAGGAGGAGAATCGTGCCTAGAGGAGTTATTAAATACTATAACGAAGAAAAAGGGTACGGATTTATCGCACAGGAAGGAGGAGGCGCGGATGTATTCATGCATAGTTCCTCAATCACTGGCCCCTATGATCAACCAAGAGTTGGTCAAAGGGTACGATTCAACATAAAGGAAGGAAAAAAAGGACTAGTCGGTCATGATATCGAGCTACTGCTAACGGCCATAGAAAAGCGATGGCTCAGTCAAGGTAAAAATCTGATTCCTCGAGAAAGTGTTTTAAATCAGCAAAATGTCACCACTAATATTTTTCAGCAGTGGATCGATGACGACAATAGTTCCGGCTCCGATCGTGGGAAAAATGACTTTGGGACTCTTTATATTGAAAAACAGATTCGTTACGAAGTACCTATGTTTTTTGCTACATATCAGCAGGAATTATTTGGTGCTACAATTTTGAATTTTACGCGTAATCCAAAAGATATAGAATCAGTATTTGTGTTAGATGTTAACGGAAAGCGTAGGGAATATACTAAGCAAGAGATCAAGTACTACTACAAAGCCGAAGATGCTCAGTTAATCGAGAAACTGCGAGTATTCGAGAAAGACATCCAGGCTAACCCCGTTTCTATTCCTATTGGTAACTTGGAAGATATTATTCCTTTTGACCCTAAAGATCTACAAGAAGCCCGCCGAGGAGTTATACCAATTAAAATAGTTTTGAGAGAAGGCGAAATTTTTCAAGGCCAGATTGATTGGGTCAGTGGAGCAGAAATTAAATTGGTCTTACAAAATGGATCCAAGATTGTGGCCTGCCAAGTCGCCATCCACGAGATCGATATTCTGATGCCATAAATTGAATTCTAAATAATGGACTCATATCTTAACTTAATCGCTAACATTGGCGATGAAACCCGAGCTTTGGCTGACCAAGCCGGTAGTCTTCCATGTCCGACAAATTGTTTTGATTGTTGTCGGAATACGGCTACAATGTCAATCAGTCTTGTTGAAGCAAAACATCTGGGTATTGGATTAAAGACACTACCTCACCCAATACAGGAGCATGTGCAAAAAAAAGCAGAACGTACAATCAACAAGATTGAAAAAGAAGGCTATTCCGAAGAAGAGGTAGTAACAGCTGGCACGGAGGCTGCTGAAACAATAAAGGGGCATGTAGAATCAGAATGCCCAATGTTGCTTGGTGGTGTTTGTATCATCTACGACTATCGACCGATTATATGTCGCGTTTGGGGGTATCCAATTCAAAACAACTTGGAGATATCCTGTTGCAAGAAAACTTTTCTTGATTCTGAGGCCACATATAAGCCACTACCCTATGACCAACACTGGAATGACTGCAAGAAGCTAAGTGGCCCCCTCAAATCAAAGCAAAAAGAGGACGCCGCTCACCGTATCCCTATCTGCTATTTTGTACAGAATCTTTTAAAGAGCGGCTAAAATTTGATGAGAGCTTACTTCCTACTACACATAATAAAAACCGGTTAAACTCAAGTTTCTCGAAGTCAACAAACTTGAGTTAGCCGGTTTCAGCAATTCTATCTTATTGGAAAAAGTCGGCATTCATCTTTGTATATTGTTCCCATTCATCCGGCACATCATCCTCGGCGAAGATAGCTTCTACAGGACATTCAGGTTCGCAGACTCCACAGTCAATACATTCCTCTGGATCAATATACAGCATCTTCTCAACATCAAATAACTCAGGAAAATCGCTGGTAGGGTGGATGCAATCAACAGGGCACACGTCGACACAAGCAGTGTCTTTCACATCCACACAAGGCTCACAAATGACATAAGTCATGGTTTCAAATCTCCTATTTCTTCTACTACTATCACAACAGACTGCCGATATTCTCAATCGCACACAACCACCAATGGTATCAAATGCTATTCACAATCTGCAAGGGAAATCACGCGTAAATCAAAGTTCTGGTACTAAGCTAGGATGGTAGCCAAAGACATTTTGTCCATTGATTGTTAGAGGTACAAACTCTACTTGATCAACAGAGTTCCCCGGCCAAGTAGCTAGCCACAATTGACCATTATTTTCATAGATCAACCCGGAACCATTAGGCAACCAAACGGGTGATTTACCTCCATTCTGAGTTAGCTGGTTTTCATTTGGCTGTCCGTAGTCGTCAAACTCGATAAGCCAGATCTGTTGACGATCATTTTCTAAACGGCAGAAGGCCAACCTCCGCATATCAACAGGCGACCACACCGGTGTAGTATCATCATTTGGTCCAACGCTAATTGAATCAATTCGATTTGACTTCAAATCATAACTATATATATTACGCGTGGCTTTTCCGGTATCATCTTTGCTGCCGATTTCTCCTGTACCAACATAGGCAAGTAACTTACTTGTTATATTCCAAGCTGGCATTCCCATTTCTAGAGCCACAGAAGGCACTGAAATTTCGTAATCGGATTCGATATCTCGAATAAAAATCCGAGCTCTGTCAGTTAATTGTCGAGCGAACGCAACTTTCTTGCCATCAGGGGAGACTGTAGCGTCGGTAGCAAAATCACGCCTATTTAAGAATACCGAAGCTTTTTCACCTTTTTTTGAAATCATTACTTCACCTTGATCATTTTGATATATTAACTGACCATTTAGTGATGTTGATGGTGAGTTGCCAAGACCAATCGGTTGATGAGAGCCTTCTGGTGAATAAGCCCAAATCACACCATCATAGCTATAGAAAAGATGAGTACCAATTTGTGTTAGCCTTCCCGCACTTATTTTGGATTGTTGTGTTTTTTCTGCAATAGGCTGAGCTTTAAATTTTTTTTCATCCTTAAGCTCCCAACCTAGGCGTGTTGACTCAAAAACAAACCCGATCCCCCGTTTCCAGTACCACCATTCTTCCACCAACCTACTTCCACGTTTTATTTGGTATACGTCATCTGGCTGGCCATGCTGTATTCGAATTTCAGGCCGGTGTCCTACCTCAACTTCGGTAATGTTACCTAGCTGATCGGTGAAAATAGCAGCAATCTGAATATCAATGTTAGTGATAATTTGATCTTTGTAAACGGAAACCATTTGAGGTTTACCACGGACGGGCCGCCTGGTACCAAAAACTCCGACACCATCGTTGATACCGGCTTTACGATCCCCATTGAGATCAATCACTGCCATTACATAGTAATCCTCTGGCATTAACGGAATTTTATAATAACCATCAGATCCAACATCAATTGGAATCGCAATGGCCTGTGAAAAATCGTCTGTTTTTGAGACCGAAATAATAACTTCCCTATATTTAGTTGTTTCCACTGAATATATATCATTCGTCAAGATTCGACCAGAAATACCATTTGGAATAGAATCCAAATTTGTAGGAACAGTAGGGATTTCAGCCATGGGTATGAGCTGACCATCAGCTCCATAAGTAGCGGTGAGAAGAATTTGTAGGTTATTTAGCTGTTCAGTGGAGTCTACATTTGGCAGAGTTAACGCTTGTGGTGGATCATTGACTAGGTCGAGAGTGCCGTAACCACCCACCAAGTCCCCTGTACTATATGTACCATCTTGATCAACATCAACACTGGCAAGTAGATAATACACATGGTCAGAAGGAAAAGAGAAAGAAAAGCTGCCATCTGCTCGGACTTCAGACACAGCCACAGCACTCAGTAAAGCGGGTGATGTGTACGCTAATACCAGAGCTTTCTCAATTTCTTGCTTCAATCCGATTATTTTTCCACTTACAGATATCATACTATCCGAAGCGGTCTGACCTGATAACAGACGGGCTTTGATGGGGGTTATTCGTCCATTTTTTGATTTTCGACCCGAAATTTCAACAGTGACTCCTTCCATAAATTGATTAGGATCAATAAAAACAGGCGTAGGAAAATCCGAACGCAAATTTTGGATACCAAACGCTCCCACATAGTCACCAGTATCAAATCTATTATTCTGATTCTTATCTATAATAGCCATCAAGTAGTACTTTCCCCTCTGGATATTTAGTTTGAATTGTCCATCGTTACTAGCTTTAGTCTGGGCGACTTTGTAATTCCAGCTAGCATCAGAATAAGCCATTACTAGTGCGTTCTCGAACAAAATATGAGGGAGTCCATCTCCCCAGCTTAGTTGCCCAGAAACACCGGAAGAGATTAGCTCCAGCTGAGATTGAAACATTTGCGACTTAGAAGGTTGGTAAGAATTGACTGGCACCATCTTTTGTTTACCGTTCAGATCAGCTAACCGAGCGGTGATCTCAATTTTTATATTCTCTACGATTTGTCCACTACTGATTTCAACAATACGTTTTTCTTGTGCTGAATCTGCCCAGTCATTTACTCCGTAAATTCCCATACCATCACCGAAATCAAAAACAGCAGTTTGATTAACATCGACGAAAGCAACAACATAGTAACTACCCGTCTCTACTAATACTTCAAAAAAACCATCTTTGAGCTGTACAACACTTGTGTAGGCGATCTTCAACTGTTCATCCACATATAACTGAACGGTTGTATGTGTTAAGTCACTTCCTGGCCATACCACTCGACCTCGGATTTTAGCAGTTGCTTTTTCTTTAAACTCTTGTTGTCGTTCTTGTGTTTCTAAATCAATTGTTGGGTTAGTAGCACTAGCGTTATTAACTAGAATGCCGAGGATTACAAATAAAAATAGCAAACTTTCGGAAAGGAAAGATAGTTCAAATATGAAGGCCCTATCGAAAGTAGATTGAGAACATAACATGGATGGAGACTAAACTCTACTTTTTACCACTGGAATATGCGTTCCCCAAATCGTTCGGGTAATTAGTGTTATTCGAAAGTGATTGTGAGAGGTTAAAGTTGGAAATGGCGTTAGTAGCTTCGCTGACTGCACGATTC
>PBVO01000072.1 GCA_002729015.1 Candidatus Poribacteria bacterium
TGTTGATTTCATCTTCGGTGATCACTCTACTGAAAATGGCCATATCGTCCAGATCACCATGAAAAGCGCTTCCTGTCCCTCCTGGGTGACCACCTATCGTCATTGCTGTCTGATTGGAAACATGGAAGCCAGGTCCTTTCTCTTCACTGATATTCTTAACGCCGTCAACATAGATTGTGTTAAGGCCTGATTCCTTGACACGAGAGAGGGCATAATGATGCCATTTACCATCAGCAATCGGATCGGTAGAAACTAACAGGTCATCTTTATCGGTTTCGGGGTTGCCAGTTATAAGAACCAGATGGCCATTAACATTAGCTATATCCCAATCGTTGACATCTTCCTGCCCACCCAAATCTTTATTGATAATCCAACCTCCATTCCACCAGTCAGCATTTTTGGCCCTAACTTGAGTTGTCCTAGCCCAAAATACCACCGAAAAATCATCTCCAAAATTCAACTTAGGGTCGTCAGCCACCTTGATAATGCCACTTCCATTTTTGTCAAAATTTAAGGCTGTTCCATGTTTACCCTCTATCCAGCTGACTTTTCCTTCAATTTTCCCCTCAATCCCACTAGCGGAATCTTTGACTGTATCCCCCTTAGCTTCATCGAAAGTCCAATGTGCAACTAATGATTTGCCTATAGAAGCACTATTCGGCTGTGTTAAAACTAAAAAACACAAAATCACCGTTATACTGACAAACGTTTTCAACATAAACAATCTCCTCGTTTAGGATTCGAAATTCGAATGATCTACGCAAAAATAATGCGAAACTCAATTCTATGATTTCGCCCTACACTTGTCAATTCTTGCACCATTTGTCAAAAAAACAACATGAACCCTTTATCAAGGAACTGATAGGACATTCACATGGAAGTATTACTATGGATGTATATGGAGGAAGTAAACCTTTAAGTGTGTTGTTAAATGATTACGACTATCATCAGTTCTCTATTTCCCACATTCCTAGCAACTTAATCTGCTCTGGGCGAATTTGGCAAAATAGAAGATTCTATAGATTTATCCTATTTTACTGTTCTTCATAGATCACCAAACTCTAGGTTATAATCACATCAAATGACCAAGCTATGAAATCCATTACCCCCTATCCAGAAATTGACCAACTTCTTTCATTTTTCACCAGTCGAATTGCCTCTATCTTCAGAACCAATCTAAAAGGCATCTACCTGACAGGTTCCCTCTCTTACAATGCTTTTAACTATAATAGTAGCGATATTGACATTACGGTTATGCTCAATCGACCTATATCAAATGAAGAATTGAAAGTCATCGCCCAATTCCATAAACAACTGGAACAGAAATTCAAGACATGGTTTAAACGTCTTGAGTGTACTTATACTCCTATTGATATGCTTTCAAGCATCGAACCACCGTCTCAACCCAGACCTTGGTATTGGGGGGGGGAGAATAAACTCTATCTGGAAGCAACTTACGGAAACGAGTGGACCATCAATAACTATTTGCTATATCACCACGCCATTTCATTGTTTGGCCCAGATTTTAAAACCCTGATGAAACCAGTGGATATAGTAGAAGTACAAAAAGCGTGTATCAGAAATTTATTCACCGAATGGGTCAGCAAAAAAAATGATCCCGACTATTTTTCAAACAGTCATTACACGGCTTATTTCATTCTCAATCTCTGTCGTATATTGTATACAGTTATATGTAAGCAGGCAGGTGATAAACCGACAGCCTCATCTTGGGTCAAAGGTAGTTTTGATAACCAGTGGAAGGACTTAATCCACCAAGCTCAAGCTTGGAAATATGGCATTGAATTAGATCTTGAGACCGAGGCTTTGCAATTTCTGGATTTTGTAGTTGACCAAGTTTCTCAAACCCAACTATTCAAACAACTTGAATCAGACTTGCAATTGAACACACAATGATTCTGTGGAAACATGAAGTACAATATTCATTTAATACCATAGGAAAGTAATCGTTGATATATTTGAATCAGAAGAGTTCGTAATTTCATGATTACAAATACCATAAGACAGCCCTTAAACTGAGCTGCAATAAGCAAGCAAAAATAGAATACTCAGTTCGTTGTTAAGTTCCAATTTGAATAAGGCTAAACTTATTATCAACCGTTTTCTGCTACACTATAGGTTGGATGTAACTTATGGGATGAAAGACAAATATAGTTAATCCGGCTAGTATCCTTTTTTCTAGAAGTTTCCATCTCCCCCTATATCTATTCGCAACCTCTGTTGTCTCAAGCTTAGGTTTCTGATTAATCATTCATATTATGAAAAAATTCTCTTAAGTTTTTCAAAAGGAAATTATGAAAATACCAAAACTGAAATTTAACAACAGTTTTTTTGTTGTCAATATAATTCTACTCAATATGATATCTCTAACAGTTTGGTCAGGCATATTTGTGGATAATTTTAATGATAAAAAAGCTGATGACTGGAAACAGGTAGGCATAAAATGGAAATTTAAAGATGGTGGCTACCATGGTATCAACCCTGATGGTGTTGAAGGTGCGGCCTTGATCGGAGACCCAAAGTGGGGACCAGATTATTCCATTGAGGTAAAAGTGAGAAATGCAAAAGGTGTTTGGCTAGGTATTCATCTGCGATGGCTAGATACTGATCATCATTATGATTGGTGGATTGATATGAATAATAAAAAAGCCTGTCTATACATCAAGAAGGGAGCCTATACTCAAAAAACCATCGATGATATTCCTCTTGATATAAACAAGGAATTTACCATTAAACTTGCAATTGAAGGGTTTGTTTTAAGTGGATACTTCAACGATAAATTAGTTAATAAGTGGCAAGATGAAGAACAATCCTTTAAAACAGGTATCATTGGCTTAGATGTTTGGGAAGCAGAAGCTACGTTTGATGACATTGTAATAGAGGGCAAGAATGTTCCAGGGAATTTAGCTGTCAACTCACAAAACAAACTGGCTCTTACTTGGGGGAGAATTAGAAGCGATTTCACCAGTGATTTCTAGGATAAGCAAGTATGATCCTATATACCGGTTATAAAGGAAAAAAGACTTTGGATGTTTTGTTGATAGTAAGCCGAAATGATTGCAACTCTGAGTATTAGCNNTCTATTTCTTGTNCCTTCGTGATAAAACCCGTTGCANTTTTTGAATAAAAAAGATTCCTTCATTTTGTTTTATAATAGTGTCTCTTCTTAGATCAACGAACTTCTAAACTATAATGGCACCAAATAATTAANCAATGATTCAACTACTCAANNTAATGATGATCCTTGAAAATAGTAGATTTGTTGGTTGGGTAACTCTAAATGCATACAAGATATTTTGGGTTTGTGTTTGTTTGAATCTCTTTTTCAATACAATGGAGTTAATAGAAGTAATCAATATCAGGACTGGANAGATCAAACAAAATAGTAGTGAGGAAATGATAGAATTCAGCTAGTTAAAGATCATCATTGACCACTACTAGATAAGTTTGACTTTCTTTAGTTGGATCTAATTTGAAATTAGGTTAAAAAGAAAGACGAAGGAGTTTTAGTGTTGTCTCAGATTATGCTATTGATAATACAATAAAGAAGTTAAAAAGTTAATAGATAAAGTAATAAACAAAACTTTAAATAGCGAAAATGTTCAAGAAATTTATGGTCAACTAGTGAAGAAAGCAGTTGAGAAGTTAGATTTTAATACAGTTGAATTGATGAACGAATTAGTCAAGAATCAAGGCTTGAGAAAGATGATGGGTCATTTATGTCAAAATTCCAAGTATGNTGAATCCTTATCGAAGTTTAATAGAAATGATTTGCAACAGATTGTGCAAAAAATAGAACTAAAAGAATCGAATTTGAGGTTATTAAAGGATTGGAAATGCCAAACCTGGATCAGCATTTACAACCTACAACCAAGTTCTTAAAGGTAACAATATTAACACATCCATCCCCGTGGTATTAAATGAGTACAGTGGTTAGATTTTCACCCAGACCCACTGCCAAATTCATATTAGTCTTGTGGTTGAAATGATCAATGTAGAATAGGCAGTAGATTAAAATAGTATCAACTAACAGCAACAACTTTCNACCTGAACAATCTTTGTAGTACANGACAGAAAGAAGAGGTAAAAAAGACTATAAATACTTATANTANTCTTTACCTNTTTTGACNAATNAATACTGATTATNTGTGAAATATCAGTTGGNTGNCATAATTCATCTACGGCGACNGGTTAAAGNTTTTTTNCCTGATAATTTATCAGTATTTGATCGAAANGTACTCTGTTTCCCATGAGTTCGTCTCTTTTGTGTTTTAGANANACAAGATTCACCNCAAAATCNCACCTTAAATGCNACATAATTTTCACACTTGTCTGCCAAGCANGATTTNAATGACCACTTCTTACACATTAATTGTTCAATATTTTCTATGNCGTAATATCTTACCCANTCATGNAATGGTGTTATTTTTTTTAAAAAAGACGGGTTAAAAGAGAAGTTAAAGTTATAAGGTATTAGNACTGACATATCATTAGATGACTCATTTANAGGTAAAGGGACGTCAGGTTTCCTNCTTATNAAGGTGAATAGTTTGTGTTCTCCCGAATTAAANGATGATTCTTCATGCCATCTGTTTAGTAGAAATTTGAGCCCATANAGTGAGATTCTGAAATGATCAATATCAAGCGATTCAAATTTTTCACTGTATTTTGATAAGTATTGTTCAGGGAGAAAGGACTTTGATTCTGCATCTGTGAGTTGGTTAGAAATTTCCAGAGTGGTTTGAAAGTTGCAACGATCCCTGAAATCCGAATAAATTAACTTTTGTTTTGATTCTTCCATAAAATACTNCGCATACCATTTGTGTTTTTATACNCTCTGATTAAAACATAAAATAAAGGAAATAATGTAGGAAAAATAAACGAAATTAACCTTCGGTAGAATAATTAGACTTTTATGGAATTAACCAATGATTAACTATCATTGAATTCTAAATAAATGATTTTGTTTAGAGAGCTANCTCTTGGGCAAAGAATATTAGATTTATGCAGTTATCATAACGATCACGAAGTANAAAGAATNAGGCAATCGNGGTTATTGACTGGTATTTTCAGCTTTTGTTTTTATGCAGTGTTGTTCAGGTTATTGAAGTCTGTAAATACTACGGAAGTGAGGAAACAGAGCTAACCCTTTATTAACTTAAAAAGTTAAGTCTCACATTTTGCTGATTGAGCTTCTATCTTNAGTCAAACAAGNTGATCCTGATATACACAGATAGTCAATTCATATAAGAATTTGCNTGTAGTGTTTTTAGAGTTCGTTGCCTGTCTATNTTGATAATGCAAACACTGGGATAAATATAACAAAACAGTAGTAGGGTCAAGATTTTTGAGCTTGTGATTGTATGATGGAATCCCTTTGTGGTTTACTCATTTTATCTAGTGGTACTACCGATATTATTTCTCTTATCTAGCGTTTGTTATCCAACTTATAGGTGGAGCTTATAGACAAAGTTAAATGTCCANGTAGTAAATCTCTATTGACCTATTTGTAATTAAATTATTACTACTCTGGTGTCTGNAGAATGCTATCAAAATCGCGGCCTCNTTTAGAAAGCTCAATTCAAAGGGTCGAATTAATAAAAATATGGGCTCTTTTTTGGCTTAAAATTANCTGTNCTGAATTTTTTATAGTTTTTACTAATATNTGCGNCTCNCAGCTAAANTCAAAAGTGGCTACTTTTCTTGATTTGGATTAATCGTACCAATATTGACTTGAGTTGAAAGCGGGCACGGTTGCCCGTCGATCATGAACACGTACTCACCAAATAGTGC
This sequence comes from Candidatus Poribacteria bacterium, assembly GCA_002729015.1. Next base: position 5,812 of record PBVO01000072.1, read on the forward strand.
CACGTATTGCTTCTGATGAATTTCCACTTGACCTAGGAAACCGTCTTCCTTTTCTACAACTGGTACGGATACCCAACTGGCCTCTCTAAAATCTCGCTTAGGTGACGACGTGATCCATAAGCGGGTTTGAGCTGGTTTTTGGCTAGCAGAAAACTGAAGATACAGATTGTCTCCCTTTTGGTGGTATNTCCATTCTAGTTTTGGCAGAGGCTGACCTGAAGCAATATAGCGGTAAAAACCGGTCACGCCGGCAATNGTCCTTTCCTGATCATCCAAACCGTGACCAGAATTGGGGACATAGAGTACGTAGTTGGGTTTTGCTAGATCATCCCAGTAGATATTCAATGCATCTAAAACCCAGTATGGATCATTAGTACCAATTACCGACAACTTGGGCATGGTCAATTGCGTACGGTAGCTATAAGGATCAACTAAGGCCGTCAGAGACTTTTCCTCTCCTGTGCCCAGTACATCTTGCAACCCACGCTCAGTATAGTCGTTAATTTGTTCGCTATAGTGGCCCCATGTTGCTTTCTGATACTCCATTTGGGCTGGCATGTTGAGAACATCAATTACCAAAGGAATCGTGGCCTTAATTCGTGGATCAACGGCAGCAGTAAGCCAACTAGTCCAGCCGCGTTTAGAGGCCCCGGTAATCACAAAATTATCGATTTTCTGCGCGAGTTCTTGTTGCGTAAATTGTGTCAGGGCGGTCATAGCCTGAGTAGCNCTCTTCACCATTGGAAATAATAGTAGCCAACNACTATCTTCACTTTCTAAGTACTTCTCGAAGGTATGNGCGATCAAGTCATCTTCTTTTCTGCCTTCGTAAAGTGGTTGGTTAGGCACCTGATGTAAGACTGCCAAGACAGAACCGGCCCTTCTTGCCAATTCTACACCGATTGCATTATCATTATCCGAAGGTTGGCTACCTGTGGATCCACCAGTTACCAGCATTAACATTGTTTCTGGGTAGTAAATATCTGCAGGTACAAAAACTTGNAGATTATGTTCCCACTGAATCTCCTTCCAAATTTGCGAAACAAGGCGCAGGTTATAGATTTGACCATTGTCATGCTGAAGGTGACCGGTCTGTTGCCAAGCAAAAGCTGATTCTGTTTTTTGTATGTATTCAGCTAAATCGGGTTGGGGCGTACTAACCATCATGGTCATATAAAGCGAAAGCCAACAAAGTTGCATAATTTATGGTCCCTGAATTTTTCTATTAAATAACGGTACGACGTCTATCGTTTAATCACTAAAAATCATAATAGATCTTCTGCCGACAATTACATAACATAAATAAAAACCTGATAGCAAGGAGACTTTAGCAGGAATTTCGGTTCCACTTGTTGACTCTTATACTTTTAATTACAAATTGACTGAGAGAAAAGATTGTACGATAGTTCTGGCTTCCATTTTCAAAAATCAGAATTAGAATATATTGATTTGGGATTTGCATTAGGCCGCAGTGGTGAACAAAGATAAACTGACCACGGTAAGATAAAAATCTGAAGCCAAAAGGTTTTATAAATCCTCTTGTAGCCGGTTTTACTTTTTTTGTTTGCTCTTGTTATCTAGCTAATTAGTCAAAGATCCTTTTATGACTTTTCGAAATCATGAACTCAAAACCATCCCAAAAAATATAAATTACTTTTGATCAATAGAGGACTCATCGTTACATCTCAGTCTAAAAAAAGACGCGGAACAGACTATACAGAAATTAAAGAATTGAATCTGGGATTGCTGTAGTATTGAAAATACAGAATTTGGATTCAAACTGACAATCTAGAACCCAAGTGAATTCAGTCAACTAGAATTGTTTATTTCCAAATCCTGTAGCCCAAAATATGAAATCTGAAACCAACGCTTTGGTTGCTACCTCACAATAAATACATACTACTACTTAGTAATTAATGAAGTCTTACGAGAAAGAATAGATTTTTTTGATATTCTGGATCAAAATACCAACCGATGGACATCGTAAAAATAACAAGCAACCCAAGACAATTTTTTGGGTTTGAGGTTCACACCATTCATCGCTGAAATAATAATCGAGGTTCATGTGA
>PBVO01000073.1 GCA_002729015.1 Candidatus Poribacteria bacterium
TTTCCGCTGGAGATACCTTGGCTAAAATTTAGCTGACTGGCAAAATTGCTTGTACCATCTTGAATAGAAATAGGAACACCAGCATCAGCTTTGATTTGCAATCTACCACCATCAGTCAGAGAACCGGTGATACCAGAAATAGCACTGATATTACTCAAAATACTGCTAATCGTATTACTTGTGCCCGATATCGTAATCGTATCTCCATTTATAGTGAACGTACCAGCAGTAATGGAAGAACCAACCTGAGCCACAGTCTGAGTTGAAGCAATATTGGTGGTATTTGATTGTTTAACAGCTAAACTACTATCCAAAACTTTTGGTACATAGTACGTACTGTTATTTACGGTGAAAGAACCTGGTGTAAGTGCTTTGGTTGTAAATTGATTGTTAGAGGACCCAGCGCCAGAGTTGGCGGTAACAGTGGAACTTTCCAAATTATAACTGGCCACATCACCAGACACAGCGAAGGTACCTGTTTCTAAATTGACAATTCCTTGAACTGTGCCAGTCTTTGCTGAAGTGCCCAACCCACCGCCGGAGAAAGTCAGAACATCACCGACTGTGATATTACCGATATCTTCAGTTGACACCCGAATAACATCACCATATACATTAGCGCCGTTACTGTGTGTAACCGCTGTTGTACCGTTAATACCACGAGTAACGGTCAGTGTGTTACTGCTGATAGCAGTTATTTTCATCTGCTCATTGTTAATTACAATGGTATCTCCAACAGAAAATAGGCTGCCGCTGGCTACGTCGAAAGACGTAGCCGTAGCGCTGCTACTCAAGCCAGAGCTGACGGTACTACTGCCAGAATTCTGAGCTTCAACAACTCTAATTTCACCCAATTGGTGCGTCCGATTACTTGCATCCAAATTTAGTTGTTTGGAATTTGTGTCATAAGCATCACCAGTACCAAATATGGTTTGTTTCGAGGTCGATAGTCCAAGAGTCGAAGTCGTATTGGTGTCCGTATCAATAAACGAAATTTTATTGGCAACCAAAGATTTGGTTTTATCGTTTAANACNGCCGNNCCATTNGCATCACTATCAAGTTTNCTAACNCTTTTGGTNACNGACATGCGTGCNTCGTNNCCAGCACCTCGATAAGTAGTCTTATAACTAAGATCTTGATAGGTATCATTGGTTGGTGTNAAAGTTAANCCGGTAGCAATATTGTCTAATGTAGTNGAGGCAGATANGCTAAGNGTATTTGTACTAGCATAATTATCTAGATGAATTGAGCCAGTNGTNGTCGAACTCTCTAAAGTCAATTTGGCNAAACGNTTCAGTTCAATNGGNTTACTNATGTTAAGGGTACTGGTATTGCGAGAAGCNGTGGCTAACTGAGACACNTCAATTTNNTGTGTCTGTCGAGGNGCTGANGTTGANGCAGTTGCNTCTATAANTGATNGGTCNGAAGANGTAGCAATTTTTTGNANNGTTGAGGTTCGNTCNGCNAGNCTAGCNGCACGNCTCTGAAGAATAAGAAGATTGGAATTGATTGTNTTNAGCTGTTCTTGCTGNGCAGCAAGNATNTTTTCNCGCTCTTCTAATCGNTGNCGAGGCTTACTCTCCGCCTTTATTAGATCGTCGATAATGCTATTNACATCAAACCCTGAAATNAGGCCTGTTGCTTGGAGGGACATTCACAATCTCCTTACTAATATTAAATCAANCNACTTGCNAAGTTACAATATCGACNAGACAAGCANTATCTTGACCCTCGATTTCAATTATCGTCGTCTNGATCCCAGAATTTCCACCAATTTCTACGATTAATAATCGTCCCTTGNTCGTTTAGCTTTCGAGTTAATTGGACAATAATCGTTTCGGAACGGATACGAGACTCTTCAGCTTCCTTGATTCGTAAATGGGCTGCGCTCAGTTGTTCCTGTAAGCGGTAAATCTCAGATTTTAGAGCATTAGNATCTTCATCACCTATTTGCAAACTGTCTGAACCAATTTGATGGCTGAAAACATAATGACTAATCTGACTTTCAATTTCAGGTGAAATATCAATAAAATTGAAGGCAACCATATATTTGTTCGAAGTTCCACCAAAATCAATTGGCTGTTTTCGGACTACTTGTGCATTCAACGTAAAGACAAGAGCTTCTTCAAATTGAAGCTCAAATTTAATACCAACTAATTGACCTCGATTTAACTCTCTTACATTAGATAAGCCAAGAATTACTAACAAACCACTGACACTTAAATTGCTAGCAAGGGCTTCATAAACTGGCATCTGTGGATCAGGTTGATCTGATTCAATCTTAATCGTAGCGGGAAAGTTAACTTCAACTCTGGGAAAACGTCGTTCCTGAAGCGGGCTTGGTCGGCGCAAAATCAAGGTGCAAAATTTGGTTTCGTCAACAACACTTTCTTCAAACCCAATTACTGTGGATTCGTATCTTTTTGTTGTTTCTTGAACAGATTCCTCCTCAATGATCACTACCTGATCAACTAAATCCGAAGGATCTGAAACAAAATTTCCTAGCGTGACTTTAGCATACTCTAGCGTAAGAGCATTTAATTCACCAGAATAGACCTCTATTTCGTCTCGGTCTGCTGAAAATCTAAGATGAACCTTTCGACTGATCTGATTTGTCATTGGTCAAATTTAAAATCCCTCATCCGTAGGAGTAACTCAGCTTCACCTTGCGTAATGTTCACAAGGTGAGAAATTTCAGTAACGTCTTTACCTTGATCAGCTAGTTCGTAAATCTTATCCTTGNTANTTGACAACTTATCTGTGTTATTTGTGGATTCTGCTTCCACTTGATCTATTACTACCAAGGGGGCTTTTTCTTGATCTTCTAACATGGACACCGGTTTTTCAATTATAGCCTCTGTCTGGGACACTTTTTCTGATTCGGCNGTACTGTTTTTAGACTCAATTATTTCTAATTTGGGTTGNTTAAATAAACGAGATGGAAGTTCAGGCTGACTAGATCCTACTCGCGAGTTCCCATCTGGCAGGAATTGTTTCAACATGGCGAGACGCGAAGCAGATCCACTAAGAGAAGTCGCAGACTCACCAGTTTGGGCACGCTCCCCACTGGAAGGTACGCTAGTAGATTCTTGAGACTCACTAATTGTTGGGATGTCTGGCAATCCTTCATCAGAGACCTGTACTTTCGATTCGGTTACCCTTAAATTTTTCAATTCAGCTTGAGCCACACTAGCCGTAGACTGTAACCTTTCTGACTCTTCCTGCAGTTTCTGTAATCTTCCTTGAATTTCTTCAGTTTGTTGTCGGTCGCGTTGTGCGCTTAATCGAGCATCCTCAATCTCTGCTTGAATTTGAGCCTCCAATGCGACTCCGGCATACAAAGCTTGCTTGACTTTGTCGATTTCGGCTTTTTCTGCGTCTCGTAAAGCTTTAGCCGTACTTAATTTATGCCTAGCATCCTGAAGCATAAGCCTAGTTTGTTCAACTTCCTTGCGCAATTCGGCGATCACTGGCCGTAAGGAGCTGGCCTCTTGATCCGCTTTTTCTTGCTGCGTTTTGGTAACCTCTAGCTCAGCTTGTACTCTGGCTTCTTCGACTCGTAAAATATCAATCGCATGTCGAGCCTCTTCNGTTTCCCGTTTGGCTTGTTGTAGTTGAAGATTCAACTGTTCAATACGAGAACGNGTTTCATCTAAATCCCTCTGTCTTTCTCTAGCAACACCTAANTCTGCCTCTAGCTCAGAAATTATATTTTGTAAATGAGCATCCGATAGGGCAGGTGCTTTATTTTCTAAAGAATTTTCTGACATAACTAAGATCGACTATCGGCGAACATTGATAATATGATTAGCTNCNAAATCGGTTACCTGACGGTGTTTAACNGACCGCTTCCCTTTTTTTTGTCTAGCTTCATAGTATCTAGGATTACGCTGCTGCTTGTCCTGTTCTTGTAATTCGTCGTTTCCTGTACGAGGTGCGTCCTGTACCTCAGCATTTCGATAATCACTTAATCGGAGGATATTCTGCTCTAAACCAGTTTGAGGTACATCCATTGGCTGAGACTGGGCAGATTGGACTTGAATTTGACTATTTTGCGGGCTTTGTATCTGCGTAACCGAAGCATTAACAGGTGGAATATTCAACGACATTTTATTACTCCCGACGAGAATTTAATTTAATCTTGTCTAGAACAGTAGCAATCTACTCAAGTAGAAGTTTCAAGCGCCCACGAATACGAGACATAGACTGACTGTGTATTTGAGATGCTCGTGACTCAGAAACTTCCATAACCTTACCGATTTCTTTTAAAGTTAACTCTTTTTGATAATAAAGTTCGACAACCAATTTTTCCTTGTCTGGTAATTCATCAATCAATTCAGCGACCAAGTGATCAATTTCTTCTGCTTCTACCAAAGAAGTAATGTCTGAATTCGGATCTGAGAGAATATCAACTAAATAAACGTTATTATCTTCTCCATCTTCTTGGATAATTTCATACAGTGAGGTGATTGTTGATTGTCTGAGGTTTGCTAAAATCGAATTTAACTCNTCTATGTCGATACCTAAAGCATCTGAAATTTCCTCANTTGTAGGTTGTCGACCAAACTCAGATTCCAATTTGGCTTTTGCNAGCTCAATTTCACCAAACTTTTTATACAACGGCCGAGGTATCCATCCGACACGTTTCGACTCATCGAGAATTTCTCCTCTTATTCTACAAACACCNTAAGTCTGAAATTTATTACCCATGTCAGGATTAAAGCGGTCGACAGCACTAATCAATCCTGTAACCCCACAGTTGAATAGATCGTCGTAATCGACAGTCGAAGGAGGCTTCAACCNCANGCGATCAATTACATATTTGACCAACCCTACGTACTGTAAGATGAGTTCTTCTCTCGCAACTAAGTCGCCTTCGATTTTAAAGCGACGCCAGAGCTCCGCTTCATTTTTTTCAGACATAAGGTGTCCTAGAACTTCTTATTCTTTCGTCGATCTACTATCTTTTCTGAGAGATTTTAATGTCAATACACCATCAATCAATAGACCNAGTAAAAGAATCAACAGGAATGTGTAAACCGCCCACTGAAAAGGCAGATACAAATCCCCAGAATTCGGTGGTTCCATCCTGAGCCTTCCCACAAAAACAGCTAGAAAGACAATCAAACTGAGCGTAGCTGTGATTTGCCTAATGTTCATTGATAAATCTTAAGTTCTGATTGCCTAATCATTTTGCAAAGCTTGGTTCCGGATCTGTAGTTTGAGGACGTAACGTAATAAATAATCCCCGATGTCTTCGTCATCTTCTGACCAAGCATCNAAACCAATTCCAAGAATGCATTGAACCCCAGAACCACCGCGTGTATCTAGAACGTATCGTCGTATAATAGTTGCAGGGAATGCAGGTAGCAAATGGCCTTCAACTATTTGCTCTCCGCTATCACCGAGGATATCAGGAACATCAAGAATGACCGCAAGCTCATCACCAACCGCAAACAGACTGCGTTCCTCAAGTTCAACCATGACGCGCATTCCAGAACCACTGAGATCTTCTGTTTTGCAATCATAGAAAGGACCATCCTCTGCTTGGTCTCGAAACGCTAANTGAACTGGAAAATTACAACGCTCACGTACAAACTCACGCGAACGAACCGCCCACTCGCTTTCGAACCCAACTTGTTCGGTTATAACTACCCATTGTTCCTTGTCGGAATCGAAAGATTGTTCAACCGCAGTAACTTCAGTCTCTATATCCTTTCCNCCTAAAATTTCTTGAAAGATCTGAATTTTACTNCCAGCTCGAACAGGACGAGGTCTAGACCCAGACATAGGAGACACAANCACGATCTTTCCATCTTCCTGAATTTCGATTATTTCAGAATCAACAGTTTCATACTTTAGTCCCACACGCAACCTGAGAGTTACTTTACGAGATATAGGTTCTAGCTCAAATTCCTCTTGCGGTTCAAGGTCTTCCATTTCTTCNGTCATAATGATTCTCCTTAATTCGGATTTGCTTTTGTAGGAGTTAGAATTTTATCATTTTTTCGAACTTACAACAAAATTTTGTACCAGAATAGTTCCAAGTTTAACAAGTGTAATTTTATTTTGGTCGTGGTCATTGATCAACTTCTGTACTATGTCTTGTATTGATTCNGCTACTAAATTATCAGATAACAGCTCCGTAATAGGNCGATTTTGACGAGTAACCCGTACNATGTCAGCATCTGAGAGNATATTACCGAGAATTTGTAAATCATGGTTGAGAAATTTTTTAACCACTGATTGAACACTCTGTGCCACATTATCTGACAAAATTTTACTGTGTGCCATATTAACAAGCAATTTNACTTGTGCATCAGATTCATTCCTGAGTATGTCCTTTATCAACCCGTAACAGCGAGTCCGACTATCTTTACTAGGCGACGTTATTGTAATCAGCTCCGGAGGTATCGCTGAGGGNACAGCCGTNTCACCTTCGACCATCTGACCAAAATCGAGNAGNATAAGCTGATAATCCTGTGTAATTTCTTTCAGCGCAACTTCCAATTGATGGATTTGATCCACGGCCTCTGGTTCCAACAAGTCCGCATCAATACTTGGCTGAAAAACATCCAAGTTATCGTATCGAGTCGAGATTAACTGGGCATCAAAGGGCAAGGTACTTATCGTTTGCGCTGAATCCAACTGCCCCCCTAAAATACTTAACAATGACAATCGATTGTCATAACTATGCGACTGCCTCTGACTAAGCAAGAGCGTTTTCCATTCTGTTTGNTTAGAAAACTCAGCAGCTATACCTGCCANGATAGTNCCGTAACCTAATCCAACTTGGCTAGAGATGAAACCAANGACCCGACAAGGAGAGGCCAGTTTTCTTAAACTTGCAGCTTGGTCTGNCATATCATACAAACCACTATCAGGAGAACCTTTCAGCACTAAGCGATTCTAACATATTACTCCTGAAATGGCAAAGACACCTACGTAACCAACATAATTTCAATNGTTTGGATTTAGCTCTTTAATAACTATCTTTAATTCTCTATCAGGCAACAAAAAACTTGCAACTTTATCAATGTNAGCAACCTCAAGGTCATCGGGTACNGTCTGNCCAACACCAAGATAACTCAATGGAAATCGGGTATAGTACGCCCCGTTAACAAGAGTATCTAACGAAGTCGTTTCATCAAGCTTTGTGAAAATTAATCGATTNACATCTAAAGTTCTATACCGATCGACTATTCGAACATAATCATCGAATTTGACCGAAGCTGTCGTAGTTAAATGAACCTCTGTTGGTTGGATAGCCTGCATATATCCATGAAGTTCTGCCATATGAATTTCGTGATTAGGNCTTCGCCCCACCGAATCAACAATAATGATATCTTTATTGCTATAACCATCGATAGCCGTTCTAGCGCCTTGAGGACTTAGGGCTAATTCCACCGGNAACCCAATGATTTCTGCGTATGTTTTAAGTTGATCATAAGCGGCAATTCGATATGCATCAATACTGATTAATCCTACTGATTTATGATTCATAATAGAGGAAATTGCGGCTAATTTGGCAACTGTGGTTGTCTTTCCTACACCGGTNGGACCCACCANTGCAATAACTTGCTGCTCTTTTTGGCTAAAATCCAAACCATCAGAGAACTGGATCACTTGGCTCAGTCTTTGTTTAAATTCCGATCGTATATCTTCTTCTCTTAACTCTTTTTGTTGCGATAAAAATTGGGAAAAAATATCATCTAGGATATAAACTAATCTCTGAGCCAATTCCTTATTGATACCGATTTCGACTTGCCTCTGAAACATACCATCTAANGCATTACGGATANTNTGTAGTGAGACAGCTTCTACATTACGGTTACTATCTTCTTCTGAAGTTGGGTCAGTTGTTTGAGTTTTTATTGAAGAGTCAGCTATTTTAGAACTAGCTAGACCNGCTACAACTTCGATCAAACGTTGCCCTGGAACTAAGCCGAACCATTTCGTTCCTTTCGTGATATACCTCGTGTTTAAAATCAAAGCGCTGGGGCCAAGTTCTTCCTTAATCTGTTGTAGAGCGTCTTGCATCGTCTTAGCTTCATAGGTTTTTATTCGCATAAGGCAAGTNTATACAGATGCAGACGCATCATCANTATCTGAAAGTTCCACTATACCAATGGTTTCCCAGTTAACGTTAGTTGTCATTTCTTCATAAGCAATAACTGGCAAACTAGGTAAAGAAGCTGCAATCCAGTTACGTACTTGGTAACGGATAACAGCCGGACACACCAAAACTACTGGTCGAATCCCACGATTAGAAGCGCCCTGAATATGTTGGGATAAATTCTCTAACATTTGTCGAATAATTGAAGGATTTACACCTTCACCCGTCTGGATGGATTGATTCAAAGTTTGTTGTAGNGANGGNGACAACATNACNACTGCAAGGCTTCCACTTTCGGTTACGTAACTGTTAATAATTTCACGACGCAAGGTTTGCCTGACTGCNATTGTCAACTCAGTAGCGTCNTTNCTATCACGACCANGGTCNGCCANGGTTTCCAAAATCANCTGNAGGTTACGAATAGGAACTTGTTCCTCTAACAANAACTTGAGAACNTTCTGAACATCAACGATNGTAAGTGCTTGTTCTGTAATGACGGATTCAACCAGTATAGGGTTCAAATCTCTNTGAGCNTCAATCNAATCNTGTGTTACCTGNAAGGATANCAGNTCNGCNCCATGNCGTTTAATAACATCTTCTAANTGNGTAATTAGAACGTCATCAGGNCTAACAATTGTTGTGTANCCTGCATCCCTTGCCTGCTGTTGGTTGGCTTCNAGTATCCAAAGNGCAGGATGACCNTAAATAGGTTCAACAGTATCAATTCCATCCACTGTTTGTTGTGTGATACCNCTTGGGNTAAGGGCCATCATATGTCCAGGCATCAATTCACNCTCAGCAATTGAAACCCCCCAAAGCTCAATACTGTATTTATTGGAACCCAACAGAAGATCATCCCGAACCCTGATTAAAGGTACAGGGAAACCAAGATCATTAACTAAACGACTTCTCAGCTTCGGAATTCTGTCGAGCAAGTCNCCACCTTGAGCTTCATCAACGAAAGGAACCAGNCCATAACCAACCTTCACTAGAACAGCATCAATATCTGGTGTTTGAAGTGTATCATCATCATCCTGTACAGGAGCCACCATTTCACTTTCTTCCATTTCAANTTGAATGGCCTNCTGACGTTGGCCTAAATAAATGGCAAGAGCAACAAGTATTATTGAAAAAGTCAGAAATGGAAGGAAAGGTAAGCCAGTGAAAGCTAGCAAGAATAAGGCAATAGCTCCTACAATCAAAGCTCTCGGGTGAGACAAAAGCTGCCGTGCTACATCTTGACCAAGGTCTTCTTCTGAAGCTGATCGTGTGATTACTAAGCCAGTCGCGGTCGAAATAATCAACGCGGGAATCTGAGAAACCAGTCCATCACCTATAGTCAGTAGAGTGTAAGTCTGAGCTGCTTGACCAAAGGTTAAACCTTTCTGTAAAATGCCAATAACAATACCACCAACGATATTAACGATCACAATTATGATAGCTGCAATAGCATCACCTTTTACAAACTTACTTGCACCGTCCATAGAACCGTAAAAGTCTTGCTCACGCCCAATATCTTCTCGCCTTTGTCGAGCCTGATTTTCGTCGATAAGTCCAGCATTAAGATCAGCATCTATCGACATTTGCTTCCCAGGCATTGCATCTAAAGTAAAACGAGCACGTACTTCTGCCACCCGCTGCGCACCATTTGTAATAACAATGTATTGGATAGCAATCAATATAACAAATACAATGAAACCAACTACAGGGTTCTGACCTGCAACTAAATCTCCAAAAACTCGAATCACATCACCCGCAGCACCCAAGTAGGGGTTTCCCTCTGCATCAACAGCATTAAGTAGGATTAACTTAGTTGAAGCTAAGTTCAGCGCTAGTCGATAGAGAGTGGTAACTAAAAGCAGAGACGGAAAAACAGCTAGCTCGAGAGGCGATGCCACATACACAGCTAACATCAAAATCAGAATTGCAAAAGTAATATTGAAAGTTAATAGAAAATCCAAAAACCAAGATGGCATTGGTAGTATCATCACCAACAGAATTGAGATGATACTAATAGCGATGAAAATACTACCGCTATATTGATTCAAGGCCGATGGTGCATTTGCTCGAGTGGCTTCCATAATTATTCTTTGTACTTATTTTTCAAGCAGCAGATAAACCGCTAAATCGTTGTGTCAACTCATCTACGTAAGCAAGAACTTCAGCCACTGCTTGGTAGAATTCCATCGGGATTACTTCACCAACCTCGGCATTTTTGTATAAAGCTCTTGCCAACGGTGGATTTTCAATTGTTGGGATGCCATTCTCTATCGCAATTTCCCGAATCTTTAAGGCCACCTGACGCTCGCCCTTTGCGACTACATAAGGAGCTTCCATTGTTTCATATTCATATTTGATAGCAATAGCAATGTGAGTAGGATTTGTAATAACTGCGTCAGCCTCAGGAACTTCTTTCATCATTCGAGCCATTGACAATTCTCGCTGAACTGAGCGAATTCGACGGCGAATTTCAGGATCACCTTCCGTTCTTTTCATTTCTTCTCTCATTTCTTCTTTTGTCATTCGAATGTCTTGTTCATGTTGCCATTTTTGATAGAGATAGTCAAGTATAGCCAAAATTAACAGGATTAGAGCAACTTTTAGCATTATCTCGAAGGCGATACCACCAGCAGTCGCAACAACTAAGCTTACGGATTTAGTATGTGACATACCCGCTTTACCAAGAGCTAATAGTGTTGGGTAATCATCAATTAAAACCGAAGCTACAACATAAGTGATTACTGATAACTTGAATACTGACTTGGCCAGCTCAACTAAGCCCCTTATCGAAACTAAGCGCTTAAGCCCATTGATAGGGTTTAATTTGTCAAATTTTGGAATAAGAGCTTCAGCTGAAAACATTACACCAATCTGCAATACATTCCCAAGTACACCAAAAATCAGACCTAACAACAATATCGGAGTAATAATACTACCTAAAATTCTCATTACGGAAAGGAAAGATATGATTGGGTTCTGATCAACAAGAGGAATTGCCTTAAAGGCAACCGAATAAACAGATGCCATTTGGTCCCATACGGTGTATTTTGTTAAATAAAAAAACATCAACACACCGATCAAGTTGAAAACAGCACTTAGGTCTTGGCTTTTCGCGACTTGACCTCTCTTTCGAGACTCATTCCGTTTATGAGGGGTTGCAGGGTATATCTTTTCTGGATCAGCCATATATTCTTTATCTATTGATTATCTGATTGAAGTAAAAAGCCAATTTGCTCAAACAGTTGATCAAATAAATCTTCAGTCAGTGGCCGAAACCAAGTCAGAGAAGCGTACACAGTAATCAGTCCTACACTAATTGTCAAAGTGAATCCAACTAAAAATACATTCATTTGGGGTACAGTTTTGGCTACCATACCTAACCCTATGTGTGTCAACAGAACTGCAGCCATGACTGGAGCTGCAATTTTGATCGCAATTAGCCACATATCAACTGATAAGCGGAGAATTCCACGGCCAAAACTAGGAAGTGTCAATTCAGATACTGGTAACATTTCGTAACTCCACAGCAAAGCCCGAATAATTTTGTAAGGTCCATCCAAAGATAAAAAAATCATCACAGCAATCAGAAACTTGATTTGACCAATGATCGGAGTATGCACTTTTGAGAGGGGGTCAATCACATTCATTACTCCCAGCCCCATTTGAGTATCTACAGCCTGCCCCGCAATAAAAAAGCTATTCATCAACAACGATGTTACAAAACCAATTATCAATCCGATGAATATTTCCCGAACTACATATAGTGCATAACTTAATAGAGAATTAACCGCAACCAATTCTGGTTGCTGGATCACTGGCAATAACGCTAACACTAATAGAACAGTCGTTCCTACTTTTACTAGCGGTGGTATACTAGTACTACCAAAAACAGGAGCCGAAAAAACAATTGCCCCAGTTCTGACTAGTAACAACAAGATAATAGTTATCTGAGATTCAAAAACCTGCAGTATATCCAATTTCTACTAGCCAGCAATTGTCGCTACACGCTCAAATATTGTAGCAGTGTAAGATATCATATTGACGGCAATCCATTTTCCCAAGAAAAGCAACAGAAGTACCATTACAACCAGTTTCGGTACAAAAGTTAATGTCATTTCTTGAATTTGTGTCGTAGCCTGGAAAATTCCAATAATTAATCCAACAATTAACCCAACTACCAAAATAGGCGAGGCTACCTGAATTGCAACATAAAGAGCCTCACGTCCAATTCCAACAATTTCTTCTGGGGTCATAATAATCTCCTTACATGGAGAAGCTTTGCAACAAAGAAGTCACAATCATATTCCACCCGTCAACTGCTACAAAAAGCAGGATTTTGAAGGGCAAAGAAATCAATACCGGAGGCAATAATAGCATACCCATTGACATAAGCACACTCGCAATAACTAAATCGACGACTAAAAATGGCAGATAAATCAAAAATGCCATTTGAAATGCCGTACTAAGTTCACTGATTACAAAAGCAGGGATCAATGTTAGTGTGCCAACTTCATCTACAGTTTCTGCCGCTTGACCTCCAGTTGCAATATGATGAAATAGGGCTAAATCTTTTTTACGTGTGTGACGAAGCATGAAAGATCGCATCGAAGAAACTACAATTGGGAATGCCTCCTGNGCACTAATAGTTTCATCCATGTACGGACGAAGGGCTTCTTNNTAGATTTGTGTGCCAACAGGTCTCATCAAAAATACTGTCATAAACAAAGCNAGCCCAACGATGATTTGGTTGGCTGGGATTTGCTGAAGACCTATNGCTTGTCTCAAAAAACCGAGAACAATTACCATTCGAGTGAAAGAAGTCGTCAATAAAACGATAGCAGGGGCCAANGTCAGAACAGTGAGAAAGAATAAGATCTCTAAAGAGGACGCAACCCCTCCTCTATCTTCTAGTCCATCTTGGCTTAAAAATGGAATACGAGGGATCTCAATTAATGGAGACTGGGCCGCAGATTCATTACCTATACACGTGAACAGCACAAAAGCGATGATTAATCCTGCCAGATAATGTTTTTGTGTTGACAAACTTATGCTCGTTTTGTCTGTTTCAGGCGGTCTGCAGCCTGCTTAAAGTAAGAGATAAAATCAGGTGTTTGTGGCTCATATATGGTTGCTTCTTGTCCCAGTCTGTCTACCACCTCAGGATCTGTAATCTCTGATAGAGTCGTTGCAGAATCATCAGTGACAGCCATCACTAAAACCCGATCTGCAACCTCAACTAAGTACAAAATCAACTTTGGGCTTAGGGTCAAATGACCAATCAAGCGAAAACTTCCCTGCGGCCCAAGGGGTTGGCGTATACGCATTAGTCCTTTTTTAAGGAAAAAAGCCAGTACGTAGATAACAACAATGACTAAAAGCAAGGCCAAAACCCAGCTGATGAGAGATGAAAGTGGATTGCTGGATGGAGGAACAGGAAGACTCAGTTCTTCCTGAGGTGCTATGAAGGGGGCCGAACCTCCTGAATCCTGAGAAACAACCAGCGCAGAAAACATAAAGAGAGCCAGAATACAACAACCGATTTGTAACCTGCTAACTGGCATGATACTCTGTGACTAACTAAACCAATCTGACTCGGCCTAATTGCCTTAATAACTTATATATCTTTTAAAGCATTTCACTGAGTCGATTCATTTTTTCGTCCTCAGAGATAATATGTGTAATACGAATACCATAAGTTTCTTCTTCAATAGCAATAACCTCACCCTTGGCAAAAAATTGGCCGTTGACCAACAAATCAACAGGTTCCCCAACAATAGATTCCAACTCTATCAGAGAACCTGCACCAAGATCTAAAATATCCTTGATTGATCTTTCCGCCCTCCCTAGCTCGACAGTTACCTCTACCGGGACTCGGGTGAGATGGGCTAAATTAGTCGCTTGTACTGAATTAGTTTCGGTTACGTTAGATTCGTTCATGGGTTCAACTCCTTGCTAATGTGGAAGTCTTCTCAACTGCTCGTCTATACGTTGTTCTTCTGTGAGGATAGAAATCACCCTCACAGCATAATTTTCACCCGAATCGGTAGAAACAACCTCTCCCTTGGCAAAGACCCGACCATTAATTAATAAATCCACTGGTTCCCCAATCTGTCTCTCTAAACGTAACACATATTGTTTCAGATCATCAGGAGCCATATTGGAATTGTTCAAGTCGACACCATCAGATGGACGAAGGTTGAGCATGTCAGCGACTGACATTCTCGATCTTCCTAGTTCAACAGTAATGTCTGTTTTCACACGTTGCAACTTCCAAATATTGTCTTCCTTAGAAGTCACTTTTCGGTCTGTAAATTGAGGAAATGGTACGCGGCTGTACCGTACTGCTTTCTGAGTTTCTTCTGTTTTATTTTCTTCGCTCATTACTATCCTTTAGTAAATTTTACTGCATCCTTACGTCGAATGAACCACCAGAACTCACTTGTTCTACTTCATCTGACACGTCTGTTGGTGACACCTCATCGGTATTTGTATCCGCGGTCAATTCCAAAGGTGAGCTTTGCTCAGGATTAATGAATGCTTCTACCCTCAATGCATGCCTTCGACCTATCACTCCAGGCCTTGCCCAAAAGACTCTGTTTTTCCCAATTACCACCTCACTAGCCTCATCAAGATTAGTACGGAACGTTAGAACATCTCCAACTTCCATTTCTAACATATCATGCATGCGGAGTCGATCCCGAACCAGAATTCCATATAGTGGGACTTTAACTTTCTCCAAACTATCCCTAAGATCCTTATTAATCGCCATACCACCAGCAGAAGCAAACGAACCACTTCTCAGTTTAGCAGTAATGGGCTGTAAAAGAATATATGGATAACAAATTGAAAGTTTAGCACCTTCTAGTATAGGACCAAATTCATCTCGAATGGCAACATCAAACTCGGCAACGACAACAACATCATCAGCTAATTGGGTCAGTTGTAAGTAATAGGGGATGGATTCTGCTGTAGTAAAGGCCGGTTCAACATCAATGACCTTACTCCATGAAGTTTGCAACGCTTCGAGCAAACTTTTCAAAACTCTTTGCAACACTCGCTCTTCAATTTGTGTTGGCGACCTAATTTCATCTTCTTCTACCGCATCACCTGTTCCACCTAGCATTCGATCGATAATAGGCAAAGCAAGAGCCAAGTCCATATTAATAGCGGCGGGTCCTTCCAAAGGTGGCAATACAAACCGATTCAAACTGGTTGGGTTTGGCAATGCTGCAACAAATTCACCATAAGTCGTTTGCCTAGGCTCTTCTGACAAGCGAATATCTACTTGTCGTTTCATAGAAATTGAAAGTGCCGGCCCATATGATTTAGCAAATTGATCGTGAAGATCATTTAAAGTCCTCATCTGGTCGGTACTCAATCTACGCTTCTCACCCCAGTCATGGGTCTTGATCAATTCACCTTCGCTAGGACTAGACCCACCTCCACTATCTTCGACTGGAGGACCATCGCCCCCATCGTTCTCTTCATCATCACCAAATAAAGCAGTTAACTCATCGTCACTGATGTTTTCTTCGGACATCCATGCCACCTTTTAGTATCTCGAATAATTGAAATAAAATCGAGGCTACTGCCTAATAAAGCTCTCGAACATAACTTTTTTAGGTTCAACTCCAACTTCCTCTTTAATCGCTTCCTGAATGTATTCACCCATCTTGATTGGATCTTGAACTAAGTCAGGCAAAATTTCTTGCGTTTCTTTTTTTGCTAAAAAAGTTACAACCGCGTGCTTCAGACGCGGAGCCTTGGAACCATAGTCATTGATTTCTTGATCACTTCCAACTTGCAAAACGATACTCATACTCAGATAGCCCTTACCTGACTCTGTATCGAAATTGGTAATAATTGGGTCAGGAAAACTGTAACCATAAAAAATTTCAGGTTCTTCAGCGTCCCCGCCACCACAACCGAAAAGTAGTAATGGCCCCACCAAAGCCATAGTGAGAATACATATGCAACGTATCATTTTTGCCTCCTGAGAGAATTGACTAATTGAACTGTTTTATAATCTCTTCCAGCTTAACTTCTTTGGCTGGCCTGAACTTCTGACGAATAACAATGTCAACCCTTCTTGGGTTATCAGTTGTTCGGACAGGTTCCTTAACACTAGAATAAGCGAGTAACTCAAAGCGCGCTTGATCTATTCCTTTTTCTTGAACAAAATACTGAATCACTTGCCGTGATCGTCTTGCCGCCAAGTCCCAGTTAGCCAACTTATTAACTGGGTCTCTAAGTTGCTTCGGATCAGCGTGCCCTACAATAGCAATCGTTCGTCCTCTGTTTTGAACAATTAAAGGTACAACCTTATCTAATTGGCTTTTATCCTCTGAACTTAACTGGTCCGATCCTTCTTCAAAACTAGCCATATTCTTTAGGATAATAACAGGCTTTCCTTCGCCTGCCTGATATGTTTCGGGTTCTGACTCTTCACCTTTCTGAGACCCTTCATCAACTTCACCTTTTTCACCAACTGCGTTATCAGCCTTAGTAGGAACTGGTTGAGCCAAACTCTGAGCAGCAACGGGGCTACCTGATCCTGCGGGGTCAGGTTTTGGTATATCGCCCGGTTGAAACAAACGCTCACCTCCTGATAATACTCCCATTGTACCTTTCAGAGAGATCACGAGCTCCTTAAATTTCTGAGAATCAATAGTTGCGAAAGCAAACAACAATACAAAAAAAGCAAAAAGCAACGTCACTAAATCGCCGTAGGTTGCCATCCAACCTTCACACATGGTCGCTTTCTCAAGTTCTGAGGCCGCTAATGCAGCTTGAGCATCTTCAAGTTCGCCCATCTTAAACCTCCTAAAGGACTAGCTATAAATTCTTAAATCTAGATCAAATTATTATTCTAATTACACTTGTCTAATTAACCTGCTTCAGCCTCTCGAACTTGAGGAGTAACTTCTTCCAGTAGGCCCAAGGGTACCCGTGATAGCATCATATCAACCATACCATCGGGATCTGGCGCATTTAATAATTCAACCATTCCTGCAACAACCATATCTTTGTAAACTAGCTCTTCTTCAGTGTTAACACCTATCTTATTGGCTATAGGTGCAGTTGCGGCATTGGCGATTAACGCCCCGTACAGAGTTGTAATCAAAGCTACTGACATTTTAGGTCCAATAGCACTGGGATCATCCAATGCTGCAAGCATGGCTACTAAACCAACTAATGTCCCAATCATACCATAAGCAGGAGCGAATGTCCCTAAGGTTACCCAAACCACCTGATTAGAATTTGCATCAGCTTTAATCGCATCTAGGCGAGGCATCATCTGAGATGACAATGTTTCAGAATCAGCCACACCACCTAAAATAAGTTCAGTTCCAAATTGCATTAAATCATCCGATATATCAACAGCCTGCAGCCCCATTGGTCCTTCACGGCGCAAAACGCTTGCCATCTCTTTGAATTGTTGAATGGTTTCAGCATAAGGAAAAGAAGAAGCTCCCCATATACTACCCGCCGCAGCCATCGCGTTGGAGAACTGACGCATAGTACCACTGGCTAGCCCCATCCCAATTGGTCCTGGGATACAGATTAACAGCGAAGGGACGTCAATAAACATTCCGAAGTTCCCACCAGAAGCTAGGATCATAGTCAAGACTACGGCACCTAGGGTAATTGCAAATCCTATCGGAGTATTTGGCATTTCTGTAACTTTCTCCTATCTATTCTTACTTGTTAGATCCAGATGCGTAGCATCTGGGTCTAACTCATAAATATTAATTAATCGTTTGTAATCTATAACACCTTGTACAATTGTCTCAACGTTCTCTTTGACCATCAATTTGTTTTCCGTAACCAATGTAACAGTCGTGGTCTGATTGGCCGTCCCATCCAACCACTTGATTAATTCCGCATTCAGGACAAGTGGACTTCCATCAGTTTTAGTTAAGGTGATCATTCCACTACTGCGTGCGTACGAACACTGGTTAATTGCCAGCCGGAAGCATAAGGGTCTGAGTCAATTCAGTCGCAGTTTTTATATCGTCTTTTGCAATCACTGAAAGAATTCTCATCCGCGTACTATTATCTGTTTTCCTAAGCAAGCTCAACACATCTGAACGACCTTCATCGCCACGCTTTAACATTTCGTCCAAAATATTTGCAACTTCCTTGGCACGCATAGTACTAAAACCTTTGGCCATTTTTTTATGCTCTCTATCTTTCGCTTCTTGACTAAAAGAAACAGCAGGTAACGGGATAGGTTTATTTTCTTCTTTTTGTTTCTCCAGTTCCTTTACTTGCTCTTCACGTACTTCTAGAGCTCGACGCTTATCTGATAGTTCTTTTTCTTGGTCAACTAAATTAGATTGGCTTTCAGCTAGTTTCACATCCAGAGCTTGAAGTTCCTGTTCACGTTTCTTTATTGTTTGTGTCCTCTGCTCCAGCAAAACTAACTGTTCATCGAGTAACACTCGCTCTGATTGCAACGCTTGGCGCTCTAGTCTAATTGTTTCTTGTAGGAATTTATCATATTGACTCAAAGACTTTTCTTCATTTTTTGCTTCCGGATTTAAGGCTGCCATCTCTCCAGATACTTGGTCACTACCAAAGATGGCCGATCGAGCACCAAAGATATCGAAAACAAAAGTTATAGCTACCAAAACTATAAGTACAAAAATAGGACCACCAATAAAGAGCAGTTTTTTAGGCATTATTTGTTTCCCATCCGATATTTAACGCTCGAGGCTTCGTTTATAATTGTAAGTAATTGCGGAAATATCGTCAACGTTGATTTGCTCTCTTTTTTCCATAAGTTGATGATAACGATTACTTTCCTGTTTTTCTAACTCTTCAATTGCTAACTTATCTTGTGAAGCTTCCAGTAATTGGTCGCGCTTTTCTTCCGCAACTTGTTTAAGTTCAGTAATTGATTGCAATTGATTAATCATTTGTAGTTCTAGATTACAGAAATAGTCGAAATAATAACGACTCTCGTGTGGGCTTATATTCAGCACTTGCTGCTCACGGTATGCATCAACAGCACCCTTTTGTAAACGTAACATGCTTTCAAACGTCTGTTCTGCATCGGATACATTTTGTCTTGCTGCGACGAACTCACCTTGTCTCTGCTTTTCGATACTATCTCGGATTTCGAGGACTTGTTGCAAAGGAAATCGAAATTTTCTCATCAATATTCCCTATACCTTAAGCGAACATGCCACAAAGGGTTGAAATGCTTTGATCATAAGGGCGCTCATCTTGTATTTTTTGCTTTAAAAATTCACTAATAGACTCACGATAATTGACAGCCATGTCAATTTGAGGATCGCTACCAGTCCTATACAGTCCAATATTAATCAAAGTCTGGTTCGTACGATATGTTGCTAGTAGATTTCGTAGTTGATCTGATGCTTGCAAATGCTCTTGTGGAGCAATGTCCACCATTAGCCGACTAACACTCTCCAATACATCAATGGCCGGATAATGTCCCTGAGAAGCCAATTCACGAGATAACACAATATGACCATCCAAAATCGAACGAGTCGCATCTGCGATTGGCTCCATCATATCGTCACCTTCGACCAACACTGTGTATACTCCTGTAATACTCCCTTCTCCTTCTGAAGTTCCGGAACGCTCTACTAATTTCGGTAAGATAGAAAACACTGACGGTGTGTAGCCGCGAGTAGTAGGAGGCTCGCCCACCGTCATACCAACCTCTCGCTGTGCCATTGCAAATCGTGTTACCGAATCCATCATTAATAATACATCTTTACCTTGGTCTCTAAAATACTCAGCAATCGCCGTGGCAGCAAAAGCTCCACGGATGCGCATAAGCGCAGGCTGATCAGATGTTGCAACTACGACAACACTCTTAGCTAAACCTTCTTCGCCCAAAACCTGGTTGGCAAAGTATTCTACTTCTCTCCCTCGTTCTCCTATCAGGGCCACGACATTGACATCTGCCATTGTCTTACGCGCAATCATCCCCATCAAAATACTCTTTCCTACACCACTACCACCGAATATACCAACCCTTTGCCCCTTTGCCAACGTCAAAAGGGAGTCAATAGCACAAACCCCCGTTGGTATTACTTCCCTTATCGAACTGCGTGTAAGTGGAGGCGGGGGAGATTGATAAATTGGGTACTCATCCTGGCAAGACAATTGACCTTTACCATCAATCGGGACTCCCATACTATCAATCACACGACCCAACAATGATGGGCTTACAGGAACAGATGGCAAACGGCCAGTAGCTAAGATTTCATCGCCTGGAGCAAGCCCTTCCATCTCACCCAAAACCATAAGCAAACACTGATGGCTACTATGAAATCCAATTACCTCTGCAGGAACAATCCCTTTTCTACTCTGGATTAAACACGACTCACCCACGGGTAACTTTAGACCTTGCGCTTTCACCAGCAGGCCAACTGTTTCTACGACTCTCCCCACAATTGGAGCCAGCCGGATCTGGCGCAATCGGTTCCTATAACGTTTAATATCTAACCGATCCACTATCACTCTTTATTCTAGTTTTCCGGCCGCACGATTTGGTCAACTTGGCTTAACTTAGTCTCAAGTCGGGAATCAAGTTGGCCAAAATCGGAAATCAGAAGACATCCTCCCAAATCAACTTCTTCATCTTCAACAATCTCAAGCTGCTCAACTTGACTCACTAATTGGTGAAATTCATCATGATGTGGTTCAAGTGATTTTATGTCTTTAGGATTAACGCGAATTTCCAGCTTCTGGCTACCGACCGCAAAGTCAAGAGCCGATTTTACAGCATAATAGGTTACTTGATCGTTCGAAATCTGATGATGGATAACTTTTTCTGCAATATCAAACACCAATCCAATTAAATCCGTTTCAGCTGTTTCGAAAATTTCATCCTTTTGTGTCTTTATCGATTGGAGAAAATCCCTGACTTGTTCCGTTACCTCAACGTATTCACGATGACCTTGTTCCCAACCTTCCTTGTAGCCTTGTTCCCAACCTTCTTGGTGGCCTAATTCAGCTCCCTCTATTTTCCCTGCCTCAACCCCTTCTTGGTGCCCAATTTCTCTCGCAGTTTTTTCGGCTTCATCTCGAATTTTGCAGGCATCTTCTGTGGCTTTTTTCCGGATGTCGGAGCCGACCTGTTCTGCATCTTCCCTAGCACTTTCTACTATACTTCGACCATCTTCGTTTGCATTTTTAATCAACTGGGCGGCGTTATCTTCCGCGGACTGCACAATTTCTGCAGATCGGTTCTCTGCGACTTGAACAGTATAATCATAAATACCTTGGATATTAACAGGCAAAGGAAGGTCATCAACTTCTGGCTCCCTCGCGAGCATCAAGAATTTACCCATTCGTTCTTGTTCTACAGCACGCAACTCATGAGCACTTACCGCCTCACTCTCACCACTACCACCAATCATTTCTAAAGGCCCAGTGATTCTTCTACCCATACATCTCCTCTTGCTCTAAGGAGATTTTAATTTTGTCAGCCTCTTCAAGCTTACGTATTTCATCTAAAATTACTCTTTGGGCGCCCGAAACATCACTAGCACGTTGCGGGGGCAGATCGTTCATCGTCCCTTCAATTCTAGCTCTTAGCTTGTCCGTCATATTAGATAAAAACTTTTCCTTCACACCATCGCTAGCACCTTTTAAAGCTAAAGGCAAATCAGTTTGCATGCAGGGAAGTGATACGATTTCACCTCTGAAAGCCATATCATCAATCAAAGTAACATCCTCAAAAGTAAACATATTTTCTCTGATCTTTTCAACAGCTTCAGGGTTTCGTTGCTCTAAGCTTTCAAGAACACTATCTGCTCGCTCACGAGATACCTTAGTCATAATTTTAGCCAAAATCACAGGCCCATCTGTCTGGTTTTGACCACTCTGACTCGCGCCTTGAAATTTTTCTCTCAAAGTTGCTTCTACTTCTTCAACAGCCTCAGGTGTGATTGTAGACATGGAAGCGATTCGTGCTGCAATCTGATTTTGCTTTCGGGAAGGAAACAATTCAATAACTTGTGCTCCTTTATCGGCCGGCAAAAACGACAGGACCAAAGCAATAGTTTGTGGGTTTTCTGTCGATAGGAAACTGTAAATTTCCTCACCTTCAGCATCATTAAACATACTGAAAGGCGTCTGGTCAATTACAGTCTGCAACCGATCAGTCATATCTCTTGCCGCTCGCTTACTCCCGAACGCCTGCTCCAGCAAAGCTTCAGCTTCCGCCAATCCACCAGAAGCATAAATACCTTCAGACTCCATAACGCCTAGAAAATCATCCATCACTGTCGCTCTCTCATCTGGAGAAATTGAAGCTGGAGAAGCGATTTCAACTAAAACTTTCTCTTGATCAGCTTCACTTAACCGTTTAAAGATTTCCCCACTAATCTTTCCTTTCAGGGTTAGAAGGAAAACCGCAGTTTTTCGAATCCCATTCATCATCTAATCTCCAATTTTTCTATTCAGGTAACTAAAAGCAATCTACTCTGATCCTCATTTATGCATCGGAATCAACTTCTGAATCTCCCGTACTTTCTACTGAAACTTCCATTCCAGATTCAGTCACCCAACTACGCAGAATGTCCGCAGTAGCTCCAGGTTCATCTTCAGCAAATTGGCGAATTTGATCGAACGTGTCTTTTCGTCTTTGTATTTCTGCTTCCTGTCGAAGTACTTCCTCTTCTTGGGCGCGTTTTTCAGCCTCTATTGCTTCGATTTTTGCTTGTTCTTCTTCAGCCTGCTTTCTTTCTGAACTATCTACTACAGCTGCGACCTTAGATTCAACAGTTTCTTGTTCAGCTTCAGCTTCAAATTCCTTTTTTAAATCCGAAAATCGGACTTCAAGCCATTGATTGACATAATCTTCGACGGTTAACCCTTTCGGTAAATGTTCTTCTCCAAGTTGTATCGGCCGCTCAGATTCTACCGCAGTCGTCGCAATTGGTTTGTCAATTAACGATCGCAAAAACACCAAAATTGCAATGACAACCAGGGCAACGACGATCATTTCACCTAACTTTGTCCAAACCGGCGGAGGGGTGCTCTCTAAAGCTGACTGAATAGCCTTCGTAACTTGGAATTGAGATAAAGAAACTGCAATTTTCTGATCCAGTAACCCTGGATCTGTAGCAAATCCGAGTGTTTTAGCAACAATATCTTTGATGTTGTCCACCTCACCTTCAAGTGAAAAGTCAACCATAACTGCTGCAGATAGCACCGTGATCTGTGGTGTTGACTTCTCCTCTGTGATAATTTTGTCCATTTCATAGTTCTGAATTTCTCTACCTTTATCGTAAGTGGATGGGCCAGAACCTCCCATCGAATACTGATACTCTGGAGGGAAAAGATTACTCTCGACTCCTGGTTCTCCACCAGGAATTGAGCCTTGTCCTTCGAAAGACTCTGTTTCTTTGTATTTACTTCTAACAACACCAGTNCCTTCCTCAGTTAGGGATGGTTGAAATTGCTCTTTTGTAGTCTTTATATCAGTCAAATCTGCGGAAACCTCAACACTTGCCACGTGGACTTTATCTTCGTAAATCTTCAAAGCATTTTTTAGTTTTTTCATATAGTGATCTTCATACTCGTTTTTAATACTTAGNATTTCACTACTTTGATCAACCGGTGTTTTTTTGTTTTTGATCAGTTCCTGAGAATCAAAAACGCCATTATTATCTACGATATGAACATTTTCATTTTTAAGACCAGGAATGCTATAAGTGACAACGCGCTGAATTGCTTTTAATGTATCAACTGTGAATTCGCCCTGTATACTTTCAGGCAACAGTGTTAAGGTCACAGAAGCTTTTGGTGGTTCTTGGTCTCTGACAAATGGTTGATGTTCTGGCAAGCTAAGCTTAACGGTCGCGAATTCAACGCCAGAAAAAGTGCTGATTGTGCGTGCGAGCTCACCTTCAAAAGCTTGGCGCTTCAACTCACGAAACTCATCCTGAGACAGCATCCGCAAGTTACCACTTTCCAAAAGCTCATAGCCTTTTTGTCCTTTTCTGTCAGTCGTACGATACATGCTTACTTGTCCACCCAACTGAGCACCTGCTGCTATTCGACGTGCATGATCAACATCCTGAACTCTAACTTCAATCTCGTCTGGATTTGGCATCTTGTAACGGATACCTTCTTCTTTGAAAGAATAAGCCAGAAATGTCGTATCGCTCGTATTAAGGCCACTATAAAGAAGGACATAATCGCTACCCATCCAGAAAAAGCCAACAACAACTAGAGCAATTATGCCAGCAATGATTCCTAACATGACAACTAGCTGAACGGGGCGGGCTAGGCCTTGCCACTGACCGCCAACTTGATCAACTATTCCTTGAAAAAACTCTCGCATTAACCTGCTCCCCACATTTTGAACACTAGTGNCNANNCCTCAATCTTCCATTNNTGATGACTACACTTGCATTCGTGTCAACTCTTGATATGCNTCNANNGCTTTATTNCGTACTTCGACAGTCAAATCAAGAGCTAATTTTGCTTCCTCCAACATGATCATCAACTCATGTAAATTTTCTGATTCACCTGTAGCAAATTTNCGACTGGCTTCTTGNGCGACCAATTGTAATTCATTAACATTTGATAAGGTACTTTGCATCAGTTTCCTGAAACTAGGCTGGATNGACATCGCTTGGGTTGCCCCGCCGTCAGACACACTTGACGTAGCCTTGATGCTAGCCGTCTCCAAAGANGGAATGAGAAAGTGTATGGGATGAACCTGCATTACATGTTTCCTATTAGATAAAATTATTCACTTAAATAGGACTAAGNTCGTCCTTGTATAACAGTCTGAATACTACCATAGTAGTCGTTGAGTAAACGAACAATAGTGCTATAATAAGCTGCATTACCAGACAAGGTTGCAAGTTCCATATCTAAGCTGACATTGTTTTCATCCACCCTTACCGAGGTTGCTGTGTCCCTATGAATANTTGCGGATACTTGATCCAAATGAATTGGTGGGCCAATTGGCATATGCCCAAGATTTGTTATTTTACCTCGCATTCTCAACTGAGAATTCTCTGTCATACTGTCAATAGCTGACTTCAGTTGTGTTCTNAACTTCACATCCGACCGCTTAAAACGAGGAGTATTAACGTTTGCAACATTGTTGGCCANTATCTCATGGCGTAACATTGCACCATCTAATGATTTTTTCAAAGTAAGCGGTGTAATCCCACCTAATAAACTCACAGTTTAGCCCCCGATATAGAACGTTAGTTTTTCCGATCGACGTACTGACGACCTAATACTGATTCCTGATGGTTTGACACATCGTAAGTTGCTTTTATATCCTCNGCACTAGCTTCCGGAGCAGAAAGTNCAGGATGATTAAGTGTTTCTTTAATATAGTTCTGNTTAGACTGGTCTGCTTCTACTACTTCACCAATTATTTCTGNCAGATTCCCTAACAACGCTTCAATTTCCTGNTGTTTTTTTTCCGAATAAGAATCATACTCGTCTTCCACAATTTGATTTAAGAGAGCAAATGACTCAGTGTTTTGATACTCAGTTAATAGCATATTTTTTTTTTACTAAGTATCAAGAACTCATCAAACTGTTCTTGGACTAAAAATTTCTGTTGCTTGACTACNANTTTCAATAACTCTTTCGCTAAGTCCAATTGGTTTTGCATTTGTTCCAATACNANACTTACCATATGTCAATTGCCGAGAGCTTCCAGTTTTTGTAAATTCTTNATTGACGATTGAAGCTCAGACTTGAATTCAGGAATCTGAATTGACTGATAACTTGCTATGGCTTCTGTGTAGTTCTTCAAACTTCTATGGATACTCCCTAGCATTCGATTNGTTAAATCTAATTCATATTGATGTAATCCAGGTCGACTAATTTGACTAATCAGGATATCAGCTTTTTGCTTTTCGAGAATTTTAATTGATTCGTACGGCATATTTAAAGCTAGATAAGTTTGAGCCAAATTGTTCGTCCTGGCTATATCTAATTTGGGATATTCAGTCTCAATTATACGATATGTGCGAATTACTTCCTCGAAATCAGCAACAGACTGGTTTTGGAGTCGTTGGTCTGTAATATAATAATTAGCTCGAATATAATGAGCATCACCCAGAACTAAATGAGCCTCCCTAATGACACGAGNCGACAATTCAGGCTCACCTAACAATTTATAAACAGTCTCAATACACAAATTCAAATCAGTAACAGCATCCACCCCAGACTCTCTATAACGTGCAATATAAGCTAAAGATAAGCCAATTAAACTTTCGTTATACTGACGTTGAGTATCTGCATATGAAACATAATGATTTTCGGCATCCCCATAAGTTCTTCGTTGAAAAGATCTCTCAAATANGCTAACAGCATCTCGGTATCTTTCAATAGCATTATCATATCTCTGATCTTCTAATTCAATATCTCCCATAACTTTGTAAGATAAGAAATAGTGAGGGTGTAGATCACGCTTAATATTGGCAAACTCANCACTATACTCACTTTCTATCAAATTACCACTTCCTTGATCTATTGGAGATNTCAAGGAAGATCGTTGCAATCGAGCCATATCAGCCATGAGTCGCCCNGTGGATTTCAAAGTAAAAACCTGATAAAAGGTCTCTTTTGCTATATCGTAATCACCTTGATCTGATTGGCAAACTCCTTGAATAAATAGCGCATTGTCACCGAGTTTCAAGTCTCCTCGATTATTGGAAAATTCGCTCAANAACAGGTCCAATTCTACCTGAGCNGCCTTTACATTACCTTGATCGTACAACAGCTGAGCCAGCCAAAAACGCGTAAATTCAGTCCGAGGAAACCCTATTGGAGCCGGGTTAAAGAGGGCCTCGTTCTGGTATACATCCCTTGCTTCAGATAATTTTTGTTGAG
This sequence comes from Candidatus Poribacteria bacterium, assembly GCA_002729015.1. Next base: position 26,976 of record PBVO01000073.1, read on the forward strand.
CTGATTTTTTCCTTCTATCAGCCATTTCTTTCATTCCTTGTTTAGCAAACACTCTTCCTTGTTCTAACAATAAATAAGCTTGCTCAACTTTTATATCCCCTATGCGAAAGCGTGCGTGGTATTGAAAACTGCTACGCGGTTGGTCATCTAGAGCTTGCCTAAAAAGGGCTAAAGCCTCAACTTCTAACTTAATTGGGTCCTTCTGGGACACAGCTTCTTGAAAAGCACGTTCCGCAATATGATATTCTTCACTGACCATACGTTCTAGTTCGAAACTAGGAATGCGAGACCGGATTCGTTCAATGAATCTTCGATCTGAAGGCCCTAGCTCGGATAATACACTCTCTCGCATCAACCACTCAGTTGCTTTTCGTCTCTGAAATTCAGAATAAGACTTGTCCCGTTTTTCTCTCATTATGTCCTGTTCTTTTGACTGTACACTAGAAGACTTTTTGTCACTTTGGCGTTTAAAATAAACACCCAACTGCAAAGCTAAATCGCCTTCAAATGCGAAACGACGCAGAGCTTCAAAGTTTATCCTATAGCTATCAAATTGTGAAAAATCTAAATACCCTTTGAGTTCCGACCTTAACAGGCTAAGGTCATTCGGATTGTTCTCGTAGTCAGATCTAAGGACTGAATTGTAATCCACCACATAGCCTTCTAACCCTTCCAAAGAAGTCATTTTAGAAAGGAGCAGTATCTTGAATTCTTTGGTCAAATCACCATCGCTTTGGTTCCTCAAATTTCTAGCAGCCATGATTCCGTCTACAAGCTGTTGCGTTAAGCTCTGCAAAAGCTCTTCAGTTACGACCTCGAAGTCCTCGCCAGCCTCAGAAAGTGGCCGGTCAATCTTTACCAAATCCGACCTCAATTGGTCATTTACATAACGAACTGAAATTAACTCTCGTAATTCTTTGTCATCTAGATCCCGAAACTCACGAACTGTCGATAACGCATCTTGCTTAAACAAGTTGAGAAGTTGGCCTCGAAAAAAATCAATTGCCAGCCCTCTTTCTTTAGCTGTTCCAGCAGCCCGCTCGACTTCATCAAACTTCTCTAGAAATCGCTCAACAATCTCCTGTTGTTCGGTTTTTTTAGAAAATGGATTTAACGCCTTCACTTTCTCAGAAAATGGTGCTGATTTTCTTTCTCTTTTTTCTTCCTCTGCTCTAGCTGCTTTTGCGCCTTCCTGCCTCCAAGTCTGAATGTCGAGATACCGCAACAAATCTTGCTCGATAATGTCAACGACTTCCTCCTTGATTACAGCTCTGCGCTCTTTATAACTAAGATTCTCCACATTTCGTAACTGCCGCCGGAACTCACTCTCCATAACATTCTGAAGATAAGAAACGCGAATACTTAATTCTTTTGAAAGTTGGCCACGGCCTTCGTAATTACTTA
>PBVO01000074.1 GCA_002729015.1 Candidatus Poribacteria bacterium
TGAATCCAGCGCAATTTTTTTGCTCTCGGAAGGAGATCAGGCGTTACCCAACCAAATACGGCATCAGCTGTAGCTAGTTCGGCTTGAGCTAACTGCATCGTGTCTGGCATGACGATATTGTAAATTGGTAACTGTTGGCGAATTTCCTTTGCCCATTCATGCAGCGTCTGAGTACAGGGGGGCATCATCAAAAGCTTAATCATTTTCTTAATTCCTTTGAAGACCTAAGTAATTACTAGCTACACTTTATAAATAACTGATTAACCATTTTATGTCTGTGAACAGATCAGCCAATTGAAAGAAATACCCTACTTCCATTGATCAAGAAACACAATCATCGATTTTAATTATCCCAGTGGTAAACAAACTAGGAACGGGACTAAACTCGACGATTTAAATGAGATTTTCAAACATATAGTAAGAACAGTGTGGGAGGTCAAGACTGAGTGTTTGGAACGATGAAGGTTAAACCTTATACCCACCAATAATTGAAAACCTTACCGAGGCACAAAAACTCGTTTGTTCCTTCATCCGCGGAAACAAATAATTTTCAGGCCTGACTTATTTGTTTCTGATTAATATTGAATCTAGGCAAGGGCATTTATCATTTCGCTATTCTACATTATTTCTAAAGAAAGTTCTAGACAGCCTCTCGCAGATTATATGTTTGATTAGCCAGTGTTCACGTAAGTAGATTCGAACTTCGCCAATATCCAGTACTATGTAATATCAAGGTCCATCATATTAGTGTGGCGGAAACAATCTACAAATATGCACATCAAGCATAATAATAACCGTAAAAATTGATTATTCAATAGCTGAGAAATACAATCAGCAAACTAGTCTTTTTTCTTTCTGTATCTGTATCTGTATTCATTTTGAATTAACTTTACCTTACTGACCCAGGCTATTGAAACATCTATTTGAATACGAGTCATTCGAAATAATTATAAGATGCTCACCCTTTAATCATGATAGTGCCAACAATTACAGCAACCATGATTATGCCCATGCGAAAAAAATGTAGCAATTTAGCTACTCCACTGACCTGTACTTTATAAATTCTAGAACTATTTTAAATTTTAGCTAATAATTTCATTGATTAACCGATATAAACTTAAGATTAAACCTAGTGAGAAGATTTGGCATTACTTATGCTAGTGTGGTATCAAAGATCGGAAGGTAGTGTTAAACGGCAGACTTAATGGTGTGGCTTCTCAAAGGCGAGAGTCATATCTAGGCTACTAGATCAGAATTCTCTTAAGCCATTATTTGGTTTGAACGGGCAAAGGCGTCCATTATTATGAGCACCAGCTGTGCTTGTAGGTGGGCGCCTTTTTTGTTTACAGGTTTCAAGGGTGCATTTTGGAAAAATTAGCAAACAACTATCAGAGCGTTTTAGTTGCTGATAGTAACGAAAAACGAAGACATGTTTTGTTGGAGTCTCTGGAGGTTAGTCGTTACAGAGTAACCTCTAACCTATTTCTTCCGGAAGATCTGTTCGCTCATGTAGAGTCGATAAAGCCAGATATCATATTCATTGGGTCAGATTTCCCTGATCAGGAAGTAATGGATTTCATAAGTTCGGTTACTCAACATCGGCCGTGTCCAATTGTTCTGTTTGCACAAGATGATGATCCTAGAACAATTCAGGTTGCAACTCAAGTTGGTGTATCTGCATACGTGAGTGGCGATCTGAGCACCAAAAACGTCCAGACTATTACTGAAGCTGCAATTGCCCGGTTTTGTCAACTACAGAATCTGAAAAGTGAGTTAGAAAAAGTTCAAACAAACCTTTCTGAACGGAAAGTTATTGAGCAGGCAAAAGGTTTTCTTATAAATCAGAAAGGGTATAGCGAAAAAGAAGCTCACAGGGCATTGCAGAAAATTGCGATGAATAAAATGAGACGTTTAGCTGAAGTAGCTCGAGATGTGGTTTCTTCTTACAAAAGTAAAGGTCTAAAAAAAAACAACCACAAAATTGAGGGGCTAAATTCTGGGCAACGGATAATTACGTGTATTTGAATAGCTTTGGGGAACATTTGAACCCCTAACCAATTTACATTAAGAAACGAATAGATTCGTCTGTTGATTATTCAATCATGGTGTTGAGATTAAGTTTTTCTATTTAATAATTTAACACTTGTTACGCCAATCCTTTTGGCTGACATATTTTTTTTTAACTATAGGAGGCGGTTTTTATGCTGTTATTAAATAAAGTTAAAATCTACGTTCTATTACTATTTGTTATGTTGTCTGCCAGCACCTTAGTACGAGTTCAGACCTATGCAGCCAGCCACCCACCAACCTCTGAGGTCAATACTACCGGACTAGCAGTTACTAATGACACGGTGACTGTGGGACAACTTCATTCGATTACCGGAACAATGGCAATAAGTGAGACTGGATCAGTCGAAGCTGAGCGTCTAGCTATATCGCAGATTAATGCAATGGGTGGAGTCCTTGGGCGAAAAATTGAGATCATCCAAGAAGATGGTGCATCGGATTGGCCAACCTTCGCAGAAAAGTCAAAAAAGTTAATTATCAAGGATAAAGTCGCGTGTGTTTTTGGGTGTTGGACCTCTGCTTCCCGAAAAGCGGTGCTTCCCATATTCGAGAAAGAAAATAACATGCTTTACTACCCAACTTTCTACGAAGGTTTAGAAGCTTCCAAAAACGTTGTTTATACTGGTCAGGAAGCGGTTCAGCAGATTCTTTGGGGACTTGATTGGGCTTACGAAAATTTGGGCGCGCGTACTTTTTACCTAATTGGCTCTGACTACATATGGCCGCGCACCTCAAACAAGATTGCTCGTAACCATATCGAACGGTTTTTAAAGAAAAAAGATCCCAAGTGTAAGGTTGTAGGTGAAGACTACTATCCCCTTGGTCATACTAATTTCCGTTCTTTAATCAATAAAGTTAAATTAAAGAAACCTGATTTGATCTACAGTATAGTCGTGGGTGGAAGTAACGTCGCATGGTACAAGCAACTTAAAGCAGCTGGAATAACTTCCAAAAAATATAATTTGCTTACTATTTCGACGACTGAGGATGAATTGCTAGGTATCGGAGGTGAAAATGCTGAAGGTTTCTATGCTTGCATGAAGTATTTTCAATCTCAGGAAAATCCCAATAATCAGGCCTTCGTAAAAGCATTTAAGGAAATGTGGGGCGACGATTCTGTAATCGGAGACGTTACTCAGGCAGCATATCTTGGACCTTGGATTTGGAAAGCTGCAGTTGAAAAAGCAGGAAGCTTTGACATAGACAAAGTGCATGCTGCTCACCCCGGCATTGAATTGCCAGACGCTCCGGAAGGATATGTACGTGTACATGAAACTAACCAACATCTGTATAGTCGAGCAAAAATTGGAAAGATCAGAAAAGATGGTCAGTTTGATGTAATGGCGATTTCCGAAGACTTAATTGAGCCCGACCCATTCCCAGAGGGATACCAGTAAACAATCGGTTAATCTATTGTTTTGATAGTATTCGTGGGGTTTACTGCTCAATGTGCTAGTGTGGTGGATCCCATGAATAACATCAAAGTGTTTGGGGATGGTTTAGCAATAGATAAAGGAATATTAAATGGGTGATTATACAGCAGCAGAAATTTACGCGATTGTGGCCATGCAAGGGTTTAGCGGAGTTAGCCTGCTTTGCATTTATGTTCTCATGGGCCTTGGCCTCTATATAATTTTTGGTCAAATGGGTGTTATCAACATGGCTCATGCCGAATTCTTGGTTCTTGGCTCATATACCATGTGTCTATTTTCCGAGTTTGTGACAAAGAATGTTCCTTTTTTAACCACCTACTATGTCATCCTGGCAATTCCGTTATCCTTCATCATCGCTTTTGGTGTTGGATATTTGGTTGAATGGATCTTGATCAGTCGTCTTTATCAAAGACCTCTTGACACCTTACTTGCAACATGGGGATTAAGCCTGATAATGCAACAGTCTTTCAGGACTTTTATTGGTGCACGTGAGAGAAGCGCGGATTTGCCAGAATGGCTTCTGGGGTCATGGGCCGTTACCGATATGATCGAAATTCCGATCAGTGGGCTCGTTCTACTTTTTCTCACTGTTCTACTAACCGTTGGTTTAATTGCCTACACGCAAAGGTCGCGTATGGGGCTGCGGATGAGAGCCACAACACAAAATCGTCAAATGACTAGTGCCTTGGGAATCAATACTAAGATGACTGATCGTGTTACTTTTGGGATTGCTTGTGGGATTTCTGGGATTGCTGGAGCTTTCTTTACAACCATAGCTTCCACCTCTCCGTCAGCCGGAACTAACTATATTGTTGATTCGTTTTTGGTTCTAGTTGTAGGTGGATTGGGCAGTTTGTTGGGACTCTTCATATCTGGAGGTTTCCTTGCGTTGCTTTCATCGATCTTGGAATTTTTCATGACTGGTTCAATTGCCAAGGTCTGGCTCTACATCATTATATTTGCTGTTTTGATGAAATTCACCCGTGGTCTTTTTTCGGAAAGAATTCGCTCATAAACCAATATTATTATTCTCCATTATTAGTCAATTATGAATCTTTACGATCGACTTTTTAAAAACAAAGAAGGTTTAGCGGCCTTCATCATCTTGGCCATTATACTACTGGTTATTCTTCCAGTTTCACTTAATGTTTTTCGACTGAATCTGACTGGTAAATACTTGTGTTACGCTTTCGTAGCAATTGGTCTTGTAATGTGCTGGGGCAATTCTGGCATTCTCAGCCTTGGTCAGGGGTTATTCTTCGGAATTGGTGGATATTGTATGGCCATGTTTCTAAAACTTGAAGCCTCTGACCCAGAAAGCACCTCCATTCAAACTACGCCGGGAATTCCAGACTTCATGGATTGGAACCAGGTTACCGAATTACCTTGGTTTTGGTACCCGTTCAAGAACTTAGCCTTAACTCTGTCTCTGATCTTGATTCTACCTGTACTAATGGCTTTTATATTGAGTTTCTTTTACTTCAAGGGGCGTGTTACAAATGTGGTTTTTGCCATTCTTACTCAGTCAATGGTCGCCTGCCTTTGGTATTTCATCGTAGGCAACCAAGGTTACTTTGGAGGAATCAATGGTATTACTGACTTGAAAACTCTCCTAGGCTGGGATATACGACCTGAATCAGCACAGAAAAGCCTATATTACGTCTGCGCAATTTTACTTCTTTTTTGTATTCTTGCCAGTAGATATATTTTGTCGACTCGTCTGGGACGTGTATTAGTTGCTCAACGTGATAAGGAAATGCGTGTTCGTTTCACGGGATATAACATTACGTCTTTCCGTATTTTCGTTTTCTGCTTTGCCGCCCTGCTTAGTTCAATTGGAGGTGCATTGTTCACCCTGCAGGTTGGATTCATGTCTCCTAATTTGATTGGTATCCAGCCATCTATCGACATGGTCATTTTTACAGCTGTTGGTGGACGAGAGAGCCTTCTTGGTGCAGTCTATGGCGCTTTAGCAGTTAATGCTGCTAAAACTGCTTTCTCGGAAGCCTATCCCGGGTGGTGGCTGTTTTTATATGGTTCTACATTCATCGTTATTGTTCTCTTTTTACCTAGGGGTTTAGCTGGACTATATGAAAGTAATATTAGAGGATGGATCTCTAAGTTGAGAAAAAGAACTGAACCCGAATCCACACCTGTTATTAGTCAACTAGAAGAGGAGGGATCGAATGCGATCGAGTGACACCGATTATGTACTGGCCATAGAGAATTTGACAGTTAGTTTCGATGGCTTTAAAGCCGTCGACGATCTTACTCTCTATATTGACCAGGGAGAATTAAGAGTAATTATCGGACCTAATGGGGCTGGAAAAACTACGGTTTTAGATCTAATCAGCGGTAAGACTTCTGCAACCTCCGGAAGTATCCGCTACAACCCGTATGCACAAAAAAAGGGTAGAAACATAGAGCTTACCGAAATGCGTGAACATGAAATCGTTCGTGCCGGAATCGGGAGAAAGTTTCAAACACCATCGATCTACGAGAGTCTGACGGTATTTGAGAATCTTGAAATTTCTTACCCCCGTGGACGAACAGTGTTGGGCTCATTGACCTTTCAAAGATCAGAGGAAGTAATGGATCGTATTCGTGAAGTGGCTGAAGCGATATTTCTAATTGAGATGCTAGATTCTCAAGCTGAGCTTTTAAGCCATGGACAGAAGCAGTGGCTAGAGATAGGTATGCTGTTGGTACAAAGTCCAGATTTAATAATGCTAGATGAGCCAGTTGCTGGGATGAGTGCCAAAGAACGTGATGCAACAGCCGAGCTGCTGCGCGAGGTTTCTAAGGAACACTCGGTGCTGATTATCGAACATGATATGGATTTTGTGGCCAAGATAGCAGATCAGGTGACCGTGCTTCACTTGGGACAAATTATCATGGAAGGGACAATGGAAGAAATTCAAAACGATTCAGTCGTACAAGAAGTCTACCTTGGACATTAATAATTAGATAATTAACCAAAACTAAGAGTAATTAATTATGTTCCACATAAAAAATCTTAAAGTCGGTTATGGTGAGAGCACGGTAATCAGCGGATTGGACTTGGATCTTGGTGAAGGAGAGATTCTAGCCATAATGGGTCGCAACGGAATGGGTAAGACCACATTGTTCAAATCCGTCATCGGTATTTTAGATTGTGGCAATGGCTCTAGTATCAAAATCGGCGAGCAAGAATTGGCAGAGGCCCCTAGTTTCATGCGGGTTCGTCGGGGGTTAGCCTATGTCCCACAAGGTAGGATGATTTTTCCAAGTATGACTGTGAAGGAAAATATTGAAATAGGAATGGATACCACGGATCTAAATGAGGTTCCTGATTATATTTATGAGCTGTTTCCAGTGTTGGACGAAATGGGGAAACGTAAAGGCGGAAATTTATCAGGTGGCCAGCAACAGCAATTAGCAATTGCTCGGGCTTTAGTCACAGAACCAAAAGTATTACTTTTGGATGAGCCAACCGAGGGAATTCAACCATCAATAATCAAGGAAATGGCCCAAAAACTTAAAGTGATCAGAGACATGCATGGTATTTCTATTATCGTAGCAGAACAAGTTCTGTCTTTTACTTTGGATGCTTGTGATCGTTTTTTAGTTATGGANGGTGGATCAATTGTTCATTCTAGNGATCGAAAGGAGGTGGANGCGGAAAAAATTAAAAGTTTCCTTTCCGTATGATTAACANNTTTAAGATTCATCANTTAAATCNAGTTTATTAGGCAAAAAAACAAAAACTNGATTTTGTCAAATAGCTNACCTACGGATANNGTGGNCNNATTTTGGCTGANAANANNGAAGTTCAGCCGNAATCTTTGTTGNAGNGAACTTCNGGTTTTNCNNNGGTATGTTTGAAANANTNGAAAAAGNCAGTNTTCNGAGAAGNTNGTATGTTTTCATTGANANNNTTTTGAATCNAAATAAACCNNANCGTAANTTNAGTTTTTTTATATTTATAGGATTTTAATATGGCCGAAACTAATAAGCCTACTTCACTTATTCGAGTTGATTTAAACCAGAGTCCTTACGAGAATGAGAATGTCCATAATCGATGGCATCCTGACATTCCAATGGTAGCGACCGTTAAGCCAGGTGATGATTTCGTGGTTGAGTGTTATGATTGGACTGGAGGGCAAATCAAGAATGACGACTCAGCTGAAGATGTCCGTGATGTAGATCTTGGGCAAGTCCACTTTTTATCTGGACCCATAGAGATAGAGGGGGCTGAACCTGGTGATTTACTACAGGTTGACATCTTGGATATTGGTGCATTTTATGAGTCTAGCTGGGGATTTAANGGTTTCTTCAGCAAAAAAAATGGCGGTGGATTTTTAACCGAGCATTTCCCTGAAGCACAGAAATCTATTTGGGACTTTAATGGTATGTTCACCAAATCTCGACATATACCCGGTGTCGAGTTTGCAGGTTGTTTGCATCCTGGACTGATTGGTTGTCTACCAGACAGAAAAATGCTAGACATGTGGAACACTCGTGAAAAGGAATTATACGATACAGATCCTGATCGTGTTCCTGAACTAGCAACATTACCGCAAGCACGCGTAGCACATATGGGACGTATGCCGGCAGATGAAGCCAAGATTGCGGCAGCTGAGGCGGCAAGGACAGTTCCTCCAAGGGAGCACGGTGGTAACTGTGACATCAAAGATTTATCTCGTGGCTCGACGGTTTACTTTCCGGTCTATCAAAATGGTGCTGGCCTCTCTATGGGCGACATACATTTTAGTCAAGGTGATGGTGAGATCACATTCTGTGGTGCCATTGAAATGGCCGGTTGGCTCCATCTGCGTGTGAACTTAATTAAAGATGGAATGGAAAAGTACAGTGTTAAAAATCCGATTTTTAAACCCAGCCCAATAGTACCTAAGTATGATGATTACCTGATTTTTGAGGGTATTTCTGTTGATGAAGATGGGAGGCAGCATTATTTGGATGTTCATATCGCATATCGTCAAGCTTGTTTAAATGCGATTAGCTACTTGACCAAGTTTGGCTACAGCGAGGCTCAGGCCTATGCTATTTTGGGTTGTGCACCTGTTCAGGGACATATCAGTGGTGTAGTTGATATCCCTAATGCATGTGCAACACTCTGGCTGCCTACTGATGTATTTGATTTTGACGTTCAAATCAATCCAAATGGACCAGAGAAGCATGTCGACTCCTCCTTANTTGATGTCCCTCTTGCACCAGACCTTGAGTAACCAAAATAAAGTTAATTAGGAGCAATTTATGCCACTCTATGAATATAAATGCAGAGAACATGGAATCTTCTCAGAATTAGCTACTTTAGCTGATAGTGCACACCCCACAGATTGCCCCCAATGTGGGGCAACCTCTCCTCGGATACTGACCTTGTCGCCTCGTGTAGTTTTAGCTCTCAAGGAAGGTGTGAGTATTAAGGCAATAGAACGTAATGAGAAGGCTCAAAATGAACCAGAGGTTTCCACCGTGGATAGNCGACAAAACGACGATAAACATATCATTGGTAAAAGTATAGGCAAGTCTAAAGTTATATATACTGCTGACGGAAAGAAAATGTTTCCCTCTATGAGGCCTTGGATGATAAGTCACTAGATTTAGCTTTTACTCTCATCTATTGAAATTGATTTGCTAACAGCCAACGTGCAAAATATTGGACCTAAAAGCATATTTAGCATTTATAGGCTGAGAATCTAGAATCGTTGTGACTAAACAAAAATCTCGGGCCAAAAAAGTAAAAAGTAAAAAGTAAACAGCGTTATCACTCTGAACATATCTGTCTACTTTTAATGCGTCTCTTAGCTGTCCTGACAATTGACAGATAATATTCATATAAGGTTTGCTAGGTGATGTTGTCGTATTTGTAATGTACTAGAGTTTCGCGTAAAACGCATAATCGTTTTAAGTCTATATTTGTTTAGGATTTAGGCTAATCCCAAGTAATACGAAAAACAAGTAAACTTCAGTTGTATTGAAAGTGATCTGTTTGATGATTATTGCGTTCCTTTATTTTTTATTAATTATACATTAGTCCTGACAAAATGGTGGACGATGCTTGACAGGAGTGTTATGTTATATCATAATGAATGTGTTGGTTGTTAACAACAAACACCCAAAAGGCATTTTCATATGAATAAGCNGCAAATAGATCGTGTGATCGATAAAGCAAAGTACCTTTGCGAACGTTCGGGGACACGTTTGACAGAGAAGCGCAGAAGCGTTTTAGAACTTTTACTGGTTTCCAATATACCTTTATCGGCCTATGAAATTACTGATGCTTATAATCAGATCGATGAAAAACCCATNCTGGCAATGTCAGTATATCGCATTTTAGAATTTCTCGAGTCAGAGAACTTGGTGCACAAACTAAGTTCAACCAATAAATACGTCGCTTGTTCCCATATCACTTGTGGGGAGGTGCACGGAATCCCACAATTTTTAATTTGCGGTGAATGCCAAATCACTAGAGAAATCGCGTGTGGTGGATGTAAGGATGAGAAAGAAATATCAATTTCCAAAAGCGTGATTGATGAGCTAGGTAAACTGGTTGGTAAAGCGGGTTACACGCTTATAAATTCACAATTGGAGTTACGGGTCCTCTGTAATAACTGCTCGGTGAGTAAGGCTTAACCCTGTCGAATTACTTTTGTCAATCACCTGAATCCATCACCAAAAGAGAATTTACNTCATCCACCTGGCATCGAATGATGTTGGAGGAGTCTGAATACTTTTCAAGGTGTAAAAAGTTACTTTTCGCGGTGGGGGTATTTCATCATCTTGGCTTCTCTAGCACGTGTTTATACACGATTGGCAGCCCAAGCTGAAAATATCAACTAACATCAAGCCAGACCCTTGCAACGGTCTTAATCGGCTAACAAGATTATTATTGAAATTGGCCAACTCTCTTGTGTGACAGATTTAAGACCTATTTAGCCAAAATCTAAAGTCGAAAAGGACTTTGGTTGAATTATGTGGGCTGGTTAACAGGGCAGATTTGGGTCTCTAATATCAATCAAAGCGGGGAAGTTTAATCAACCTCCCCGCTTTGGTTCGATCCACCCAAGAACTTATTTATTTTGTTCCATCGNCATGATCATCATCNTGGTCATGATCGTCNTGATCGTCATNATCGTCGTGATCATCATCGTGGTCATGATCGTCGTGATCGTCGTGATCGTCATCGTCTGTATCACAGGCAGTGATTAAGAACATCGAACTAAACAGCAATATAAAGAGCATCAGCCCAATAAAAACTGGCTTAAATCTGAGACTAGCCAACGTCATTGTTATAAACCTCCTTGACAAAGGATTTGGTAATCAATAAAATATGTTATGTTATAACATAACATNTTGGGCGGGTTTTTACAACCCCCACCCAAACAGGTACTCTCAGATGGACAACCAGNAATCAGATCGAATTTGTTTTAACACNTNACCATCGGCTTACAGAAAAGCTCGAATTAAGTCTTGGAATCCNTTTCCGAAGCTAAGGAGNTAGTATGACCGAAATTACACCTACGTCATCTTCTTTAGTAGATGATGCTCAGACAGCTCGGCCCTCTGTACTTCACGTATGCACATCTTGTAGAACACCCGGCTCACCACGTGAGCCAGAAGAGAATCGAGCAGGTTTTAAACTATATCAAGAACTTTACACGGTTTTTCGAGACAGTACGTTGGGACACCATGTGAAGGTTCAGCCTACCGTCTGCCTCAACGTGTGCTCACGCCACTGTGGGATCGCGCTCTCTTCCCCTGGTGCCTGGAGTTATATCTTCGGAGACCAAAACCCAAGTGAGAGTACAAGTGATATCGTAGAGTGTTTGTCGATCTACATCGGCACCGAAGATGGAGTCATGCGACGAGAGAAGCGTCCTAAGTCTCTTCGAACAAGTATATTGGGGCGTGTGCCACCCCAAGGTGGAATTACTGAGTGAGCAATTCATTTTTGAGTGATGACAGCAAACGTTTTCATATGAATAGAAAGCAACTCAATCACGTTCTCGATAGAGTAAAAGAGATTTGTACCCGTTCTGGCTGGCGTCTGACCGAAAAGCGCAGAGGTGTTTTAGAACTTTTGCTAATGTCCGATGTTCCTTTGTCGGCCTACGAAATCACTGATGCTTACAATCAGATCGCCAAAAAATCGATCACAGCCATGACCGTATACCGGATTGTGGGATTTCTCGAGTCAGAAAATTTGGTACACAAACTTAATTCAACCAATAATAAATACGTTGCCTGTTCCCATATTGCTTGTAGACAAGCGCACGAAATCCCACAATTTTTAATTTGTGGTGAATGCCAAACTACCAAAGAAATCGCATGTGGTGGATGCCCAGATGAGAAAGAAATATCAATTTCCAAAAATGTGATTGATGAGCTAAGCAAACTGGCCAGTAGGGCAGGTTACAGGCTTATAAATTCGCAATTGGAACTGCGGGTTCTCTGCAATAACTGCTCGGTGAGTAAAGCTGAGCTATGTTGAATCGTTTTTATAAATCGCTTGAATCTATTACTACAGGGGAATTCATTTCGCTTGACGAATGCGTTAAACACTTGACTTTTAATAACCAAGGTTTAATCCCTGTAGTGACACAGTGTTACCAAAGTAAAGATGTACTAATGCAAGCTTGGATGAACCGAGCGGCAATTGAAAAAACGTTGACCTCTGGACTGATGACCTACTGGTCTCGTAGTCGTCAAGAGTTCTGGGTGAAAGGCGAAACCAGTGGTCATACTCAACAGTTGGTGGATATGCGCTTTGATTGCGATGGAGACACCATCCTATGTCAGGTTAAGCAGATGGGCTCAGCTTGTCATACTGATCGCCCCAACTGTTTTTACTTGCAGGTCGATACCGATAATCAAGTGGTAAAATTGCATAAAGCAGATCAAGACAAGAGTGATCAATCATGATTAAAATCAAAATGATCCGTGTCAAACCCCTTCTGTATTGGAGTGTCTGGAGTCGTATGGGGTTGGCACTGTTTCTAAGCCTGATTATGTGGGCATTGGTATTAGGAATTATCCGTTCATCATGAGTATTCGACTTAATAACCTTACGCTTACCTATGGGCGACATCCAGCAGTACATCATGTGACAGCGTCTATCGCCCAAGGAGATTGGCTAGCCATTGTAGGACCCAATGGTGCAGGGAAATCGACTCTGCTGAATGCTATGGCTGGGCTAACTACAGTTCATCAGGGTGGAGTTGAAGGTAGCATTGAAGGNTTATGTCCAAATGCGGTGGCCTATCTACCACAGCAAACACAGTTAGATAAAAGTTTCCCCATCAACGTGTTTGAGCTAGTAGTAACAGGCTTATGGGCTGAACTTGGTTTTTCAAAGTCCGTGACTAGGAAACAATATGATCAATGTGCAGATGCGATAGCAGCGGTAGGCTTACAAGGTTTCGAAGACCGCATGATCAATACACTTTCCGGTGGGCAATTACAACGCAGCCTGTTTGCACGAGTCCTTCTACAAGACCAATCAGTGATCTTATTGGATGAGCCTTTTAACGCAATTGATTCAAAAACCTTAGCTGATCTGACTGACGTAATACAGCAATGGCATCAAAATAAGCGAACCGTAATCATGGTGACGCATGACCTTGAATATGTGCAACAAAACTGCCCCAAAACCATGTTGCTAGCACGAGAGTGCATTGGGTACGGCTTAACCGAAGATGTTCTTACCCGAAAAAATTTAAAGCGGGCAAGACAAATTTCTGAAGCATTTGATGACCATGCTGAATTATGTGTACAAGGTATAGCATGATATGAATGCACTATTAATTNNCCCCTTCAGTGATTATGTTTTTATGCAACGTGCGTTAGTCGGNAGTCTTGCCGTTTGTCTGGGTTCTGTACCTGTGGGAATATTTATGACATTACGACAAATGAGCTTAACAGGTGATGCTATGGCTCACGCCATACTGCCGGGGGCAGCCATAGCCTATTTNCTGTCAGGTTTATCTTTGGTGGCGCTTACCTTGGGGGGGCTAGTAGCAGGGCTCGTAGTAGCAGCACTCGCAGGTTGGGTTGCACGCAGTACTCACCTTAAGGAGGACACTAGTCTCGCGGCCTTTTATTTAGTCTCTCTAGCCTTAGGTGTTTTAGTGATTTCACTCAAGCACAGTAACGTGGACTTGTTTCATGTACTCTTTGGTAATATTTTAGCCCTCGATAACGCAGCATTATGGTTGTTAGCTAGTATAGCTACGATCAGTATGGTGTTTATGGCTTTTTTATATCGCTCTTTGGTAATTGAATGTGTCGACCCTTCGTTTTTGCGTCGTTCCAGCAAGGCGAGCTCAATCGCCCATTACGGTTTTTTATTTTTAATGGTAATTAATTTAGTAGGAGGCTTTCATGCCCTAGGCACATTGATGGCAATTGGTATCATGATTTTACCCGCAGCAGCGGCCCGATTTTGGGCGAAAACATTGGATGGCATTCTCACGACCTCTATACTAATGAGCTTTGCAGGTTGTTATGCTGGTCTATTACTCTCTTTCTACTTTGATTTACCTGCGGGCCCGGCCATTGTACTTTCATTGGGTATGGTTTACATGACCTCGATATTTATTGGTTTCAATGGTGGATTGCTTGAAAAATACTATTCGGGCAGCCACCTTACGGGATAACACTATGTATCAGATAAAAAGATTTTTAAAANCAATGTTTCTATGCCTNTTTTTTTNGGCAAATNTCGTCANCGCTGGCGANNCAAGTATTCGTGTTGTCACCAGCTTTTCTATTTTGGAAAACTTAGTCAANGAGNTAGGTGGNCAATACGTCAGTGTNNTAAATCTAGTTAGTCGAAATAGCGACGCGCATATGTANCAACCCAAACCCTCCGATGCCGTTTCTATTNCAAAGGCTGANTTNGTCGTCTTCAACGGACTGGGGTTCGAAGGNTGGATTCCACGTCTAATAAAAAATAGTGGCTACAAAAATAAACAAATTATTGCGAGTGAGGGCGTTNATGCCATTAAGAATGGTAAGGAGATTGACCCACATGCCTGGCAGAGTTTTCACAACATTCGTCTGTATGTCCAAAATATTACTCAGGCGTTGNTAGAGCTTAGNCCACAGCATGTAAAAGCCTTAACCAAACGTCAGCAGAAATATCTAGGCTCGATAAGCAATTTAGAAAAGCGTCTCAAAAAACAGTTTGCAAGTATTCCCTCGAATAAACGTATTGTCGTGACTAGTCATGATGCATTTGGTTATTTAGGACGTGAGTTTAATATTCGGTTTCTAGCACCACTTGGGCTAAGTATAGAAGTCGAAGCTTCAGCTGAGGATGTGGCCGCCATTATCGATCAGATACGTGAGCAAAATGTCAAAGCACTCTTTGTAGANAATATCAATAATCCGCGCTTGTTAGAGCTGATTTCTGCCGAGACGAATGTTGCCATCGGTGGTCGTCTCTATTCGGACGCATTAAGTGAAATCAAAGGTCCAGCAGACACATATTTAAAAATGATGCGACATAATATCGAGTCGTTAATCAATAGATTAAATACCCATTAAATTTAGGGGTGAATAAAGTTAAGGAGTCAAGATGAGCCAAAAAGTAAAAAGAAAACAACGAAAAGATAAAAAGAAAAGCCAAGCCCGTAACCGATCGAAAGCAAATGTGGTCGAATCAAAACCATCAGTTCTTAATAAGATTCCCGTTACTGTACTGACAGGTTTTCTTGGTAGTGGTAAAACTACACTACTTAATCGCATTTTATCGGAAGAGCATGGCCTACGCATCGCCGTAATCGAAAATGAATTTGGTGAAATTGGGATTGACCAAGACTTAGTGATTAATGCTGATGAAGAGATTCTCGAAATGAACAATGGTTGCATTTGTTGNACAGTCCGTGGGGATTTAATTCGCATCTTGGGCGAATTAGCCAAGCGTAAAGACAAATTTGACCGTGTGATTTTAGAAACGACAGGCATGGCTGACCCTGGTCCCGTAGCTCAAACATTCTTTGTAGATCAAGATATTATTGATCAATATGAACTCGATGGCATTATCACCCTAGTGGATTCCAAGCATGTCAACGCCCACTTGGATGATGGTACTGATGAAGTTATGTCTCAGCTGGCTTTCGCCGATCGTATTATACTTAATAAAGCGGATCTGGTAACTGAAGGCCGACTCTCCAGTTTAAAGACGCGCTTGCAGGAAATGAATCAAATGGCAGGGTTTTATTCAGCTACCATGGCCGATGCTCCCATTGCTGAACTGCTGGATATTGGCGGTTTTAATCTTTCACGTGCCGTGGAGATGAAACCCAATTTCTTGGAGCCCGAATACCCCTTCGAGTGGGGTGGTATTTGGCAGTTGCCAGCAGGCCACTATCGTTTCCAGTTAGCCAACGGCCCGGACCCGGATATGACTTTTCTGATGTCTGAAGTTGAAGATGCCTCTGAATCAGCGGTCTTGGAGTTAGCAGAAGAGGTATTTGTCGAATTCTCAAGAACGCCAGCGCAGTTGTCACACGGACAGTCAATAGCTGAAGTTGCTAAGTGTTACAGGCTCCAACTGGTAGGCCANGAACTCTATGAATTTCATCTCGAAACGGAAGACGCTAAGGATGTAGCGATTTTTTCTCAGCACACTCCGGAAGAGTTCGATATGAAATTGGTCAACCAGGATAATGCCGAATATAGTCCGGTCGCTGAACACTTTTTTAATGCCGAACATGAGCATGATGATGCTGTCTCATCTGTTTCAGTTGAATTACCTGGATTATTTGACATAGAAAAAATCAACGGCTGGCTTGGTATGTTTCTCCAAGAAAAAGGCGTTGATATTTATCGCATGAAAGGTATAGTAGGATTAAAAGGCGAAAAACGTAAAATTGTGTTTCAAGGGGTTCATATGATTTTTGGTAGTGAGCCAGGAAAACCCTGGGGTGCTGAGGAACCGGTAAACCGAATGATTTTTATTGGCAAAGATCTAGATGAAGAATATATACATGGTTCATTGCAAGCTTGTTTAAACTAAGCAAAACGGTACAAGGCGAATTTCTGTATGAAAAATATAAAAAATATATTCCGCAACCTTGAAAAAAAACTGGAACAGTCAAAATGGTTTGGAGATGACTGGGAAATATATAATCGTGGCGTTTACTTACAACTCTACAAAGTGAATTGGTACAACGAGAATCAAGGTGGAATACATTTTGAAACCTATATTGAAGCGCCTCAGATTAAACAAAAATCATTTCCAGTCTGTATGCATGCAGAAGAGGATTGTCCATCTCAACCAGTATTTATTCAAAAAATTCTGGATATGGAGGGCGATCGAATAAAAAGTTGGAAGGGATATCAAGCCAGCGGTAAGGGGTACGTTATTTGTCAGCGAACACTGTCGCTTAATTTGAAAAACCTAGAACAACGGCTTTTTGAAGAGTTTAACCGGCTTCGGCAGCTTGAAGCTTCCGTTGAAAAGGTACTACTCTCGATTTAATCACAAGTTTATTTGATTCAGAGGAATGAATGTGAGGTTAAAACTATGAAACGAAATCAAAGTCCTTGCATAGATATGTGTATTTTCTCAGGACCTAAGGGATGGTGCTTGGGCTGTGGTCGTACTCGGAAAGAATGTCAGAAGTGGAAGAAAATGAAGCCCTATGCTAAAATTACTCTTCAGAAGGAACTCAAAAAGAGGATGTCTCAAATAGAGGCTAAGCAAATCCGATAAAAAAGTTTAACCAAATTTGTTGCTGAAACCTCTGCAAGATTTTGGTTAGTCTGCTTAACCGTAAGGGGATATCAAAATAGTCAAGGACTCGGCTGAACTTGTAACGATTATTTCTGTTTGTCTTGGAAACTTGCGGATGTAGANTGGGTTTCTATTGATTCATCTTCTAATTTGGAGCAGGAATAGGAGGATTTTTCTATGCCCGTGTACGATTTCGAATGTATTGATTGTGAAATCATGTTTGAAGAAAAGCTATCCATTACCGAATCTGATAAAACTGTAAGCTGCCCCTTTTGCCAGAATCAAAATACGAAGAAGCGACTTAGTATACCGATGATTTTCAAAAAACAGGCTAGCTCTCCAAGTCCTAGTCCTAACCAAGCTGCAGCATCAAGAAGACACTTCTCAGGCTGTCCTTGTTGTTAGTCATTATTTTTCATTTTCAGTGGTGAATCACATGAATCATATTACAGAATCCCCAATCCCAATTACTATTCTCAGTGGTTTTCTAGGAGCTGGCAAAACCTCACTACTCAACCATATTCTACATGGCAATCACGGATTAAAAGTTGGGGTGTTAGTGAACGATTTCGGTGAAATTAATATCGATGCCGAACTAGTAGCTGGTGCTTCTGACAACTCAGTCAGTTTATCTAATGGTTGTGTCTGTTGTTCGATTCGGGATGACTTGGTTGAATCAACACTCCAACTGCTAGATAGCTCTGATTGCCCCGAATACTTGATATTGGAGACTAGTGGAGTCGCTGATCCAGTAGCTGTAACCAGAACTTTTTTGGAAAGCGAACTAGAATCTAGGATTGAGATTGATAGTATCCTGACAGTAGTCGACGCCGATAATGTCGATCAATTGGATGGTGAGTACCAAGATTTAGCCCAAAATCAGGTTGGTATAGCTGACATCGTGATCTTGAATAAGATTGACTTAGCTGACCAAGCGAAATTGGATCAGATAAAAACTTGGATCCAAGAACTGGTGCCGAGTGCTCGGGTAATCGATACGACTCACGGCCAAGTTCCTCTGGAGCTCATTCTGGGGATTGGTCAATTCAAGATTGAAAGGCTTGCCAACCGTTCAGAATCTGATATTCATGTTCATAGCGCAGACGATGATCACGACCACCATCATGATCACGACCACCATCATGATCACGACCACCATCATCATGACCANACATTGGTTTTTAGTACTTGGAGCTATAGTTCGGATATGCCCCATTCTTACAAGGCTTTACGTCAAGCAGTGGAAAGTCTGCCTAGAACTATCTATCGAGCTAAAGGGATCGTCTTTTTAGATGAATCACCCGACCGACGGGGCGTGTTTCAATTGGTTGGACAGCGAACCCGTGTTTCTGTAAGTGACGAGTGGGGAGAACAAACTCCTTATACTCATATCGTAGTTATTGGTAGTGACGATGGGATTGATGCCGATGAGTTGAATCAACGATTTACGGCTTGTCAGGTTAAGAGCTAAAAGACAGTCCATGGAGAAACGTAACTTTCCGTATTAGATTAGGTTAATCAGTATTGGTATCAGGTTGCAAAGAAACTGACCATCGTAAAAAATAAGAAATTAAATACCTGACACCGAATAATGCCAAGTTATGTATGGATGAGATGGTTAAGCAGAAGTAGCATTTGAGGATAGGTCGGACTTCATTCCCAAAGCGTTAAATATTGGGAGTTGCCTGTGGTCCGTGTATTTTGTAAAAAAGTATTATAGGCAAAGGAATGGAATAAGTGCTCGCTATATCATCCGAAGAGAAACAAGCTTCTGTTTAGGTAGATATTAAAGCCAAGTCAATCGATATGGATATCTGTAAAAGCTNTGCGAACTGGAGTAAAAAGACCTCGCTAGAAATGTAGTACGGGATAATCATTCATGCTGATNGGCTACCCCGATGTTCGCAATAGTTTGACTAATGATAGTATCGAGATTCTGTTGGTTTCGATTGGCGCTTTGAAAGGCTATCACCAGTGCGTTAATTAAATCGAACTCCATCGTTTTTAACTGCTGGCTTAATTGTTGTTCCAAAAAGGTAATATCTTTCTTGTCGAGCGCAGTTGATAGTCGCTTTTCAACTTTCTCGATCGGTATGCGAATGTCAGCTTGAATTTTCCGACTCACCTTTTGTACCTCTGCATATTTTTAAATTCGATTTTTGTCAACTCACTACTAGCTTATTATCGGATGATTTAGATTTAAAGTTTAGTTTTTCGATCAGAAGATGAATCCCAATGTTTTATATGTTATTTCTAATGGTTGATCTGTTANACTGTGGCGTTTAGAAAATATACGAAGTAGGGTTATACTGTATGAAATTCGGATTTAAACAAGGTACCAGTATTTGCTGGATATTAATGATTGTTACTTCTGTAGAGTTGGTCATNGCTAGCCAGATTTNAGCAAACAAAGACAACGAATCTTCAATCAAATTACCAACAAATGCTCCATGTGCTGTATGTTCTACAGGTGAAAATACGGAGACATATCCTGTTCATTCGTGGAGTAAATATCAGGGTGAAGTTTTCTACTTTCGTACCGTGGACTGTAAAAAAGAGTTCGACAGAGATCCTTTAGCTATTATTTTAGGTCCAACTCCACGCCCATTACCTGATTTCGTNGCACAAAACTTGAAAGGAAAAATCGTTGATCTTAAGTCCAAAAAATACAAAAAAAAACTTATGTTAATTGATTTTTGGGCTACTTGGTGTTTACCTTGCTTAGAGAGTATACCGGAATTAAATCAAATTCAAAAAAAATACAAAAAGAAACTGACAATCTTGGGAATTTCACTAGATACAGGTCAACAGGCTGAAGGAAAAGTAAAAAAAGTTATAAGAGAGAAAAAAGCTTCGTATCCTATTTGGCTGGCTAATTCACAATCATCAGCATTTGAAGCCTTTAATTTGAAGAGCGTACCGACAATGTTTNTAGTTAACCGAAAACAGCAAATCGTAGCACAGTGGATGGGTAAAGTTAACCATGAAACAATTGAAAAAGCGATTGAGATAGCNGTTAGCGCCACTGAAGAAAAATAGGTTTACATAGTTATTTGTTAATAACAGCTCTTTTCAACCTATGTTTAGTAATCGGCCTAGCTATTTGTTTAGCGAAATTATGTAAGCGAATCAATCTACCACCGTTATTAGGGTTCTTGTTAACTGGCATTATAGTAGGCCAATATACACGGTCAATAATTGACCCGATGCTGCCTGACTGGTTGACCAGCTGGGTCTCCCTCCCCACATATATTTTTGAACCAATTGGTATTACTCAATGGCCATTTTCTAATTTTAAACTATTCTCATTGAGCNATGCTGCTGTCGTACGAAAAATAGCCTTGATTATCATCTTGACNCGAGCCGGTNTAGGCATTGATCGTCGAGCTCTTATCCGCNTAGGCCATCCGGCTCTACGGATGAGCATCCTACCTGGTCTACTAGAAGCTACTTTGGTAGCTTATATATCTTCACACTTTTTTCGCTTGCCACTAATGGAGGGATTGATATTTGGTTGGGTAATCTCAGCAGTTTCTCCTGCTGTAATTGTTCCACAGATGTTGAGACTAAAGGATCAAGGTTATGGTCAAATCAAACAAATTCCTACACTAATTTTAGCTAGTGCCACTGTCGATGATGTNATCGCTATTACTATGTTCGATATCAGCATCAATCTCAATATGGATGGGTTGACAAGTACGGCATTTCTACTTTTGAGCATCCCAATTAAAATCATACTTGGATTGTTTGTAGGTTGTGGGTTAGGCTACATTTTGAGCCTAGCTTTAGCTCGACAGCACAGCCGTTTAGTCTGTGTGATTATGTTTTTTGTTGGAGTTGTAGCTTTACACCTTCTTGAATTAGAAGCTAATTGGCCAATTTCTAGTCTTATTGGGATAATGGCTTCAGGATTTACTGTCTTGTTGCTGACACCATATTTAGCTCAGCAATTATCTTCTGCATTCAATCAGTCGTGGAAGGTTGCGGAAACAGCTTTATTTGTATTGATAGGAGCTGAAGTAGATTTGGCATTAGTTGGTTCCGCAGGAGTCTCAGGATTAGCTATCATAAGTATTGGCCTGATTGCTCGTAGTTTGGGTGTGTCTCTATCTTTAATCGGCTCTGAACTCAATTGGAAAGAACGTATTTTTTGTCAAATTTCCTTCTTACCAAAAGCGACTGTTCAAGCTGCTATTGGTGGTACCGCGATAACATTAGTAGAAAATAATACTCTGAATTTGAATAACGGCGTTGAAACAGGTCAGTTAATTTTGGCACTTTCAGTTTTGAGTATTGTAGTAACAGCTCCACTGGGAGCAACCGCGATTCAACACCTAGCTCCTCGCCTTTTATNCCGTCGACAGAACTATTCCGCTACCACTTTGGAATAGCNCCCAGCAATAGTTTTTGTTCATCGGTTCCTTCATTTTGCAACTTTGTCATACGAGGGCCACNAAAAGATTCTCTTGACTTCATCCAGGCATTTTGATAGCACATCAAACAAACGCGGCGACGACGATCAGACTTGTTGGCAGCTCCTCTGTGATAAAGCCATCCATCGAACAGTATAGCTTGTCCTGGTTGAGCCATGATATGCTTTTCATCTGGAAATTTGGGGTAACCCTCTGGTGGGCGGAATAATGCTCGTTGACTACCAGGCAGAATTACGATTGGTCCATTTTCGCAAGTAATTTCATCCAAATAGTAGCCACAGTTGATTTGGCCAGGCAAACTCCCGTAGGGTGTGCCATCAGGGTCAAGTGGCCAGGGGCCGTCTCGGTGCCAGTTTTGGTCGCTTTCACCGGGCTCAGTCACTCGAGAAGTTGCGCTGTGCAACTGTANACAGTTACCTAAAATAGCTTTGATTCTTTTTAGTACTGGTGGATTATCCAAGAGGAAAAGGAATCGATCGTCTTGTTCCAGTAATTCACCGATAAATTGAGTCGAAACGAGTTCCTGCAACTCGTCCAAGGTTTGACGGAGAATATCAACCTGCTGTTCAGTGATTGCTGACTCAATAACTAGGTAACCCCATTTTTGAAAAAAATTAACTTCAGCTTGGAGTTCCGGAGATAGACTAGGATTTAGTATTGTGGGGACAATTGACATATTACCTGCATTTGCTTGTATTTGGTTTAGTCTTCAAAGAAACCATCCACATTCAACTTAAAAAGTTTCTTTTGATAATTTAGGGGCATCCTAACGAATTACCATAATTTGGCCAACCTTCTGTACTCCNTCACCTTCAATATGGTAGATGTATAATCCACTAATTACTTCAGCTCCTGCATCGTTTAGCCCATCCCAGACAGCCCTTCCAGTCGTACTTTCAAGTTTAGTTCGTACTCGTTCGCCATCTAGAGTATAGAGATTGACAGTAGCATTTTCAGTCAATTTGAGAAAGGTAACTTGCTGATTGATTGACTGAGACGGTACAAATGGATTAGGGTAAACAACAACCTGGTCNAAGTTAGTAGGCAAACGTAAGTGGGCGATTCGGAAAACAGTTAGTTGACTAATATTAGCTGTAACTGTCTGGTTTTCAATNTCGATTGTCTGTTTCCCCGGCACAAGATCCCATAAGGTTAGTCTACCATAGGGATTGAGACGAAAAATGCGTAGGTTAGGTACGACACTAGCCGGAATACTCTCAGCAGAAAAACCAATGGTCAACTTGGCTGATTTAGATAATCGTTCAACTTGACCATCAATTTGTCTGATAGTTGGTTTTAGTTCATCGTCGTGAGTTGGCTCAATATTGGCAGTTCCTAGATAGAAATTAGCTTCTTCGATTTGGATACTTAAAAGCGAGTTGGTTGGTTCTAGGATGTCCACGGTTGTGATTTCTGATCCAATTACGGCCGGAGGTAAAACAAGCTTAGTTTTTGGGGCAAAACCCGCTTGGATGGTTGTTTCTATTTGTGGGTATACATAATTAGAAACGGCTCGTACAGGTCCAGCTATCGAACTTACTCCCAATTTTGATTGATTACCCCCTTCATCAACGGCAACTACCNCAGCATAGACAGTCAAACCTGATTGGGGAATTGTGACCTTTTGACTAGGTTTCAACGATTTAGGCAATTGACTGAATTTGTCAGCACGAACCTTAATTGGTTCAACAAGCGGAGTTGCGCCAGAATTCATAAAATTGATATCGTCAATTGTAGGTTGTTGCTCTGAAAGAAGAATCAAGTAATGATCAATTTCGTCTTGAACATTACTTTCTGGGAATTCCCAGCTGACGGTAACAGCCATTCCACTATCGCTTGGTGTGTCGCTGACCTGTACTCCTATAACTGGTGGTGGTGCGATTTGGTCTATAGCCTGAACTGGACCAGCCAGTGAGCTATCCACTACAGATGATCGGTTNCCGTTTTCATCAATAGCTACCACAGATACATAGTAATTAACCCGATTTTTTGGCACATCAACCGTAACCTGATAGATATTAGGGTCGACAATAGTCCCAGCCAAATTAGGTGCNNGTTCCTCAGCTAATCCTGGTTGAGTTTGCTGAAGAACAGGTCGGCTAGTATACCGATAAATGTGATAGGCTTGAAAGTCGCTCTTATATTCGGAGTTAACTTCATTTCCCATGGACTCTTGGGGTAACGGCTGCCACTGTACAAGAATAGTCTTCCCATTATCATCAGGCCTATCTTTGGCTTGTACCCCAACGACAGCTGGTGGAGCTAAATTGTCGATGGCCTGAACCGGGCCAAAAGTTGACTCCTTGAGCTGTGAAGTTGAAACTTCTGATTCATTCCCGGCAATGTCTACAGCTGTTACCGCAATNTAGTAATCAAAACTGTTTCGGGGTGCACTGATCCGGGTTAGGTTTTGTTTCAAATCTAGTAAGGGNGTAGGTATAGGAATCAAGCCAAGGGTAGAACGAATCGGAGCTGTTTCTCGGTACACTTGGTAACGCGAAAAGTCTGATTCTTCAGCAACATTCCAAGAAACTTCGATTACGTTACCTTGATCTTTTGGTACATCTATCGCCCTGACATCCGTGACTATTCGGGGTGGTACTGCATCAATAGTGACTGGTTGAGATGATTGAATAGTCTGCGTATTTCCGCCAGAATCAACTAGATGACCAATCACAACAGCTGCACGAATTTCGATATTTAGATCATTTTCAACAGAATATTGGCCGGTATATACTCCATCGTGGGCTTTTTGATCTTTTCCAGAACCATCGTCAACCATGATGTTACCCTTTAACTGGCCAACATCGAAACTAGCGGAACAACTTAATTCGCCTTTTAAATAGACGATTAACTGATCACCCATGATCAATGCTTTCGTAGCATTGTGTTGGATATACTCAATTTCTGGTGGTTTAGTGTCTATAGTAATAGGTCGGTCTGCGAATCGATTATCGGTGTTACCGGCCTGATCTGTCAAGAAACCATTCATAGTTGTAGTCTCAGATACGAAGTCAGCTTCAGTAATTAGACATATAGCNGTATAAACGCCATCATTAGATTGAATATCTCCATGTGTTCCATCGTCGTAGAGATCAAATTTGCGTTGACCAATTAAACAGGAAGCCTGACAATCAGTTTCACCTACTAGCGTAACAATCAGTTGGTCCCCAGGTAAAAGAGTTGAAGAAGTTGGTACTTCTTGACCTAACCTCTGGATTCGGTAGCTAAGACTATCGATATTTGGTGATCGAGTATCAACTACCAAAGGGATAAGAGACTGCAGTTGAGCCGTATTACCCGCCAGATCAGAGAGTACCCCTATCACTTGCGTGTTTTGTGTGTCTGTTTGTATAGTACTTGATTCAATTGTGTAGTGGCCGATATAGGTATGTGCCTGATCTTTTGAGTCGGCCGAATCGCTTATTTCCTTCATTATTCCTTGCGCTAAAATGGAACCATTACTTTTCTGTCGAATCTGAAATTTGGCATGATTNCCACCTGANCCAATCAGTCGGATCTCCACAGTTTGTCGCAGACCAATAGGTTGGCTTAGCCCTCCAACTGTAACCGCGTCATGTTCTACAGAAATAATGGTTGGTGGAACCGTATCGATGTTGATAGGTTCATTTATAGTCAGTTGCCCACGAAAATTTAAAAATTGCTGATCGTTTATAGGCTGCTGGCTCATCATTTCTATCACCAACTGGCCTTGGGGTAAATGGAGATACTGAGGNATCTCCATTNTACCNATGAACAGACCTTCACCCTGATCGACTAGGGGGTGAGCAATTGGTGATGAGATGGATGGAGCTGTGATTTTGAAGTTAGCTGTTGTTAATTGCTCAGCTGATTGCGGCACTAATTGAAGTCGAACGACCAAATTAGTTTTTTCACCAGATGGACCACCTAATATACGATTTTCGGCATTGTGAGAAACTGACTGGATAAACATCGGCAGTAGATTATATCTATCTACACCATGATTTGATGGTAGCATTTCTACTTTCATCCAAACCTGATTACCGTAGGTACGAGTAGCCTCACCAACTTGGATGGGCCTCGCTTTCCCATCCAAGTTGGTGAGGCTTAGCGATACCGAATTGTTAACTTCTTCTGGTTTTGCAATACAGAGCCAACCATTAGTTTGAGAAAGATTAAAACGATACCAATCGCGTTCATCCGAATGTAAACCTAAGATCATCTGATCCAAATCTGGGATTAGTGTTGCTAAATTCATCGTATTATTCGGTTCTTTTTCAGTAAATCGAACGTTTTTTCCAGACTCTACTAAAATTTGGTAATTAGACAAATGATCCATGTTGGACGATTCTTCTAGAATTGGCGATACCACCAGAGTATACGACCCTTCAGATAAATTAATCCACTGTTGGTCTTTAGGGAATTGTAGTAAGCCAATTTGGTTGTNTTGTTGATTTGCGAAACGATTTTCGGCTGAGTTAGGTCCAGCAAAAATCTTTAGATTTAGTTTCGAATTATCTGGTTCGATTAGTGAACTTAGAGAAAACCGAACAGGCCCCACCAAGTTGAGCATATACTTTTCACNAACAAAAGTTTGTCCAAATAAAGCAAGAGTTCCCTCATTATTAGAAAGTAATGGTTGGTTGGTCTGAACTGAACTAGTAAATTCCTGAGTAATTGCATTGGCATGCCACCGGGACGTTGANAAAGATAATTGGTANTCAGAATTTGGGCTTTCATTTTCAGCTCTAATTCGTAGAAAAAGAGACTGATCTTTAGTTTTTGCAAACAAATGAACCTTTTGTTGGTTTTCAGGTCGGGATCTGACTTGAGCCAGTAGCTGCATATCCGTAGAAAATAAATCCAGTTGCGTCTCACCTGTACCCATTGGACGATGAAAGTACAGATCAAAATTGTGATCTGATATGTCTGTTGCTTGTGTTGATAAAACGAGGCAAAACCAATCTAAATCGTTTGCTGAATGATTGCCCCCTTGAACCATGGCTTGTTGGGTTAAATTGTTAGCGTGATTGACTGTGTCGTTGGGCTCAATTTCGGATATCAAAGTCGGTCGAACTAAGAAAGTATGTTGGCGAACAGACTGTAGACCGGGTACTNATACTCCATCAGTTTTGATTGAGAACGTATGCTGACCTGGGGACAAGTTATGTACAGTCAATTGGTAACTAGTTATAGGTTGGTAGGGATTTTGGTCTAAACGATAGTAGATAGTTGGTGTTGGTTGATCGGGTTGAATTGACCAGTTGGGCATAAAGCGAAAAGTTGCACTGTTTTGCCTTAGAACACCTAATGGTGAAGAAACCAAAGAAATTACATGGTTATCCTGTGNAGGAGAAGTATAGCTAACCATGTTGTTTATCGACTGCACTGGCCCAGCAACTGACTCTTTTTCTAGGAGTGATTGGTTCCCAGACTGATCTAACACAGTCACAGCATAANAATTAGGCCTTGTATCACCCGATGTTTGCACTTCTACACTACTCAAGTTTAAGTTAGTAACAACCAAGGTTACCGGCAACCCACTTAGATCAGTGATAGGGAACGACGAATGGTAAACCCGATAGGCTAAAAAATCAGTAATCTGAGTAGGTTCCCAATCTAGGGTAATCAAGCCACCATTATCGAAGGGTGTATCCTCCGCAGAAATGATGGTGATTGCGGGTGGGATTCGGTTATCCACAGCCCGTCCAGTAGTTGTTACAATATTGGACTCATTACCCGCTAAATCCACAACGGTCACACCAATATGATAATCCACATCAGTCTTTTCTAATTTTACGAGGACGGAATTTTTTATTTCAGCAGAAGCAGAAATAGAATCGTGATTAATTGAAAAAGCAAACAAGTCGCCGGGAATACGACCACCGAAAGACTGAATAGGTACTTGGCTGAGGTAAATCTTATATTTATCTGTACTGGCACGTTGATTTTGGGTTAGTCTAGGCCAAGANACTACGACCCAACTGCCGTTATCATCAGGCATGTCAACAGCTTCTAAGGCAGAAACCGGTAATGGTGCAATAGTATCTGCAGCAATGGGTTGAGTCGATGTTAGGGTAGATGGAAAGCCCGATAGTGGCTGAACTAAGTAGGCGGTCACAAGACCTGATTGAAAATTGTCACCAGTTTGGATCTTCAGTTGGTAAGTATGCTGAGAAGAGTACTTACGGATAAACCGGTTGCGATCAACTAGTATTTGGTTGGTATATGGATCTACAATAGCCAGATTGATTTTATTTTCGGTTGGTATATCAACAACTATGGTCACCATATCAGCAATCTTCAATGTTGTTANGGCATCATGCTTGATTGTACCGGTATTTTTTGTTCTGGTGTTTTTAGGCGTAAATAAGGGGTAAACATTTTTACTGGATTTGTTTCCAGCCGAGTCAATCAATGTAACTATCAATTCAACTGGCTGTAAGGACCGCCAGATTTCGGGTTCTGGGATCCTTATACTTCCTTCATAGATACTGAACTGTTTAGTTNAATCATTAGAACTTCGCTCGTCCATCTGAATCATAACGGTCTCTGATTGTGCCAAGTCGTTTATTTTCTGAAGCGTAATAAATGCTCTGTTGTTTGATTCTCCAGTCAGGCTAACCTCTAACTCTTCTCCCGTTATAATTTGGCGAAGCGAACCGTCCGGGCGAACGGCGCTGTGTTTAGCTGTCAATATCTGAGGTGGTATGACATCAATTGATAAATGACCATCGGGGTAGGGGTCAGATACAATCAGTCTTCCTGTTTCACCTTTAGTATTTATTAATTCAATTACTACACGAACATCAGNAGTAGGTTGACCAAAATTTCCGATAGNGAAGGTCGTTTGATACTCGAATGATGGTTGATTGTAACCAGAAGACGTTACAACAGTGGATAAGTTGTCCGTAAGGACCAAGCTCGACGATTTGACCTGTGCAACCTCTATTTGGCGTGGCATTTGAGAATAAGNTTGAACCTTCAAGTGTATCTCGTCGCCCATTTTCAATTGTCGGTTGGTACTACTATTTTGACTGATGTTAACAGTTACGGACTTAACTAAAAAAGTAGACAATGTGTAATTAATTTCAGCCTGAGAATTAACCTCAATTAGGTAAGAATCTTCACTCAAATTATAACTTTGTATGTAAGTCGTTTGTTCACCAGTATTTCTTATTGCTGATGTGTCTGCCTCAATAAGATTATCAGCGTTATTTCTTAGGCTAATAATAGCCGATTGTGTTTTCGGCAAATTAGCACCAGCCACTAATTCGATTGCTAGCTGACCATCTTGTGGTACCTTTAGTTTGTAGTAGTCGATTTCGTCGTTTCCGTTTATGTCACCGATAAAGCCATGGATTAATCGATTGATCGGTAGAGGCGTAGCATTGGAAAATGTTTGATTCGGTTCACTTTCTAATAAAATTTCGTCCGAAATTATAGTGATGTCTGGCTGATTATTGATAGAACTGACGGCGGGAAATTGAACAGGGTTTTGGTTACCCGAATCATCTACAGTTGCCACTGTGAAATAAAAAGGAACCTGATTTCTTTCGGTTTCGACGACAGTTTCAACGCTCGTTTCCGATTGATTAGATACAACAGCTTTTTCCAAAATGAGTTGACCAATGTTAGCAGGACTCGATGAACGATAAATGTTATAGTGAGAAAACCCGCCAAGGGGTGGTGTCCAAGACAAACGAATCTTTTTCCCNTCGTCACCGGCAATGTCTTGAGATGANGGATTAGTAATTGGGATCGGTAAAACACCATCAATACGAATTGGTTGATCTGCATTCTTTCTTANNGTTGTACCATTAGATTTTTCTACGGTGGCAACAAGTTTTCCAACTTCGACTCTATCTCCCACCTTGACGGTTAAGGTGAATGAATAATTTTTGTCTCCATTATCTAAGGGTTCGGTTTTTTTATCAGATATGAACCGCTCACTCGAAATTAGTATTTTGTTACTATCTTTTTCCTGGATTTGTAATTTGGGTTTCGATTGACNAATTACACTAATGTACAATTTTTGCCCGACAATGAGTGTATCTTTTCCACTGTGACTAAGGCCGGCTATNGGGGTGTTTGTGGTGTCAATATGAATTTTCTGCGATAGTGGAAAGAAAATTGGATGTGGGGTCGATAATCGGATGAAAATTTCAGCTTGGTTTGCCTGCAAACCTTCCGGCAGGTATTCGGCTGGACCGGNATTTGACCATCTTTCTGTTATAAGTGGAATATTATAGCTAGCTTGTTGGAAGGGAGNTGTGATCCCGTCTACAATTACGGGTTCGACTATCACATTTAGTTGATCGCCAATTGTCAGTTGGTTCTCAGCTTTGCTATAATTGATTTGGTACTCGGCTTTCTGTAGAAGTGTTGCCAATAGCTGATACGAGCTGAGTATTTCTGATGTAGCAGAAATACTAACCTGATAGACACCCTTCCGTAAATCATAAATGAAAAATCTTCGATTAGCTGAGAAGTAGTCNACGCCTTCGTCCCTTGGCAAAAGAGGGTGGGTAGTCGTACCAAAACGTTGTATTGAAATGTCAACGGGTGTCTCATTTTCTGTCTGAGATATATAGTTGACAACCAAAATACCGTCGGTCGGTAAGACTACACGGTANCGGTCGTTATCTTGGGAACTGTTCAAAGCTCCGAAGACTGTACTACTTGGTAACGTTCCAACCAATGGAAGTGTTCCACTCAGCTCGTTTGATTCAAACTCCCAATTGTTGGTCAAACTAAATTGGCTTGCTAGGCTGTAACTGGTATTAGCTATTCCTTCACANAGAATGAAGTAAGAGCCAACATCCAAACCCAAGCTGAATTTACCTTCACTACTGTTAGCTCTGGCTATGGTTGTGTCAAATTGTTTAAGCTCAATATCTATATCACTGTTACTACTTGACCAGTGCAGGTCAATCAGGCCACTTTCAACAACTTCAAGTCGATAAATATCAATTTCTTGGTTTGTTAAATTGCCATGGACTTGCCAGCCAAAAGGTAGGACATCGGCTTGTAACAGGCTGTCATTGGGTTCACGTTCACTGAGTGGAGATCGATAAACATTGAATTTTCGAATAACTTTCTGCTCTTGATCGCCACTTAGTAAAGCTAATTGGTGCTGGCCCACTGTTAATCCAGTGAGTGTGAGTTCATTAGCTGTGGTTGGTTGCAAACGCCCACCATCGAGCTGNTAGTAAGTAAAAGTTTGTTCAGCTGAGAACCAGCGAAAAGTTAAGTTATCCTGCCGAATCGGGCCAAGTGCAGTTGTAATCCATTCGATTTCGTTGATGGTTTCTGGTTGCTTAGCCAAGTTTGAATGGGACTGGGTTGGTTCAGATATAGACTGTGGAATAACATGTGATTCATTGCCAGCGAAGTCAACAGCAGTAACGAAAAAATAGTGGTCTAACATGTCATCAATCGTCGGCATTTCAACTGATGTGACATAGGGATGTGGAACTTTTATGGATAGATGTTCCGGCTTTTTTTTACCCGTTTCCGGTGGGGTTATTGAGCGGTGAACTTGATAATATGAGAAATCATCAGCTCGACTCGGTTGAGTCCAAGATATGGTAACACTACCACCAAAGTCATCAATAGTATCAACGGCTGAGACTATAGCTACCGGTGATGGAGGTAAATTATCAAACGCAATTGTTGGCTTAGACAAAGACCCCAAATCAATTTCAGATTCATTCCCGACTTGGGTGACAGCTGTCACCGCTANGTAATAGGGTATACCATTTTGATCAACTTGGATAGTTTTTTGGCTTAATTCAGGTCCTAAGTTGTAAATAAAGGGTTGATCTGTCACACGGATCGGTCGATCATTCAGGTATATGTTGTACCCAACTATTTTTGGATCAGTAGATGTCTTCCATTCCACTCGTAATTGATACCCATCGTCTTCGGCAATATCTGTTACCTTTTTTATTACGATTGGTTTAGGGCGGATTCCATCTAGAGTAACTTTATCNGGCAAAGTAATCTGGACCAACGGCTGATTTGATGGTTCATAAAATACATGGACAGCCACATCGGATAAGTCGTCAGTTGCTTTTACCGTGTAAGTGCCCCGAAGTAATCCATTTTGATTTCTCAATGGATATCGATCTATTTGGTGCCCCAATTGGAAGTAGCCACTACCGATAGCTTGTAGGTTTTGGTCCGTCTGGTAAAGTTTCATAGTTACCACCAAAGTTTGCCCGAACCTTAATGGCTGGTCAGCATTATGTTGAACTAACTCTATCTTGGGAGCATTACCAATGATGATTACTTTTTGCGGGTGTTCTCGAACAAACGTATTGCCTGCGGTGTCAATGCTACGAGCTATGACGATACCATCCATCACTTGATGTGTTTTTAGTACCGATAGTATTCCAATTTTGGACTGTCCAGAACTCAATTCCTGTTTTTGTAATGGAAATCTCAGTTGAACTTGGCCAGTTTCAGCTGATTGGATTTCAATANAAACCTGATCTGTAGGGTCAAAGTCACCGATTACTTGAACTGTCAAACGATCACCGGCTGATAGCACGCCGGAACCGTTGTGCTGAATACTCTCGATATATGGTGCTACAGTATCAATCTGGATTGGTCGTGGCAGGTCGACTACGACAGCTAAACCTATTTGAGGTTTCCAAGTCACTCGAACAAATGCCGAGGTGACGTCTTCACCTAGTTGTGGTGTGTAAGTTCCAATATAGGTATTATCGCTTAGCATCATAGACCTTTTGGCTAAACGTTCTGGGAATACTGAAGGTGAAAATTCCCCTATTAGTTCAAATTGGGGGGGGGTGAGAGCTGTAATCTGTCCGGTTGGTAAGTCCATCAATACAGTTAAGGTTTCACCCAAGGCTAATTCTCCTTCAGCACTGTGAGATATGGATTTGATTAGATTAGTAGTCAACTGGTAACTAGCAGTTCCAGAAGNGAAAAAAGGGGAAACTCGAATGAAATACTTACTGTTTGAGACTGGAACTGAAAGCTGTCTTGTCTCGTCAGTAATAGACGAAACAGAATAGAATTGATTTTGTCCAAGCACTTGCTGAACAGAGTCATACACTTCAACTTGGATCCAGCCAGCTTTTAGTGTTGTTTGTAAGTCGACAACTAGAAACGACTGTTTTGTTCTGCTTGGAATAATACTCTGGCTAAGATCTACCCGAAACCAATCCACATCATTCTGGCTATCCCAGTGGGTACCTGAAAGTGGATTACCTAACGTAAGCTGTGTCGCCTGTTGTGAGTTTACAAAGGGTGATACATTATTAGGCTCAATCTCAATGTCCATGTTGGGATCAAGCTCAGCTAAAGAAACATTTACGAAATAAGGAGAATCAACTGTGTCACTACTGAGTGTAANATTGCTGTTGTCGACGACTAGNAAATATTCACCAGGTACTAAGGGAAATAAAAGTTCTGGGCTCGGATTTTCAGTAACATTGNCCGTAATCTGGCCTACTTTTCGGTTGTTAATATCATCAGTAATTAGTGGGGATCGGTAAATATCAATAGTGGTGGNACCTACCACAAGCGGGCGGATTATGCTTAATGTCAGGCTTTGATTTTTGTTGACGTATAACCNNAACCAATCTTGGTCTCCTTCGTGGTTTTTGTCACCAATAATGGTCAACGGGTTATCAATCGTAGGATTTATCCGATTCGCTCTTATATAGGAATCATTATTCTCTGCATCCCAAGCGAAATCAGTACCAAGTTCGTTTGCTGAAACAGTCAAAAAGTACGATCGATGGTTAGCATCAACGGATTCAGGAACTACTTTCAGATAATATCGGGTTTCACCTGTTAATCTCCTTCGATTTAGACCAACTGTACCAACAACGAATTGACTATTGATATCACTGATTCGCGCGGTGTGAACCAANTTTTCTTCTGATACCTGTTCTTGATAGATCAGTAAGTTCGTAGCTCCAGTTCCACCTTCTCGATTAAGTGTGAAGGTTAATAGACCATTTTGAGTAGTCAGAGAGTATTNGAACCAATCAACATCATTTTTGTCTAAACTTACACCTCGGATAGTTCGGTTGAATAAAACTGGGTTAGCTTCGGTTTGTCGATTGTTGAACTCCAGCTCTGCTTGAAAATCCAACTGCACTCTGAAACTTCTAACAACTGGAGTTGGGTCCTTTTTACCATCTACAGTAATCGCTGAGACTGATAGGTTGTAAGTACCATCGGTCAAATCCCTAAATGTTACATGGTTACTTTGAGTAAAATTACTCTCGCCATTCAGTGTGTAGTCAAAACCTAAAATCTGCTGGCTGGGTGCTGTCCCCATCCACCAAAAGGTTGGGTTCTGATAACCAATATCACCGTCAGGGCCACTAATAATCTCAGTTTCAACAGCTAAATCTGAATGTGCTAGATTTGTGAAAAGAAATGAGATCAACAGTGAGAATACTACGCCGACTAAGGTTTGGGCTTGTTTCAAGTTCATGGATCAAATCAGGTATTGAAATCGGCCTAATTGTAGCCAACCTCTTGCTNGAT
The DNA here is from genome assembly GCA_002729015.1 of Candidatus Poribacteria bacterium. The sequence continues at coordinate 34,191 of PBVO01000074.1, forward strand.
GTCAATCGAAGACAANTAACACACTAGCTTNTCTTCAANATCCNATAANAANTCCANCCTNATTGGCTNGAGTNAGANNTTAAGCACANCCAATTCACTATANATTCTAAANTNAAANAGCAGAANANATCTTNTGANNNTNAATTGATCTTGGGAAAAATTTTAGTCAAAGATCAATCGAATTTGTATAATGAATCTTGCTCTCTGGTAATACCGGTCCTTGAAATACACCACCAAATAAAATTTTCATTCTGTTTTATGGAAAAATTGCAAAATCTAATGTGGTACTCCCAGGTCATGCATTCTTTGGTGTAAGACTCGGATTGCTTCCTGAAACGGACGTTCTAGAAATTCTAGATGGTCTTCTTCACCATGATGATGTGTGGTTTGGCGTGGGTCATAGTGACGGACCGTATTCCGAATGTAGGAAAGGCTACCTTCGGCTAGAGTAATCATGTAGTTAGCAGTTTCTAAATCGAACATCCACCATTCACCACCAACGGCAATATAAATCGGTGAGGTGTGAGCAATGATACCTCGGCTCCAGCCATCGTAATGTGGGATAGCTTGTGGATAGTTGGGGCCACCACAACGCGCAATAATCCAGGAATGTCGGTCACAGTTGATGCTGCAGTTTAGGGTTAGCGATTTCTGGCCATTTAAGTCTTCAATACGATCAATGACTTCTCCATTCTTGACAATTTCTAGACTATGGACAGGGAAAATTGATTGGCAACTAGCTGAAATTTCAATTGTTCCACCATTTCCCTTCAAGTTGATAGTTGAACCAATAGGTTCCCCATTAACCGACAGTCGAATTATCGGTCCCCCACTAAGAAAAGTATTACCGGCTTTCAGATATTTACACCAATTATGATAATTAAACTCCTCTTCTTCGGGGATATAGACATAGGTTCGATACAAACCTACAGGTACATCGCTGCTCATTTTGTCGGTTCCACCGACTAGGGGCAATTTGTAACCGCAGTTAAGGTAGCGGTAATATTCAATGTGTCCGTATTCAGCGTTGGTCAAGTATTCAACTGCATCGACCCGATTAGTAGCAATCAAAGTTGATGGCTCCCCATTAGGATTGGGTATATGCGGCAAGATGACTGTGCCACCTTGTGCATGGCAAGCATCGGCCCAGTGGGACAATGTAGTTTCCAAGTTACCTGCATGTTCTGCTTCGTTAGACCCACCTGAGCACCACGGGTTGACAGCTTCTTTTAAGCCTAGCAAAGTCAAATGTCCCAAGACGTGCTGTCGATTTTCTTGGGTGGCGTAGACTATGCTTTTACCATTATGGGCGATCGATGGTTTGCCGATAAACTCTTCGGTATTGGTAAACAAATGACCCCATTGGGATAATAAAAGGTTAACAACATCCAAATCTTCTCCTTGAGCTTCAGTATGGGCTCCTTGAGTAGACAAAAAATGTACATGAGTATCTCCAGAAAAATAACGTTCTGCCTTCATATCACACCAGCGAGTAAGCCGTAATTCTAATTCTCTCTGGTTAGGTTTAATATCAACCTTAGTTCTGAGTGGCTGATACTCAAACCCTCTGGCCACGTCGACGATTACCTCGCCTCTAGGTAGCCAGCCTTGACATTTACCATCGATATAGGCATAGGTCAATTGCCCTAGCCGTACATCTCCACCAACGTCGATGTGCCAAGTACCCATGTCTGAATTCACGTGTCCATGATGCCCGTGAGGAGCATAGGGTACACCATTAATTGATCGGAAATGAACTCGGCATGGAATAGGTTGATTAGTTTGGTCATCAATTACTGTGGTGTGTACCCAGTTGCGACCACCATCAATAATTTTAACCTGAAGTTGTTTGTTAGGTTGTATTGACTCCTGTTGTTCTAATTGCCCCCATTTGACTTGTCCCAGTTCTTGACCATGATTTTTGATTTTGACTGTCGCTGAAGGAGTAGCCGAAATTTCGACATAGCTTGGGCTTGATTGTAAGTTTCGTGGCTCTCCCCAGCCCTTCTGGTAACTGTTCAGATCTTGATCGATTGAGCGATTGGGTAGAGGATATGGATAGGTAACTAGACCACGGTCAACCTCAACTTCTAACCCAAATGGCTTCTCAGCTTCATTGTTTTCGGATAAGGTAATCATGACCTCACGACGTCCTTGACGAGCAATTGGATCCTCGTTCAGAAACCCAAGGGTAATTCCAGCTATGAGGAACTCACGGTCAAAAGGTGTTATCTCCATAGCACTTACCAAGTCTTGTGGCCGTGGGTTTTTCCAGATCCACAAAGTATAGTCTCTAGGATTACCCGCATTGGTTTCTGTCTGTCGATTACCTGCGTTACCCCAGTGGCCTCGATATCGGTCAAATAGGCTGTCTTCTTGGTCGGGGTAGGAGTTGAAGTTATTTTGCCCCCAAGCTGTTGGTATTGCGGAAATCTCGAACCGTTCACGAATTGGCACTTCGACTGAATTTCCATTTCGATAGTGGAAAACATAATTGGCAATTTGCCGACCAACTTGGTCCCCTGTCATCAATTTCGAGTCTAGCAAACGATGTGCGACTATAAGTCGATGAATGATGACATCACTAAGCATAATAGAGATGGGTTGAGTCGCTGGTTTAAAAGTAATAAAGCAATTTTGTTGATTATCCCCAATGTGAAAAGGTAATCCATGATAACACTGGGCACCCAATGCTGGCTCTGATGGTACTCCTTTGAGCTTGTCAGTACCAGAATTGTAATACAGGTTCAAATCCATCGGTTGATAGTCTGTCATCAAGCTTTTCCTAAATCGTTTTTTTTTACTTAGGTGTTCATTAAGATAGCAAAATTAACCTATACGTACAACGATTTTCAGTTTTTTCCGGTGCCTATTTTTTTGAACACTAGTGGCTTTTGCTAAAATTGATTTACCAAAGGGGATAGATGTACAGCTTAACTGCCTCGTGTTAGTGTTAGCGCGAAATGGACGCTGCATTGGTTGTTAATTTAAATAATCGATTGACCAAAAACGGCAAGTTATCATAGACTGGGTGGTCCAAAATTTAAAAAGCGAATAGAAAACATCACGATCTCATGAGATCTAAATTCGTACTTTTTACCAATTGGTCGTTGGTCTGATGGTTTCTCAGCCGAATTAATTAACTGTTTTGAATGTTTATTCCCAGAAAATTATCTACTTCCTATTAGAATATATGGGGAAAATTATTACCAAAACCTATGCACTATTTATTTTTATTTAGCAGGTTAGTAAAAACCTAATGCACGCTAAAATATAAGGGGATCGCGGTAGAACTTCACCGTGAAAATTTTTATGAGTCAAGAATTTCGAGTTGGGATCGTCGGTGCCGGTCGTGGGTCTTCGTATTTCTCACCATTTGCAGCCATAGCGGAAACAAAGGTGACAGCTATATGTGATATTAGCCCTAAAAATCTTGATCGGGTAGGCGATAATTATGGTATTGATCACCGATTCACTAATTATGAAGATTTATTGGAAGAGGTGGATATAGTCGTTTTGGCTACACCTGAAAATTTGCATGTTCCGCAATCGGTACAAGCTCTTAATGCGGGGAAACATGTGATTAGTGAAGTCACAGCGGCCGTTTCCTTGGATGAATGTCAGACCTTGGTTGATGCTGTCAACAATAGCTCAGGTAAGTATATGATGGCCGAAAACTTGTGTTACCAAAAATCGAATCTACTAATTCGTAATATGGTTGAACAAGGTATATTTGGCGAAATTTATTTTGGTGAAGGCGAATACGTACACGATGTCAAGTTTCTACATCATAACGACGAGGGGAATCCAACTTGGCGATTTCACTGGCAAGTTGGAATCAACCGTTGTAACTATGCTACTCACAGCCTAGGACCAGTATTAGACTGGTTTGGTGAACGAGTGAAAAGTGTGAGTTGTTTAGGAACAGGTGTTCACACCGACCCGGAACACGCAATGGAAGATACCGTCTTGATGTTATGTAAGACCGAGAGTGACTGTTTAATTAAGATTCGTATTGATATGTTATCCACTCGGCCAGCTAACAGTTTTTTCAGCCTTCAGGGAACCAAAGCCTGTTATGAAGGCACACGGGGATTCGGAGATCGACCAAAAATTTCTATTCAAGGTGCGGATTGGCAACCCTTATCTGATTTTGAAGCTGACTTTCTACCCGAATGTTGGTTAAATCCTTCGGCTGAAGCTCAAGTCGCTGGTGTGACTGCGGAGTACTTTGAACTACGCGACTTTATCGACGCTTTATTAAATGGAACCGAGCCACCATTGAATGTCTATCGTGCTCTAGATTATACGGTACCAGGGTTGATTTCAGAAGAGTCAATTGCTAATGGAGGCCAACCAGTATTAGTTCCCGATTACCGGTAATCTAGCTTATTTCGCCATGGCTAATGTTTCTGAGATTGAATACGTTTGACCTTGAAATTGAACATCTGCACGACAGACATATATGCCAGTTGCGACTTTATTGCCATAGGCTACTCGGCCATTCCACCAGCCAAACCCAACCTGTGGGTAGGTATTATCTACAACTCCCTCTAGTAAGCGAATAATTCGCCCATTACTGGCAAGAACTGTGTATCGAATGTTATCGATAGGCTGATTAGCAATTGTCTGGAAGGTAATCTGGTTATGACCAGCTAGAACTGGATTGGGATAAATTTTGATTTCCTCAAGTAGAAAAGCTGGACTAAAATCGACCACTTTTTCTACCGCCATGACACCAAACTGGTTTGCTATGGCTACTTGTAAATGATTAGGTCCTGGAGATAGGCGAACTTGAGCCGAAAAACTGGACTGTAAAAGGTCTGGTGTTAACCAGTCAGCAGGAGTCTGTATTCGATTCAAATTAGCTATAACATTGCCGGGTGAGATGATGATTTGTACAGGAAATGGGGTTCTCACTTGGCCTGAGATTGTGACAGGATTGATTTTGGTCTGTACTATCGGGTTGAAGGTAATATGGAACCCTTCAACTGGTCTAGGGAATTCACCAGATTCCAGATTTTTGCTAACTAAGGAGTGACTCAATAAGCTATCAATGGTAACTAATGTCAATTGTGTTGTTTTTTCAATTAAGCGAATATTGAGCTTGTCGACAGTATCCTGTTGGGTATGAAAAAAAGGATTAGCATCATATCCTTTGCTGTCTCTCCAAGGAGTCGTACTCTCAATCAAAGTGACAGCTGGATAGCCTGCGGCCCAAAAGGGTTGATGGTCGCTATCTACAAACATCGGATCAACAACTATATCTAGCAGAAAACCTAAATCGTACCACTGGTTGCTAATCTGAAAGGCTTTGGATAACCAATGAGATGACTGATCCACAGCGATTTGAAGTAAATTAGTCTTCCAGTTATAACCAATCATATCTAAATTAATGACGGCTGCAATCGACTCACCTTTTTTAACTGCCTGACGGGCGTGGTATCTGCTACCAATCAAACCGATTTCCTCGCCATCGAAAGCTACGAATCTCAGATGGTGCTCGTACTCATAAACAGATAAAATTCGAGCGATTTCTAGCATACTACTAATACCACTTGCATTATCGTTAGCACCCGGTGCTTTGGACAGTAAAGGGTGCCAGTCAGAAGACAAGTTGGCCTTGGAATCGTAATGAGCAGAAATAATGAAGATACGATTACCGGAAGAATTAGGATCAGATCTGGCTGGCAGATCGGCAACTATATTCTTCAGACCGCTGAAATTCTCTTCTCGGACATGTAAACGTGGTGATTGACGAAAGGTGTTGGCAATGATTTTCGCAGCATTGTCAGCAGCTGGTCGATGATAGGAACTACGAGTGTAGTAGGGAATCCCAGTTTTTAGATCAATGTTTTCCTGCAAANCGATGATTAGTGTCCGAATCTGGTCGAATTGAACCTGAGGAAGAAGCCTATCACCTCTTCCTGCCAATATGGGAAGGACAATAATGAAAAACAGGGATACAGAGGCGACCCATCGATGGAACCGACCCAAATTAGACCTCTAATGCTTCGATTTAATCTATCACAGCAGAATTAGGAATGTCAATTTGGTATTATCTGTTGTTTTTAGCCTTTAATTTGATTTGTCAAATGCTGTCCTATATAATTTGNAAGCTATTGCACTTATACTATTAAGACACAGAAAACAGGAACCACATGACCAGAAAAAGACGTTCATTCTCAGTTGTTGTGATGATCTTAGTTTGTTCTCTGATTCTGCACTTTGGTTGTGGCGAGTCAGTAGANGAAACATCAGACGTTACTGCTGATGACCAAACCCAACCGATGGGTAGTATCAAGGGTAACATTCAACCATCTGGAATAGAAGCCAAACTAGAGCTGATAAAAAACGGCCAAATAGTAAGATCAAGCGATACTGACAAAGCCGGCCAGTTTGTCTTTGCCGACTTAGAGTTTGGAACCTACCAGATTAGAGTCATCAGTGATGGTTATCAAACAGAGGAAAAATCGGTTCCAGCTGAGTTACAGCAAACTGAACTCGTCATGGAACTGAAATTGAAACCACTACCGGCTCAGTTGAGTGGTATTGTCATTNACTCAGAAGGTGAATTCATTTCAGGAGCGACAGTAACACTTGGTGGTCAGACTCAAACAACTAACGACTTGGGTGTCTTCCGGTTCGATAAACTAGAAGCTGGTACCGAACTAGAAATAACTGTTGTTGCCGAATCAATGCTACCGANAACCGTCGAANTTGGCCCCATNGCTAGAGGTGAATCGAGCAAAATTCAGGTGGAACTAGAACCAGAAGTGATCGAAGAAGATGATGGCGCTGAAGTTGGGGATATGGCCCCCATATTTTCTCTGCTAGACACAAGTAATCAGAAAGTGTCACTATCAGATTATGCTGGGAAAAAGAACATCTTGCTAACCTTTAGTCGGGGTAAGTTGTGACCGGTTTGTGCACCGCAACTGGTTCAGTTGCTAAAACCCAACTACAAGCAAATTGCTAATTTAGACACTGAAGTGATTGCCATAAGTCCTTGGTCAGTAGCAGAAAATAAGGCCTTCAGGCAACAACATAAACTGCCATTCCCCTACTTGGCTGATCTTGGAGCTGACGTTATCCGTCAATACGACGTGTTGGACTTTCAGCCATTGCCAAAAGTATCTTTCTTTCTGATAGATAAAGCTGGGAAAATTCATTGGAGATCCACTCATAGTGGTGGCGACCCAAATGACCTACCCCAGATTGATGAACTGCTAGAGGGTCTCAAAAAAATACAATAATGAGTGACTGATGTTTAGAACAATCACTGTTTTTTTCAGTTTTTGTACTCTCGTGAGCNTGGCAATCGCTTTGGTAACTAGTTGCGGAGATGTGTCCGATGATCCGGTAGATCAAACCTCCGAGCAAGAAGTAGTATCCACCGAATGGGCCAAGAGTGCCCCTGATTTTAAATTATTGAGTACTCAACTAGAGCAAGTTACCTTGTCTAGCTTTAAAGGTAAAGTCGTACTACTCGACTTTTGGGCAACTTGGTGTCAACCCTGTCAAGTGGAAATGCCGATATTTGAACAGCTACACCACCAATATGAANACAAAGGATTCAGTGTAGTTGGTATTTCAGTTGATCGAGAAAAATTGACGGTAGTAGAGCCGTTTGTTGAAAATCTAGGTATTGGTTATCCGATCTTGTTTGCTGATGAAAAGGTGTTTCGAGAGTACGCTATCATGGCCTTGCCAACCGCNGTCCTGATCGATCGGCAAGGCAAAATCCGCCATCGTTTTGAAGGCGCTACTGGTAGTAAAGAAAACTATGTCGAGGTGATCGAAAAATGGCTTTAACCCGGTTTGGACTTACGGTNTGCTTACTANTTCTGATGCCGTGTCTATTAAGCGGCTGTTTATGGCAAATTATTGATCAGTCTGAATTGCAAATAAACTTTACTTCTGAGCCACCAATTTTGTCGTCTTCACCGACATGGGCAGAATTTGAGCAACTGCAAAACGATAGTACTGAATCAGATTTTTCTTCTAGCAAGGCCAGTAGTGTTTGCGCGAATGGTATTTGTACGATCTATTAGTTCTATCAGTTCCCTTGGTCGTGTCGNACGAAGCTCAATACAACTCATCGTCTTACTATGTATTTGCCGGCCCAGTCATGGTGAGCTGACTTATCGGATTCAAGATAGTCTAGGCTATGATGATCATATAGAGTTTGGCCTTAGCGTGGATCCTGATACCAGCCCGTTGGCCGGGCGCCAGGATTCTCAATTGTCGGGCTTCCTGAACCAACTACAATCTGAAGCCAAATGGGTTTACCAACCAGTCAAGGTTTTGAAATCCGAACTAAATCTGAGCGGACAACGCTATCATTACTTAGAAATAGAACAAAGCTCGTCGGATCAAAAAAATGAAGCCGGTTTAACCGCCTTCAATGGCTATGCATATCAGCTTTCAGGCCGGANTAACTATCAGTTTTCAAACCGTTTACCATCCCTAAGGCTGGGCTATCAGTTGCAACGCCAAAACCGAGTAGATGCAGCATACAATCANCGTTGGCAGGGTGTAGAACTGAGTTGGGGNCGGATTGNAAGTTATCGCTATAAAAGCAANTGGTTCGATGATGAAACTNCNAAAAGAAAAGACTTTCAGTTAGTTGGTTCACAAATGCACCAGCTAGAATGTGGGCTGAAATTAAACCTTTGGTTTAAAAAACCAGCACAACTCACCTATCTTTTGACACTGCGACACTACCAGTCCAACTTGAGCGATCTGATTTGGTTCGCAACGGGTTTAAGCAAGGTTGACAGGCGCTTTGATCGCTTACATCAGTTAACGTGGCGCCAGCCTTGGCAACTAAACGATCGTTTGATCCTTCAGACGGAAGCGCTTTACCAGAGAAATCAAGGCAACTTATCGTTCTATCACTTTTCTATTGGTCAAACCAATTTGCTGGCCTTCTACCTTTGGCAACCGGGAAGATCGATTCAGTTAACCACTGGAGGCCGATGGTTAACTCAAACTGGTAGAAAGGTCGAGAATGAGGAAGGTATTCGCAGAGACTTTCAATGGCAAATTGAAGCAGAATTGCGCTGGCGATTGAGCCAGAAATTCTCACTGATAGCAGACTACCGTTGGTTACAAAACCAAACGAACGAAACTGCTCAACGCCTGTCGTTTCTGAATTACGTCCATAATCAATTGCAGTTAGCAATTGTACTGACCAACTGATATGATATCAATACAATTATTGTTTTAGATGGTTAAGCAAATCGACCTTACTTTGCCGGCATTTCGACGAGGTTTCCACCTCATCACGTCCGAGATTATTGACGCAATTGGTAAATTACCTGCGGCTGGCTTGATGAACATATTTCTTCAACATACCTCAGCAGGAATTACGATCAACGAAAATGCGGATCCCACAGTTCGCCAGGACTTTGAAAGCAGTTTCAATTACCTGATTGCAGAAAATGAACCATTTTATGTTCACACCTACGAGGGGCCCGATGACATGCCTGCTCACATTAAATCGGCTTTGGTTGGCTGTTCTGTGACCATTCCAATTACGTCTCACCGGCTCAATTTGGGCGTGTGGCAAGGCATATACCTCTGTGAATTTCGAAATCAGGCCAGTGGTCGGCACCTGATAATAACTATTTACAGTTAAATCATGAGAACGCTATTTTAGAAGTAAAATTACTTCTAAAATATTGGTCGGCGAACCACAGGTGTGTTATAATTATGGGCCTGAAAGACAGATCTGGACGGAGTGAATGTCTCAGCTAGTTGATCAGTACCACCGAATAGCCACGAATCTTAGGGTTTCAGTGACTGACGTCTGCAATTTGCGTTGCCTCTACTGTATGCCGGAAGAGATGGATTTTGCTGAGACTGACCAGATCATGACTTTTGAGGAAATCATCCGGTTAGTCAGCATCTCGGTAGGCCTAGGTGTTGACAAGGTCCGCCTAACTGGTGGGGAACCACTGGTGCGTCGCGGTTTGGCTAGCCTAGTTGAACAGTTATTTGCAGTTCCTGGCCTGTCCGACATTAGCCTAACAACCAACGGTGTTGGTCTGGAACGCCAAGCTCAAACACTTTACGATGCCGGATTAAGACGAATCAATGTCAGCTTAGACGCACTTAGCGAAAGCAAATTCGCCGAGATAACTCGACGTAGTTTGCTGGACAAGGTACTAGCCGGTCTGGAGAAAGCCCGACACATAGGATTTGATCCCATCAAGATCAATGCGGTTCCGATGCGAGGTTTTTCTGAAGATGAAGTACTAGAGTTGGTAAGTTTTGCGCGAAACAATAGCTATGAAATGAGATTCATCGAATTTATGCCGCTGGACGCAGACAATATTTGGGCCAAAGACATATTCGTACCTAACTCAGAGTTGAAGGAGCAAATTAACCAAACATTCCCACTGAAAATTGAGAATGGAAATGGTCGGAGTTTACACCAGACAGCACAGAATTACCACTTTCAAGACGGAAAAGGAAAAGTTGGTTTCATCTCTTCAGTCTCTGAACCCTTTTGTGGCGATTGTAATCGAGTACGGTTGACAGCAGACGGTAAGTTTAGGAACTGCCTATTTGCACTAGAAGAAAAAGATGTCCTTACCCCACTTCGTAACGGAGCCACCGATCAACATATCGAAAAAATGATGAAAGAATCCGTGGCGAGTAAAGCCATTGGACATATGATTAACTCAANCCAATACACCAAACCAGATCGTAATATGTCAATGATCGGCGGTTGATTCCTATCAACTAGCTTCAAAAATAGAATAACAACGAAAAAGTTAGAAGGAAACTAATGCAACATCAACTCGTCATCGACGATCTACATGCCCGCGTTGATGGGCAAGAGATTTTGAAAGGACTGAGCCTAACCATTCGCCCGGGTGAAATCCACGCTATGATGGGCCCAAATGGCTCAGGAAAAAGCACTTTAGCCAACACCCTGATGGGACACCCAAGTTATGAAATAACAAGTGGGACAGTCACCTTTAGTGGCCAAGATTTGGCGGAACTGGAAGCAAATGAGCGTGCAAAACTAGGTCTGTTTTTNGCATTTCAGTACCCAACAGCTATCCCNGGNGTCACGATGGCTAATTTTCTGCGTTTAGCCGTCAGCTCGGTTCGTGACGATGGCACCTCAGAGTCTGCTACTACACCTCTCATTCCGATGCGAGACTTTCGCCGAGAGCTAAAAGAGAAAATGAAGAAATTGGGTATTGACGAGTCTTTTGCCCGCAGATATCTGAATGATGGNTTTTCAGGGGGTGAAAAAAAACGGGCAGAAATTTTGCAACTGGCAATGCTGGAACCCAAAATAGCGATCCTAGATGAAACCGATTCAGGATTGGATATTGATGCAGTCCGAATCGTTGGTGATAGTGTTAACCAGCTGATCGGACCAGATTTAGGTGTTTTAGTCATCACTCATTATCCACGTCTTCTGAACCACATCAAACCTGACCATGTACACATCATTCTAAATGGGAGGGTGGTGGAGTCTGGTGGTTGGGAGCTAGCGGAGTACCTAGAAGCAGAGGGATACGACGCTATCCGCGAAAAACATCAATCTGCCAATGCAGAAGACTTGGCCTCAAATGGTCAACAATAGTAAGGAGTAATTTACAGTGTCAATTAACAAAGCNCGCCCAGATATTGGCGATTACCAATANGGTTTTAGTGATGACATTCAGCCAGTTTATAAGTCTCAGAAAGGGCTAAACGAAGCTGTNGTTAACCAGTTGTCAGATGTNAAAGATGAGCCAGATTGGATGAGGGAATTCCGTTTAGAGGCATATGGTATCTTCAAAGACAAACCAGATTTGGACTGGGGAGGAGACCTCTCTCAACTGGACTATGATGATATCTACTATTACGTCAAGGCTTCGGACCGGGAGGAACGAAGCTGGGATGATGTGCCGGATGATATTAAAAACACGTTCGATCGTTTGGGTATTCCAGAAGCAGAACAAAAATTTTTGTCCGGTGTCGGTGCTCAATATGACTCTGAAGTGGTCTACCACAGTATAGAAGAAGANCTAGAGAAACTTGGTGTGATCTTCATGAGTACAGATCAAGCCTTGAAAGAGCACCCNGATTTGTTTCGCGAGTATTTCGGCACAGTGATTCCACCAGCGGATAATAAGTTTGCCGCTCTGAACAGTGCTGTCTGGAGTGGGGGTAGCTTNATCTATGTACCGCCTGGTGTTAAAGTTGGATATCCACTACAAGCTTACTTTCGCATCAACACTGAAAATATGGGGCAATTCGAACGAACGCTGATCATAGCTGACGAAGGCGCAGAAGTTCATTATGTAGAAGGATGTACGGCTCCGATATATACGAGTGAGTCCTTACATAGTGCNGTAGTAGAAATTATTTGCAAGCCAAAATCTCGTGTGCGTTATACCACTATCCAAAATTGGGCTAATAACATTTATAATTTGGTGACCAAGCGTGCGATGGCTTACGAAGATGCCACTATGGAATGGGTAGATGGAAACCTTGGTTCCAAATTGACTATGAAGTACCCTAGCGTGTATATGGTGGGTGAAAGGGCTCATGGCGAAATTCTTTCAATCGCCTTCGCTAGCACCGGTCAGCATCAGGATGCTGGTGGAAAAGTCGTTCATTTAGCACCAAATACAACCTCAAAAATCACCTCAAAATCGATCAGTAAAGACGGTGGTCGTTCGAGNTACCGTGGCTTATTNAAAGTTGGCAAAGGGGCTGCTGGTTGTAAGTCAAATGTGGTTTGCGACGCTTTAATTCTAGACCCAGATTCTCAGTCTGACACATATCCTTATATCGAAATTGACGAACAAGAAGTAACAGTTGAACATGAAGCTCGTGTTAGCAAAATTGGAGAAGAACAGCTGTTCTACTTGATGAGTCGGGGAATCTCAGAGGAAGACGCATCTACTATGATTGTTAATGGGTTNATTGAACCACTAGTCAAGGAATTGCCGATGGAGTATGCAGTAGAAATGAATCGACTGATTCAGCTACAGATGGAGGGATCAGTTGGTTAGTAGATTGATCACACGGCTATAATGAAGGAAAGACAGACTTTGAGTTTGATTGACTATACGGTCTCAAACTTTAGCTTCCAAAACGAACCAGATTGGATGTTGAGTCGACGAAGTTCTGCACTGGAACAGTTGCCTGAATTAAATCTACCCAGTACCAACTTGGAGGATTGGCGACGAACTGATGTAAGAGGCTTATCGATTGATCAGTTTTTCCTGCCAACNCCTGAAGACATCGTGCCAGATTTAGGCCCGGTCCAGCCTGAAAATACGGAGCAATTAGCCGGTCTAATGATGCAACAAAATGGAGTAACATTAGACCAAATTGGCAAGTTAGACGGTGTCTATTTTGCAGATTTTCAAACCGCTTTGAAAGAGAAACCGGATCTACTTCAGGAGTATATGGGACGAGCTATTCGTCGCAATCCTTCAAAAGATCGAAGCATATTCGATGTTATGCAAAACGCATTTTTGCAGGGTGGCTATGTGTTGTATATTCCGGCTGGGGTGGTAGTAGAAAAACCATTTCAGGTATTCAAGACGCTAAATGGTAATTCGGTGGCTGATTTCTCTAATACTCTGGTTATTGCAGAAGACAATAGTCAAGCTACCATTCTAGAATTACAAGGGTCAGCCCGTGTGAACCAAGCAGGATTACATTGTGGGGCAGTAGAAATATTCCTAGGTTCTAATGCACACTTGAACTTTGTACAAATCCAAGACTTCAATCAACAGACTTGGAACTTTTCTACCCAACGAGCCCTAATTCAGCAATCAGCTAACCTGAGATGGATAACAGCCTGCCTCGGAAGTAGGTTAAGTAAGATTGACCAGCTAGCTGAACTCAGTGGATCTGGAGCGAACGTTGACATGTTGGGCTTGGCTTTTGCACAGAAACGCCAGCATTTAGATGTTCATACATATCAGAAGCACAGTGCCGCCCACACGACTAGTGATCTTCTCTACCAGAACGTGTTAACTGATCGTAGTCGAACCGTGTGGCGAGGTATGATCGAAGTAGTAAAAGGTGCTCAAGAAATNGATGCCTATCAGAAGAACGAAAACCTTTTACTGGATAAACGGGCCCGAGCTGATACTATTCCAGGCTTAGAGATTTTGGCCGATGANGTTAGGTGTACACATGGTGCAACTGCTGGGCCAGTTGANCCTGAACAAGTCTATTACTTGATGAGNCGAGGNCTNTCNCCAGANTGGGCNGAAAGAACNGTAGTCGAAGGCTTTTTTGAACCNNTNTTACAACGAATNCCNTCAANTGATTTGAGACAAAGATTGACAGAGTCAGTCCAGAATAAGCTGGCCATGGCTCATAAGACCTAATCCCCACGAGTATGGGGAAAAACTAGAAAAACTAAGGAGCGAACAAAATGAGTCAACCTAAAATTGTTGGTTACATGAAGCCTAGTTGTGGGTGGAGCCGAGGTGTACGGGCTGTATTTGATAAATATGGTCTCGAATACGATGACCTCGATATCATTAACAACCCAGATAACTTTCAAGAAATGGTCGAAAAGACAGGACAGCCACTTCAGCCTTGTATTCAAATCGACGATGTTATGTTGGTTGATGTCAGTGGGGACGAAGTGGAAGCATACCTGTTACAGGAAAAGATCGTAGCGCCAAATAATACCGAGGTAGGTGTGGCCACGGACAGTGCTTGCACTGACGAAGAGCATGCGGCTATGCGGCAGGCAGCTNCAACGAGTTGGACTACTTTTTCTAACTAACCTAAATTGATTAGGGGTAAAGGATCATAAACTTTGCCCCGTTTCTCCCCAGTGAATTGTAGAAAAGATTTCTCTATTTTGAACGCCGATGATACTGTCTACCTAGATAGTGCGGCCACGAGTTTGACTCCAGATTGTGTGCTAGAGAAAATCGGTGATTATTACCAGCATTACAACGCTAATATTCATCGAGGTATCCATAACTGGGCGGAGACGGCTACTGCGGCCTATGAAGGTGTTCGCTCAATTATTGNTAATTTCATCCCAACACCAGGGGTCGANGACAGTGAAATTGTCTTCACNAGTGGTACGACACACAGTATTAATATCGTAGCTAATAGCTTCTGCGCTGATTGGGACAGTAATGATCAAGTCATCATCAGTGAAGCTGAACACCATGCCAATATTGTCCCTTGGCAACAGCTAAGAGACCGTANTGGTGTTCAATTGCGAATAGTTTCTCTGGATGAAAAAGGCTATCTTGAATTTGATCAGTTGGTTGATTTCTTGAAGCGCCCATTCAATCGTTCACTGGTTGCTATGAGCGTCTTACCTAACGCCACCGGAGTGATNCAAGATTGGCAAAAAATAGGTCAGCTGGCCAAAATGTATCAAGCTAATGTTTTATTAGATGGGGCACAAAGTGTACCTCGCATTCAGACCGATGTGTCAGGTTGCGACTTCTTGGCTTTTAGTGGTCACAAAACATATGGCCCAACGGGTACTGGTGTTCTATATGCGAAGAAAGGGTTGCTAGACCAATCTCCTCCTTATATGGGCGGCGGAGACATGATCAAAACGGTAAGTTTTGATCAGACGANCTTCAATGAGATGCCTTGGCGATATGAGGCAGGAACACCAAATATTGCAGGTATCATTGGGCTNGGGCGAGCNATTGAGTGGATTAAAGAACNGGGATTGGATAACATNACTGCTCATGAAACCTCTATTTCTGATTACGCACAGGAAGCGCTGAAGTCAGTTGAAGGAGTTTCCGTATTTTTCCCTCAAACAGCTAAGTTAGGTTTAGTCGTGTTTTCGGTTGATTCAGCTCAAAGTAGCGATGTGGCAACACTATTGAANACTCAACNGATCGCTGTTCGTAGCGGTTTCTTGTGTGCCGAACCCATCCTGAGGAACCGAGTAGGACAGGGAGTTCTTCGGGCTAGTTTCGGATGTTATACCACCACTGAGGAAATTGATAAATTGGTTGCGGCTTTACATAAAGTATTGTCTATTTTATAATCACATCCAACTCGTAGTTNCAATAGAAACCCACCACAATGACTATTATCGAAGAAATTCAAGAGATCCGAGAACTACTGGAAGATTGCCCCGATGACCTGACTAAATACCAGACTATCATTGAGATGGGGGATGAACTGGATCCTTACCCAAATGATTACAAACTGGATGAGCTGAAAGTGCCGGGATGCCAAAGTGACTTGTGGCTTNACGCCGAGCNCCAAGAAGAAAAATTACATATGGTGGCTACCAGCGATGCGGTTATTGTACGAGGGTTGGTGGCTGTTATATTTCAAATTTTAAACGATCGGTCTTGCCATGAAATTCGGGATTTTGACCCATTACTATTAGATCAATTGAATATCCAAGGAATCGTTACGCCTGGTCGACAAAATGGTGTCAGAAGCCTAGTCAATCGGATCAAATTATTAGCTAATTAAAAAGCTTACTTAAGTCAAACAGTTGGGAGAACTGAATGGAAGATTTTTTCAAAGTGGCATCAGTTGATGAAATTCCTCCNGGTGGGAAAAAATTAGTTGAAGTCGATTTTTTACCGGTAGCTATTTTTAATATTGATGGAAAGTTTTTGGCGGTGGAGGATGTCTGTACCCATGACGGTGGACCTTTAGCTGAAGGTGAGCTAGAGGGAGATGAGATTGTATGTCCTCGCCACGGAGCTCGCTTCAGTGTCAAAACTGGAGAAGCTCTGTCTATGCCAGCTTATGAACCGATCGAGTGTTACGAAGTTAAAATCGAAGATGGCGATATTCTCGTCAGTGTAGATTAGGCTAAAATCCAATTGGAGTGGGGAATATTATGGTATCTAAAGAGGCTGTAATGGAACAGCTAAAAGAAATCATTGATCCAGAAGTTGGGGTCAACATTGTCGATATGGGGTTGATCTACGAAGTTAAGATCGAAGAAGAAAATGTCGACGTAGANATGACGTTGACCAGTCCAAGCTGTCCGGCTGGACCGCAATTGGTCAATGGTTCNCAAGCTGTTGTCCAACAATTAGACGGAGTCGAAAGCGTTAACGTGCATGTAGTTTGGGAGCCACGTTGGACNCCAGANCTGATGAGTGAAGANGCCAAAGACGAATTAGGCATCTTCTAATCAGACCAACTCATTAAACCTTTCAAAGGCCGTTCTAACAGCTGTTATGTTGGAACGGCCTTTTTTGTATCTGAAAAACGGATAATTAGACTGGGTNGACTGGGTTGACTGGGTTGACTGGGTGGCGGGTCCANTTCAAGTGCCAATCGGTTGCGCAACGAGGAATATAGTGGTTGGCTAAGACATGCCGGAACGAATCTGGTTCTAGGATAGGGCCACCCCGGTGAACTAANACTCCATGAAAATAGACTACGTCNCCGGCNGCAACCTCGACGGTNACCTCNGGTAAATTGTTNCGCTCAAATTGTAAGTCNACCGCATCGTTATAGTCGATGCCTTCAAATTCTGTACCGGCTTCAAAATCGTGNCGGGTAACCAANCTGTGNTGNTGNGAGCCAGNTTGGACNTANATGGTNCCGTTTTTGTCATCCACATCTTGNANCGCGATCCANGCTGACATGCAGCTGGGNAAATAAAACTGNTCTTGGTGNCGNCNTTGNTCNGACCCTTTCCAAAAATACATNGTTTGAATCCCATCNGGTTCGGNNTGTAAGCAATCGTNNAGAGGTTGGTAAAGACGGGCATCAATCAACCACTTCATAGCNANNGGATCGTAATTGTGTTGATTATGTGTCCGGCCCCACTCATTCGCTTCTCGAGGTGTAAAACCATCTAGCTGNTGTCGTCCAGCATGNAAATCCATCATATAATCAATGAATTGGTCGCACTCTGANTTCGAAAAGACAGCCGGTTGGATGGTATAACCGTTTCGCTGATATTCCTTCTGCTGATTTGGAGTGAGAGGTTGTCCAGTCATAAATTTTTCGCAGCTAATTTTTCCCTTCTGTGGGAAATTCAGGCAACTGCAACTCCTTATTCGTTTTTAAGTTTTCGAAGNTTAATGAATCCTATTTTCAGTATGGTTGATAAGATAAAAAATTGACCTATAACTAAGGGATAATTACCGAAATTTGCGTCGTAGAGCCTGGATTAAGGGCCCATTTTGTGGGTTCAGATCTGGCCAAATATTCAAGACCAACCTAGTTTTAAGTGCAAGCATCTAGGCGCAAGATCACCTTTCTTTTTATTTCTTGTAAATTTCATTAAACAACCAGTTATTAGTTGTATTCGTATATAGACTCGTCGGGGTTTCGGCGAGAATTGAGCGGTTGAATAATTCGACGGCGCTCGGGTGTGA
>PBVO01000075.1 GCA_002729015.1 Candidatus Poribacteria bacterium
TGTATTACTTGCAATTCTATTTTCTACAGCTTGCTCTACTCCTGCTTCTAAAACATTACCAGTTGCACCAGCTATTTGCTGCCACATGTTTATAATAGGTTGGGCATCTTCTTTGATCATCCTGGCTTGATCTCTACCTTTCTGACCTTCTTGCCTACCTCTTAGTTTAGTAGCAGCTAATGCATTTTGATAACGATCTTGTATTAGTTGTTGAATATCTTCTTCAACACCTAGTTCTGTTCTATCAACATCTTTTTGTTGAGAGATTAAATTTTGGGAACGTTCTGTTTCTTGAGCTTTTGCAAGTTTTAAACTTTCGATAATTTTAGCATCTCTTATCCTTAGTTGTTCGATGCCAAAATCACCAAATCTTCTAGCAGATCCGACACCTGCCGCACCCCTTCCGTGTTTTGTATATGCCATATTATTAAGCCTTTATCAATGAAGGTATTATACTACCTGCAAGATTAGATATACCACCTAAAGTTGTAGCCCAACCTAGATCACTTGCTGCACTAACATTTGCTCTTGCACCCATAACAGGTTGTGGTCCAAAGTCAAATTCTTGTGGTGCTTCTGGGTAAAGGAAGTCAGATCTTGGTACTGCAAGAGGTTCTAGTGGTTCTGGTAAGACACCTGGGTCTAACATTTTAGCTGCAAAAGCTGCCATATCAGCTGCTTCTTTATCTTTAGCTATTTCCTTGAGAACTGATCTTGTATTTCTTGCTCCACTTAAAACTGATTCAGCTATCATTTGTTGTTTTATACCTTTATCAGCAAGTTGAACTTGAGCTATTTTACTTGCACTTCTTCCATCTTGACCTCTAGCTCTTACTTGCCCTTCACTTATTAAGGTATCTGTAAGTAATTCATCATTCTGGAAAGCTGCTTCATATTGTAATTCTTGGTATTTTATAAACTCTGCATCTCTAGCATCGTTAGCAGTTCTAGTATTAAGATCAATTTGAGCATCATATAATTGATTAGATTTTAAAAATTGTTCATCTAAAGATTGTTGCTCACGATCTCTAATCATTAAATCGTAATTATAACGATTCTGTTGTAACTGGTCTTGATATTGAGCTAGTCGTTCTTCGTTAGTAGCCTTAGTTTCAATAGACTGTTTGGTATAATCATGCTGTTGTCGAAGACGATCTTTGTTCATCTCCCAGGCTGCCATATCATAATGATATTGACGTTCTGCAGCATCATTAGTAGCNTNAGCTGCTTTNCGATGTGCATCAGCAGCCTTCTGACCAGCCATTACNTNAGNACCNANNNANNCTCCAGCTGCNGCTCCATATGCTGNAGCCNACAGCTCCAATAGTNATTCCNGCANTANTNGTTCCTGNAANAGCAGCANCANCTCCCCATCCAGCTAAAGCCCCNGCAATAATTGGTAAGAAACCAAATATGTGAGGCATGTGGAATGCATGTAATAATAGTATACTTGTATCTATCATATGTTATTTCCTTTGATAAAATCTAGGTGAGTAATTTCCTTCCCACATCATAGAGTTTAAAGACACTGGGAATGGTGAGTCATTAAATAGTCTGACTTGGAAGTTATTTGTTTTTTGATGTATTGGTAAAGTGAACACTGATTGTTCTGTGATCCCAATATCATTAGCTAANTATGTATCAGCTTGTTGTGTTGGACTTAGGTTATACCATTCATCCAGNTAAATAACTATATCATCTGCACTATATATTTTAACTCTANCACCAGTTGTTACAGCAGAAGGNTTACCATCACTACCTATGAAGATAACATTCTTACCAGTAATTGCATAATCTGTACCTACAATACCTTGTACATATGTATTAGTACCTACACCAGTTTCAAGTAGTACTCTTATTTTAGTAACATCTGTTCTATCAAATGTCCATGTAAATGTAGTTTGACCACTAGCTGCAGTTATAGTTTGTATAGGTAAAGTAGTTATTCTTATAGTTGTATCATCAACAAAAGTAAATCCTGTCTCTTCTATATTATTTATTTTTAATTTTACTTGATCTCTATCTACATAAGATAAATCATCTTTTACAAATGGGAAATCACCAGGTTGTGCAACTGTTAAATCGTAACCTGTATACTCTCTCTTACCTTGTCTAACACCAGTGGATTTCATTTTGAATCCCATCACACCTGAAAGACCAACAGCAAACTTCATTCTAGCTATTGTTAAGGAAGCTGCATAATCAGCTAATGTTTGCTCTTCATCAGTTCTAAAGTATGTCTTAGGTAAAGTAATATCAAAATCATATTTCCATCCAACAATCACATCACTAGCTATACCAGATAAATCTTTTCTAGGTACTTCAAAATAAGCACCACCTCCATCTGATTTAGCAGTTGGNGTAGTAGTAAANCCAGAATCAATAAACTGACCTGTAGCTGTAGTACCTTTAATAACTATAACTGGAGTTAATGTAGTGATATTATCCCATGGTATATAGCATTTAGATACAAGGTTAGTAGAATCATATGAGACTGAACTTGCTGCTGCATATAAATCCATGCAGGGATTAATTTTCTGACCATCATTATTTACAATAATTGCATCTTCTGGACTCTGACTTAAGCTTGCTTTACTTAACGTAAATTGAGTACCTTGTTTTGTAACAGCATACATATCATCTGAGTCAACAGCCATGGCTTGTACATTACCACATAGCTGCCAGTTAAACCAAGCTTGTAAATCCTCTCCACCTGTACGGTAGAAATATATCTTATCGGAACTCTGATCAGACATAGCTAAGAATTGGTTCTGAGNTGATGCAATCAACGTATCAATTGAATCTGGTACCCACTCATTTACAATCTTTCCAATGTCTACTACTTCAGGGTTTTCATCTTGACCACGTGTGGCCATACCGAATACACGAGTATAACTTGGTGTTTTACTAATAAAATTAATATGTGTTCCTATATCAACAGGGCTGATTTGTGTATCTACTTCATAGTTAGAGATAGCTCTGATAGTTGTCTTTGCTGGTGTCAGAACTCCGTCATCAGATGACATCAAGAATTGTTGATTCTTACTAAATAGGACTAAACCCTGTGTAGTAGGAATAACAGAATGTAATGCTGCTGGTCGAATTGTTGAACACCTTAAATCAATTGGATCTGAATCAGTAACTACTTTTGCAGAAGTAAAGTATAAATTAAATCTTTCACCTGATTGGCTCATGGATACCTTATCATCAGATAAGAATCCTAATCTATTGCTATGGAAAAAGCTTTGTTCTATCTTACCACCCACAAAGCTAGGGTGTGTATTGGTTACATCGTCACCTACTGTTCTTGCAGTCCAAGTAGCTTGTCTAAATGTAAAAGCATTAGTNCCTGTATTAACTAATTCATGAGGCATTGTCGATGCATCTAGACCTGGAGACTTGCTAGGATCTAATCCTTCTGGCCAAGAACCTGGTCCAGATGTTCCATCAGCTGCTGAGAACTTAACAAAATAAGTATCTTCATCAGCTTGTGTATTTACAATTTTAACTNTATGACCATCAAAACTTTCTAAAGGTAATTGAGTTACATTATCTACTTCATCTTGAAAGACTGTTAGTTTAGAATTATCAGGACCACCTTCTGCTGTAACCGCTATAGCAGTTGCTTTAGTTACATGTACTGTAGTTGAATATTTTACAGCAGTTAATCCAGATATAGCATCTATTTGAGTTTGGAAATAACTTAATACTTCATTATAACCATCTCCACTTAGAGCTGTATATGTTTTAGTAGTACCATCTATAACTACTTTATAGACTTCACCTGTTACTACTGCTCCACTTATCATAATAGTAGCTTGTTTCTTAGCTACAAAAGCAGGGTCATTTTGTTTGGCAACAGTAATTAAACTATTGGTTATTATAGATCTATCTTGTAAATTTAATACATGATAATCTGTTTTTGTTCCTGTTAGGTAATCATAGTCTGCACTATTTTCAGTTACAGTACAAGCTGCACCTGTAGTAGCATTCCATATAGCTACAGTCCCGTGAGGACCACCACCTGGTTTAGGTGTAATGCATCCTATGTATTTATTAGTAGCATCTCTATTGATATAGAACCAATGAGATGAATCATATGTAGTACCTGAACCTAGATTAGCAATCCATTTAAGTCCTGGTCTTTTAGTTAAACCAAATGTTGCATCTGGATAACCATTCAGACACTCTCGGACTTGACCTGGGATTTTCTTATCATCGGATTGTCTAGATACTCCACCTAAATAATTGTCAATTCGTTGAGTTACTGCTGGCATTATCTTTGAAGTGCTTGGAAAGGTTGGTAGCTTTGATAGTAATTTTGCTGACCTTGTGGGTGTCCAAAGAAAGTAAATTGACCTTGTGATGTTTCATATTCTAAAGCAGTAGATCNAGCTAAAGCTTCTTGTTGTTGTAACATTTGATACTGAGTAGAATCTCCTATGATTCTTTGAGATACAAAAGTAGCTGCTCTAGATACAATATAATTCTGTACAGGTTCAGGTAGATCTACCCAGTCAAATTCCCATACGATATCACATTCTACTTCAGCACCTGCTATCTCACTTAGATCATATGTGTGATGTTGTCTATCATATAACTTGCCGCTTCGTCTTACACAATCGAATTCTGCATTAGCAGAGTTCTCAGTAAGTTTAATTTGAAGCATATTAGCTGGAATCTCTATTTCATTATCAGAATTTCTAGCTATTTTGTAATGATATTCTCTATTAAATGTCCAGCCTTCTGCCTGTATCTCCTTAGATACCTGTAATAACGTATCGTATGCAATCGCAACGTCAGGGTTGGTTGTGTCCAACGTGGTTACAGGTGCCTGACCACATGATGACAGTATTTGATTTATGGCTGGTAATTCGGCAGTGGCATTAGTGGTTGGAAAAGGCATAATATTAATTAGTTAGGTGGGGAGCCGAAACTCCCCGTATATATAAGCTATTAAGAAGCGTTAGCTGGATATGTAGATCCAAATGCGGCTGGCTTAGTAGTTGTACCTGCGAATAGTTCAACGCAAGCAGCAGGGTTTAGGAAGTCGGCACCCATGGCGAGACGTCCGAGTATTACATCACCTTGGTAGATGACTGATACATCCCCTGAAGTTACTTGAACTTGAGGTCCAATTGCTTCAACAACACCTGCAGCTTCTTTTTGGAAGATTAGTCCACAGCTGTTAGCGAAGTTGGAAGCTTGACCGTATTCACCGTTGATACCTGTAACAGAAGCACGAGCATCTTCGATTCCTACGTCTACAAATGACCCTGTATTACCAGGATTAACTGTATTAGTATCTACGGTATTATCATTACCAGATGATGGTATGTACTTAGTACCGTACTTACTTAGGAATGGTACGTTCATTGACTTGTAGATCTTAATGCCTGCAATCTCAATGATTCCTTCACCGCTTTGTAAGGCTGTACCTTGAGCATCACGGTTAATAAGGTTGTTACCATTTACGTCTTTAATCAGGGCATAGTACTGCCTTGGGTTTAAGACTGCAACACGACCATCGTTACTGATTCCTTTCTCATCTAATGCTGCAGCTGCATCATAGAAAGCAGTCACGAGATTAGCTGAAACTAGAGAATCGTTTGCATCTGAACCAGCTCCAACTTGGATCTGTGTTCCACCTGGTTCTACGAAGTTAGCCTTCGTGATAGGTGATGCAATAAGAGCACCTTTAGAAATAGCTCTAAAGATTAAACGGTCATATTTTTCTGCGAGTGCGTAGCCGATCTTCTTTGAGATCTCACCACGTAACTCATAATGTGCAAGTGTTTCATCTAATTCATAGACGAAGGCACTTGATACTAGAAGATCATCAACTGTGATAGTCTTCTCTGCTACTGGAGGCGCACCGTCAGTGTTACCTAGTATAGCGTTTCCTGGAGTATGATACTCAGCTGTGGTGCGACCTGTGTAAATGAACTGTAATGATTTACCGTTCTTTAAGGTACGCTTCATAACTAGATCCCTAGCAATAGCATTGCGTTGGAATCCTTTGAACATCTCTCCACTAAACAGCTTAAGGTATAAAGCACGGGCATCGTTAGCAGCATTCAGTTGACCTGGCCTGGTGAGGCTGGTCGTTAAGTCTGAACTCTGATGAGCCATTGTTTAATGTAAAATAAAAGTTTATATAATTTCTTCAGCTGAAAATTTTTGCGCTATATTTAATCAAGTTGTGGTCTTTCCCACCGTCTAGACGGCTAAGGGTATCCGACGTATCGGGCCAAAGCCAATTAGTCAGAGGTCCGACACTGAGGTGCCTCTAACCAAGCCTTACCTTGTCTATGATAATTGACATGTAAGGTTTCTATCATTACGAAAAAGGATAGGAGTAAGAAGACCCCTATCCATAGTTCATTAATTTTATTCACCCAAGAGGGCTTGTTCCAAAGATTCATATTCTGGCTCCTCATCAACACCTGCAGGCTGGTATTCACTCGGTAAAGTATCAGGATGCTCGTCAGGTTTATTGTGATGAGCCTCTGGTGAGAACGAGGTAATAGAAGCTCTAAGTTTAGATGTTTGATGTGCCATAGTTAGAATTTAGAATTTGAATTTAGCACCTATTTTAGTGCCATATGCTGTATCGGCTACTTCATCAGTTAAGAATGATACTTCACCATATACATCAAACTTTTCAGAAGCAGCTATGGAACCTCCAAGCTTACCTGAGAAATTTGTGTTACCATCAGCACCATCAGGTGAAGTAAAAGCAGGTCCACCTTGAATATAATATCCAAGCTTACCTACTGAATCTTCGTACCCAATGTGTAGATCGGTAGTACGTGAAGTAAAGTTGTTACCTGTGTAAGAACCGTTTGACCCGGCATTAATATAGACGCCAGCCATTGCAGGAGCTGAAGCGAGAGATGCCGCTAGGGCTAGTGCAATTTTTTTCATGTTAAGTTATTTGTTTGTTTTAGTGTACTCAACACCACGATACTTGAGGGTCATTACGATCTCCAGTACCACATCCCCGTTCCATGATGTGGTTTCATGCGTTCCCCGAAGGGAGTGAACGGACGTAGCGTTGAGGCGGTTTCTACTGATTCGACAATCGAGCCACCTTGTTAGTTACCTAGAATAAGCCAGGTATAATCTGACCAGTAATTATATAGGAACCGATTGCTGCAACAAAACCAATCATAGCAAGCTGTCCATTGACACGCTCTGCATTTTCAAAGTAAGGCTGTTCAATAACCTGTACTTGTGGTTCAGTTGCGAATTTATTTTGAGGCATTAGGGGTTAGAATAAGTTTACTGTGGCCGAGGACGATCTTTCGGGTCAGCCGCTATTACTATTTTTTAGGAGGTCTTCCTTTCTTTGTACCATAGGTACCTTTACCTTTAGGCATTATGCTAAGTCCAGTGGGAAATTGTGTGCGTTTCTTTCATGCATGACTTCCATACCTAAGTTGGCACGGTTGAGAACGTCTGCCCAAGTGGGGACAACTCTTCCGTTGGAATCAACGACTGACTGATTGAAGTTAAAGCCGTTGAGATTGAAAGCCATAGTACTGACTCCCATGGAGGTAAGCCATATGCAAACGACTGGGAAAACAGCAAGGAAAAAGTGAAGGCTGCGACTATTATTAAAGCTAGCGTATTGGAAGATAAGTCTACCAAAGTACCCATGAGCCGCAACAATGTTATACGTCTCTTCTTCTTGGCCGAATTTGTATCCATAGTTTTGGGATTCGTTTTCAGTTGTTTCTCGAACTAACGAGGACGTAACCAAGGAACCATGCATAGCAGCGAACAAAGCGCCACCAAACATGCCCGCAACTCCCAACATATGGAAAGGATGCATAAGGATATTATGTTCCGCTTGGAATACAAACATAAAGTTGAATGTCCCGCTGATCCCCAAAGGCATACCGTCAGAGAAAGATCCTTGTCCGAACGGATAAACCAAGAAGACTGCAAAGGCTGCTGAGACTGGA
>PBVO01000076.1 GCA_002729015.1 Candidatus Poribacteria bacterium
CACTGACTTGGAAGCTGGAAATGGTATAATCCATGTAATTGATACTGTTCTGATCCCAAATTAATGTCTAAAGCTCAAAAAGTCGGCTGGGGGTTTACCTGCCGACTTTTTGACTATTCTTGACCAAATTCATATTAACTTAGCTTAACAATATATTAACCTACTGTTTGAAAGTACAGTTTTCATATAGAAGTATTAACAGAAGAACCCATAGAGACCGTAAAAAACAAAAATCAAATATGGTATCCTAGGGATTTGGCGGAGAAGGATCCGATCACTCCACCCCTCTACAAAGCAGCTGCCGAAACGCACCTAATCAAGTAAACCAAGGCACTAATCAGTGGGGGCTGTTTCTGCCGTGAGTACCTGACACAAGGTTAATCTCAGAAAATTTCACGTCTGGCCTGTATATTTTCTGGAAAAGACTAACATGTCAAGTGGCTCATACTTTAGAGGATATGCTAAACCTTAGAGTTATAACTTCGATCACCCGTGCCCAGTAAATTTGCATGATGATGAGTTGCTTATAAGATAATACATTTATAATGTAAATTGTAGTACTCTATTGTAAAATAATGTCAATCTTAGTCACCCACGTCTGGTCGTTACGTGTTCAACTCATAAGATATCCAGCGTATTATGCTATTATCTGTCGACTTTAGTAGAGGAGATCCACTGTGCCGCGAAGCACTTTATCAGTGAGTATGGGAGAAAAAACAGGACATAAGAAACTCCCAATTCGTGAGGTCGCTAGGGAAACCGGCCTCAGCCCTTATGTAATCCGCGCATGGGAGAAAAGGTACGCGGTCGTTGAGCCTGTGCGGACTCATTCAAACCAGCGCCTGTACACGGAANCGCACGTGGAGAGGCTGAGTTTGCTCAAAGAAGCCACCGATCATGGGCAAAAGATTAGTTTAATTGCAAATTTATCCAACCAAGAAATCAAGAAACTAATTGATACCACCCAAAAAGGAGAAGANGTCTCAACAAGATTCAATTCTGGTCAGACCAAACGCGAAACTGAGATAATAAACCCACAAANCAGTTCAGACACTGAGGAATATATCCANCAAGGCTTAGAAGCAATTAGGAACCTCGATAACCAAAGGCTTGAAGATATATTGATACAAGCAGCAGTTGAATTGAGTCGACCGCGACTATTAGAAGAAGTTATTACGCCCCTGATGGATCAGGTTGGCAACGGTTGGCGTGAAGGTACGATCCGAATATCGAGTGANCATATGGCTAGTGAGGTGGTTAGAAGTTTTCTCGCAACTATCAAATCTAGATCTAGAACACGANACCGAACTGNTCCCAGTATTGTAATTGCCACACCTTCGGGNCAATATCATTGTATCGGAGCTTTTACTATCGCAGTAACTGCCGAATCCGAGGGCTGGCAGACTAATTATCTTGGTGCTGACCTGCCAGCCGTTGATATTATACAAGCGGCCACAAAAAATGATTCTCGAGCTGTTGNCCTAAGCATTACTTACCCACCAGATGATCCACAACTTTCTCAAGAACTACAGACGTTACGCGCNGGATTGCCACCTAAAACTGAAATNCTGATCGGTGGAAAATCAGCTTATGCTTATGACGAAGCAATAAGAGGTGCTCGCGCTTTGCACTTAACCTCCCTCAAAAGTTTTCGCGAAGCACTCAGAAATATTCGTTCTTCAGAAGAAATAGAATTTTAATTTTNCTTGATAAGACAGTAATGGTNTCAACTCTGAGTTCTTAGATCTGTAACAAAATAACTTTNTCATCGTATTCTTCTCGAGAAATTCAACAAAGCTACTTAGATCTAATAAAGTAAACTTAGCTACCGCTCTGTGTGGAATGGGCGAGGAGTCCATCTTCACCAGGGTTCTTATTAGAAACGAGTGAAAAAGCAATCTGAATTCCTTGCTCCTCCACTATTATGCCAACAGTAGGGTCTTTCCCCACATAATCCTGCAACAAGGATCCGACTTCTTTGAAAATACTAGGTGTCAGATGATCTGCAGAAATTATAATAGCCACACCGCTACCGACATCCTGTGCTTTAATCTTCACTCCCCCGCGTAGACCAAGTTCATTCATTTGGGTCGATACAAGGACCAAGCAGCTGGATATAATACTTATCGCTAATGACTTCTTTGTAACTAATAAGGGATCATGTTCTAANTGAGGCAAGGGTGCTCCACCTACTTGTTTATAACAAGGACGNGCTAAATCTTGTGCAGATTTCAGCGTTTCTGATAAGGTAATAGCTTCATCATCTATTAAGACACCTTCTAATGCTGAAACTGATTCTCTAACATCTTCTAAACTAACTTCAATTTCGGTGATTGCTTCTTCTAAATCAGTCAATGCTGTCAAAGCCTGAGAAAGACCGTTTCTCATTGCATTCGGTGTTGAGGCCCCATCAATTTGAAGATGTTCCACTAGGCGTATAAACGATCGCAATCCAACAGAAGCCATACGACTCACATTGTTGTTGTAATCTAATAATTCAAGTGATTCCCTGATTTCGGTAAATCCGGAGGATGCGGCCAATTGAGTCAATGANAGTCTCGGATTGTCCCGTTCNTGGTTTATTTCCTCAAGCCTTAGGCTAACTTGGTTGGCTAATTCAGACAACAGACGTTGATCTTCAGATGAAAATTTTCTCGGTTTAGTATCTATGACACAAAGTGAACCTGCAACGTGTTCGTTGATTTTTATAGGTATACCCATGTAGGCTCTAATNCCGTATTGGCGTACTAGTTGCTGCGGAACACGATTATCATCTTTTGCATTTTCAACTTCAAACGCTTCTCCGTCACGAACGACAAATTGACAAAAAGAAACATCTCTTTCTGTAGAGCGCAAAACCGCTAAGTCGGTGGGAAGACCATAATGAGCCTTAAAAAACTGTATTTTTTCAAGAACCATTGTAACCATAGCCATCGGAGTTGAAAGGTTATTAGCAGCTTGACTAACGATTTCAGCTAATTTGGGGTCCTCAACTTCCGCTAAGATCTCTTGAGAAAAGATTTTAGATCTTTCAGGTTGATGTCCTAATGCGTCATACTTGTCCATTTTAATAATTCACCCAAAATAAAATTGATGTAGTTGAAAGTAAGATTGAATTTGTAAAATTTCCCTTACTCAAGAAAAGTTAAATAATCCACATTTTCTCTTTACTACAAGTTATTTCCCTTTTTGTCCCTGTTAAATATAAACAGCAAATTGATCCTTTGGCTAAAGTTGCAAGCTTTCAGTAACACCTAATTACCTCTACTATCTTAGTTTTCCATATACTCTTTATTTGTATTTCTATACTTCACGCCATAAACTANAAAAATGTCTACTTAACAGAAGACAGAGATTATTCTACTATAAATCACGACAGGAATCCATGAGTCATTGGCTTCGGATGCCTAATCTGGTTTTGGAAAGGAGGATTGCTCGAGCCATATTATCTAGTAACCGCATGATAGCTTNACGTACCCACCAAATTGCGTAAGTGCTAAACTTGAAANCCTTTGTATAATCAAACCTTTTGTCGCTCTCGTACAGCCTAAATATTCTTACCTCATAAATCCTTTAATTAATTTAGTAATTACCTTACCTAACTTCCTAGGATAAACATGCAGAAGATCGACATGTTCCCCCTACACAAGCTGTTTGTCTAAATGAGTATTGTCTAGAAAAAGGTGAGGGGACTTAAACAATGACTACCTCCCCCCCTAAATGTCTAAACAAAACCCAAAAAACCCTTGACAGNAAGTTAGACAAGATGTATTATTAAGCATCAGACCTAGACAAATCTGTCTAANAANAGAAGGTNACCCAATGAAATTAAGCATCTCTATCATATCCAACTTGAAGAATCAACTCACTAGATTCACTACACCGATAGAAGATACCAACGTAACCGTTTGGAAAATCTCTTACTTNTTAAGGATTTACTAGAGATGATGACCGAGCTCTAATTAAAGAAAGCAGTAGATTCCAGCTTCAACATCGCCAAAATCAAAATCCCGTTACAATATAAAAAGGAACGTACCATGACACAAATTTTAGTAGACAACAACAAAAGTGAAGCCCGTGTATTTCTAGACGAAGAAGTGAATTCAAATGATTTGACAAACGTTGAACATGAAGAAACAGACCGAGATATGGAAAATTCGATCTCAGAAGAAGTGAATTCTTCCGACGAAGAGACTGAAACATACAGCAAGAGTTATGAAGGTGTTATTCCTCCTTGGTTATCTAAACTCGGCCAACACCGAATCCTGAGCAGGCAAGAGGAAAGAGAAATCGGGAAAAGAATAAAAGAGGGAGACGAAGATGCATGTAACCTTCTAGTTACACATAACTTCCGCTTAGTTTTCTCAGTTGCCCTAAAATATAAGGAACTAGGCGTTCCACTTGAAGACCTCGTTCAAGAGGGGAGTGTGGGCCTCATGAAGGCGGCAAAAAAGTTTGATTATACAAAGGGTTTCAAGTTTAGCACTTACGCAATTTGGTGGGTACGTCAAGCTATCATGCGGTTACTAGATAATATGGCTCGAACAATTCGCTTACCTTCGTATCTAATTGACAAATCTTACTTGCTAGACGACGTACATGGCCATCTACAGAAAAAACTAAATCGGGACCCAAGTTTCGAAGAGATTGCGAACGAGCTAGAAATTGATACTGATCAAGTGGTCGCCATAACTACTTTAAAGAAAAGCACAGTATCTCTCGACAAGGGGCTCAACTCGACAGATGATGTAACAATAAGCTTAATCGATACTGTTGAAGATCCATATGCTGACCCTGAACAAACATATATCAGTGATATGGTAGATAAGGATCTAGTGGATAATCTTCTAGATAAACTATCAGATAAACAAAGCGAAGTCCTTAGGCGTAGGTATGGTATTGGTAAAGAAGGCAATGTCGAAACTTTAAGAGAGCTAGGTGATATGTTTGATTTAACTCGTGAACGTATAAGGCAAATCGAAGTTGATGCCCTAGAGAAGTTGCGTAATGTGTACGACGAAAATGGCGAATCACGGTTGGCTGTAAATATAAATATCTAGTCCCACTAGATTCAAGTTTTCTATCTCATTTCATACGAATTTGTACATTTGAGCAGATCGGGTATAGTCAATATCACTATCGGGTAAAGCCGGGGTAATGGATATACCCAAAATCTGTTCAAGAAAAACTGGTAGGAAGGAAAATATTGTACCTGAGCTGAGTAGAAGAGGTTACTAACAAATCCATTAGATTATAATAGAAAGGAGATAGGCAAAGGATGAAGCATGTTTTCCGTGTTCCATTTCACCGATTAGTAACGTTTCTGAATGACCTCAGCAAAGGAATTGCAATTTGCCTACTCTACTGTTCACTTTTTTGTATGGCCTATGCTCACCCAAACCATAACAGGCCAGTACAATCGACAATCGAGGGTCGATTGTCATTAAATGCAGCACTTCGTACCGGTCAGGTAGGTACTCTGGCACTTTCTTACGAGACTAAGTTAAATCAAACGGCTCAGGGCCAACTCGAGTTTAGGCTGCCAAAGGGTATAACACCCCTCTCCCCAACAACTTTTGGTAGCATTTATTTTGGCGCTCAAGAACAAAGAAGTCAAGTTTCTATTCGTGTTGATGCTCCTGGTCATTATCCGCTGCAAGCGTCTCTCTATTCCACCACACCTGATGGCTACCAAACGGCTGAGCACTTTTATTTGTATCTCAAAACTGACCCAAGTCAAGCCGAAATCTCTTCATATCCTCTGATAAGCTATCAACAGAACAGAGAACTCCGGTCTAAAGGCGGCCTTAGACCTGTATCAGCTAAAGATGTCAGCGTAGGAGGAAAACTCACTTACTACAACGATAATCAACGCCAAGTACGTCCTCTAGCTCGTGCGAAAGTATTATTGATTCAATCAGACATTCTCCTTGAAACCACATTTTCTAATTTGGACGGAGATTATCTGTTTCAGGGCGTAGTAATGCGGCCAGAGCAACCTAAAGCACTGCAGATTGTGGTTAAAATGGAAAATGACATCCTAGTTCTCAGAACACCAAACCGGGAGATCTACACTTTTGAGTCTGGCCTAATTCGAAATGTCGAAACCGGATATATTGAGAGAAATTTAACTCTGGACGTGAACAACCCTAATCGAGGAACAGGATATATATTCGAAAGCATTCAGAAAGCACATGACTTTGTGGAAACCCAAGTTAACACCCGTCGAACCAAATCTATAAATGTCATTTGGCCAGAACCATCTAACAGCTCATTCTATTATGCCGCGCAATCATTCGGTCGTATCAATAACGAATCAATTCATATTGCTACTGGAGCAGATCAGTGGAGAAAGAGCGTGATGTATCACGAATACGGCCACGCGTTGATGTCAGCGATGTATGATTATGATTTTGATAATATTCCTCGTGGTGAATACCGGAAGTTTCACACACTTGCCATGGTTACGGATCTAGAATTCGCCTTTAGTGAAGGGTGGGCTGAATTCTTTGAGGCCGCCGTTGATAATCGAGCTATGGATTTAACCGGATTCCTAGATGGTCGAACACCCAACGTAGAAAACAATCAATGGTGGTCTGGTAGATATAATGGTCGTGGATCTAATTCAAATGGGGCTTTGGTAGAGGGAGCAGTAGCTAGTATATTGTGGGATATATTCGACACGTCTGAATCCATTGATCTTTCTCCCAATACTGATGATGATCAAATCCAGAACCGGTTCGATCTGTTATGGAAAATTATACTTCGACAAAAACCTAAAAATATTTTGCAAATCGCCGAAAACTGGCGTGACGAGGGATATCCAAAATGGGAAGCACTACAAAGCATTTATGCCGAGCACCGTGCCTTATCCAATATCAAAACAGCACCGATCTTGACCTTCACAGCCCCTAACCAGCAGATAAATGTTCCAGTAGGTTCAAACTACGAAATATCTTGGACAACTAACCTACAAAACCGTGAAAATTTGAAAGTTGATGTTTACTATTATGATAAAAGCCAAACACCCAAAGAAGCCAATTTAATCTCACGCCAAGTAACAAGTAGTAATTTAGTTTGGGATACAACAAAAGTTCCAAACGGTCGTTATTACCTTCTGGCTGTTTTCACCAACACGGAAGGTAAAGTAGTCCAAATCCCATCGAAATTCACCGTAATAATTGATCAATCACCGCTACAACCGCCAGAGATCAATTTGTCCACCAACCCAGATATTTACAGAGTAGACATTACTAACAGTTCACCAATATTCAACCTGTCGATAGAAAAAAATGGTTCAACAAGTACCAAGGATAATATTTTCAGCTATTTGTTAGATCAACAATCAGACAGCATACCCAATACTGAAGCAGATCCTAGAGTTCTCGATGGTCAACTTAGATTTTACGAACTAGAACCAGGAATGTGGTGGTTGCATGTTCGTGCTTATGACCCATTGGGCTACTGGAGCGAGACTCAGCACTTGGGCTTCACAGTCCTTCCCACAATTATTGATGAACCTATTACTGATGTCTTAGAGTACCTTATTGAATTATCTATGTCTGAGCTAAAAGAAGATAAGTTAAAAAAGTGGACATCAGAAATACGTCTTCAGCCTTACGGATTCTTAACTAACCGAGACTTGTCCGTCCTGATTGATACAACGGTAGCTTTGAACGGATTAATGGAAACAACACAGATTCGAATTACCAAAGACAATCCAAATTTCAAAGTGTACTTTTATCCATCAGTAATGCTACGTGCAGTAGATCCAGATTATCGAATCGATAACCCGAGTTTCGTCATTAATCAGTCGAAAAAAAACGAGATCGTTAGTTCAAAGGTTCTAATCGATAGTTTTCGTACTAACCAAACACAGCGAGATCATTTGATTCGCAAATGTGTTGCACAAGGATTGGGGCTTACAATAGATGGCAATAGTTATCCGGATAGTATTTTCCATCAAAGATGGAATGACGTTACTAGGCTATCACCACTCGACAAACAAGTGATAAGGTTATTCTATAGCGATCAGGTACTATCAGGGATGACTGCACAACAACTTCTACAACTGGATACTAATCAACGACAAAATCCTAACCTAAATGAGTTAGTTGAATCAACTAGTGAAGACACTATAATAGAAGAAATAAACAATCTTCAACCTGAGACTTTAGCAGGAGATATCAACGGGGATGGAACTGTAGATATTTTTGACTTAGTGATTACGGCAGCATCGTTTGGCAAAACTGGCATTAGCCTTCTATCGGATGCGAACAATGATAATCGTATAGACGTTTTGGATTTAGTCATTGTATACAGCAACTTTAGTCTCTCAGCTGAATTTACACCTTCAATGATTTCCCAAGTTTCGTTAAGCACGGATGATAAAAAGCACATCACTTCAGCAATAGACCAATTATCATCCAGCACCAACAAGTCAAGCGCAGAAGAAATAACATTAAATATTTTAAAATCAATTCTGCCTGAAAGATTACCAGCACGCACCCGCCTGTTAGCTAATTACCCGAATCCATTTAACCCTGAGACATGGATCCCTTTCCAGTTAGCAAAAGATTCAATCATACGCATAAACATATATGATCCAACCGGTGAACGCGTTAGATTAATTAACTTGGGGCAATTAACAGCGGGAAACTATGTAGAGCCTGGGAAAGCGGTTCTTTGGGATGGAACAACAGATAATGGAGAATTGGTGGCTAGTGGACCTTACTTCTATCAAATTGAATCAGAGGGCTATACAGAAATACGAAAAATGGTCATAGTGAAATAACATATTTTTCAGCATTCATGACGTAAAAATAATTTCCACGCGAATATGCTTGAAGAATAGCACAGAAGTTGTTTCTCCATTACTTATTTGCTTGCTTAAATTAGTTTCTAGTATTCAAAATCATATAGGCCAAAAACTAGGAAACCGGGTAAGTTGACAATCAGAAATGTTGACAAAAAACATTTTGGTCCAAAATTCAGACGATCCGTTATTTTCTACCAAACTAGGTTTGGGTAGTTGATTGGCCAATTTGTAGAGTATCCACCAAATTTATTTAATCCAAATTTGGATTTATTGTGCCACTTAGTCAATTTGACAAATGTCCGATTGACAGTCGACTGATTTACCGAAATTCAGTCGATGGCGATTTTTCGCTACAATCCAGTAGCCAATTTTGCAGAGTTGATGAAGGATTGGTAGTCGGTAAATCCATGACACGTAGCGTTGCCAGCCAACACGTCGATAGATTTCGAAAACAGCGTCAGAGCCACAAAAAACGTGTCCATGTTTGTCTATGAAACGCATTCCTTCCTTGTGAGCATATACTTTTAACTGGGGATAGTCATCCGATAAGTTTGGAGTTTGCTGGGGTAAGAAATCGAACCATCCATTACGGTCTTGTTTCTTAATCTGGTTCGTTCCGTTTATGCAGAAATTGCAGTTACCATCGTATATGACCAGAGGACGAATAGGTCGTACAGTTTCTGCTTTCATTTGGATAGACCACCCATCGGGTAGAATTGTGACAAAACAGACAGCCTCATGTCCGTGGTTGAACACATTGGCAAGTGGTTCGGATTGAATCTGAAAAACATTTGGTTTAACGGAGAGAAAATACCGATAATAGTACTTGGAACGGCTTTAAATTAACCGGGGTTATTCCTAGCAGTCGAGACAATAGACTGACCTGCTGCTGACTATCTATCCTAGCAATTTCTCGGCCTTTGTGTTTTATCACCAAGTGGAGACCACGCTTACTTAGTACTCGGTGCAACTGTGGGGCAAGTTCTTTAATGGTTACATCAAGCAGATTCATGATATCGAAACCTGATTGCAAGCTTGGCAGGTCGATTACTATCTCTTGCTTGTTGCCGAGGATTTGGATTTTTTTGTTTTCCTGACTAATTGTCAGGTTCATGTCGATGTTCAATTTTGATTCTTCAGTTATATTTTCGAGGTAACATTATTAGTCGATCAGGAATATTATTTTTTTATTTAGACAGTCCGATTTGTCGACTTTTGATGATTTGATAAATTCCATTTGATAACTGCTATTTCTAAGTCATTATTGTCGGAACGAATATCTACTCTTTGCCTACTTTTAGCGAATTCGTCACATATGCGAGACAGATTGTCTATGAAAGATGAATCGCGACTTTTGTTATTTCTAGATTGACCATCAGCTAACATTAAGGCAATCTCGTACAGGTCTGTTGTTGGGTTATAGTTGCAATTTTTGTCGTCTACTTTGTTTTGGTTTTGTTGTAATTTCATTGTGTTTGTTGCCGAGTTTTTGTTGTTTAACGATTGATAGAATCTTATATTCAGCGGCGCTACGCTGAACGTTTTTTCACTGAGGTTAACCTCACTAACGAATCCACTTAAAATTTACCTCGTGTTAAATCGTGTTTCAATTTTTTTTCATAATTAATTGAATATGCAACCAAAAATCAAGAAATTACATAAAAACGCTAGCTTTTTCGCACAAGGGCTAACTTACGCAGGCAATTCATTTAGCGAATCCGGATTAGAATTTCATTTCGGCGAAATGGTGGTAAAGCCCAAGGAGAATTATATTGCGCAACCATTGGTGGTCCTATTTGTTCTAATCCTAGTTTGGATATCTTTCGAAAAAGCTTTGCTTGATAACGAAACACACGCTTTTCTGTAGCCCATCCCCCGAACCGAATGGAAGCAACTTTATCTAGAGTCCTCTCTTCTAAATAAACATTACCACGATCAGGTTTCGGGAGACTATCTATTTCGTATTT
The DNA here is from genome assembly GCA_002729015.1 of Candidatus Poribacteria bacterium. The sequence goes on from PBVO01000076.1 coordinate 10,786, forward strand.
TTTCGGCATGATGAAAAGAATTTCGTGAGTTTCAACATTTTTTTCTACCTGATGAGAAATCACTGGTGCAGTCATAGCTATCTTCATATTCTCATCGTTACCACCAAAAATGTAGTTAGCAATACTACGAAAGCCTGAGTACAAGGCTGTTCTATAAGGTTGCTCTACCTTTGTCCCTGCAATAATAACCTTAGGGTATTGACGAATTTCAACAGAACCATGTCTTTCTAGAATTTCATATTGAGGTTTTTCAATAGCCATAGTTACAGGTACAATAAAAAAAAAATAGATCCATATTTGGGTCTGTATTTTTTGCATTGTTATATTCCTTATTCAAAAAATAAATGGAACAAGTACTGCTGTGTTTTTTTTATAATCTTGATAATTATCTAAATGTCCCCACTTTTTATCAGCGCTTTCTTCTAAGAGATTGACACCACTGATCCTAGTCAGTAACAGAGTAACAAAAATCGGTGAAATCAGAGTTGCATATTGCCAACCAGAAAGTACAGGTAGAGATATAATCGCCATCCCCGTCCAAATTAATATTTCACCAAAGTAGTTTGGATGACGAGAAATTGACCACAGACCAGAGACAATAAACATTCCTTGATTTTCAGTTTTTTTTCTAAAACGTCGTTTTTGTTCATCTGCAATCACCTCAAAAGAGAAACCAATAATCCAGATAGTGAGACCAACGAAAAACTGAAAATCGCCGAATAAATCAGAGTTATTGAGAATCAACGTGAGTGCGTTTGCTGTTGTTAAAAAAACCCATAACCCTGAAATGTTGAAAAACATTAGAAACGTGACAAAAGAATTTTTAGCATCTTCAAAGCGGCTATCTTCTCCTACTTTCAGAACTCTGATGAACAAAAATAAACCCAACCGCATGGCCCAGACAATAACCATTACAACGACAACTTTCGAACGAAATGCCAGTGCACCAGCTGTGCTACTCACCACATAGACTGAGGTCGAAATCATGGCCAAATAGGCTATTGTTCCGGTAATGTCATAAAATTTCTCTGTCCTCATTAGATAAGAAGGGATAAATATAACCCAGTGAATTAAAAATCCAATAGAAACAATGAACAGAAGGGCAGGAAAGCCAAGAATAGTTGGTCCATTTTGTGCCCCGGCCCAAGCAAAGACAATAGCAACCGCAACAGAAACAACCGAGCCAAGGATATCGCGCATGTCTATTTCTGGTGCTTAAATTGAATGATATGTAATTTTTGTAATAAAAATGCGATTAAGTGTCCCAAATCCATTTCGAACCATCGGTGTGCAAAATTTCCTCGGTTCGGTGCCTGATGATGATTATTTTGATATAGTTCTCCCATCATCAAAAAATCAACAGGCAGTGTATTTTGCGAATTATCATCTCTATCCTTAAAGTTACGGTACCCAACCAGATGGCCAAACCAGTTGACGATAAATCCGTGAATTGGACCCATGAAGATATGTAACGGAATCAACAAGAAATACCAGTGAGAAGGTGCAAAAACCCAATAGATTCCAATATAAAAAAGAACGAACAGTAACCTCAAGGGGAATAATTCAGTAACTCTTTCAAATTTAGGCCATCGTGGTACATTTTTGACCCCAATTTCATCATTCATAAATTGCTTAACAAGTTCGCTGTATTCTAACCAAGTTTTTTTGTTAAAATCAAAAATGTTGGTAACGACTATTGGTGAGTGAGGGTCTCGCTCAGTATCAGAATATGCATGGTGTCTGCGGTGCATAACTGCGTAGGCGGCTGGATGCAAAAAAGAGGACCCTTGAAAGATAAAAGACAAAATAAAAAAGACTTTTTCACAAGTAGGACTCATTTTATACAAATTATGAGACGCGTAACGGTGCAGAAAGAAAGTTTGAAAGAACAAAGATGAATACCAATGTGCAATCAAAATAATAAAAATCGTCATAACTAAGTTATCTCACTGGAATTAATTACTAGAGACTAAATTTTGGAATAGCTATAGTAAGGTTTTATATAATCCGTTTCAAATCAACTATTTAACAAATAAGTAATGCGAGACGCCCCACTCTTTTCCATGATTCATACTAAATAGTTCGGCACATGACATGAAGAATATTCTCCACCTTTGCCACCAAACTTTAGCATTTTCTGGGCCATACGTTGATGAAAATATTCTAAGTATAGCCGTTTTGTTTTGGTCCATTTTGCGTAACCAAGCCCAAGAAGTTTTTCCATAATGAATACCGGAAACACGCCAGACTTTTTCTATTTTCAAGTCATTTTGAAAATGTAACAACAGTCGATGGGAAGGCATTTGTCCTCCACTGAAAAATTCCCTCCCCATCCAATCACTAGGACCATTATCTTCGAAAGGATATACTAGCGATTCATGGGAAAAAATGTGAACAAATAACTTACCATCAACTTTCAGATAATTACTAATGCGACGTAATAGTTCATCATAATTACGCATGTGTTCAAACATTTCCACTGAAACAACCCTGTCGAAAGCCTCGGACGTAGTGAAATTATTCATATCGGCTGTGACTACAGTTACATTACCATATCCATTTCGCTCGCAACGTTGTTCTATGTATTTTCTTTGGTCGTTAGAATTGCTAACAGCCATAATTTTCGCATTGGGCATGCGGGCAGCCATAAAACAGGTTAGGGACCCCCATCCACACCCTAATTCTAGAATGTCCATGCCATCTTCTAACTCTGAACGTTGACAAGTAATTTCCAACATGGCAGTTTCTGATTCGTCTAGTGTTTCCGCACCAGTAGGCCAATAGCCTGAGCTATATTTTAGGTGCTTACCGAGCACTTGCTCAAAAAAGGCCGGTGGTACTTCATAATGCTGTTCATTTGCCTTCTCTGGAACCAGAGCTATCGGGCTTTCTGACAGCTTGTCTACCCATTCTTGGTGATAGGCTTCAACAGATTCAGGGCCAACAGCCTGTGCCCATCGTAAACGCTCCCGGCATATTGATCTTATACCGACACAGATCAAACTATCAGGTAAAATGCCTTTCTCAGCTAATTGTATTAAAGGTTGTAACATGTTTGGTCTAGTATTCGATTCGAATGTCTTGAGCTGCGGGTTTTGAAAATACAAACTGATAATTTCCGATATTTCTTTCTCTGAATCCAGCCTCACAGTAAGCGAAATAAAATTCCCAAATTTTGATGAATTCTTTTGAAAAACCTAGATTTTTGACAGCTACAATCTGATCTAAAAAATTGTTCCGCCAGATTTCGAGAGTGGTTGCATAATGCATTGTAATATCTTCTAGATGAGAAATGGATAAATCAGTATACTTTTTTATTGCTTCGGTTACCTGAGCTATAGAAATTAAGCATGAGCCAGGGAAAATGTATTTTTTAATGAAATCGACAGATCGTCTGTAATCATCAAATTCTTGATCATTAAAGGTTATACCTTGTAAGCCAAATAATCCATCTGATTTAAGAAGAGATGAAACTTTCTGAAAATAGAGAGGAACGTATTCAAAACCGACAGCTTCAATCATTTCAATTGAAACAATTTTGTCATATTGCCCTGTGAGGTTACGATAATCATCTTTCAGAAGGGTAATTTTTTCACTCAAACCAGCATCTTGGATCTTCTTTTTGGCCCAATCATATTGAGCATCAGAAATAGTGGTAGTTGTAACATGACACTCATAATTCATGACAGCATGTATTGCAAAACTACCCCAACCACTACCAATTTCTAAAACTGAGTCCTTATTACTCAAATTGAGCTTGCGACAAATTCGGTCGATTTTTTCTATGGAGGCTTCTCTTAACGTACTAGACTGATCTACAAAGAAACCAGATGAGTACGTCATAGTCTCATCCAACCACAGCCGATAAAACTCATTGCTTAGGTCATAATGAGCTAAAATATTCTCTTTACTCCCATGTAACGAGTTTTTACGGTGCCAGTGGATAGCTATATTCAAAGGGTCAAGCATTTTTGACCATCCGGATTCTAATTTACCTAAGACTTCCTTGTTTCTTAAAACAATACGAATCAAGAGTAATAATTCATCTGTTTCCCAAAAACCCGACGTATAAGCTTCAGCTGCGCCGACTAAGCCACCACTACCTAAGAGAACATAAAATTCAGGAGATAGCACCCGCACGTTCACCCTCATTTCACTATTCCTATCCCCAAAAGAATAAACCTTGTCTCCATCGGTAAACTCAATCAAGCCTAGTGCCAAATGCTCGAACTTTTTCAAGATGACACGTTTGAAGAAAGCAGATAGAACTCCTCGATTCCTTTCAGAAGATAGCCTTCCTGCAAGTACGTCAACGCTCCGATTATTTCTCATGGATCTTCAATTTTCACCTTTATTTCATTCGGATGATCGAACACATGTGCTCCCTTAGCCCATAATTTTAGGGCTTGCCAATGAATTCTAAATATGATGCGAGCAGTCATGAAAGGGAAACTCAATGTTTGTAGAACTAGGTTTTTCAAATTAAACGCTTTTCTTTCTAGTTTTAAGGTTGCATCGAAAACTTTGTTTTGGTCTTTGATGTTTTTCATGTTGACTACTAAATTTTTCCCTGGCTTGGTAAATATCCATTCGTACTGATGATCCATACCCCAGAACGGACTAACATGAAAATCCTTACTAAAACTTGCGGTCAAATTGGATTTATCATTGAGCTTATCAGATACAATATAGGAATGTCTTTCCTTCCACGGAGTATTAGTAATTTCAGCCATGATTAACTCTACATCTTGATCTGATTGGTCAAAACAATAATAAAAACTGACAGGATTAAAGCAATAGCCGAAATAACGAAGATGAGTCAGGATACGTATCGGTCCTTTTAAAATTCTGCCTGTTTTTTGATAAATAGTTGATCGAACTGCATCATCTAGAGATTGCTCTTGGTTACCATGATAATCTTCTCGGTAGAAAGAAACGACAGAAGGCGTATTTATGTTCCAAAACCATGATTTTTTCAAAATCTTTTCTACTTTAGAAATATCAAAGTACACCATGAAAATTCGGTAGCTGAAAAAATGATCGAAAGGAACAAAACGACGGTGCCGGATAGTACCAGTGTAAATATAATCACTAACAGATAGACTCATAAAGATAACCCAAAATGGTGACAGACTTCTAACGCACTTACTACGCCATCTTCGTGGAATCCATTATGCCAATATGCACCGCAATAATAAGTATTGTTGACACCACTAATCTCTTGTTTACGTTTCTGGGCACTAACTCCCAGCTCAGTAAATAATGGGTGTTCATAATCCAATTCTTTTATGACTTTACTTTGGTTCACAATTTCATTACTGTTTAGGGTGACACAGTAGGTTTTTGCAACATCTAAGCTTTGGAGCATATTCATGTTGTAGGTCATAGCTACAGGCCGATCGGTACTTTGATCCAGATGATAATTCCAACTAGCCCAAGCCAACCTTCGTTTTGGTAATACGGAAGTATCAGTATGTAGTAGAGCCTCATTTCGTTGATACGGTATAGCACTCAATATCTCTTTCTCTTGGGGCGAAGAATCAGATAACATACGCAAGGCTTGATTACTATGAGTTGCAATGACAACGGAATCGAATATTTCTTCATCGTCACTCGTTCCACTTCTTATGATTACTTTCCCTTGAGACCTTTTGATAGAATTGACTGGTGTATTTAACCGGATTCGTTGTTCAAAACCTTTTATTATTTGCTTAACATATTCCTTTGACCCACCTTTTATTACCCACCAACCGCTGGTATTTGTAGTTTTTAATAGATCATGGTTACTGAAGAAACGAATATAAAAGAGTGCTGGCATATCCAACATAGATTTAGCCTTCGTAGACCAAATAGCTGCTCCCATAGGAATCGCATAGTTTTCTATAAACTCCGACGAAAATCGGTTTTCGGAAAGGTATTGCCCTAGGGTTATATTGGGTGTCAGCCTATCTAAGTCTCTTGTTGCTTTGGCGTTAAATCGTAGAATATCCTGTAGCATTCGCCAAAAGGACGGTCGAAAAAAATTTTGCCTTTGTGCAAAAACAGAATTCAATGAATTGCCCGCATATTCGATATTTTTTGTTACCGACTTAACACTAAATCCCATACTTGTCTTTTGCCGCTCTACATGTAATTGATCTAAAAGTTTAATAAAATTAGGGTAAGTTACTTCGTTATAAACAATGAACCCGGAGTCGACCGCGACAGTTTCCTGCCCATTAGTAATAGAATGGGTATGTGTATGTCCGCCGATATAATCATTTTTCTCGAATACTTCAACTTGATGCTTCCGACTTAACAGATATGCAGCAGTTAAGCCAGAAATACCAGTTCCTATAATTGCTATTTTCATTATCCAAGAGTCTTCAACTATTTACCATCGCTGAGGCACCATTTTTATCTTTGAAAGGTCATATCCAACATTTTCTAGCTTTTGAATAATTACTTTGTAGGTTTCTTTGGGAATTTGTGGCTCGCGAGCCATAATCCAAACGAAATCCCTACTAGGATAACCAATCACTGTATAACTGTAGTCGGGATCTAGATCAATGATAAGAAAAGGCATTTTAAATGGCCAGACAAACTGCATTCTCCATTCTGCGTTTGTTTGAGAATTATGGATGAAGCCTTTTGGCCTATAAACTTTTTTCTTGCCTGAGGGGCTATCTTGAAAAAAAGAAAAGGTAGTTTCAATTTCTCCTTGATTATTTAGTTTATAAGACTCGATTGCGTTGGTAGCTCTCTTTTCAATAAAGGTAGGAATATTAGCAATCACATACCAATCTCCCATAAATCGATCGATATCAACATAGGGTACCGTTTGTAACGGCTCCCAACTTACCTTTGAGGTGCCACAACCAACCAACAAAAGTATAAGAATTAGTACAAGAATTAAAGACTTTCTTACTCTCATTTGTATTCCTAAATGACTCAGCTATTCCTAACTCTGACCTCTTTAATAACATCACGAAATAGTCCTATAATACTTCGCCTATTAATTGCATCTACCAAAAAGTCCGGTATTGATCCGCCAGGATGCATATACAACATGTAGGAAACTTTCCATTTATTCAATTCAAATGATTCCCATTTCCAAATGCCTGCGCCTTGTTTCAGATAAGTTGTATTCTTAGATTCTATCGGTTTGTTTATTTCATAGTCTGGGTCCAACAATACCCAATAACACATTGTCGTATCATCTTGATCACCAAATGGAGTTCGGTTCATTCTAAAAAAATACTCTCGATCGTCAAAAAACGGAAAATCAACTTTAATATGCTGATAACCAACTAACCCAATATCCGAACGTTCAACCACAAGACTTTTTAATGATTTGGCATCAGAAAGGAATGAATTATAATTTTCTACGTCCATTATAACGTCGGTAATTAGACTTGGATCTATCTCCAATATTTTTTCTACTTTTATGGCTTCCAGTTCGGCATCATCTAATTTCTTTACACTAATGCTTATGAAGTCATTGGTTTTTTCCAAGGTTTCCCATCCAGAGTTTGTGTTTAGAACATTCAATAATGCGTAGTTTCTATCTTGTATAACCTGACCGTAAACAACAAAATTTAATAAAAGCACTGACAAAGTCTTCAATAACAAACAGTTCACCCCAATTCTCGCTCTTTATGAAAAACACAGCATATAAATACCATATCAAGTGCTCCTAATTTTATTTTTTTGCAAACCAAAGAGGAAACAAAATAAATGTAGTTACAAACTTTAAAAGATAAGGACACACCACAACAAATATTCTGCAAGTATATGTACATGCAAAAATAACCGTATAAGATTTTGAAAAATATCCAAAACACTAAATAGTAAACAAAAAGCACCTATTATGCAAAAAAATATAATAAGTGCTTTTTATTGACGAAATATTTACTTACTAAGGCTTATGGGAACTTGAGTTGGACAACCCGAAGCTGAAGTGAAACGAAAGGGATTTATCATTGCTTATCGGAAAATCCTATAGAATACATGGTAAAAAACCCAATGTTGAGCCAAGCAAGATATCGGTTTATAAACTACTAACCATATTCAGCTAAACTCTGAAGCTATTTAGTTGGGATTTACTTTGATCATAGCTAACTTTTAGTACTTTTAGTGTAAAATGAAGTAGGATCAACTTGACTATAGTGTTTGACGAAATTGGTCGAATCGTTCTAATACACCAGTAGATAATGGTGTGCTCGCAGCCGTTACGTTATCCAACAGTTGCTGTTTATTCAATGATCCAATATTATTACCGTGAATCCGCTCTTCCCTCAAACAAAACTGAAGCGCGAGCTGTAGTATGTCTACATCCTCATTCTCACACCATCGCCAGATTTTGATTGAGGATTCTAAGTCAGGATCATTTTTCCAACGGCCTGTATCGGATACAGCCTTCTCTAAATCTAGACCGGTTAACATACCACGCAAGATTGACCAACCATTCATTACACCAATATCGGCTTCTGCTGCCGCAGGTAATAACTGATCATTGACCGTCTGACGTACAAGATTATAGTCATTAAAACAAAGAAGAAAATCCACTTCACCAGTAGCAATAGCTTTAAGGTGAAAATCATGGGGACGCATCCCATAACCGATAAAACGGGTAAAGCCTCGCTTTTTACATTCTATCAACCCCTCTAAAGTCCCACCACTTTGTAATGTAGGATCGATCTCGGGAGGATCATGGATCATCAGTCCGTCGACATAGTCCACATTTAAAGCTTTGAGTTGATCCTCAACATCAGCTAGCACTCGCTCTCGAGAATAATCTGGACTTCCCTGACCATATCCACCCCACTTAGCAGCCGAATGACAGCAGACACGAGCAGTAATAATCACATCCTCACGTGAAATTTCTTTCATTGCCAAGCCTAGTTTACGTTGAGAGTCCCCATAGCAACGAGCTGAGTCAAAATGATTCACACCTAGACCAACAGCATATTTGATGAGTTCTATGGCTTCATCATCAGAAACTGGCCCAAAATTATTACCAAATCCTTGAGTTCCAAAGGGAACAACCGGAATCATAATCTCAGTCCGACCTAGTCTTCGTCGAGGCAAATTTACATTCATAATTGTGGTCTCACCAAATTATACATTGCAAACGTCATACGCTGCCTTCATGGCTTCCATTGGATCCCCTTTAGGTCCAAATTCATGCCCAATGTATAAGTCATAATCAGTCGCCGAAATGGCTNTCATAATTGCNGGATAATAAAGTTCNTGNTGNTCATCTAAGTCTTTACGACCAGGNTTTCCTGCAGTATNAAANTGGCCAATATANTCAATATTNTCTGTCAGNGTNCGGATNATATCGCCCTCCATAATCTGCATATGGTAAATATCATANAATAACTTAGCTCTNGGTGANNCTACACCTTGACANACNGATACACCCCAAGGGGTATTGTCACANTGATAATCNGGATGATCAACTTTACTGTTNAGTAACTCTATATTTAGATTAATNCCCTTCTCTTCAGCATAACCTATNACTCGCATTAAACCTTCNATAGTATTGTCTCGGCCTTCTTCTTCTGACTTNCCATCTCGATTGCCAGAAAAGCAGATCAGNCCAGGAATTTCGTACTCGACNGCTAAATCTATATTGGATTTTAACTCATCTTCGATNCTCTGNTGNTTTTCTTTTTTGTTNAGCCCATCAGGAAGCGACGAATGACCGGANATNGTCGCAATNACTAAACCATTNTCCTTGACNAAATCCCAATGTTCTCNTGGTAGCATTTCTACTGANTTNTAACCGAGTTTAGCCGCNTCTTTTATAACTTGCTCCGCNGTGTAACCTTGTCGAGCAAAACAGCCGTAGCAAGCAGATTGGTTAATTGANCCCATTATCATNNCCCTNTTGACTGAAATANAAAATATAAATTNAAANCGACGGGAGTATAGCACTTAATTNGTACACTGACAAGCGCNCCANTTAAGTATNGCGTGGCCCCTCATCTTCTTGTAAACATCGTTCCAGACGATCTAGTAACTGAGAGATACTCCCACGAAACATGCTACTGTAGTTTTTAAGACTGTGATTCAATTCATCTAACTTTCGACTTAAGCCAATCACATTTTTGAAATTCTGGTGAATATTAGGTAAGTGAATTCCCAAAGCTTCAGAACTTACAGTATCGAGCTTTTCACTTTGTCCCATGACAATCAATGTTTCTTGCCTCAGTTTGGAAACTTGACCCATTAGTTCTTCGACATTCTCAATTTCCAGTAATTTTTCTACTGTAAAACTATTTTGAATTGACTGTGATTCGACTATCTCAGCGGCCCGTTCCAAAATCTCAGCATATTCAGGATGATCACTTGCTAATTTAACTTCCCACTGCTTGTTCATCGTAATTTTTGATCGATTCTATCAACAGTTTTCTAGGTAAAACCATCTATCTCAGAAAGTTTATTTGGCTTAAAAAGCATAATCTTCGTTACCATTATACTTCTGATTACTAAGACCAGGATTGATGCCATACTAGTGTGTTTTGTTCATTATTATTAAGTAAATCCCCAACTTCCAACGNCTCAAAATAATCTTGAGGAAGAATATTCTGTTTCCCATTGAAAGTTGAACCATCAGGCATGAAGGCACACGTCATAGCTCGACGATGATGGATAGTCATATTAGCTCCAGCAGCGTGGGCTGTTAGACCATTGTGCCAAACAATAGAGCCAGCGGAGCATGGAATTGGTTGAGGTGGAATCATTTTCCACTCCGGATACACCTGAAATAGTGCCCCCAAGTTTTGACCGATTCCTACATTATCGTAATTCGCTTGCTTATGTGACTCAGGGATATACCACAAACAACCATTAGCCAAGGTTACATCGTCTAAAGCTATCCAGAAAGAAAGGGCTGCTCTAGAATCGAAAGACCAATAAGGTACATCCAAATGCCACGCTGTAGGGTTACCATGTGGAGGTTTGATCAGTGCTTGGTCGTGCCAGATACGCATTCCAACTTCCCCCGCCAAAATAGTGGCCATCCGACCGATTTTGGGATCGTGAACAAGTTGGCGCATACCAGTATGGCTATCGGATAATCGCAAACACTGCGTAAAGACCTGAGCATAAAAATCATCAGGATTCATTTGGTTTGTCATTTGATTAATCGATTTTCCCAACCGTTGCGCTACAGCCTCATCTGTACAACATTGCCATTCAGTTAATTCTTCAGTTGTTAAAAAATCAGGAATTACTAAAAAACCATTCGTTTGGTAAAACTCGATCTGCTGTTCAGTTAATTCATGTCGCACTTGTTATCACCCATTACTGAAATCTGATTTTACAATTGGCCCAAGTAGTTGTTAATTTATTTTTAAGATCGACTGACTGTGGTATTTCAGGCCCCTCGACCGTCAAATTATCGAAACTGACACCAGCGTTAAAAGTCCCAACACCAACAGCCCCTTTAGGAAAAGACTTATCCTCGANATCAAATTCTAATTTGTCATCGATAAAACACTTTATANTAGAACCTTTAACCACTACCTTCANGATATAATCTGTTTTGAGTTTGCAAGGNTTAGCTTTGTGAATTTTCAGTATCTGGTTCGGGGACTTAATTAGGCAAGGACCTTCTGCAGCTCTTTGATCAATCCGAAAATAATAGTAATTACATTCCATATCACCTTTTTTGGGATTATCGCCATTAACTCGAAAGAAAAGGCCAGCAATTGGGGCTAATGGACCTCCTTCGTCGATCCGTACGGTCGCAGAAACAGTATAATCAGTCCAATTTTCGTTTCCAATATGGCTCCGATGGTAAGTAGTGCAGTTTGCTACGCTTGTCCATTCGGTTTCCGATTGAACATATTTCTTGTTTTTTACTGTCCATTTACCCTGTAGTTCTTGCCACTCCAATCCACCGTCAATCGGAATTGGTCTTGGCTTTCCGTTAGGCTGGTCAAAATCGACGATAAATTTACCAGCTTGAACTGGTACAAAACTACAAAATAGAAAAAATAGAACTAAATAGTAATTGCGGGTACAAAAGCACTTGACTGAATTCAAGTTAATTTCTCCTTGTTCTCATTGGTAAGTCTATTACTAGGCTCAATCCACTATTGATTGGTAGGTTAAGACTCGGAATTGTGATAAAAGGGGGTGTGGATTGTTAAGTAGTTGGGTCATTAGAATAGCAATTAATTTTTCTTTTGGGTCAATCCAGAAAGTAGTTGAAGCTGCTCCTCCCCAACGGAATAAGCCTTCAGATCCCGAGATAGCTGATTCCGCCAGATTAGTAACAACCGAGAACCCCAAGCCAAATCCAACACCTCTCATTCCAAATGGGTATTGGTCTGTAACCAAATGATTGCAGGTCATCAATTCCACAGTGGTTCTAGATAATAATTGTTTATTTTCTAGGCATCCACCATTTAGCATCATTTGACAAAAGCGTAAATAATCGGCCGTAGTAGATAATAAGCCACCACCGCCAGAACAGATAGTTCGTTTTTGACCAGAGGCATCCAGACGAGCGATAATTGAATCGCTGGCTTTTTCATATTTCCCCTCTTCTGTAGCTCGGTAGAGGGACGCATAACGGTCAATTTTTTCCTTATCAACATCAAAGCTTGTGTCATGCATACCCAGAGGCGAAAAGATACGACGTTGCAAAAATTGATCAAAAGGCTGACCCGCGATTAACTCAACCAAACAACCGAGTACATCAGTTGAAAAACTATAGTGCCAAATCTTCCCTGGATGATGTACTAGTGGAAAACTAGCTAATTTCTGAGCCATTTCCAACAAGGATTCAGAATTATAAAGATCAGCTTCTTTATACATTTCACTAACTACGTTACCATTGAAATCGTAAGTCAAACCTGAGGTGTGACGCAACAAATCGTGAATTGTCATTTCACCTTTGGCTGGAACAGTTTCATACGATCCACCAGCTAGATCAGTAATAACCTTCATATTACTGAAATCGGGAATAAATTTAGATACAGGATCACTAAGTTGGAAATGCCCTTCCTCATACAACATCATAATCGCGACACTAGTAATAGGCTTGGTCATAGAATATATACGAAAGATAGTATCAAACTCAATCGCAGAGTGATCATCTTTTTGACCAAATTTACCCAAATGGGCGACTGAACCATTTCGCCAGATCATTGTTGTCAAACCCCGAAAACAACGGTTATCGATGTATCCGCTCATGACATGTTGAATACGATCCAAGCGTTGGCTGGAGAGTCCTACACTCTCAGGGGCAACAACTTCAAATGTCATTACGCAACCCTCTTCTATATCCATTTAAGTTAAAGTGAAATCAGGCTAATCATACCCTTAGTAAAGCCAAGATTTTCGTTTTTCAGTTTATCTTTCCTTCCACACACGTATTACAAAATTTTTAACACTGTGTACAATTTCCCAATGTACTAAGCCGTCATCATGTTAATTACACAAAATCCAAATCTTACTTCTTAATGATCTGCAGATGAAAACGACAACATGGCTCCTTTAATAAAACTAACAAAAGGCTAGTTTTTCATTGATATTCTCCACAAAAAAGTTGCCGTTCTTTCTAATTTCGGTGGCGAGCTGAAACTTCCCACCTATCAATGCATATGCCTCTTTCATCCACTATGTAGTAAAATTGGTGTAACGCCACTGTGGGACAGATATGTGCAGGACAAACAAACACAGGCTGACCTAATAACACATTGTCTGATGGTCTTATTTTTACGGACCAATGTTCCTCGTGTTGGGCTAAAAGCTTAGAACCATCCAGGTTCAAAATCTTTCCTCTTGGGTCCTTAGAATCAGCCGAAATTGCCTTATGTCCAAGGTCAAGCGTAGCATATCCCTCGATAGGTAAACTAATAATTCGACTCAATAATAGTGCCGCCGGAACAAAACCAAGATCGGGGTATTTTGTCGAATAATTATAATCAGAAAAGACGAAAGTTCCTGGTGAAGTTTCAATATCAGAAATTTCGGCGTAAATAGGAAAAGTCGGCGTACCACCCATCACAAGGTTAGGTAGATGTTTTTCCCCAATTTTGCGTTTGAAAATTTCGACCTGATCCAAACTATACTGACAAGCTGATCGACGTTCGGTGAGTGAACTATGGTGAATATGACCATCGTAGACATGCAGGCCCCAAGGTATCAGACCGTCAGCTCGCTGAATTTGTCGATAAAGATCTACGGCTCCGTCAGCTAAAGTTACTCCTGTACGATTCATACCAACATTAAAATCCAACATCACCTTAACTGATTTATTTACCCCTTGAATTGCTTTTGAAAGAGCTTGCATTGCTATTGGGTGATCGACTACCAGCTGAAAATCGACTTCTGGAAATTGGTTCATTAAATCCACAAAGCGCTGAATATTTGGTCCGACCATCTGGTAAGCTATTAAAACATCAGTAACACCCACTTCAGCCAGCATCTGTGCTTCTACGAGTGTAGCGCATTTGTGTTTATAAATCCCGGCAGCTAATTCTAGTTCAACAATCCGAGCTGTCTTATGTGTCTTGACGTGTGGCCTCAACTTCTCGGTTCTTCCTTGAACCATCTCAACTGCCTGTTTAATATTATTTTTGACTAACTCCACATAAACAATTAGTGAGGGCGATGGAATTTGATCAGTGCTCTGAATATAGTATTTTTGATCCATGGTCTAATGAAATCCGATACTTTGATTTAGGAAGTTGAATATTTAGTTGGAAATAGCGGTGTGTAACCGATTTTCTTTTTAGAAATAGGGTTAATAAGAATACAGAAAGTATATTCAGAGGTCATGGAAACAACCTTGCGAGTCTAGCACGTTTGAAGTTGAAGTTCAACTACAACATTGATATATTAGCTGGCAACTAAACATACATCAATTACAACCATTCTACCCCACTAATGAAAACCCGCCCTATAGATCAACTCAATCAATACTTTAAGCAAAATGCAAAAACAAAGCATAAAATCGTCGGTATCCAGACTTGGCATCTTAATTTGAATCCATTAGCTATGTCTCAGTTAGCTTTCTCTAAGGGAGCAAAAATCANTGATATGGANTTGGGGTNTCATGTTGANTGGCGAGGNCCATTTGCNACNCAAGCTGGAGCNTTNATNGTAGAAATCACNACNAANAAAGGTCTAAAAGGCTATGGTCTTGGAGGTGGTGGACTTGCGGGNGAACTAATTATTGATCAACACCTACAANACTTTTTNATAGATCAAGACCCTTTAGATGTTGTCCAAATTTGGGATCATCTTTATCATATTAGTTCGATCTATGGTCGACGAGGTTTGGTTATCTACGCGCTGAGTGGTATTGATCTCGCACTATGGGATTTGTGTGGAAAGATTCTTAATCAGCCTGTCTACACGTTGATAACAGATCAACCCCGGATCGAAATTCCGGCTTATGCAACTGGCAATGATATTGTTGATTACGTTGAACAAGGTTTTAGCGCCTGCAAAATACCCCTTCGATTTGGATTGACTGAAGGTGAACTTGGATTGCAAAAAAACCTGGAAATAGTCCAAAAATCACGAGACCTGATAGGCGAAAAAATTGATTTAATGGTCGANATTTACCTGCGCTGGGATGTGGACTATACACTTCGTTTTGCTGAATCGACTACTGATCTTAACCTAAAATGGATTGAAGAACCGATAGCATTAGACAACTATCGAGGAATGGCTAAACTGGTTGATACCATCGATTCAACTTGGATTGTTTCTGGTGAACACGAATTTACCCGTTACGGATTTCGTGAATTACTACAGTGGAAAGCCGCGGATATGATTCAACCTGATGTTAGTTGGGCTGGTGGGTTTGGAGAATGTTTGCGNATTGCACAGGANAGTGCTAANTTACATATTCCCACTTGGCCTCANCAAGCAGGTACTCCCTGGGGATTACACTTGACCGCTTGCCTACCATTACCTGCTATGGCTGAAACATTTGGTTTGAACCACTCAAGTTGGACACAAAGTATCGAAAGTGAAATCTATCACAGGTTACGACCGCAGCCTAAAGATGGCCTATTTAGATTGAATGACCTTCCTGGGTTTGGTCTAGACCTTAGTCCAGAGTTGTTGGATGCCTATGCTGTTGACACAGTTATTATAAAAAAACATAAAAAAAGAAATTAGATATGTAAACCCAAAAATTATCCGGAAATATGGTGATTGGAATCTCATGTCTTACCAAAAATCAAAAATTTCAGTCAATTTTGCAACAAGCTTGATAGTTTCTCGACTTTGAGTCTTTATGGAAGTGCTGATAAAATCATACATATCAATCGAAAAAACAAATGGTAATAATGCTCAAAACTCTACGATTTATTTCTACAATATCAATCAATCTTATGCGATGCGTAGTTGTCGTTGGAGACANAAACAGACTTTAAACAATTTAGCTCTGTATCAACAGAAAGAAAAAAGGAGAATATCAATATGCAGTACAATCAGCGATTTACAACCCTGATTTTCTTAACACTCTGTTCGTTATCGTATTTTAGAGCAGAAGCTCAGCTGATAACCAAAGGTTTAGTGGCTTACTGGCCATTAGAGCAAGGAACAATAGAAGGTAAAAAAGTTAAAGATGTGATTGGCGAAAATCATGGTGAGATGGTGGGTAATGGAAAAATCAAAGCAGGGAAGATCGGCCAAGCTTTTGAGTGTGATGGCGATGATTCGGTCGATATCCCAGGTAGTAAGACCTTAGAATTTAACGGTAAAAAATCNATGACAGTGGCTGCATGGGTCAAAGCTAAAAACAAACTGCCGGTAAAAGGTGTAGTAGCTGGTTGTTGTGGAACTATTGTAGCTCAAAGAGATGCAGNTGGTTGGGCATTCCGATTTGATGGTCGAAACGCTGGAGCTGAAATAGAATTTATCACATGTCCCGGTTGGCAAGGAGATGGAGGCTTTGGCGCTCCAAAATTTGCGCCCAATGAATGGCACTATATAACTGGAGTTATCGATAATAAGAAAAAATTTCTGTACGTAGACGGTGAGCTCGTCAAGGAATCAGACTATAATGGCCCGATGAAAAGTAATAGTTCTGAAACAGAAATTGGTAAGGCACAAGATGGTGGATTTATTGGTTTGATAGATGAGGTTACTATTTACAATCGTGCTTTATCTGCGGNCGAAGTTCAAGTTAATTTTAAGGCTAAAGGACTAGCAGTTGATCCAAAAGGTAAATTATCTACCAGTTGGTCTTTGCTCAAGGCTGGACTTTAAAAATTGGGCTTGCAACACCAATGTCCTCTTTGCTTAGGCAAAAGCGGCGATGATTTTTTTCAAGATGATCGTCGCTCATTTCTTCGATGCTCAAATTGTCAACTGATATTTGTTCCANCAAATTTTTTCCTGTCTCCAGAAAAAGAAAAATCCAGGTACGATACCCACCAAAATTCACCGGAAGATCCTCGATATCGATCTTTTTTGAGTCAACTTTTTGAACCCGTCGAGAAACGGTTGTCAAAAAATAGCAAAGGTCTGGACTTCGGCTCTGGACCAGGACCTACCCTATCCGTCATGTTCGAAGAAGTCGGACACCAAATGACACTTTACGATCGATTCTATGCCTTCGAGCCAGCTGTCTTCAAAAAATCATACGATTTCATTACTAGTTCTGAAACAGTTGAGCATTTACAAAATCCAAAATCAGAACTAGACCGGATTTGGTCTTGCCTTAAACCAAATGGCATATTAGGCATAATGACCCAGTTTGTACCATCAACCACAGAATTCGGTAGTTGGTACTATAAAAACGATCCCACTCATGTTTGTTTCTTTGAAAGACAAACGTTTNGCTGGTTAGCCAAAGATTGGAATACGTCACCAGAATTTGTAGCGAAGAACGTTGTACTTCTCACTAAGCGTAGTGATTTTCTTAATCACTCAGTACGATGAGTAGCTGCACCTCTTGGGTTTTCAAATGCATCAACCCATAGATCTGACCATGCTTTATGGTCAATCAGTGCACTATCTTGTTGACTCAAGCTTCGGACCACAAAATCCGGATGTGCAGTACGACCAGTATGCTGACCCGTGGGTTGATAACGTAAATCTAGGGACCATCGGCAATAATCAGATAAGTTAGGCAATGAACGGTGAGGAGTNTAGCGACTAAGGAAAACGATATCACCACGATCACATTCTAGGTAAACTGGTTCAGAGTCTGGCATGATATCAGGAACAATCATGGTGCCGCCCTCCTTCTGATGAGTTAAATATCCTAACTGGGAAACCCCAGACAAAACTTGTAAACACCCTCTATCACGATTACTCAAAGTCAACGGTAACCAACAGGTAATGACATTAGAATTTTCAGCCTCTTTCATCATTACGGCTGCATCTTGGTGCCAAGGGACACCATGAGACCAACTGCTTTGCCCAAAATTTGATGGTGGTTTCGCTCGAACGTGCTGAATCGGATTGCAAGTAATCTCGGGGCCAACTAACGACTGAACCGCATCCAACAGGTTATCGTTACCCAAAAAATTGAACATGGCAGGCCCTCGCATATCCATAATATCCATACCACGACCAATTTCCACCGATTCCTTGAGAATTAGACCAAACCGTTGCTCAAAACTAGCCTCGGCATACATATTGGTGATTTTTCCTTGCTCAAACAGTTCTTTAGCCCGGTGATCAATAAATTCGACCAATTCATCAATGACAGGTTGAGTGTCGGAAGTATCCAATACTCCCTTAGCTACCACAAATCCGTTTTCATTATAAGCCTCAATTTGCTCTCTTGTTAATTCCATGTACACTATTCCTTATCAATTTGCTCTTCTAGATTTTCTTCTAGTAGTTACGTCATCCCAAGATTCAACGCTACAAAGATCGGCCCANGCATCATACAAACATAACAGTTCAGTAACCACTTTAGGGTATTGAGGAGACAAGTCATTCAGTTCAGTTCGGTCTTTTTCTATATCGTACAACTCCCAATTTCCAGGATACTTAGAAACTAACTTCCATCGCCCTTTCCTGACAGCCCGATTACCTTCATGTTCCCAGTAAAGGACCTCTTTACCATTATCTTGATTGTCAAAAATAGGAACTAGACTATCACCCTGTAGGGGTTGAATTTTGTTGCCTTTATGTTCAGTTGGATATTTTGCGGATGAGACTTCTAGACAAGTCGCCATAATGTCTGTCAGTTGAGCTGGCTGATGTCTAAGTTCGCCTCTTGCCGAAATACCTGCCGGCCAATGAACAATCAGTGGGGTACCAATTCCACCTTCATGTACCCAATGTTTATATTCACGAAATGGGGTATTGGAAAGATTAGCCCAAGGTACACCATAGCTTTGATATGTAGTCTCAGGGCCAGGCATAATATTTGGATCGTTACCATGGTAAATCGGTTGNCCATCACTCGTTAAAAATGTCGAAATATCAGTATCGGATTCCCGAACTCGGGCGTTACCAGGCCTAGGTGATCCTCCCAATTCTTCAGCGCAGCCACCATTGTCAGCTAGAAACATGATAATAGTATTCTCTAACTGTCCTGTATCTTCTAAGGCTTTGATAATACGACCAATTCCTTGGTCCATTCTATCAACTTGAGCTGAGTATACTTCCATTCGCCTGCAATTCCACTCCTTAAATTCAGCTTGTTCCCATGGTAGTTGTGAAGGGTCTCGATCACTCATTTCCCAACTCTCATCTAACAGGCCCATTTGGCGCATTCTTTGTAAACGTTGCTGCCGCAGGATATCCCACCCTCGGTCGAACCGCCCTAAATATTTATCTATATCTTCCTGATGTGCGTGTAATGGCCAGTGTGGTGCAGTGTAAGCAACGTAAGAAAAAAACGGATTATTTGGTTTCGTCTCTTGATGCAAACGAATATGCTCAACTGCTTTGTCACTAATAGCATCTGTGAAAAAATAATCATCAGGCAAATCTTCCAAATCCAGTTGCTTATTGTTGTGTGTCAAAGTTCGAGGTCGCCAAAAATTAGCTGCACCAGTGATGATGCCATAAAAATGGTCAAATCCCCTTTGTAATGGCCAGCTGTGCTTGGGACCATCAGGCCCAATGTGACGACTGATATGCCACTTACCACTCATGTAAGTATCGTACCCAACGGCTTTGGTTACATCTGCGATCGTCACACAATTATGGTTCAGGTCGCCTCGATACCCTTCTAATCCATCATCCGTCATCATGTGGCCAACACCAGTCTGGTGCGGATGTAAACCGGTCAATAAAGAAGCTCTTGAAGGGCAGCATCGTGCAGTGTTGTAGAACTGGGTAAATCTTAATCCACCATAAGCCAACCGATCCAAGTTCGGGCTATGAATTTCACCTCCATAGCAACCTAGGTCCGAGAACCCCATGTCGTCGTTCAAGATCAGNAGGATATTCGGCTGTTTATATTCACTCATACTACCTCACTATTCAATCCCAAGTAGGTCAAAAGTTTATCGATTTCGGCGTAATCATTTATAATAATATCCGCACCAGCCCGAATTAGTCGATCGCGTTTATTTGCATTCATCTGATATNGGTTGTTTTCTTGGGAGGCTACACCAATGGCTATAGCAGAAACACTTTTAGCATTTTCTATCTCAACGTATCCATCACCAATAATTAGGAGCTGTTCGCCTGATATGTTGAAATCTGACAATATCTTTTGAATTACCATGGCTTTAGAAAATTTAGCGTATTCTCGTAAAGCTCCAAAGATTCCACCATCAAAATAACTAGCTACGCCTAGTAATTCCGCTTCTTTTTTTACAAATTCAATATCTGTACCACTAGCTAAATAGAGGTNAATAGAGCACTCCTGCAGTTTTTGCAAAAGTTCTATACTGAATGGAACCCGCAGGGAATCAGATTCTATGGACCCATTAACCAAACCTGCAATTCGTTGATTAACTATCGGTAATAAGCGACGATTATAAAGGTCTTTGTAGTCTAGAGGGGTTGCAGCTCTGGCCTTTCTCTTTTCAACTTCTTTAACTAATTGCATCATCTGATAAATTGTTTGCTTACCAGTTAGCCGGTCAACAAACTCCACCACAATGGCTTCTAGTTGTTGCTCAGTTTCGATTGTGGGTGTCTGAGCCAAAATTTCAACCATCATTGGTACCATTACATTCTGCCAACCATCTCGTATCAGAGAAAGAGTCCCGTCGAAATCTAAAACTGCGTGGCGGATATTCTTCCCATCAACTGCTCTAACTAACTCAATCGAAGTATTATTTAAATATGTTAAATCCATCTGGCGATTCTATCAACTAACCATAATCCTGTCAACGAACGATAGCAAAGGAGAAAATGATAAATTCATTTTGTAAATCGTAAAATTGGAGCGAATATTAGGTTAATAATAATTCGGGTTCTGATTAAATAGCACTAACCAGNATACTATTGTGAATATGGTAAAATTTTGTCTTACCTTTGAAGTAAGATTAAAATTATGTCATCATTAGGAAATTCTCGTTTGAACCTTTGTAGTAAATGAATCCTTATTTGATCATTATAATCTTAGCACTAGTCGGCGAATTCTTGGTTCGCAGTGTGGTTCGGCATCTCAACCTAAAAGCTATGAGCCCTAACTTGCCTAGTGAGTTTGACGGTTTTTATCAATCCCAAGAATACCAAAAATCTCAAAGATATACTCAAGCGAAAACTAAGCTGTCTTACGTGACCTCAAGCGTAAGTTTGCTCGCAATTCTGGGATTAATTTTTATTGAAGGTTTCAGTTGGCTCGATAATTATGTTCGAGGTTTTGGCTTACCGCCAATTCCAACGGGCCTTCTTTTTTTTGGTCTACTTTTTTTGGCCAATGATTGGCTTTCTTTTCCTTTTTCTTTCTACAATACATTCATAATTGAAGGTAAATTTGGATTTAACAAAACCACCATCAAGACATTTCTGCTTGATAAAGTCAAATCGTACCTGTTGACCTTAATCTTTGGTATTCTTATTCTCTCTGCTATTTTATTCTTCTTTATCCAACTAAGTGAATGGGCTTGGCTATATGCCTGGGGCTTGACTGTTATTTTTTCCGTTTTAGCTCCACCAATTTATACCAGCCTGATTTCGCCATTATTTAATCAATTCACTCCGTTAGAAGAAGGTGAACTCAAAACAGCTATTCAGAAATATGCTGATCAAGTAAAATTTCCTTTGGCAGAAATATTTATCATGGACGGCTCTCGACGTTCATCTCACGCCAATGCTTACTTTACCGGATTTGGCAATCAAAAACGGATTGTCCTTTTTGANACACTAATCGAAAATCATTCAGTGAATGAATTAGTAGCTGTCATCGCACACGAGGTTGGTCATTATAAAGAAAAACATCTACTGAAAAATNTGATTCTGTCTGTTGCCCATTCTGGTTTTTTATTCTATCTTCTATCTCACTTTATCGACAATCCGGCTTTATTCTCTGCTTTTGGAATGCAACAAACACCGTTATATGCAGGCTTGGTATTTTTCGGCCTTTTGTACTCTCCAATTGAATTTGTATTATCAATTGCTTTGCACGGACTTTCACGCCGGCATGAGTATCAGGCGGATGCGTACGCAGTAAAAACACTTGGCATGGCAGAAAACCTGATTTTGGCACTGAAAACTTTGTCAGTGTCTAATTTAGGCAATTTAACACCACACCCAATTAATGTTTTTCTGAATTATAGCCNCCCGCCAGTTTTACAACGCATTTCAGCTATGCGAGAGTTAAAAATATAACACTATTTCTCAAAGGAGTTACCAAATGTCCCTTAAGGAAATCTCCCACACCACTCCGTACATAATTGGTAAGAATCTTGGAAGTTCGGCCCTACAAGAACAAGATAATCTACCAGTAATGAATTCGGACCAATTACCGGTAATTAGTTTAAGCCAAGAGCAGAAATATACATTTGATCGTAAGGGCTGGTTGTTAATTCCCGGGGTACTCAATGGTAGTGAATTGAAAGAAATGCAGGAATTCGGCTCACAATTACGTAATGACCCTCAATCAATCCCCGAAAAAGATCGATCCGCAATGGGTGGACCTCTCCAGAAATTGGTCGATCACCCATTAGTAGTTGGTTTTATGAACGAATTCGTAGCTCATCCACCACTTTCTAGTTCCTGTTGCTACGGATTTCGGATGGAGTCTTGTGCCCTCTTTTATCGGACTCTAAATGATGGTCATTTTGGTCCCCATAATGGAAATGGGTTGTTCCGTTTTCCCGGAGACTCACATCTTTATCGTTGTATTCCAGGTAAAGCATATAGTGGTTTATCTCGGGTAGTTTGGGAACTCAATCCTGTCAAAAAGGGAAAAGGTGGAACATTATTAGTTACAGGTAGNCACAAAGCTGTCTACGCAGCACCGGAAAGTATTAAGGCCCCTAATTCGCCAATTTGGGATACTTATGGTTGCCCTGAAGGTTCAGTTCTCTTTTTTACAGAAGCCTTAACACATAGTACCCACCCTTGGACTAACACAGAAAATGACCGAATTGCCGTATTCAGTTGTTACAACACTGTCAATAGCAAATGGCACGATTGGGAACCTCANCCAGANNTATTAGCTGAGATGCCANCTATGAGNCAGACACTNTTCCGTCCAGTTCGAGCTGCTAACAACTTAGTTGGTGAAAATTATCAGCACTAGAAAAAAANGAGTTAAATGGANNCCCCAAAAGTATCACTGTAATTAGATGTTTNATTTATGTCCGCATCAAAACATGACTTTCTAATCTGTCATNATATTATTACTTCTCACCAGTTATNCCCGTTGTGCCACNATATGAGTTCGTTGGTATAGATNCACTTAAGAGAAATAAACATGAAAATTATAGTTAATGGCAAAGAGTATACGATAGAACCAGACGCTGACTTGAGTGGTGCCAACTTGAGTGGTGCCAACTTGAGTGTTGCTGACTTGAGAAAAGCCCAGCTTGAAGGTGCCAACTTGAGTGGTGCCAACTTGAGCGAGGCCGACTTGAGAAGTACCAAATTATGGAATGCTGACTTGAGTGGTGCCAACTTGAGTAATGCCAACTTGAGTAATGCCAACTTGGGTGAGGCCAACTTGGGTGAGGCCGATTTGAGTAATGCTGAATTGTATCGGGCTGAATTGAGTGTTGCTGACTTGAGAAAAGCCCAGCTTGAAGGTGCTGACTTGAGAAGGGCTAACTTGAGATATGCCAGCTTGAGTGACACCAACTTGAGTGGTGCCAACTTATGGCGTACCAAATTGAATGATGCCAGATTACAAGGTGCTAATTTGAGTGACGCTAACTTGAGTGACGCCAAATTGAGTGGCGCCGATTTGAACGGTGCTAAATTGAGTGNCGCCAAATTATGGAATGCTGACTTGAGTGGTGCTTATGNGATAGAGGCTGACCTAAGTGATGCCAAGTTGGATGGTGCCGACCTAAGAAGTGCCACACTATGGAACGCAAACTTAAGTCATTCTAACTTATGGCGTACCAAATTGAATGGCGCCAACTTGAATGGCGCTAACTTGAATGGCGCTAACTTGAGTGAGGCCAACTTAACAAACATTGAATATGATGATGAAACTATTTGGCCTGAGGGCTTTAAACCACCTATGAGCTAGTGCAATAATAGAGAGATTCTTTAGCTTCTGTCTATCTATTCCTTCCACTATTTCTAACCACGCTCGTTTTCTTTTTGTATAACTTACCAGTCATTTCCGAACTAGATTATGTATACGACTTTCGAGCCTTAAGAAATAGTCGAATTCCTAATTGGCCCTGCATTTTAGTACTCAATAATTTGGGCAAATATTCCAATCAATATATCGACGATCTAAAATTTCCACCTATAATACATACAAAAGACGTCAATGGTCCTAATATTTTCTCAAGACTTTAATGCATTGGATCCTCATTTTTACCAATACCCTTTTCTAATCCACTTTTAGCCACTTATTTAACTAAAGATTATTGGGTTTTAATCTGTTTTTCAATTAATCATGTTTGTCTTCAGAAACTAATAGTATATTAGCATTGACTAATTTTCTTCGTCTATTAACTGAAGGCCTCAGAATAGATAAATTATGTATGAGATNAAATAAATAAAAAACCAGGAATTAGAATCATGATTTTAGATTATTCTATGATGCAATGGGTTTTGTCCATTGTCGTTGGTATTTCTTTAAGCCGGTTTATTAATACGGTTGCTTTAATGGGTAGAAAAANATCCCGGATTAAATTTGATTTTCTGTTGGTTAGTATCTTGTTTGCTACAACCACCAATATGATTCATTGGTGGTTTAACTCCCCAGATTACTTTAGTAACATTGAAGGTAAATATATTCCTTATATGTTCGTATTTTTGGTCATAATATTTTATGCTATTGCACTCGAGTCTCTATTACCTAGTTCAAGTGAACTTGAATCTGCAGACACAGTTGATTTTAGAGAAATTTATTTCCATCAAAAAGACTTTTTTTACTTGGCTATGGCTACGATCGGGCTGATTATTGTTGGACTCTACATTTTGTATCCTGAAGTAGAAGGTTTAGCTTTTGGTCTAGAGTCGAAAACGGTCGAAATACCAGTTTTAGTAATTGTGGGAATCATACTTCCGGTGATATTGATTATTTCAGACAATTATTATTTGCACGTGTTTCAGACAATATTGGTTCTATTAGGCTTCACATCGCAAGTAATTAAGTATGCAACAACAATGAATTAAGTAAAAAACTGTTATAGATTGCTTTAGCTNTATTTTGTTTCATTATGTTCCACCTCCAAATTTCAAGTAGTAAGACTGAATGCACTGAAATCTGAGTTATTTAAATAATAAATCACATCAATAAACATATGAGTTACAGAGGTCGAGAGACGAAAGAACTAATACCGAGGGATAGTCATGACGCATGCTCTAATAAAGATCAGATTTGGACGGCTGAAGATCCAGGATTAGGTCTTTCGAAAACGTTTAGGCGTCCCAGAGCTCAGAATACCAATGGAAAATGTCCGAAAAATGGTCTAAGGGTTAAGTAACGATACAGTGTTCATTCAAAAGTAAGGCCCGATATGGAAAAGCCCACTGGTAAAATTACTGTGTCCAGACTACTATCTTATTAAATATCGGGCGATTCGCACGCCAATCATGTTTGAGTAAAGCCCTTTTGAAAGGTGCGCCAAAATTAGAAATGAGAAATAAATTCTTATATCTGTTTACAGCTTTTATGTATAGCACAGTTTTCGCTTCAAACTCAAATATTGAATTTAACGGAACTTTNTCCATCTTAGGGCCAAATACTGAAAGTAATTCAAAAACTTTAGGCTTAAGCCTTAGATATATACCGCTTGTAAAATTTGATATTTCATCACTGTTTGATGCTGAAGTTTCAGGAAATATATTCACCACTTTCGATTCAAATAATATCGTTGATGTNACGAATAAGCTTGAAATAAAACCATATCGTGTTTGGCTCCGCTTTGGTACAACAAAATTTGAAGCTCGGATTGGATTACAGAAAATCAATTTTGGACCAGCAAGAATATTACGCTCACTTATGTGGTTCGACCAAATTGACCCGAGAGACCCACTTCAATTTACTAGTGGCGTATACGGGCTACGTATGAGGTACGATTTCCAGAATAATACTAATATTAGTTTGTGGGGACTTTATGGAAACAAAAACCCCAAAGGCTGGGAAGTATTTGGTACAAAAGATCAAACACCGGAAATAGGCGGTAGGATACAATACCCGATAGGTAATTCTGAACTAGCTGTTAGCGGACATCACCGAGATATTCGACAGGAAGGTATTTCTGAGAATANAATTGCTCTGGACGGTTTTTGGGACGTTGGTATAGGTCTCTGGTTTGAATCGGNAATAGCTCATATTANTTTTGAGGATAGCAANAGGATAGACTATCATTCGTTCCTTACCCTAGGAACAGACTATACGTTCGGTATTGGTAACGGAATTACTGCTACTTTGGAACATCTACTCAGATCGATAGGCAATAGAACCTTTAGTGCCAATGAGAGGTATAATACTTCTGCTATTTCCTTGTCATATCCTGTCGGCATAATGGATGCACTTTCTTTCTTTTCGTATTATGATTGGAATTCAGAAATACTATTTAACTTTTTCAGTTGGCAGAGAACCTATGATTATTGGAAAATCCAGTTTAGTAGTTACTGGACTAATATTGATAATATAACACCCATGACTAGTAGGTTGGCCAGAACAGCAGAAAGTCAAGGTCTTCAATTTATGACTATTTTTAACTATTAGATATTTCATTCCATCAAATTTAAAATACTGAAATGTGGAGGGGAAAATATGACTGATTCAAATCTAATTACCACGAGTAACTTGGTAAAAACCTTTACAATGGGAAGTCATGAGTTCACCGCCTTAAATAAAATCAACCTGTCATTCAAAAAAGGCGAATTTTCTGGCTTGGTTGGCCCCAGTGGATCNGGAAAAACTACCTTCTTGAATATATTGGGATCCTTGGATGTTCCAACCCAAGGAAAAGCTGTCGTTTTGGGCCACTCTATCAGTGAACTTAGTACAAAAAAAATGGCTGAATTGCGAAATCACCATTTGGGTTTTATCTTCCAAACTTACAATTTATTGGCAGTGTATACTGTTTATGAAAATGTAGAATTACCCTTGTTACTTTTGAAGATACCTGAAGCTGAACGGAAAAAAGCAGTACTACAGTCATTAGAATGGGTGGGGTTAACCGATAAAATAAAATCCCGCCCAGCACAACTATCCGGTGGTGAATGTCAGCGGGTATCTATTGCTCGGGCTATGGTAAAAAAACCGAAAATCGTTCTAGCTGATGAACCTACCGCCAATCTAGATGCCCGTAACTCACATAACATTCTAGAAACTATGGAAAAGCTAAATCAGGAATTAAAGACAACATTCATTTTTTCCACTCACGATGAAAAGGTGATTCAGTATTTACGGCGAACGATTGTTTTGAAGGATGGACAAGTGGTAAACGATGACGATATAGCCAACAACTAGAGAAGATTATTATGAGACTAGCTTTGAAACTAGCATATCGAAACTTGATGGGGGCTAAATTAAGAACCTGGCTGAATGTTTTTGTTTTATCTCTTTCCTTTGTGGTAATCATTTGGCAAAAGGGCATCATAAATGGATGGGATCAGCAAGCTCAACGTGATACTAAAGACTGGGAAATCGGTGGGGGACAATATTGGCAGAAAGATTATGACCCTTACGACCCATTCACGCTTGAAGATGCGCATGCCCAATTGTCCGATGCAACTCAGCAGTCAGTTACTGAAGGAGAATTGACGCCAATTCTGGTTTCACAGGCCACTATGTACCCGGAAGGACGCATTCAGAATATCCTACTAAAGGGAATTGATCCTGATCAACAGATCATAAAACTGCCTTCATCTAACCTTGTATCTAAAAATGGTGAAATTCCAGCAATAATTGGCAGACGCAACGCAAAAAGTAGCAAAATGAAAGTTGGCGACTATGTAACCGTACGCTGGCGGGATAAAAATGGGACATTTGATGCGGCGGCAGTAAAAATCGTTCATATTTTTAAAACTAACGTACCAGCNGTAGACACTGGAATTCTATGGATTCCTCTCGAAAAACATCAAGAAATGATGAATCTTCCTGATCAAGCAACTATTCTGGTCGCTAACCAAGAAACTAATTTTGATGGATCAATCGTTGGCTGGGATTTTAAGGATCATCATTTTCTATTGACCGAATTTCGGGAGATGATTGAAGCCAAAAATGCAAGTGGATATATTATGTTTTTGATACTAATGTCTTTAGCTATGTTAGCTATTTTTGACACACAAGTATTGTCAATTTTCCGGCGTCAGAAAGAAATTGGTACCCACATTGCACTGGGAATGACGCAAAGACAGGTCATTACACTATTCACAGTTGAAGGCGCTATGCACTCGATACTAGCAGCTGTCTTAGCAGCATTGTATGGTATTCCTCTGCTGTCTTATCAAGCTTCTGTCGGTTGGTCTATGCCAGCAGGAACAGATAGTCTGGGTATTACTATTGCTGAGAAAATTTACCCCGCATATAGTTTAGCTTTAATTATTAGTACAACTTTCATTGTATTGATTGTGACAACAATTGTCAGCTTCCTACCTACCCTTCGCGTATCCAAAATGAAGCCAACCGACGCTATCCGAGGAAAAATACAATGATAAAGTTTTTGGTAAATGGCCTGTTGCGGGACCGGCAGCGTAGCTTAATTCCCATTTTGGTTGTGACCATCGGCGTTTGTATCACCGTTTTTTTTCATGCCTATCTCAGAGGCACCTTGGGCGAAATGATCGATTCTACTGCTCGTTTTCAAACAGGACATGTCAAGATAATGAGTCGGGCTTATGCTGAAAATTCAGATCAAAAGCCCAATGACTTATCACTAATTGGTGTTGGACAAATTACGGCTGATCTTCAGCAGAAGTACCCGAAGATGACTTGGGTACAACGCATTCAATTTGGTGGATTATTAGACATACCCGATGCAAATGGTGAAACGCTGTCCCAAGGGCCTGTATTCGGCATAGGTGTTGACCTATTGTCACCCGGAAGCAGTGAAATCAAACTTTTGAATATTGAAAAAGCATTGGTTCGTGGTCGTTTACCTCAAAATTCAGGTGAGATTCTGATTAGTGATGAGCTAGCAGGAAAGCTAGGAGTAAAACCGGGTGGAAATTCAACCCTTTTTACTTCCACTATGTACGGCAGTATGGCAGTCTACAATTTTACTGTTGTGGGTACAGTTCGATTTGGATTTGCGGTTATGGATCGAGGAGCCATGATTGTCGACTTAGCCGATATTCGAAATGCAATGGATATGGAAGACGCTGCTGGGGAAATTCTAGGTTATATGCCAAATAGAATCTACGATGATCAAAAAGCCACCATAATCGTAGATCAGTTTAACGCTAATCAGTCAGTTGTGAGTGATGACTTTGCACCAGTGATGGGTAAGTTGAAAGAGTTAAGCAATCTGTCTGATTACCTAGCTATGGCAGAATATCTGGGCTTAATATTAGTTTTTGTCTTTGTCTTTATCATGTCTATTGTTCTTTGGAATGTAGGTCTTTTGGGTGGATTGCGCCGATACGGGGAAATTGGGTTGCGTATAGCTATTGGTGAGCAAAAAGGTCACGTATATTGGTCTATGATTTATGAGTCGATATTTGTTGGACTGACGGGGTCTATTCTCGGTACCGTTTTTGGGTTGAGNGCATCCTATTGCTTGCAAGTGTGGGGCTGGGATATTAGCTCGATGGTAAAAAATGTAACGATGATGTACCCTTCTGTTATTCGGGCTAAAATTACCAAAGAAACCTATTATATTGGTTTCTTTCCAGGCTTATTCTCAACAGTCTTTGGTACTGCTTTATCNGGAATTGGGATTTACAAGCGACAAACCGCACAACTATTCAAAGAGTTAGAAGTCTAATTGTGAGGTTGAAGATTCTCAAATACTGAAGGATTTTGTTATGAAGAAAATACTATTGGGACTAATGATTTTTTTACCGATTTCATTATGGAGTCAAATGCCCACCGGCAGAGAAATATTGATAAAGATAGATCAAAATACGATCGCTGGAAACCGTTGTGCCACATACACTATGGTTGTTCATGGCCGTCGACGGGATCGTACAATGTCAATTAAGACCTGGGTTGAAGGCTCAGAAAAATCTTTTAGTGAATACTTGGCACCAGCTCGCGAAAAAGGTACTAAAATGTTGAAGTTGGGGGACCAACTGTGGATGTACTCGCCTCAGTCGGATCGTATCATCCGCATCGCCGGCCATATGTTGCGTCAATCTATGATGGGATCTGATTTGTCTTATGAAGATATGATGGAAGACCGCAGTCTGAGGAAAACATACAACGCAGAAGTTGTGGGATCAGAAGATTTTCTTACAAAGGATTGCTGGGTTATAAAACTAACAGCGAAAGTCGAAGATATAGCTTATCATTCTCGAAAAATATGGGTGGATAAAGAAAGTATGTTGGCTTTGCGGGAGGATCGTTTCGCCAAAGGTGGAAAATTACTAAAAACAGCTGAAATTCCGGAGGTCTTCCAAGTAAATCAGCGTTGGTATCCCAAGAGGATCGTCTTTAAAGATGTGTTATCTAAAGGAAAGGGTACTGAATTAATCGTTGATTCTATTGAATTTGATGTGGAAATCCCCAAACATATTTTTTCGAAAGCGAGTCTTAGAAGATAGACTAGATGGCTATATACTATGAATCAATCTTTTTGTTAATAGTATGTGTTTTATAAATTAACTTTGTTACTTCATGATTTGGGTAACTCCCAAGTTTCTCACAATANTTTTGATTTAGAATTGTTGTTTAGTGGAATCTGATTTTAAGCCATCATCTATTCGGAACAATGGTTCAAAGGAAAAATGAGCAATTGCCACTAATCTCCACAGGTTTTTCCTTTGAACCCTAAAGCAAAATTGTCTCAAATTTACGATAAATTATAGAACTGTACATCAATCAATACTGAGATATTCCTTTGGGAGGGCTTAATAAGAAAATGATTGTAATTATGAATTCAAAAGTCACATCAGAAGAAATTGAAATAGTTATTGAACAAATTAAGTCAATGGGATTAAAAGCCGAATCGTCCCCTNGTGAAAAACAGACGATTATCAGCATTACTGGAGACAAAACTAAATTGGAAGATCTATCACTTGAATCAATGAAAGGAGTTGATTGTACGATACCTAGCCAAAATACAAAGAATAAACATTTTACATCTAAGCCTAACGCCTATGATTATTCAAGAGCAAGGCTGGAGAAAGCAAAATCGGGTAATAAATCAGGAAAGTCGGATGGTAATTGGACCGTGGGTTTCGGTGGTGGTGTTTTTTAAGGACCTTCTATAGCCCATTTCTCAAAATCCGACAATCAGAATCAATCGGCCAGATTAGGAAACAGTTATGATTATGGTCAATAAAGCTAAAAGCCCTTTATAAGTATTCTTGTAGGGATCCTTGCTCTTCCAATCTATTTACTTTTTAGGACTAGTTTCCAATTAACTAAATAACCTCATATTATCCTACCTAATCAACCCAACAACAAAGAATAGCTGATTCTGTTTAGCATTGGATAAATTAGGCAGGATTTTGGATAAGCAAGGATTATTCTACCGTTTTGATCTTACCCCAGATTGCAGTTAACTTATCTTTGGATTCTACGGTAAAAGGGTTGTCTACATCTTTGAAGTANTCAAAATGAGAAGTCAACGTACCTCCAGCAGCACGACCAATTCCAGCATAAATACCAACTTCTAACGGGTCCTTCAGATCTGACTCGTATACACCAACCATCTTCCATTTATTGTTCTCTCTTATCTTATACCAGCTTTTAAATTTGTTTTTTGTACGTTGCATCCGCATATAAATTGGTATTATACCTTGCTTGACTGGTACATATGAAGCCACCTGACCAGCTAATCCAGGCTCACCATCTCTTTCTCGGGCCTGATATTGCAACACTGCGTTATTGCCATTATCCTGACCTCGTCCCCACAACTTCAGCGTCACCCAATCTCCTTCTCTGCCTTTATTGTCTTTAGTCGTTGGAGACAGAGCAACTATGCCCTGAACTGTTGAAATATCAGCATACTCACATATCATACTAGCTTCGACATGGAAATCACCAGAGTGTATTTGATACAGTCGGTTGGGGTTGTCGGCCCCCCAAAGATCCCGATTATGCTCACCTTCAATCGTTAGCCAGCCATCTTTAGTTTTACTAATATCCCACTTCTCAGGCTCNTTGGACCACAACCAATTTGGATTTTGCAATTCGTTGCCATCAAATGGATCTCCTAATGAATCGGCTGCTTGAACTGAAATGCTGGAAGTGAACAATAAAAATGAAAGACAAAAGTATTTTATGAAATTTTTCATATAANCTAACCCACTAATTTCGAAAATTAACTAACGGAAGCTAATTTATCCATATCCTGATACTAATTTTCAAGATGAAGTGTATTCGATAAACTAATTACTAAGTAAATAGTAGAAATTAGTGACCAAGGACTACTGAGGTTAAGGTCCAACCTAAGAAGCCAATCANNNATNNNNAGCCACCATTCCAAAGAACAGTGGCTGCGGATGGATGATTGGTTGGTTTCTATTTCAGTTGTTGATATTTAACTTGGCCTGGTGTGGTGGAACGTCGTTTCCCTTTTCCTCTCAAGCCTTTCTTACCATCTCTTTCTTTCTGCGGTGCTTCTATGCCAAACCCTTTTAACATGCTATGGATCTGCTTTCGTATTTCTCGACGGTCAGTGCCTGCTTCCCGCATCTCTTTAACCTTAGCATCTACTTGAGACTTCTGCTCTTCAGTTAGCTGCTTGAATGGATTCTGGCCTTTGCTTCTCCCTTTTCCTCTTCGCTGGCTAGTATCAATACCAAAGCCTTCTAACATGGTACCCATTTGCTGGCGGATTTCACGGCGGTCAGCACCANCTTCACGCATCTCTTTGACTTTGGCATCTATTTGAGATTTTTGTTCTTCNGTTAATTGGTCAAATGGATTGCNNNCTTGTTNNCTTTTTTTACCTTTTCGTTGGGCAGGATCAACACCAAAGNCTTTCATCATTTGGTCAACTGTTTGTTTNATGGCCTCAGGTGTGGCCTCAGCTTCTTTCATTTGACTGACTTTACTTTTAATAGTTTCCCGCTGTTCAGCTGTCAGTTGAGAGTGTTTTTTACCTTTAGATTTTTTGAATTGATGACGCTTGGTTTTGGTTTCCTGACCACGAGGGTGTCCATCTCGACCTCTGGCTTCAGCTAAGGGAGAGATTGTTAGGATGACGGTCAATAAGGCTAGGAATAAGTTCAATNTGCGAAACATAGTTTGATACCTCAATCGTATTTTTTGATCTTTACTTGGTCTGCGTTAGATAAGACACTGAGTTAATCGAAAGGTTCGAAAAAAATAAAAAGGGAAGACTGAAGGATCGTGTCGAGAGGATTCTCGACGATCTTCGATCAAGAGGCAATAACCTGAACAATGTCCGATAATTTATATTATCAGACATTATTCAACTCTCTTCTTTCTTCTCTTTACAACCTGTAAAATTCTTGCTATATTCCGTCAACCTATAACTGCATAAAAGATGAAGAACAACGAACTTAGTTATTTAACTCGTATCTGTTTTTAACAGAATCGTTCAAGTTCAAAAGTTTTATAATCTGGATTCATCCGCTTTAGTATCGGAAAGGAAAAAATAATGCCGCTTGCACCCGAATATGTAATGATGTTCGAACAGCTCGAGGAATCTTCATCTGCGGCATCTCGTATTTCTGAAATGACACCGGCAGAGGTACGTGAAATGTATCGTACGATGCGTCCAGTTAATCCAGATCTTCCGATCTATAGCATTCGACACGAGACTATTTTCGGACCGCTCGGCGATATTCCCCTTCGTATATATACCCCAGAAGGTAGTGGACCATTCGGCGTTCTCGTCTATTTCCACGGTGGGGGGTGGGTAATTGGCGATCTTGACACGTGTGATTCCGTATGTAGGGAAATCTCCACTATTGGAAATCTCGTCGTAGTATCAGTTGACTACAGGCTTGCGCCGGAGCATTTATATCCAGCAGCAGGTGAAGATTGTTATGCGGCAATTGAGTGGGCTGCGGCGAATGGGGACATTCTCAAATCAAACGGGAAACTGGGTGTCGCCGGAGAAAGCGCCGGTGGGAATCTCTCTGCAGTGGTCTCCCAGAAAGCCAGAGATAACAGTGGTCCGACTATCGATTTTCAATGTCTCCTTTATCCTGTTGTCGATCATGATATGACACGTCCTTCATATGAGGAGAACGGCGAAGGCTATCTTTTAGAAACCGAGTCGATGCTGTGGTTTTGGGATAAATATTGCCCAGATAAAGCCAAGCGCGACGAACCTGGTGCATCGCCACTCAGAGCAAAAAATCTCGCTAGCCTTCCACCAGCACTCATCGTAACCGCAGAATTTGATCCGCTACGTGATGAGGGAGAAGCTTATGCCGATGCAATAACCGATGCTGGCGGCGAAGCACGCACAGTTCGCTACGATGGATTAGTACATGATTTCTTCGCCACGGCGGCGCTCTTCGAATGTTCTCGTGGCCCATTTATCGAGACTGTAAAAGAAATTCAAAAGAGAATTGGATAAAAGCTACTATCCTCTGCATTCCTTCGTTAGATAGCCCAATAACCGTTAATAGCTAAATTAAAAGCTGTATTCGCCGCCAATTAGCCTTGTTGGTTTTCTTAAGTAAAAGTCTTAATTCGCTCCTATTTCCGTCGACGTTCCTCCATTCATTACTTGTGTCTATCAGCGTGTTTCAAATTAAGCTATTGTCGTCCTAACTTTAAGGTTGCCCACGCAGTTGCAAGTCTATCTTCAGGCTCAACGATTAAGCCNAGAACTGAGGNTAGCCCNGNGGCTATCAGTNTTTGAATCTCNGCCTTCCCTAGTGCAACGTTAAACAGGGCAAGGTCATCGATAATCCCTTTGTAAAAATTAGACGGATTACCACCTTGAAAACGAGCTCCAACCAGTACTGGCGTGGCTGCATCTTTATTTTGTCCTACCCTTGGTTGTTGGCCAGATATTTCACCATTGACATACACCNTCATCTCTGACCCATCATAAGTAGCCGTGATATGAGAAAACTTGTCTTTCGGTGGTACGATTTGATCGGCAAATAATCCCCACGGAGCCACTTCCCGGTGGAACACAACATTACCTCCTCCCAGAACTTCGAGAATATATGCACCGATCACCCCACCGTTGAATTTCCCGATAATTGTGCCACCAGGCTGAGGGTTGACCCACACCGAAATAGTGAATGGCTCGACATCACCAAAGTGTAGGTCTGGCGCAGAATTTTCCAGCTCTACATAATTCCCACCGTCGAATTCTAATGCTTGTCCTGACTGTCCTTTAACCCATTTTGGCCCTTTCTCCAGTTTCCCGTGATGTTGGCCGCCGGATAAATCTTCGGCCACTTTGCCCTTTCCTTCATCAAAAAGCCATGCTCCTACAATTGTATCGGGATCAATTTGAGCATGGCCTGAATTAGTCACAAACATAACCGTATAAACTAACGAAATATAAAAAGCTATTACCACCACAGTNTGTCTGTCTAGGCTCATNTTGATTGTCCTCANAATTTGATAAATATCATAAAAATTTAAGTTTTGATATTGAAAAGTTAACTAGATTAGGTTTATTAATCCAGACGCTCACAACGTATACAATGGAGAACCGCCCTTCTCATCTATGAAAGAANNNNCTCATCTATGAAAGAAGAAGTCATATACCAATTATATACTTTGATTTAGACTAATTTCAAAAATTGATTGTCTAAAAGTTTGGGGGAGAAAAATATAAAAAATCGGCAATTAGATGAATGCGGAAGGCATTGTAAATCTAACAAGCCTAAGAAACAGTAATAAGTTGACTCAAGACTCACCGCGAAAAACTTTGTATTGATGTTCAAAAACCTTAATTCTTGGTCATTGGTTCACCAAATCGAGTAAACGTCTTTTCTTCCTTGTATTCGGCAAGTTTATAAGATTTATCACTGTCATATCAATGCAATCCTGTACCACAAACGGTCGTCTTTTACACAAAGTATGTGATGTGAAGGACATATTAATAATGTCCGTCGACAGCAATTATCGGACCGAAACCTTCCCAATAATCAGCCAAAATCTCCAGTTTGTTCTAGTACTTCTGTCGAATGGCCACGAGCCCGATTCCTTCTGCCGATTTTTGTACCTCTACTAACAAAATCAAGCTCGCTATTCCTTGATTAATATAAATTAATTTGATAGAGTCCGAGCTGGAAAAAGAATTTACAGGGAGAGTTCATTGATGAATAACTTTTGGAAATTTGCTGCCTTGGTTTTTTTGGTATTACTCTTGAGTCCATACTTTGTATTTGCTCTAAGAATCGAATTCGATGACCCAAAAGATATCAAGGATTGGGAACTTGGACCAGGTGC
>PBVO01000077.1 GCA_002729015.1 Candidatus Poribacteria bacterium
TAATTTTCTCATGTCAAAAATAGATACCTAGATTAACACCGATAAAGAAACGTACCGAGATAATACCCAGCACCAAAACTAGCTAGTATCCCATAAGAAGAGTTCGTGCTAGGTTGTTGAAAAAACGATTCTAGAACCACGAAAGCACTTGGCGAACTGAGGTTTCCGTGTTTTTGAAACATCTGCTTGGAGCGTCTTATTTGTTCATTAGTAAGATTTAAATTTTTTTCGTCAGTAAACGACTGCAGAATCGGAAGCCCACCTTGATGTAAGCTCCAGTCCTGAACTTGATTTACAGCCAAATTATTATTCTTTAGAATCGGTTTGATAAGTTTTTCAGAGATTATGTCGGGCATGTTATTTTTTATTTCTTCACCTAGGGTTAAATACCCATCTCTCATGCCAACAGCAGTTCCTAACTGAAAATCAGTTTGGTAATCAACAATTTCCATTAATGGTTGTTGAAAACGATGTTTCATATTTTCTGGTATGACAAGAATTCCAACACCAGCATCTGAAAATAACAGGGAAGATATCAAGTTAACTTTAAAGTCTGGGTGTTTTTGATCAAATATAGGGTTTGCAATCCACGAGCACTGGTCGAAGTTGTAGATATAAGCTGCTTTTCTGTTTTGCACGCAATATTCAACTGCTGACTTCAGAGAAAATAATCCGCCCGCACAACCATAATAAGCAATTTCTTCTGGCATTTGATCAAGTTCAAGGTTAGTTTCGTACGTTAGCTGACAAGCCAAATTGGGTAGTACGTTGATATGTGAAGTAATATTGTAAGAAACACTAACAAATCCAATTTCTTTCAGATCAATTCTATCTGAAATTTGTTCTAAGATCTTCGTACCCCAATGTAAGGGATGATAGGTCGGATGAGAAAGTTTTCTTGTGGGAAAACTTTCTTCGTCGAGGACTGAAAAACGTTTTTCTATGCCAATAAATTTGGCAACCTTCTTGGCATATTGGTTCAATCTTTTACCAGCTTTATGAACAGGATAAAGTAAATCTACAGCCTGATCTGACGGGTAAGCCTGAGGAAATACACTTTTAATTCCAGCTATGTAGACTCTATTTTTCATCATGGTGGGGCTTAGTAATTTTCAAAATAATGAATTTGGCCATAAATATTCTATCCTTTTAAGAAATAGGTTAGCCATGCTAGTCTAATTTCGATCGTTTGTCTATACCATTAGCGATTTTTTCAATACGCGGCCTATTTTGGCGTGGTTGCATCATATTATTTACGTTCTTAGGTGATATTTTTAAGTGCTTTTTTCTATGTGGAATTCTTTCTATGGTCGAACAGCAGTACCATCAGGTCGCCGATCTGGTATGAAATATCGGTGGCGATTAGATTCGTCTGGATCTAGTAAAGATTTGGCTTGGTCTTCATCAATGTCGATACCAAGACCAGGTTTATCATTAGCATATAGATACCCATTCTTAATAGTTCCATGACCAGGGAAGGCTGCGAGTTCCTCTGAGCTAAAATGATTTTCTTCTTGAATACCAAAACTTGGACTGGATAAATCCAGATGACAAGCCGCCATCTGATTAACAGGATCATTGTCACCGCCTTCTTGCCAAGCTGTTTGTACACCGAACCATTCACACAACACAGCAATTTTTCGACACTGGGTGATACCTGCACCTTTTGAAATGCGAACTCGAACAAAATCAATCAGGCGCTCAGTTACTAATGGCATCCATTCATGGGGATTTGTAAATAACTCACCCATAGCTTGCGGCGTTGTGCATTGGTCTCGAATCAAGCGAAACCATTGGATATGCTCAGGTGGTAGAACATCTTCTAGAAAAAAAAGCCTATACGGCTCTAGTAGTTTCGATAATTGGACTGCACTTTGTGGTCGTAAATGCTCATGGACATCATGTGTCAATTTGACGCCAAATCCTAATTTCTGACGCAGATAATCAAACATTTGGGGGATTTTTTCCAAATAGGCTTCATCATCGAATACATTTCGTCCGACAGACCAAGGAGGTTCAGGTTGAGGAGACTGATCTGCTGGCGAAAAACCACCTCCACCATATCCGCCCAACTGACACCTAATGACCTGATAGCCTTCTTCCATAAACCGTCGAATCTCGTCTTCCAGTTCTGGCAACTCTGAGCCACCTGCGTGCCCGTAACAAGGAACTGCGGAACGGCATTTTCCACCTAGTAGTTGGTAGAGTGGCAAGTCTGCGACCTTTCCCTTAATATCCCATAAAGCTACGTCAATACCACCTAAGGCTGTATTCAGGATTGAGCCGTTACGCCAATAACCACTGGTATGCACGCACTGCCAAATATCCTCAATTTGATCAACGGTTCGCCCGATTATCGTTGGTTTAATAGTTTCAACCGCTTGAATAACAGTTTCTGGATGGTTGACATCGCTGGCTGATCCTATACCATACAATCCTGGTTGATCTGTTAAAACCTTGACAATCGTCCACATGCCACTTCGTCTTGTCCGAATACAATCAATAGATTTTATTTTCGCCATTTTTTCCCCATTGCTTCTTGAGAGTATAATAACTTTCCTAAAACTTGATAGATGTGCTAGGATCTAATTTCATGGCATCTACTAGTTTTACCAGAACTAGTTCAGAAAAGGTACACCACTTGTTCAAAGATCCGTTACTACATGAATTACCGAAAATTGCCGTTTTCCCGGGTAGTTTTGACCCAATTACTAATGGTCATATAGACTTGATAGATCGAGCTTGTAGTTTAAGTTTGTTCGACCAGTTGATTGTAGCTATAGGCATTAATCCGGGTAAAGAGGCTCGATTTAGCTTAGAAGAACGAGTCGAGATGCTTAAATCCGTGATTCAACCTTACCCAATTGTTTCCATTGCGCCTTATGAGGGACTCACCGCTCAATACGCAATTAATTGTGGAGCCCAAACGATCATTCGTGGCTTGCGAGAGTTTTCAGATTTCGAGCGAGAATTTCAGATGGCACGTATGAACCGGCAGATTGCTCCCGAAGTAGACACTCTATTCATGATGTCTGACTTGGCACATACACATATCAGTTCCACACTGGCTATGGAAGTTGCGTTAATGTCTAATCCTAGAATTGATAAAAAACGGTTGATTGAAATGGTCCCACCAGTTGTAGTAGAGTTTATTCAAAGTAAATTCTACCGCGTACAGGACCCAAACATTTAAAGTAATGACAGATGGGTCTGAGACGAATAACAGTATCAGGAACTCGATATAGAGTGATTTGTTATTGTCTTAGTTCATAATAATTAGTTTTTTCGGATAAACTATATTATAAGATAAGGAATATTTGCTTCTTTTTCTTATTCCCCGTCCTATGATCAGGCCAAAAAATCTGTTTTTATCCTAAGCATAACCCAAATCGCGCATTTTTCTAGGGTCTCTTCGCCAATCAGATTTTACTAACACATGAAGTTCTAAAAAGATTGACTGGTCTAGGAAGTGTTCTATTTCTACTCGTGCTAATTGCCCGATTTTCCGAACCATTTGCCCTCCTTTTCCAATTAGAACTCGACGTTGGGATTCTCGTTCGACGTAGATAATAGAACGAATGTACCACTTCTTCTTATTTCTTTCAATAAACTCTTCGACTACAACACTAGTGGAATATGGTATTTCCTGCTTTGTTTGTAAAAAAACTTTTTCTCGAATAGTTTCGGAAATGAAAAACCGCTGTGGCAAGTCGCTTATTTGGTCAGCGGGAAAATACTCTGGCCCTTCAGAAATGAGACTCAAAACAGACTTTTTTAACCTGTCAATTCCATCCTCTTTCAGAGCTGAAATAGGTATAACATCCACAAATTCAAAACGCTGGTTGTAATCTTCAATGATTGGAAGGAGATGCGGTTTATCAATTCGATCAATTTTATTTAGTACCAATATTGTTTGCTGATTAGCTTGATGGATGCGATCAAGTATTCTCGTTTCTGCTTTGGGTAATGGTTTTGTTACATCGGCCAAATAAAGGACGAGATCGGCATCTTGTATAGCAGCATAAGCTGTTCTAACCATCCAGTCGTGCAACTCGTACTTGGGAGCCAAAATACCAGGTGTGTCTAAGAAAACAATTTGGTAATTTTCTCCAGAAAGAATGCCCCGAATTTGGTTACGTGTTGTTTGGGGTTTTGGCGTTACAATGGCCAGTTTCTCACCGAGTATTGCATTCAGCAGAGTTGATTTTCCTACATTGGGTTCACCAATTATACTAACATATCCAGATTTGAAAGAAGTTTCAGACACTGTATTGTCTACCCTCAGTTATTAGTTTGTTATTTTTCAAGACAAGTAGCAAAAGCCTCAACCACCAACTTTATTTCATGTTGAGTATGCGTTGCAATTGGACAAAGGCGTAGGCGTGCCGTATTTGGAGGTACCGTTGGAGGACGAATAGCTGGTGCAAAAACCCCCAACTCAAGTAATTGATCAGCAAGTTGCTTCGTTTGAAAAGAGTTGCCAACTATTACCGGTAGAATTTGTGTCTCACCGAACGGTACTGAAAATCCAAGCTGACTTAATTGCACACGCAAGTAGTTAGCATGGCTAAGCAAACGTTGTCTGCGTTCAGGCTGAGTCGTAATTAACTCAATAGCTTTAGTCGCTGCAGCAATAACTGATGGAGGTAAACCTGTCGTGAAAATAAATGGTCGACAGCGATTAATTAGGAGATCAATCATTACTCTTTTTCCAGACACATACCCTCCCAAACCTGCAACAGCCTTGCTCAATGTTCCTACATGAATTATTCTATCGTCCTTGAGACCAAAGTGAGAGGTTGCTCCACCACCATCTGCTCCCAAAATGCCAAATCCATGTGCATCATCGACAATTACATAAGCATCCCATCGATGTGCAAGCTCCAAAATCTCTGGTAGGGGGGCGACATCTCCATCCATACTAAAAACACCATCTGTGATAATCCAGCGTCGATTGCTTGCTGTTGTTTCAGAGAGGTGATAGCTTAGGTGATCTAAATCGCAGTGACGGTAAATTTGGCGATTTGCTTTACTCAATCGACAACCATCGATTATGCTAGCATGATTAAGGGCATCACTTAGAATTAGGTCCCCAGCCTGACAAAGCGTCGATATCAAGCCTAAATTAGCTTGATATCCTGTGCTAAAGACCAGAGTTGCTTCAGTTTGTTTCAAGCCGGAGATCTGATCTTCTAACTTTTGGTATAGATTCAGATTCCCACTTAGCAATCTAGAACCACTAGCCCCTGTTCCATATTCTGATAAGGCTCTTTGTCCAGCAGCAATGACTGTTGTTTCAATGTTCAAGCCAAGATAGTTATTGGAGGCTAGCTGGATAATCTCCCTGCCGTTCATTTTTATTTTTCCTGTTGCTACTGACTCAATTTCTGGTAACCGCCGCAACAAATCATCACCATCTAAGATAGATA
This sequence comes from Candidatus Poribacteria bacterium, assembly GCA_002729015.1. The sequence continues at coordinate 5,430 of PBVO01000077.1, forward strand.
GTTGTTTTTCCCAGCTCTGAAAAAGATTCTCCAAGTTCATTTTGTGCTCAGTATTCTGCCTTTAATTTTATCAACTGGTGAAGTATAAGGACAGCTTTAATTTAATTTTTGGCCATTTCATTAATTTTTTCAGTCTTACCAAAGCCAACTTATGATAGGCACCATTATAATTATATTTTCCTTTTTTAATTGCTTTTTATCGTTGAGCAGAATATGATGTTCCTGCCCAACTTACAACGCTAATGCTTAAGTTGTCACTAAACTCTTCTTCGACAACTGCTTGGCCTATTAGTTCGAATGACGGGTGTTTACCAGTGAAACCAAAAGGTTATATTGCCAGATGCCACTATGGGGCAATAGAAAGAAATTAAAAAATGGTGCTCACGCTCAGGAAAATTAGGCTTTCGCGCCACTTTTAACTATTTCTCTAAATTGGATTAGATTAGAGACAAAAACTGAAATAAGAATGGATTCTCTGATTTTTGTTTGCTTTTCGAAGAAAATGAAAAAGGTATAAGTTATAGTAATGCTAATCAGAAAATGTTAGGTAGAGCTAATACGTTACGAAAGAATTGGTAAAGCGGCTGAGCTAGATAGTAAGAATAGTGTGGTAAAAATATGTAAAAAGTCGTCCAGTTTGAAAAAAATAGTTTTGCCGATGGGTGAATTCAACAGGAAACGGCAGTCAATGGAAAGTTTTTTGACAATGATAGATAGGCAGTACTCGGTATTCATTACTGGCCTCATCCCAATAGGGAAATCCGGCTTTGTATTCATTCTAATGTTACGGGAATAATACACTCCCAATCAGCACCAAAGCTCTTTATGCTCCTTATTTCATAGAGGTGAATTTGCTTTTTGTAATCCTAACGTATATGGTTTAGTGTTTTTGAACCTAAAAGATTAAATAAAGATGTTAGACAAAAAACAGGTAGAATTTTTCCATCAAAATGGTTATTTAATGGTAGATGGTCTATACAATCAACAACAGATTGAACAATTAGAAGAAGCTTATGACGCTTCGATTCCAGGACGAATGCGGGATTTCACACATGGCGATTGGAAGCAAAATGAGCCCGAAGCTGCGGCTGTTTACGGGCTACATGACGTTCAACGCTTCCACTCTAACTGGACTCGCTTCATGTTGAGCCACGAACCTCTGATAAAGGTTTTGGTGGATTTGATGGGACCGAATGTCCAACTCCACCACACGAAATTGTTCTATAAAGGTACGGGTAAAGGAATTGGGTTTCCGATGCACCAAGATGCAGCTTGGATGAAGCATGAGCAAGACTCACTATTGGCAGCCATTATTCACCTCACTGACGCAACCGAAGAGATGGGCTGTCTGAAGATTTATCCTAAAAGCCATAAGTTAGGACATCTTCCCGTCTTCAACCAACGGGGCCGTTACCTTGACCCGGACGACTACCCAATCGACCAAGCTACTGCTGTCCCGGCCAAGCGAGGTCAAGTTTTGTTTTTTCACTATTTGACCATTCATGGCTCCGACATCAACTACAGTAAACAGATCCGTAAAACGGTATTGATTCAGGTAAATGACCCTGCCGATAAAAGCATCAATGGCCAACATGATGGAGGACACGGCCAAGGGTTGATGTTGGCTGGTTGTAGTACTGGGGACAGAGTTAACTAGTTACTGTATCGATGTTGGCTAGAAATCTCCTACCTTTTTGCTAAGCCTGATGGTTCCTATGACAACCGTACTCCTGACGCCAGGCACTTAGCATCTTTCTTGCCGAAAACCGATAGGATTGGAACAATCGCANGTTGATGGGATAGTTGGATACTAATAATGGCCTCACCACACTAACTGACGNCNGCTGTNTTACACAGACAGAACGAGAAAGAGAAAATAGTCGCAGTCAGTCAGGATCGGGGCCATTATTAGTATCTTTAAGCTAGGTAACTAATTCTGAATGTAGGTTCAAAAAAGAACCCTTTATNGGTTTAGCATGCATGAATNAGAAAGAAAACTCNCCGAATTGGTTGTTACCAATGTTTTCTTCCGGAATTCCATCGAGAATTAGGTAAGATCAAACCGGTCAAGATTCATGACCTTTACCCAAGCAGCTACGAAGTCTTCCACAAAATGACGCTGAGAGTCCTCACAAGCGTAAACTTCTGAAATAGCCCTGAGTTGGGAATTAGAACCGAAGATAAGGTCCACCCGAGTACCACTCCATTTGTGTTCACCAGTCGANCGATCGTGCCCTTCAAAAAGCCCTTCGGACGTGGAGGACGGCTCCCACTCTGTGTTCATGTTAAGAAGATTAACAAAGAAATCATTTGTTAAAGTCTCGGGTCGATTGGTTAGAACACCAAGCTGAGAGTGGCCAACGTTTGCATTTAAGGCNCGAAGCCCTCCCACCAAAACTGTCATCTCAGGGGCNGTTAGCGTTANCATTTGTGCTCGATCTATCAAGAGTTCTTCCGCTTTGCTTGAGTGCCCACTCCCCAAATAATTCCGAAATCCGTCTGCGGTCGGCTCTAGTACAGCAAAAGAGTCAATGTCAGTCTGCTCCTGTGATGCATCAGTACGACCAGGTGTGAAGGNAACNTCGACGTCTTCTNCGGCCTTTCTAGCAGCTTCTTCTATGGCGACTCCTCCACCCAAGATGATCAGATCAGCCAGTGAAATTGCTTTACCATTAGATTGTGAGCTGTTGAATTCCTGCTGGATTTCTTCCAAAGTGTTCAATATATTTCCTAATTCGGTAGGATTGTTGGCAGCCCAATACTTTTGGGGCGCAAGGCGAATACGAGCNCCATTAGCCCCACCACGTTTATCTGTACCACGGAACGTAGCAGCCGAAGACCATGCAGTCGATACCAGCTGTGAAATAGAGAGTTCAGATTCCAGAATCTTGGCCTTAAGCAAATCAATATCTTGCTCATTGACCAGTTGATAATCAACGAGGGGGATAGGATCTTGCCACAGCAGTTCCTCTTCGGGAACTTCAGGACCAAGACAGCGCGAACGTGGTCCCATGTCACGATGGGTCAGTTTGTACCACGCCCGAGCAAAGGCGTCGGCAAACTGATCCGGGTTTTCGTGAAAACGCCGGGAGATTGGCTCGTAGATTGGATCTACTTTCAGGGATAGGTCTGTTGTCAACATCATGGGAGCGTGCTTCTTTTCAGGATCATGGGCATCTGGAACTGTCCCTTGTGCTGCGGGATCTTCAGGTGTCCATTGCCACGCGCCACCAGGGCCTGTAATAAGTTTCCATTCATAGTTGAATAGGTTATCGAAGTAGCCATTATCCCATTTAGCCGGTTGGTTCGTCCAAGCACCCTCCAATCCACTGGTAATGGCATCGCCACCACTTCCTGTTCCATAACTATTTTTCCAACCAAAACCTTGTTGTTCGATTGCGGCGCCCTCTGGCTCAGGGCCGACATACTGNTCAGCATCCGCTGCCCCATGTGTTTTTCCGAATGTGTGTCCACCNGCAATCAGCGCAACTGTTTCTTCATCGTTCATAGCCATTCGGGCAAAAGTCTCTCGAATGTCTCTAGCTGCAGCTAGCGGGTCAGGGTTACCATTCGGTCCTTGTGGATTGACGTAGATTAACCCCATTTGAACTGCACCGAGTGGTTGCTCTAAATCTCTATCACCGGTGTAGCGTTCATCACCGAGCCAAGTTGTCTCTGGCCCCCAATAGACATCCTCTTCGGGGCCCCAGACATCTTCACGACCACCGGCAAATCCGAAGGTTTTGAAACCCATCGATTCCAGAGCGCAGTTACCAGTAAGAATGATTAAATCAGCCCATGATAATTTTCGACCATACTTCTGCTTGACTGGCCAAAGTAACCTGACAGCTTTATCGAGGTTGCCATTATCGGGCCAACTATTGAGAGGAGCAAAGCGGAGTGTNCCAGAGGCTCCCCCACCGCGACCGTCAGCAATGCGGTAAGTACCAGCACTGTGCCAAGCCATTCGAATAAAGAACCCCCCATAGTGCCCATAGTCAGCTGGCCACCATTCTTGAGAAGTAGTCATGACCTTTTCGATATCGTCTTTAACAGCATTCAGGTCTAGTGTATTGAATGCTTCGGCATAGTTGAAACCTTTATCCATAGGACTGGATTGAGGTGAGTTCTGATGGAGGATATTTAAGTTCAATTGATTCGGCCACCAGTTTTGATTTGGTGTAGTTCCGATCGCTGTGTGCCGGTGATGNCCGCCCAATACGGGGCACTTACTCGTGTTTTCCATATTTTCTCCTATCGTTTTATGTTGGATGAACCGATCCACTAAAAATTACNACTATTCTCTGCCTGAACGTATTTGANAANAATCACGAAATCGTTGGCGAAATTTTCATTATACGACCCCCAAGCCGACAGGCCTCTAATCCGATCTCTTCATTTAGAGNCTGATCGTACTCAGCTCTTCGAAAGTTGAAGCTCTAACCATGATTCAGTACGCGCCCAAATTTGAGACGAAAAGGACTCAACAGCCTTGCTCGAGAAATATATCAGTACATCATTTAGATCAGGTTAATGGGAATCGAACCTATAGCTCTTAGGCCTTATCAATATCTGTAAGGCGTGCTTGGCCGTTTCGTACGTCTCAGCAAAATTCAGATAAAAGGCCTGCTTCCACATCNTTTTCAAGATCATTTGACGTTAATAAGGGCTCACACTGTCTTGCGTTTGTTCTTCCCTTAAATACCTGTATCTGCGATACGTACACAAGACAAATTGTTGCCTACGTCGCACCGCCGTGCCTTGCTAAGCCTTATTCAAAACCTCAACGGGTTATGATAGCTATCGGGTTCACTATTATACTAATAATATCGGTAATTGTTCCTAGAATTGGAGTATACTTTCTGGTAAGTTAGGGGTCAAGAAAAAATTGACAGGAGATAGTTGTTGCAAAACTAGCAGCTAAATGAGCAATGAATAATGAGGTTGTCAGACCTCAGCTTGCCTGCCAAGATATCCTAATATCTCAAACTAGATATAGGCAACCAAATACCATTTAATTGCTCGCTAACTGTACGCTGAAAATGGTCATCTCGACCTAGTACGTCAACGTTAATCTGGTTTTCTTTCAAGAATTCTACTACTTCTCTTGTAGAGGATTGACCACTGGCATATTCGTCTGTCAGTAATATAAACCGCCGGCTAGCACCTGCTCGAAACCTAACTTGTTTGGCTGCTTTGATCAAAGCATCTTTAGCTTTTTCACTTCCTTTACACTTGATACGTCCTAGAACTTTTTCGATTTTTCTAACGGATCGAGTTTGAGCTGTGATCTCAAAATCCCAACCGATAATTGAGAAACCACGGTTGTTTCGAAAAGCAACCACACCTACTGTGAAATCTAGCCCCTTTTGTTCGAAATGGTCAGTCATTCGACCTAAGTGCAAACGAACTGACTCAATATCATTCTTCATGCTTTGACTGGCGTCAATGACGAAAACTAAATCTAATTTTTGTGTTTCTATTCTAGTAATATGATATGCAATTTTAATCAGAGCTAGATCAGCTGGGGTCATCAACGACAAATNGCTCGAGGGTTTTTCAAGGGACAAATAAGGTTGATTTCGTCTAAATACCGGAACTGATGGTTGAATTTTACGAATTTCAAATACAGGCTCGGGTAGTTTTGATGATTGCNCACTAATTTTAATATTGGTATTGGCCTGGNTAGTACCAAGAGGAATATCCGAAACAGTTGACCAAGATATGTTATCANTGACAATATGTTTGGGTAAAACTGAAGAAATCTCATTGACCGATTTGGTTGGTTGGAGGCCTGACTTCTTNTGAGTTCGACTATCCATATACGAAAAATTAGGTGTCTTTACAGATGGTAAGATGGATCGGCGTACTAGTGATGGCCTTCTGTTTTTATCCTTTTGAACAATTATGTCCGCCAAAATTTCATCTACTATGATAGGAAACTTCTTGGGTCTATAAAATATTGTTATCAGAAANAATATAAGCAAGTGAATCAATAGAGAAATAGCAAGGGGTTTGAAGTATGGAAGGCTCAAATTAGGTCCCAGATAGCAAAAGAGGATTCCATTGCTGATTTGAACGAATCGGTCTACTAAGTGATGACAAGGACCTTGAGAAAATGAACTAATTATTCCCGATTGAAGTTCAGCCTCATTACTTCAATCACAGAAGTAATAGCAGCCGTACTGAATGGTTCTTGTCAAATATACTAATTATAAAACTAGTCCTAGGCGTTATCACCATTGTAGCTGATTGTATGAGTTGTATCACGACCTACATTTCGGAATAGCGGCTCGGCGAGTATTTTGTCATTCCAAGTTCAAATCAAATATGGCTTTTCAGCTTGAGTTTGAATTTCCTACTGTTACCACTAGACAACCTTTCTAAAGAACGATTTGGGGGCTAGGAGCGTCCTTCTACCATAACTGCGATCTGCGCAAGGATAACAATCGATCTAGCTATGCCAGAACTAGTTCGGGAGTTGCCTGAGCCTCCTTTTTGACTTTACTTAACGATTAGCAACTTGCAAGACTAAAAAGAATCGNAACGACCATTCGAATCACAAATTAAGATTTGATACAATACTTTCTTATCTCTTGGCTTCACCTAAAAAAATGACACGATCATCTTTGATTTCTGTAACAACAGTTTTGAGGGGTACTTTGGGTGGNCCATTTTTTACAGAACCGTCCAAGTTAAATCTACCACCATGACACGGACAGTCCAAAGATTTCTGCTTTTTATTGTAAGCAACAACACATCCATTATGAGTGCAAAGTAGATTGGTCGCTGTTATAGTATTTTCATCTTTCCGAATGAGTAAAATGCGATCTTTTGGTTCTTTAATCTCTAACTTGTCAAGTATGACTGGGTCTTTAATACTTTGACTTCCTCCAATTTTTTTCAAATCGACCCCAATTTTGACAGACAATTTTGGCTCTGGTTCAATGTCCTTCGGTTTATTATCTTTGGGGTCAGTGGATTTTGGTAAACTTGTCTCATTAGAGGTAACAGGTTCGGCTTGGTCTGTGGTAATTCGGCTAGGCTCTTCATCCACACTGCCGCAACCTATACCTGAAGAAAGTAACAGGCTGCAAGCAGCCATTTGTGATGTCTGATTAATGAACTTTCGACGCTTGATCTGACTCTTTTCCATAACCAAATTTTTTGCTCCTAACATTGAGTACTTTTTCTAATTCACCTCCCAGATTGTATCAATCAGTGCTAGTCTTTTCCAAAGAAAGTGAATTTTATGTTTCGAATTTAGTTNGATTTGTGATCAAATGTTTCGAATTTAGTTAAATTTATGACCAAAGATCATGTTGTGCACTCTTGGCCTTACTGCTTATGCTATACTGNTGCGTTTGCCCCATATCTATGAAAATGATTAAACAGTTCCTAAGCCAAGTCCATATTTTGGGGGGTGGCCCCGCAGGTCTAGCTGCTGCATATTTTGCTAAAAGCAAAGGTTTAAATTTTAAGTTGATTGAGGGCAGTAGCAACTTGGGTGGAAATTGCCGAACTCTGAAGTTAGGAGATTGTCTGTTTGATACTGGGGCCCACCGTTTTCACGATAAAGACCCCGAGACGACTCGAATGATCAAGAACNTGTTAGGTGATGATTTAATCGATGTTTCTGCCCCTAGTCAAATTTTTTATCAGAATTCATTTGTCAACTTCCCACTAAATCTGGCTAACTTAGTTGAGCATTTGGACAAAAAGACATTACTCAANGTGGTACTTGAAAGTTTATCGCTTCGGCCTCAGCCTCAATCAGCAAAAAACTTTGCTGATTTCGCTCAAAATCAATATGGCCCAACTCTATCGAAATTATTTTTGCTGAACTATACCGAAAAATTATGGGGGCTAAACGCTGACTTGCTGTCTACAAACGTCGCCGGTGGTCGCTTGAAAGGCTTAAACCTCAAGACTTTCATTCGAGAGTCATTTTTGGGGCCTGAAAAATCGACCAAACATATAGATGGAAGATTTTTGTATCCAAAATACGGTTTCGGTATGATTGTCGATAAGCTCACAGAGATTGTTAGCTTGAAGCATATTGAAACAGGCTGTCGAGTAACTAAAATTCAACATAGCAAAAGAAAAATTGAAAGTATTGTTATAAATAATAACCAGAGAATACCTGTATGCCAAATCATTAATACGTTACCACTAACCTTGACTTTACAGATCCTGGAGCCTGCACCTCCATCTGAGTTGATTGACATTGCTAAATCAATTCAGTTTCGACATCTGATTCTTTTGGCTTACTGTATAAACCGTGAAAGCCTCAGTCAGAATGCCTCAATCTATTTCCCTGATCCACAATTACCATTTACTCGATTGTATGAACCCAAGAACCGCAGTAAACAAATGGCTCCGAAAACACAAACAGCTATCGTTCTCGAGTTACCTTGTAATCAAAATGATTCTCTTTGGNATCAAACAGAAGTAAAATTACAAGATCAGATTTGGCAAATGTTTCAAGATATTTTTCCAATTAGATCAAGCGAAATACAAAAACAGGAAATGTATAAACTGCCATTTGCCTATCCAGTTTTGACTGTTGGTTTTGAGAGTAAGGTCGCTCGATTGATTGATTACTGTAAGCAATTTGACAACATGTACCTAACTGGCCGTAACGCACTATTTCAATATCTGCATCTTCATGACTTATTCAAAAGAGGTCGTACAATTGTTAATCAGTTATCGGATTGATTAACTCACGAGACTGGTAGCTTTACACTTGACAGTAAAATTTAATTGTTGATAAAATTGTGACCGGCGCCTCAATTGAAACTGAGCCTCAGTTTCAATTGNCAGTGAAGTAAAACCGTAATAGAAAAGGATTAAAATTGAAATATAAATTTTGGATTGGTCTGTCTCTCATCTTGATTTGTGGCATTTTTTCTGCTGTTCAAGCGAAAGAAGAACTCGTTGTCTATTCTGGTCGAAGTAAAGGTTTAGTTGATCCAATTATCAAGCAATTTGAGAAAGAAAATGGCATTGAGGTTCAGGTTAAATACGGTAATACAGCTCAATTAGCTTTAACTTTAATGGAGGAAGGTAAGAAATCTCCAGCCGATGTTTTTTGGGCTCAGGATGGTGGGGCTCTGGGGGCAATTAGCAAAAATGGGTTATTCTCCCAGTTAGAATCAGATATCTTGTCTGTTGTACCATCAAAGTTCCAGGCTGCAGAAAACCAAGATTGGGTAGCNACTAGCGGTCGNGCAAGNGTCATCGCTTATTCCACAAAACATCTGAAGNTAGANNATTTACCNGCAAGTGTCTTCGATTTGACAGATCCAAAATGGAAGAGTCGGGTTGGATGGGCCCCTAGGAACGCTTCTTTTCAATCTTTTATTACGGCAATGAGAGTCTTATTTGGTGAGGAAAAAACTGAAAATTGGTTACTTGCTATGAAGAATAATGGAACCAAAAGCTATCCAAAAAACACTCCAATTATTCAAGCCCTTGCCGCTGGAGACATCCATGTGGGTCTACCGAATCATTATTATTTGCTTCGTTTTAAGAAGGCAAATTCTAAATTCCCGGTAAATCAACAATTTTTTCAATCTCAAGATGTAGGGAATCTCGTTAATGTCGCGGGGATCGGTATACTGAAGAGTAGCCGTCAAACCGAATTAGCTAAAAAGTTGGTTCGTTACTTGTTATCCCCGAAAGCTCAACAATATTTTTCTAGCCAAGTTTTTGAATACGCTGTCACCGACCAGATCATACCGAATCAACAGCTACTATCTTTAGAACAATTGATTAAGGAGTCTCCAGAAATTGATTTAAGTCAACTCAATGATACAGAAGGTACACTTAAACTCTTACAAAAGGTTGGACTACTATAGGTGAAAAAACCGCCTTGGTATCTAGCTTTGCCCATCTTTTTTGTAGGGATGGTTATACTACTGCCACTAGGATATTTGCTAATAAAGGCTTTTAGTGTTAGACCTTCGGAAATTATAGGGTTACTGTTTAGACAACGTAATTTCGATCTTCTGTCGAACACCCTAATTTTGGCTATGGCTGTGGTGTGTTGTAGCACCTTGATTGCAACCCCAATGGCATGGTTGACTAGCAGTTCCGATCTAAAATTCAAGACTATTTTTACTTTAGCAGGAGTTCTACCTTTGGCAGTTCCTGCTTATGTGACTGCCTATGCTTTACTGAGTTTAACGGGTTTTCAAGGGCAACAGACTTTGGGAATTGACCTTCCAAGTTTGAGTGGTTTTTCTGGTTCCCTAATCGCATTAACTTTTTATACCTTCCCATACCTATTCTTGAATCTCAGATCAGCGATGTTAGGCCTAAACCCGACACTGCTTGACTCCGCTCGTAGTTTAGGCTGCTCCCAGTGGTCTGCAACTTGGCATGTTACATTCCCCCAGCTTATACCAGCCTTTTTCTCCGGTGGGTTGTTGGTGTTTTTACATGTGATTGGCGATTTTGGTGTGGTTTCTCTGATGAGATACGAAACTTTTAGTTATGCTATTTTTTCACAATACATGGCTGCGTACGATCGTACGTATGCAGCTTGGCTCGCTTTGATCTTGATTGCGCTAACTGTATTATTGCTAATTTTGGAGTTTAACTTCATTAAATACAAGTATTACCATCAAACAGGGAAGACCCAAACTCGACCGCCCAATTTAACGCCGCTAGGTAAATGGAAATGGTTGGCGTATTCGTTTTTAGTCGGCATACTTTTTCTGAGTGTCGTTATCCCAACATTTATTGTTCTGTTTTGGTCTGGTCGAGGTTTTTCTGCTTTGAGTTTCATATCCTTGGTGGAGGTCATTCTGCAATCAGCATCAGTATCAGTATTAACCGCTACTTTATCGACCATACTGGCTCTGCTATTTACTTATACTAGTGTTCGTTATCCATCTGTTTCTTTTCGTACATTTGAACGTTTGAGTTATATCGGTTATGCGATGCCACCCTTGGCATTCGGGTTGGCTTGGATTTTCTTATCTTTATATGCATTGCCTATTATTTATCAAACTTTTTGTTTGTTGATTTTGGCCTATATGCTACACTTCCTAGCGGAATCTACTGGTCCAATCAGGTCAGCTATTTTACAGATTCCAATTCATTTGGAAGAAGCCGCTCGTTCCTTAGGTCGATCACCTTTTGCCGCTTTTTGGCATACTGTTTTTCCACTTCTCCGAAATAGTATGGTAGTCAGTTTTACCTTCATCTTTTTAGCTGTAATGAAAGAGTTACCAATCACCATTATGCTATCCCCAATCGGCTTCGACACACTCGCTCTTCGACTTTGGTCTTATGCAGAGGAGGCAATGTTTGTTGAGGCCGCACCATATGCCATGGTACTTGTCATAGTCTCTTTATTCTTCGTTGCCATTGTTTTTTTCAAAGAGGTAGAATCCGCTTGACATGCTCACAATCCAAAATTTGACTAAAAGTTTCGATAACAGGCAGGTGGTTAATTCGGTTAGTTTTTCCGTAGGAGAAGAAGAAATCTTCGCTCTAGTTGGACCTAGCGGTTGTGGGAAAACAACTATTTTGCGACTTATTGCAGGACTTGAGCAAGCAGATAGCGGTAGAATTGATCTAATGGGGAATTGCTTGTCCGGGGAAAAATATGCAATACCACCAGAAAAGAGAAATATTGGTTTTGTATTTCAGGACTATGCTCTGTTCCCACACTTGACCGTAATTGAAAACGTGGCTTTTGGTTTAAAAAACTTACCTGAAACTAAGCGGATCAAAAAAGCTGAAGATTTACTGGAAATGGTTCAGTTATCAGACATGCGGCATCGAAGAACACACGATTTGTCTGGTGGAGAACAACAGCGAGTCGCATTGGTACGTTCTATTGCACCTAATCCGAAACTGATTTTGCTTGATGAGCCATTTTCGAGTTTAGATGCTGAATTACGTGAGTCGACAAGATTGGAAGTTCATCAACTACTCAGGTCGGTTAATATGTCAGCGATTCTTGTGACGCATGACCAAGAAGAAGCTTTGTCGTTTTCAGATCAGCTCGCAGTAATGTCGGAAGGTAGAATTGAACAAATCGGTCCACCTGAACCAATATACCGTAGTCCCAAAACTTATTTTGTCTCAAATTTTCTGGGTAGATCGAATATCATTAATGGGATAGCTAATGGTTACCGAGTAAAAACCAAATTTGGTTATTTCCAACTGACAGCTGAAAGTTTTGGTCCTGTTCATGTCTCAATTCGTCCCGAACACCTTGTAATGAAAAAACCTAACGGTGGCTACGTAGGAACAATTTGTAAGCGAGATTTTAAAGGCCATGACATAACTTATCAGATTGAGTTTGAGGAGTATCATTGTTTTGTTCAAACGCCCTACGATTGCCCGTTTCAGGTGGGGCAACGTGTGGAATTGCAAGCAATTGAAGCTGCAGTTGTTATACCGAAAGGAAAAGTCAGTAGCTGAAATTGCCTGTTGCTTTTTAATTAGTTAAAACAGTTAGGCAATCGTTCGATTGCTAGAAATAACACCCAATTTCTTGAGAACAGTATTTGTTTTTTGTCAGGACCAATAAATAGTTTGTATGATCAAATTTTTAAACCTAATAGTGGTTCTGCTCTCATTTGAAAACTTCACCCAGTGTTTTTTAAATGATAGATTTAGCAATCATCTATCTGTATAAATGTGAACCTTCAGCGTCGTTATTTGTCTCAAAATTTCACTCGCCACTATACTCACTTGCTTCGTAAGTACTGCAACTTGTTAGGTCTTTTGTAAGACTGATTGCACATAAATAGTTCTACTAACAGCATCATATTTCCCTTCGACAATTACATCGAGTGCTAGATCTATTCCAGCAGGCTAGCTGCTCATTTATTTCTATACAGCAACATAATAGCCAAGACAAACTAAGTGGAAGGTTTATTCTTAAATCAAATCAGGTGCTAGGCCTAGAACATTTTTGCGCCTGTATTACAAAGGAAATTCANNTTGACTAGTACTGGAAATGTAGCCTGATACCGCGGGNCTTTTGTGAACTTTCGGCTGATTTTTCCTGTTGTGTAAAAGTTATTAAACTTTCGCCANATNAAACTGTAAACCAGATTTTAAATGGATTATTCTTGTACTTAGCGGGTAAGATTAAAATACCAGNANNTACGAACCGATTCTAGGTTAGTTCGCTATTTACCTAAATAAACTATTTGATAAAGCNTTGGTGCTGATATGTTTCTATTCCGAACGTTTTTTCGTTTCCAACTTCTTTTAAATGTGANCTTTTTTTCGTTTGCAGGACTAAGTTTGACCGAGGAAATGCCGGAATTAGCTAGGTTGGGGAGACAGCTTTTTTATGATCCTTCTTTTGGAGGTTCTGTTGACCCTAAAAAAGCGACTGGTTTTTCGTGTATTACTTGCCACGCAGATTTCAAGGAAGACGAATATAGCGATGGACTAATCCGTTCAGGAAGCAGCATCNTTGGCGTTACTCAGCGTCAAAAATCGCAGTGGAAGGAGATTCAGCCGAATCAACTTCTTCGGTCNGCTGGGGGGGCAGGGGTTTGTTACCAAAGATTTCTGCAAGGTATTCCCGCGAAAAAAGTAAACCCTATTGCGATTCCTGAGCAAAAAGCCAAAGCATTAATGGCTTATTTTGATTATGTAACTACCAAAACCCAAGTGGGTGAGACCGAGCAAGTCTCTTACAACCCACTGAGTCGTACTGAAGCTCAAGCTACGGCGGATAAAATTCTAAAATTAGACGGGGATGCTGATAANGGATGGAAATTGTATGGCAAGTCCTGCGCAGGTTGTCATTCTGGGCCTAAGAAACGTGGTATCGGTACGCAGCTAGTTCGTTCGCGACCTCCGTCTAACTTAGAAGCTCGATTGCACAAGATCGCTTCTTATACCCGCCAAGGAGGCTACCTTATGCCAGCATTAGGGAAAAGTAAATTATCTGACCAAGATCTGGCTAATATTATTGAGTTTTTAAGAGACATAACCGAAGCTAAGAAATANGAGAAATATTTAGACCCCCAATTGCTCTCTTAAAATTTGATTCACTAATTGTGGGTTTGCCTTCCCTTTTGTTTCTTTCATTACTCGACCTACCAGAAATCCAATCGCTTTTGTTTTACCTTCCTGAATGTCCTTTACTGATTTTGGATTTTGTGCGATTACTTGGGCGATAATGTCTGCTAACTCGCCTGAGTCGGAAATTTGAGCTAACATTTTCTCCTCGATAATCTGTTTCGGCATTTTTCCGCTTTCGAAACAGTCAGCAATTACNGTTTTTCCAATCTTCCCATTTATCGATCCTTCATTAATTAATACAACTAACTGGCTGATGTGNGCTGCCGTTACCTGGCAATCTTCAATGGACTGGCCAGCATTATTTAGAAGTCCTGATAAATCTCCCATGATCCAGTTACTGCATCCTTTTGGGTCCTGACTAGATTTTGCAGCTGCTTCAAAATAGCTGGCTAAATATCGACTGCTACTCANAAAATGAGCATCGTGGGNCGGCAAATCATATTCTGCAGTAAATCTCTGACGAACTGAATTAGGCAATTCAGGCAAATCCGCTTTAATCTGTTCAATTTCCTCGTTAGCTATCTCGAATGGTACTAAATCTGGCTCTGGGAAGTANCGATAATCATGGGATTCTTCTTTACTTCTCATTGGTGATGTACGGCCGCTGTCGACATCGTAGAGTAGAGTCGTCTGAGATACAGTTTCTCCTTCGTCAAGAAGCCGTGATTGGCGCTTTTCCTCATATTTTAGTGCNGCCAAAACATGCTGGAAAGAATTCTTATTTTTTAGTTCAGTTCTAGTCCCCAATTTTTCACTTCCGAACAAACGAAGTGAGATGTTAGCATCACAACGAAAACTACCTTCTTCCATGTTACAATCACTGACCTGGATATATTCTAGGATCTCTTTTACTGATCGCCAGTATGCAATTGCCTCTTCTGGTGTTCGGATATCTGGCTCACTGACAATTTCCAACAGTGGGACGCTTGATCTGTTAAAATCGACATAGCTCTTACTTTGATCTCCAGTGACGTCTCCGTGGATTAGTTTACCAGCATCTTCCTCTAAATGAATACGGTTAATACGAACTCGCTTATGTTCACCGTTTAGTTCAAAGTCAACGTACCCTTCTCTGCAGAGTGGCAAGTCAAATTGTGAGATTTGATANCCTTTAGGTAAATCAGGGTAAAAGTAATTTTTTCGATCAAATTTGCTATAGTTAGCAATTTCACAATTCATGGCTAAGCCTGCCCGGATAGTATATTCTATTGCCTTCTTGTTAGCCACAGGCAGCACCCCGGGCATGCCNGTGCAAATGGGACAGGTATTGGTATTAGCTGCACCACCAAATCCTGCGTCGCAATTACAGAATAATTTACTCTTGGTATCGAGTTCAGCGTGAATTTCCAAACCAATTACAGTTTCATATTTCGACATTAGTACTTGTGATCTCTCTTTTAAAGTTTGTTTCTGATTGATTATTTAGGCNTATAACCCCGACNTATCGAAATTATACTCTTTGAATTCGATCTTGACCAGATATGCTACATTTGTTACTAACTTGCCTAAGTTTCCCTTTCATTAAAGGTAGGGTTTGGGTTAACCTAGTGGGTAGCGAACTTGTAGTTGAAAGCTATTTTTTTTATGGACCAAATGAAGTGANAGATATTCTACCCTTTGCTGAAGGTCTGGCCCACCAAGCAGGGGAAATCCTAATGGGCTATTACGGCCAAATTCACCAGATTGAACATAAAAGTCCTGGCGATGTAGTCACAGAAGCTGATAAAGCGTCAGAGCTATTTGTTACTGAAACTATTCAGGCGAAGTATCCAAAACATGCANTATTAGGTGAAGAATATGGATTATCGAATGCCAACACTGAATACTGTTGGGCAATTGACCCATTGGATGGAACTGCGAACTATGCGAAACATTTCCCCGTATTTGCAGTGTCTATCAGTTTGTTGGAATCAGGTAATCCACTCTTGGGCGTTATCCATGACCCTGTCAGTAATCGCACTTTTACCGCAGTCTCTGGGGCTGGTGCTAGGTTGAATGGGACCTTGATTCAAGTTAATTCCAGCCCGAGAATTACTCCCGACGGCTTATTNAGCTTCTCTTCTCGCAATATGAAAGCCAGATTATCTTTTATGCAGCATATCTCCAAAGGCCGAAATCTTGGATCTGCCGCATTGCACCTTTGTTCAGTAGCCGCAGGTTACATGGATGGTAGCCTTGATTTTGGCACAAAGTTGTGGGATGTTGCTGCTGGTGCTNTTATTCTAAGAGAAGCCGGAGGNNAAATCACAGACCCATCGGGTAAACCGATTTTNCCTCTGCAACCTNATGATCCTGCCTATGAAGGGGGAGTCGTCTCGTTTTTATCTACCAATNGTCNCATTCANCAAGAATGTGTTGACCTTCTCAAAACCGATCTCTGATTCGTACTGACCACTCACTAATCCTTGATAACAGAAACTGGCCAGTCATGCAGGAGTAGAGCAACATGCCAATACTAGATCAAAAATTAGAAGCTTTAGACGTAATTTTAAAATCCTATCACAAAGTAGTTGTGGCATTTTCCGGTGGCTTAGACAGTACTTTTCTAGCAGAAGCTGCCATCCGATCGGTTGGCAGTAATGCTTTGGCTGTAACGGCTATCTCTGATTCTTATCCTGCTCGAGAGATGANGGCTGCAGAAAAAATTGCTCGAGAAATCGGTATTCGATTTGAAACAGTAGANACTGGAGAATTAGAAATCGATGGCTATGCCAGCAACCCTGTAAATCGATGCTATTTTTGCAAAAGTGAGTTNTTCGACAAGCTCCAGCCAATCGCTAATAGGTACCAAATCGGTACTATCGTTTACGGTGCGATCCCAGATGACCTTGGTGATCATCGTCCCGGTATGGAAGCAGCTCGAGAAGCTGGCATTCGTGCACCACTAATCGAAGCAAACATATCTAAATCGGAAATCCGTCAGGCGTCCAAGATATGGAAACTGAGNACTTGGGACAAACCNGCTTTTGCTTGCCTTTCGTCGCGCTTCCCTTACGGAACTCGTATAACTCGGCAAAAGCTAAGGCAAGTCGACNAAGCNGAACAGTTTTTGTATGATCTTGGTATTCGTCANTTTAGAGTTCGACATCACGATGAATACGCACGTATAGAACTAGATTCCGATGGTATAAAAACTCTCACAGAGAATGGTAATCGGAAAGATGTTGTATGTTATTTTAGAACACTNGGTTATTCTCGGGTTGGTCTTGATTTGTCTGGTTACAGGTCAGGAAGTCTGAATATAAGCATTAACCAAACTACCAATGGAATTCGAAGCCTTAGTGAAAAAGCTAGAGGAAGCATTGATGAGTAAAAAAGTGATTGCTGCTATGAGTGGTGGAGTCGACAGTTCGGTCATGGCAGCTCTAATGGTGCAAGATGGTTATGATGTAGTTGCTGTGACTATGAGATTGGGGGACCACGATACGGTTGAACATGATACCGAAAAGCCAAGCTGTTGTTCTGTCGAGGGCGTTGACGATGCACGCTA
>PBVO01000078.1 GCA_002729015.1 Candidatus Poribacteria bacterium
TCATTTTTTCAGATTGACCTTGTTGACCTTGTTGACCTTGTTGATCTTGTTGACCTTGTTGACCTTGTTGACCTTGTTGACCTTGTTGATCTTGTTGATCTTGTTGATCTTGTTGATCTTGTTGCTGGTCTTGTTGTGGTGGCTGTAGTATATTCAGGGCCCGGATCAGGTCCTCTGATGCAGATTTTTGTTGAGGGCCAATTTCTTCTAGTGAAATTTTCTCGTCCGTCATCATCGATGCTGCACCATACATTTTCACGGTAGCTTCGCCTACTAGTTGCCCTGCCTGGGCATACTTCTCACTCATCTGACTTGAGGATCCATTGGTTCCATTTTGCTTCGCCTCTTGTTGTACGATTTGTTGAGATTCCTTAGCTAAGGCTTCAGCAATGGTACCAGATATATTCGATAAATTTACTTGTCTAGATGACAATGGATTCATTCGTGAAGCAGTTTCATCCTTAGTTTCTGTCTTAGCCAAAGCAATTGCATCCTGCGTTTCATCACCCAGTTCTACTTGTTTCTGAGCTGTTTCTCGGAGGTGCTCAACTAAAGAAAAAAATAAACGACGTAATTGTTCTACGGTTTTAACGGAATCCTTGACAGAAGATCTAAGTGGTTTGAGGATAGAATTCGAAAGATCACTTTTTCCTGATTTGGCGATAAGGCCCGTTAGAATTTTTTGATTATACTCGAATTCAGTGAATGCCTTTTTCCTCAATTTTTCTGCTTCTTTTAACCGTTCTGATTGCGCAGTAAGCTGCTCTTTGAGTTGATTCTGTTGAGGTAAAATGGTTTGCGGTTGATTTGGGGTTGAAGTTTGCAAGTTTTGTTGAGTTTCTAGTTGCTGCTTCATATTCTCCTGTTCGGTTACAGCTAAGTCTATTAATTTTTTCAGACGTTTAGTTCGACCCAAATTTTTCTGCTGAAATTCTTCGATCAAGGGTAAGTATTCGGATACTACTGCTAACGACGCTTTTTCAGTTGGTAGATTATTGCTCGTATTTTTACCACCAACACCAGTTAAAGATGACGGAGCCAACATTTGACTCGAAGATGGGTCCAGATAGTACTGAATGCGTAATTGGTCCTGATAGACTACTTCAACTAGTTGACGAAGATCTAGAAAAATTTCGCGGGCAGAAACTAAGGCTTTTATTCCTTCATTTTGCAACACAAATGATTCATCGAATCGTGACTGTTCAAGTTGATTCTTAGTCTGATCGAATTTTTCACTTGATTTTTTTAGCCATGGCAGAGCTAAGCGTAAATTTTCAATTAGCTGTTTTTGTTTAGGGTCTTCCACTGATTCACCTGAAAGACCAGCGTTTAAACCATTATGCAATTCTTGCACACGCTCACTCAAGCTTGTCTGACTTTCTACTAAGTATTCTTGTGTTAACCATTCGGGGATTTTTTTTTCATTTTGTATGGCTAACTTACCCATTTGGTTGTCAGCTTTGATTGCTATATGCCGAATAAATTCGGCACTGTCATTCAGCAAGGCATCAATCCGAGACACTGGGTCCAGCAATTGGTCTCGACTTCGCTTAAGCTCTGCCAAGGCGATGGCTGAACGACGATAAGCACGCTCAATTTGTGAAGTCCGTAACCGACGCCGAGCTTGACCCATCCGTTCTTGGGATCGATGAAGGTAATGTAAAAATCCTTCTATTTGAGCAACCCTCATCTGATCTTCCGGGGTTTGTTCACTTTCCAATTTTCCTCGAAGTGTATCACCTTCACGAGCAGCTACTTCTGTCAGTTGTTGACTTTCCGATAAAATATCTAACTGCTGTACGGCTAACGATCTAAGTTGAGTTCGCAACTGTTCACTGGTGTAAGCTTCGACTTTTTCTATGTCAACTTCTTTCCTGAGAATATCCAAAAATTCTCTTTGTGTGCTGATATTTTGGTTTATTCTGGACAATAGGTCTCCAGCTGTTTTTTTTTGCAAAGAATCCGCTAGAACCATTGCTCTTTGTAACACTACTTCCAAGTTATGACGTGCATCGATATCATCTCGCAGAGCAATCGATTCCCTGAACCAATCTGCCGCCCTATATAAAGATTCAAGAGCTTTATCTGGTTCTTTTTCTAGCATTTCATCCGCGGTTTTTACATCTACCCATCCTAGATTGTAAGTAGCGTTAAATCTAACTACGCCATCAGTTCCAGCCATCCTTCTAGCCTCTTGAAATAGTCTACTAGATTGCTCCCACAACTTATTATTAAATTTCTCCAAAGCCTCGTTGTATAACGCCCTAGCATCTTTATCCGATTCTTCATCATTTTTATTTTTTACTGTGTCATCCTGCCCATTTTCTACCTCAAGTATTTCATCGGCTTCATCAGAAAAGATCACAACGGGCTTTTTTTCTTCTTGCTGTGCAAACGAAGAACTCGAAAAAAGAAAAGGCAAAACCGTAATTACAAAACTCGTTAAATTAACAAGAACTAGTATTTTATGAATCATTATGAATTAGAAAACACCCTAATATTAATTATTCTTAGTCATAGTAACCGTCCGACGTTGCACCGACGGATCATAACCACTACCAATCGTACTTATCACGGCTCCTAGTAAACACAATAGCCCCAATAGTAGTGTGATTTGAAATGCGTCATTTCTGACGGTTCTACCACGGCCGTCCATTTTTCCTCTAGTTAAACCTGCAATATGGTTGTCAAATATAGACTTCAAATCCAGAACGCCAGTACCTGCCGGTATGTAGGCACCCTCGGTCAATAGAGCAATTTCACGTAACAGCTCACCATCTAAACGGCTCTTTACAATCTCGCCATTACTATCCCGTAATATACTACGAGCGCCAGTTTCTGGATCGCTCATCATAATCTGACTACCATTTTCATCACCGAACCCAATAGAAAGAACTCGAATACCTCGTTCTGCTGCTTCTTTGGCTGCTTCCAAGGGAAATGAATCGTGGTCTTCACCGTCAGTGATTAGTAAAATGGATCTTGAAACATCAGCAGTATCTCCAAACCCATCTATCGCTTTCCGAATTGGCTCCTCTAATCGTGTACCTCCGCGTGTTACACTGTGGGGACCGGATTGGTCCAATACCAACCTCAAAAAACCAAAATCGGGAGTTAATGGAGATACAACTGAGGCTCGGCCAGCAAAGGCAATTAAACCCACCTGATCTCCGCCCAGATAGGCTAGGAGGTCAACTAATTCCGCTTTGGCACGCTCTAGTCGACTTGGTGCTACGTCTTCGGCTAGCATAGATTTCGATACATCCAAACAGACCATGATTTCCGCTCCAACTCTCGGGGTTGTAATAAATTTGACGCCCCATTGTGGTCGCATTAATGATAGAACTAGGAATATGCAACAAAGACTAAGTAAGATTATACGTATATATCTCCTATTTGGAGGAATTGATCGTACTAGCCGAGACTGTAGCAATGGGTGTATAAATTGGGAGAGGTCCCCGCCTGCACGCGTCTCCAGCCAGATCATTATTCCTACAAAGGCCACGATGCCCAAGAACAGAGGGGACCATTGTGGTTCAGCAAAATAAAGATTGTTCATGGCAACCTCCGTAGCATTGTACCTCCAG
Source organism: Candidatus Poribacteria bacterium (assembly GCA_002729015.1). Next base: position 3,588 of record PBVO01000078.1, read on the forward strand.
CTAGTACTGATAACGAAATGAATATCAAAGCCAGTAAAACAAATGTACTAAAGTGCTCTCGATACTGCAAGTAACGAATTTCGGTTACTTCGCTGCGTTCTAACGCATCTATCTCCTTGTAAACTCTTTTTAACCCGTCAGCATCACGTGCGTGAAAATACTTACCACCTGTTCTAATAGCAATATCTTTTAACGTATCCTCATCGATTTCCACTCGGGCACTTTTCAGGGCGACCCTACCGTCAGCTAAATTAACAGGGAACGGAGCATAACCGGTAATACCAGCTCCTATCGTATATACTTTTATGTCATTGGCGGCAGCCAAGTTGGCTGCTTGCAAGGGCTGTATTTCTCCTGCATTACTAACACCATCCGTGAGTAATATCACCACTTTAGATTTGGCTTGATGCTGTCGTAACCGCTCCACAGCCAAAGCTAAACCTTCTCCCACGGCAGTGGCTGCTTCTGATTGTTGCCGGGCAACTTCTATATCATCCATAATGGATATCAAATTCCCATGATCTAGTGTCAACGGACACACCCCATCAGCGTAGGTACCGAAAGTGATTATGCCAACTAGATCGTTGGGGCGACCTTCTCCAGATTGTCCACCTAATACAAATTCTTTCAGTACATTCTTGAGGGCTGATAATCTACTAACACTATCATCTCCCTCAACGAAATCACGTGCGTTCATAGAACCTGAACGATCGATTGCCATAATCAAGGCGATACCTTCTCTTTTAATTTTGCTGGTTGCATCTCCCGTTCTAGGACCAGCTAAAGCTAATGCGATACACAGTTGAGCTAGCGCCAGTAGTATAGCCGGCAAATGAGATAGATAAACTCGAATAGTACGTGGAGCTTGATTAGGCAAATCAAGGCTAGAATATGTAACCGAAGACGGTATACGGACAGAAAGCCAATAAACTAAGGGGGCAAGCAAACCTACTAGCAGAAAAAGTGGATCACGAAATTCCCATCCTATTGAACTAACCATTATTTTGCCTTTTCTGTTCTGATACTGTACTCGTCGATTCGTCTGTAGCGACAACAGAGTAATCATTTTGCAATGATCTGTCTCCATTTCCTTTTTTTTGTGATTCAACCGAATCCTCTAATAGAGGAGCATCTTGCTTTGTTTGCTCAAGAAAATTGGTAGCTGAACTTAGTGCATTATCAATCGAATGAGCATCTGGGATGTGTTGGGCGAACTTGACTTGATCAGCTTGACGCAAGAATTCTTGCAGGAAGCTTTTATGTTCTGATGTTAAGTCGGGCGAGGTAGCAGCCACTTCTAAAAACTCTTCTGTTGTTAACTCAGGTGCATGTAAGTTAAACCGATCTTCTAAATAGCGACGAACAATATCTGAGAGTTCAACAAAAAAGATGCCAATTTCTTCTTCTCTAGGTTTGGGTCGAGATCTCAGTCTACTTAATCGACTATTAGCGATATCATAAGCACTTCTTCGACGTTTACCAATTCGGTGCTGTTGCCATAAACGTAATAAAAAGGGTAGCCCTATTAGCAAAATCCCTAACCCAACAATAGCAATCCAAATTGGAGTTCGAATTGATCCCAGTGGCTTTAGCTTTCCAAGTGGAGCTTTTAACTCTTTCGAGGCTCCACTTGGAACGACTGACTTGACATTAAATTCAATTCGCTCCGTCAATATTTCATAAGCATCTTCACCTTCGGGTGCTAATCTATTCCCTGGTCGTCGATCAACGAATTCGATCATCAGAGGAGGAATAGATTGCGGTCCAGACCCTGATGTTTGTAGTCGGTATCGATATGTGACTATCGTTTTACCTTGATCATCAATTACCTCTCTAGGAACGAAGTCTAGAATAGTGAATCTTTCTAGGGATTGACCGAACTCTGGCATGAGCAGTTCCACCTCAGCCTCGGCACTGACCTGAAGCGTTAAGGTTAAAACATCCCCTATAGTTGGTTCTGACGGCTCTAACTTCACTTCAGTCTTCACTGGGCCACGCTGGGTAATTTTCTCAATTTTTTTATTAGAACTCGATTTGATCAGATTTTGTTGATCTTTTTTTGAGATCTTTTCTTCCACTGATGTCAAGTTTTGGGCAAATGTATGTACGGTGAAAAGAAAGGCTAAGGATATATAACAAGCGGCTAAGTAACCGTACTCCGTTATATTATCAGTAAAATTTGAAAAATTAGTAATCATCGACGTGACCGTTTTTCTCGCATTCTGAAGAATTTGACCAGAGGGTCGACTACTGATCCTGAGGCATCAATGTGGATGAAATCAATTCCTCTTTTTCTCAAATTTTGTTCTAGTTCTGAAATTCGCTGTTTTCCAGCAAGGGTCATTGAGGTTTTAAAAGAACTTGAACTTGTGTCATACAAACGGGTGCCCCCATTTTCAGAATCCTTTAGTGCTATTAAACCGATAGAAGGCATTTCCAATTCTCTAGGGTCGCTTATCAATACCGAAACAACATCATGTTTTCGGTTAGCCGTCATTAACGACTGTTGATAATTTTCATCCATAAAATCACTTACTAAGAAGCAGACGGATTTTCTCTTGGATACAGACAATAAAAACTCCATTGCTTGGCTAATATCAGTACCGCGATCAGCCGACCTCAGACGACCTGTATGTGAAGACTTCTTATCCTGTGTACTTTTTTTCCAGTTATTAAAAAGCCGTTGCCACAATTTTAATTTTGCATCTTGGTTTTGTTTCTTATTGTCTGGTAGGTTTTGACCGTGAGCTAAAACCTCACGAACGACGCGTAGAGCGTGTTTTTGACCTTTTCTTGGTGGTATAAATTGTTCAATTCCTCCGTGAAACAGGCACAAACCTACTTTGTCATCATTTTGAATGGCCGAAAACGCCAGCAACGCGCAGAGCTCAGCTGCAGCATCTCGCTTACTTCGTTGGCTAGATCCAAATTCTTGGGATGGAGAAATATCGGCAATTAACATTAATGTCAGTTGTCTTTCCTCGACATATCGTTTCACGAAAGGTTCACCTACACGTGCCGTCACATTCCAATCGATTGAGCGAATATCGTCACCAGGTATATAAGGTCTTACCTCATCAAACTCAATTCCTCCACCTTTAAAAACAGATACGTATTCTCCTGCTAATACGTCAGCCACATGCCTACCAGTACGTACCTGAATTTCCTTAACTCGGCGGATAATCTCACTTGCTAACATTATTTACAACCAACATTATGGAACTAAAACCGAGTCTAAAATTACCTGAATAATATCTTCTGCAGACTTTCCTTCAGCCTCGGCTTCATAACTGAGCATTATACGATGCCTGAGCACATCGGGTGCAATAGTTTTAACATCATGTGGAGTAATGTAATTTCTTCCCTGTAAAAATGCATGCCCTTTAGCTCCTTGCATTAGAAAAATCGATGCTCGAGGGCTAGCACCATATTCAATCATACCTTCGACTTCTGCTGGATTCTGACCTGATTCTACTCGGGTGGCTTGGACCACATCTACAATATAATTTCTGACCTTTTCATCAACGAAGACTTGATCGACCATTTGCCTGGCGGCAAAGATTTCTTCAGGATTAGTTACTTTATCCACTTTGGGTTGAGACTGACTGATAGTCATACGATCCAATATTTTCCTTTCTTCGTCTTTATTAGGATAGCCAACTTTAATCTTAAGCATAAANCGGTCTACTTGGGCTTCAGGTAANGGGTAAGTNCCTTCTTGGTCAATTGGATTTTGAGTCGCTAGTACCATAAAGGGTTGATCCATTTTNTATGTTTNCCCACCGATTGTTGCTTGCTGTTCCTGCATCGTTTCTAATAGTGCTGCTTGTACTTTTGCTGGAGCTCGATTAATCTCATCTGCTAAGACAAAGTTAGAAAATATCGGACCTTTCTTAATGCTATAAGTAGCTTCTTTAGGATTGAATATTTCAGTTCCAACGACATCTGCAGGTAACATGTCCGGAGTAAATTGGATACGAGAAAAACCTGTATCTACGGCTTCTGCTAAGACTTTGACTGCTGTTGTTTTGGCTAAACCTGGCATTCCTTCTATCAGGACATGGCCACCAGCTAATATTCCTGTTAACAAACGGCTAACCATGGTTTCTTGACCGACCAAAACCTTGTTAATCTCGTTGATAAGTTTGATTCCAAAGTCCTTTAGATGATCGGGGTTTTGTTTTTCAGTTTCAGTACTCATTATGTGAACCTCACAAATTAGTAATTATGTTTCTTTTAGCAGTCTATAACAACTTAGTTTTCTCTAATACTGGTGCTAAAACCTGTACTTGAACACTAGATTATCATTGTTATTGTTAAGTCTAAGAACTTAATCGCAATTCATATTTCTTTACAGGATAAAGTCCAAAGATTGGTGTGCCAATTTCACTTTAGTTTTTTGATTCCAAATTTGACCAATTTTTAAAATGAATGATCGAGTTTACNCGAATACAGTTTCTTAATAAGTAAGTAGTAAGGATGATAATTAATGTTCAACGTGATTTGAAGATTTCTGATATTTTTTGACTGCTAGTAAATTCTTTTTTCTTCTTTTTATTTTTTTNTCTTCACTGGACATGATTTGGGTGTAGTATTTCTTGTTACTGATTACTCTTCCACACTTCAAGCTACAAGAGTTTTGTCTAGAATTAGTGGGAGAGAATGTTGCCTGGCANTCAGGACAAATTTTTAATTTGCACTTTTCCGACATTAATATTTTTTCATGCAATTGCTTATATGCTAAGGCAACTAAATCTCTGTGATTGCTAACTTGGCGAATGAGCTTGTAGTCCCCAAATGAGTCTTCAAATTCGATTTTAGTGTCAATCCTTTGTAAATGACTATTGATTTCATCTAATCGTGAACGCTCATTGTTTACTGAATTATCAGGTTGAAACTTTCTTTTTAAATTTGACTCCAGTATTTTGTATAANTCTGAATCCGGCAAAACATCTTTTTTTAAATTGAAATAAGAATACTGATCAGCAAAATCAATCTGGTAATTCCACATNTGATNGACAGAAAAAATTATCGTCGGATGATGAGTATCCATCCAAGTNTAATCAACATGATCGAATCCCCACCTGNTCATNAAATNTACCGCCTTTCTTTTTTCAATTTCAATCGTAGTNGATNTTTTAANGTAATTTGNCTTTCTTAGATTAAAAAACTCCTCGTAAAAATTATTCAAATTAGGTTTATCTGTTCTTTTTTCTTCAGACTCTCTATCATATTTTATTAATTCAACATACGCATCATGTTGAATTTGCCTAGCTCTACAGGATTTATGACTAGATCGAGGTTTAACCAGACCGGGAACGACGGAATCATATCCTACATCCTGCTCCTCCCATTCCAATCCATCCCAGTCGATGATCCAACTGAATTCTCCGGGACCTTTTTGTACGTAATCGCCCCATTTCATAATTTTAATAGTCATAAAAGCTATTCATCAGAACCNCAATCGGGCAGTATTATATCTTATGAATTGGTGAAATCAAGAAACTGTGAAATTAGATTGTCCATCCATCTAAAAAATAGTTCAAGNTACATATTCTAACTCATACCCAAATAGAGCGTAATTTTACCCACTTCACTTTGTAACGANCAGTTTTTCTATTGGTTTGCATGCAACAAGCAGTCGAGACAATTATGAACTTAGAAAAGTCAGATAAAATATCATTAATCAAGAAATCTATCNCCGAAAAAATATTAAGGTAAAGCGAAAAANGTGTNTTTTCATAATTCAATAGTAAAGATCTGAATTATAAATTGTGAAATGGTTATGCTAGTATAACCACGGAGGGNTCNTTGGCTTAATCAAAGAACAGGTACTAATCTTTACACCGATATCTATTTTGATTGGCGGTGATTAGTAAATTGATTGAATCAATTAGCCTAAGCCTAACAAGGAAAGTGGAATGATATTTTTGTTTTGTTATCAGAAAAACCCCTGATTAAATATTCAAGTAATNACGCTTACTCTCACTATTATCGTCAAAATAAAACATGATCAAAAACCGATCGGAGATAAAATCGTGCTCAATAAACACTTATTGGATCCTTTGTTGGAAGATAGTCTAATATGTCAAGGTACTGAGAAATCTAATTCANTCGAATCATCAAAAAATAGTGTTAGTTTCAAGGAGAACCCGATTCGATTCGGGGTTATTGCAGACTTACACCATGACTTGATGCACGACGGTATTGATCGTATGAAATCATTTCTGAATAGAATTTCAATGAATCCAGTGGATGCAATCATACAACTCGGGGATTTTGCTTATCCCAATNCAAAAAACGCGGATATCATTAACCTATTCAATCAAGCACATGAACACTCCCTACATGTAATTGGAAACCATGATACCGATTCCGCACACACTAAACAAATGTGCCTAAACTTTTGGGGGATGCCTTCCCCTTATTACACACAACAAATTGGCGAATTCATATTTCTAGTCCTGGATGGGAATGAGTTGGGTTCACCAACATACCAAGGAGGTTACCCGTCTTATATTTCTGGCGAGCAAATGGACTGGTTAAACGAACAATTAGAAATCATAGAGGGACCAATAATTATTATTTCGCATCAGCCGCTTGCAGGTAATTTCGCTATTGATAATGCCGTTGAAGTGCAATCGGCTTTGGAGCGGTCGTCAGACAAAATTATCCTCGCTATCAATGGACATTCCCACATAGACGAAGTGCTAAACATCAACGGNATTTCATACATTCATGTCAATTCAGCTTCGTATTACTGGGTTGGTGATCCTTATAAACACGATTCATATCCACAAAAAATACACCAAAACTTCCCTTGGATTTCTTATACTTGTCCTTACAGAGATTCTCTTTTTGCGATTTTTACAATTGATCTAAATAGCCGGTCAATTGAGATTGAAGGACGACATAGTCAGTGGGTTGGGAAGTCACCTTTCGACCTTAATTACCAAACAACTCCTGATTTGAAACATAACCATCAGATTACACCAATGATTAGAAATCGTTTTTTATAATATAAACCACAACGTGAGTCAGTCGGTTATCTGTCTGTATTTCTGCAAACAAAAATTTTTTGAAATGTGGTCAAGNTCCCTATTTTAACCAGACTTTATTTTTATCAGGAAATTATGCCTTTAGTTGATTATAGAACTGGTGATAGCTGAAATGAATTTTTCATGATTATTCTCAAAATTTTCTCCTGCCCTTGCACGTGTCATAGAAATTACGAGTTCGTTTTTCAAATCGACCCGCAAAGTACAAGATGATGCTGAACCATGCCCAATAGTTTTTTTGCTAAGACCTCCTTCCTCAAATTCGGTCAATCCGATTCCCCAAGTAATATCAGTGTTTGGCCCCAAAATCGAATTTAATCTCTGTGGCAACATTTGCCCAAATTTTTCCTCACTGAAAAATAAATACTTGTTATAAGTTCCTCGATTACAAAGCATTTGGCCTATGATGGCCAAATCATAGGCATTTGACCAAGTCAACGCTGAACCATCAACTGATTCAATAGATTGACAGCCCAAGGGCCCAAACAAGTATTTTTGATAAAGGTCTGGCAGAGTCATTCCAGTGATGTACTCAAGGGCTTTGAGCGCAATGCCAATACTCGTCCCGTTGTACCGATGTTCTCGGCCGATATTTAGATATGGGTATGCTTCACCGTAGATTTGTTCTAAATCATTCCAAGTGTCTGTGAAGTGCTCATCCATATCAGCCGTATGAGTAAACAAATGACGAAAGGTTACAGGAGTTTCGATCTTTTTATCGGAAAATTGTGGCAAAATATTACTGACGGGATCATCCAATTTAACTAATCCTTTTTCCACAAAAATCATAAACAATGTACCTGATATTGCTTTAGTTATGGAATAAACCAAATGCTTAGTATCTGGAGTTACGGGTTCTCCATTTCTTTCACCATANCCTTGGTTGAAAAATAATATTCCTTTTCTGGCGATACANACGTTAAATGGCTCTGATGATTCTTTTAACCAAGTATTTAGGATTTTGTCTAGTTTTTGAATAATTCCTGATTCCATCCCCGCTGTATTTTCTGTTCCTTCGATTAAAAGTGGAAATGATNTGTTGTTTTCTGTTCTAGTACTAACCGGGANCTCAGACACACGGCTTTCACTACCATTTATTTTTTGTTTTAGCTTTAACCACCACCTTCTGTCTCTAGTGATGGCGCTATCTAATTGAGAAAGTGATTGGCAACCAGAATCTATTTCACTCAGCCCAGAAAGTAAAATTGCAAACTCATGAGATCGGTTTTTATCTCGTTCAATAGCTGCGGTAATGAATGTATTTATGGTCTGACTCTGATTTTTCCAAATCGAANAATCTAATCCTAAATATTTCGGGAAAAGGATTGCTCCTTCTAGCGGATCATCTACCAAAATCGGTTTAGTTTCTTCACATCTAAATAGAGTTCTATATCGAATGTATTCTATCCCATCTTGGGCCGTAATTTTCACCACAGCTCCATATCTACCCGGATCCTCGGCTGTGTTGACTATTTTAAATTCCTTTGAGTAGAAAACGACGTCAATCTTATAGTCTCCTAGCAGCGCCTTTGCCTTTTCAGTATTTATGAATTTCCCCTTGGGGAACTCATTGTCTTCACTAGGTGAGAAGACACAGGGCTGAAAGACAAAATTTAGGTTGATCATTTCTCTGAATCTGTTTTCAGGTTTCATAAAAGTAGGGTCAATATTCATTTCGCTCTCTCTTCTGTATCGGGAATCGGTAATAATGAGATTTTAAATTTGGGAGGATACGACATAACTGGCGGTCCGTGATAACATATCACAAGCAAGTAAGAAACTCTACGTCGGTTGGTAGGCAATTACANCCAATAATNTTGGTTGGCACATGGANGGAAANAAACTCAAGTATCAGAAGTTTCTTGAAGGTCCCAAATAGGAAAAATCGTTATCAAGTTGTGCTGATCATCAACAAATAACTAATCTAGTCTATCGATTCAAAGTTTGATTGATAGTTTGTAGCAGAGAAGTTTGATCTGTGGTATCCTGTCCTATCTCCCAAATCATTATTCCTGCTAATTTTTTCTGTAATGAATATTGAACTTTCTTACGAACAAGTTGTTGTCCGTTGAAGTATATTCCTCCTACCAAATCAACGTCCTCTGATAGATCGAACTGTCTGACCAAATCTGAGTAGGCCATCGCTTGGTTCCAATTTTGGAGAGATCTACCATAGAAAGGGATACCTAAACACAGTTTTCCGGGCTGAATACCAAATCTTAATTGTTGTGAAACATCCGATAAACTCTGCTGATAAGTTGAGTGTTGGTCTGGATGATCATAGGACATAAGATGAATATAATCAATGATTTGATATACAGATTCGCCTAATTTTGTATGTGGATTAACCGCAACAGTAACCAACAGTCGAAATTTAGAGAAAACAGATTTAGTCTCGATTAATAATTTTTCGTACGCACTAGCCTCTTCTTGGCTTTTGGGGAATTCCCAATCAAAATCAACGCCATCGATCTTCTGGAGTAGACAGAAATTTTTCAACTGATGGATGAAGTTCTGGCGTAAATCCTTATTGAGTGCCATACCGGCAAAACCTTGGCTTCGTCCCCAGCCTCCGATACTTATCAAAAATCGAACATTATGTTTTCGTGTGATCTCTCTCAAAGTCCCGAAAGATGATTCGTTAATACGACTCAGATCTAACCCGCCTGACTCATCTGGCTCAATTGAAAAGTAAATCANGTCCGTTAGTAGTTTAATCCAAGATAAATTTAACTGATCGACTCGGTAGTCAGGTAAATATCCAACCACACGAAATTGACGATTGCATTCCGATTGACTATCTAAAATTTTAAAATCAGAAGTCATCAATAAAAACAGGAAAATTACAGTCAGAGGTCGTACGTATAACATTTTTATTTGATCTATNTATACTTCCGATAATATTTNTGACATATAGTATAACTTGGGTTTAAAACGGTTGTTGTTGATCAGATCTGGTCNCGGATTGCAGTTTGACATCCCATTTTTGAAATGGTCTGTACTAGCTTGCAGCCAACAGGAAAGACAGAAANTTTTTAATTGTGCAAACAGAAAATTCCAGGTAGCTAAATTTGGAGAGAGTATATGCAGTCATAGTTAGTTCTATATTGTCAAAACCGCTATGTCTACTTTTTGGTCTTCACCAGTAATGATCATTTAAAATCAGCCAAATACTTGGCAATAAAAACTATCTCGCCCTAGTCTATTAAGATATTGTATCTTTCTTTGTTCATAGAAACTGCTACTATTCCCTCTTTCGAAAAACCATAAACAATCAATCAAGACACTCAATTTATAAACGTCAAAGAAGTATTTTTTTTCAACTGAATTTAACGGTCGGAATTTTTGATATTCTGATACTGTTCTTTTAACACTTTTAAAATTGAATATTTCATCATCTAAACCGAAGTGATGCCAAGTATTCCAGCCAAAAGACGGGATGAATAGATTGATATCGATGAGGCAAGCTAAATCAAAGGTTAAAAAAGTATAGTTCGCATCATCAAAATCCAGTAATGCACAAAAAGTATTGCCTTCAAAAAGAACGTTCGAGAAATGGAAATCACAATGGCAAATGCCTTTTGGTAAAGACATCGGCAATACTAATTCTGATAATTGACGTCGATACCAAATCAATTTCTTTTGCGCGCTCTCTGTTGCTAATTCAGTAGCTATATTCTCTGCTAGTATTTCACACAGTTCAATTCCATAATTCCACCGATGTCGAGTGTAAGTTGGTCGATAATTCTTGGTCAAATTCTGTAGCTGAGCTACTTTTTCGATTAACCGTAGTCGTTGTTTTTCATTTGGTTGCTCGATATGTACGCCCTCAATAAATTCGAAAATAGCATATGGTTTATTCTTGAAATATGCAGNAAATTTACCTCTCTTATTTCTCAAAATGTCGGGGCACGGGTATTTTCTCTTTTTGAGATACTTAATTAGGTTGACTTCAAATAGGACCGAGTNAAATGACCTATTTNGCTCATAGTATCTTAGTACGAACCTTCCANGCGTTGTGTAAACTAGAATGTTTGTTTGAACCGTTCCAGCCTCAAAAGAATCAAAACTTTTAACCTCACCAAGGTTATAGTTTGTAAATATTTTTTTTATGTCGCAGCTTTTTATCGTCGATTTTTTAGTGGGTAACATTTTTGTTTGCTATTTATTTGGTCTCCGAATGTTTAATGATAATTCTCGAATCATCATAGAATTCACCGAACGAAAACAGGGGGTGNGATATTAGCAAGTTAATGTCTCTAAAAATACTTGACTCGACTATCAACCTTATTGACATAGATGTGAGTATGTTTCAGGATTGTCTCTTCACCGAAAATAATAATTATGTATACTGCTTCCGAGACGATTAGCTAATTGTAAGGATTGTATCTAGATCNGGATAAATCTTTCGCTGAAAATCACGATTAATTTTTTTATGGCGAAAATGAAAATCCATAAAATCTAATAAGGCAGTGTAGTCTTCTAATAAGTGAGCATGCCCACTTTCTCGATAAGACCAGCCAATAGATTTTTTTTGCTTCAACATCTGATAAACTTNCTGTGCAGAAATCGCTGCAGCATAAGTGCCGGCTGGATTGGCAGCATGGTCTTCATACGCTTCAGTAAGCAAAAGCTTTCTTGGTGCGACCAAAGCATGCAAGTAGTGATTATCGTACGGTAACTGATCGTCCCGGTCTCGGTAGGATGCAAATTTTTCACCGAACCAAAATATATTTCCCGAATCAAAGAAACTATCGATGACTTCACTACCCTTCATTTTCAAACGGTTTGGCGCAGCACCTCCTACGCCTGAGTTATTCGGATTAGTAATGGCCACGCGTTCATCTGTCGCACCTGCNAGAAGAGCAGTTTTCCCNCCTCTAGAATGACCTGTGATGGCAATAGCTTCACTATTCACTCTTTCAATTGTTATCAAAGCATCAACANATCGATGAACAGCCCAAGCCCAGGCAGCACACACGCCAAATTTTGCACTGGGAAATAATCGGTACAAGCCAGTATTCCGGTAAGAATCCTTATTGTCTGCTGCAACTTGTGTACGGTCAATACTTGCGGCGATATAACCCCGNTTCAAGATATTATGGATGACTTGGTCATTAAAATAACGCCAGCAACCATCAATATCTAGCACTGTACAAAAAGGGCCATCACCAAATGGTATCCAAAGTGATATTGTTAGAGAAATCGGACGTATGTCATGAAACCAAATATCGATTTGGTAAGTAGCATACTCAGCACCATCCCAATCGTGAATTCTGTTGTTGGCACGACGGATTANATCGACGTTTGTGGGCTTTGGTGGCATGCCNCCAAATTGGTGCGATATGATAGCTGCAGCCAATTCTTGGCGTCGAAGAACCCAAGAACTTTTTTCAACCGGTGAACCATCACTATGAACAAGAAGATTGGGCNTTAATAACAAAGCTTTAACTTTCCTTTTTAATTATAAATTTACTGAAACCGTTGTACTTGCTTAGTAAATCTGCAAACATTCTAAAATATTAGATCCTAAAACATCCTCTGATCAACTATACCTAAATCTCATTTACTTTTATTACCAAAAAGTAGCAGTTGTAATAACGACTAGCTTAATCACCCCCACTATTATGAAATGACAAACTATTCTCGACATACGCTGACAGTCTAAGTATATTTCAATTCTGTAGTACTGAATATGCAATTTTATTAACTTTTACACGTATCTTGAAAACAGATTGAATATCCTCAGGGGTAATTATAAAAGAAGGGACAAGAGTAAATGACTACTAAATAATTCAACATTTGGTTTAGAGGTTTTATTCATGAAATCAAAAGCGTAAGTAGAGATGTTTGCTACAAGCACGAGAATTAGAGAGAAATATTTTATTCTTCATTTGTGGACTTGGTATATATTTCCATGCCCTTAATCGGTTTTTCTTAGAATGTATGTCGACTAAATGCATAATCAAATCAGTTTNAAATAGCCGTATTTTCTTAGNTGGTAAGGTGATTATGATGAGTTTACCAATACTGTTTACTACAGAAANTCTAGTTGAAATTTTAAGCGGTTTCTATAAGAATGGGGGTAACCACATGAGAGATGNGCGAACGAAATNTAATCAGATAATATCCTTCATTGTTTCCTCACTTCGTGAGTAAGAACGGATGTTTCGTANTTTACCAACTCATGAGCTTAATTATATTCATAGATTAATGGAATTAGAATGTCAGTAAATGAAGCNTACGGNTCAAACAAAGTTGTTATCAGTATACTCAATTCAATGGCGGGTTCATCATTTGAAACTGCCTTAGACCAACATGTCTTGTGGGGNATTAATTACTTAGATTTAAAAGATTGTATCTGGGGAAAAAGTATTGTTGAGTTGACCATTGATGAAGCCAGAAAGGCTGCTCAAATTATTAAAAGAAGAAGTTTATCGGTCTATTGTTTATCAACNGTCTTATTCGGTGGAGACATCGAGTTAGGACAATCATACTTTCAGTCTAATTATTTTNATAGAATCAATCATCTAATCGAAATTGCTAAAATATTTCAGCCCCGGTTCATACGTTTACTGGCAGCTAAAACAGCCCGCAGAAGTATGATCAGTCACAGTGTAGATTACCTTCAACAAAAACATGAATGGTTAATCCCATTATATATTGCCGCTATTGACCGGATTCAAGAAGGATATTTTTCCTCTTTAGCATCTCAGTTTCACCATGGTACAACTATCGAAAATGAAGCGCACAATTGTATCTTCTCAAATCCAAAGGAGATTGTCGATTTTTTTAAACTACTTGATAGGCCTCAATCGGTTGCATTAACTTGGGATGTACAAAATCTGTGGCAAATGGGAACATTTCCAACAATTGATGTTTATTATCAGCTCAAGAATCTAATCCGTTATTATCATTTGAAGGGTGGACAATTCCGAGGAGGCAGTCAAAGTTTGTATTGGAAATCAAATTTATCAGATGCATCTTGGCCCGTGGTTGAGATCACACGGCAAGTTGTTATCGATGGTATCAGTCCCGTAATTTGCTTGAATCCTTCCCATGGTCAAGCCAAAAGCGGATACGACTATCATAATTCTAGCATCAGAGATATCAAGTTTACTCGTCGACTAATTAGGGAAATATAATTGTAGGGNTATTTTCCTCCGATCTAAAATTTTCATTATTTCCTCAGCAAGATCGAACTATGCCAAATTACCTCCCCATAACTGATTTTCACGCACATACACCAATAAACTTATAGAAAATATTATGTAGAGAAATGGTCTGCCATGACAAGCCAACGATGGTCTATACCCATAAGTGATTTAGGATAGAACTGTCGATACGAATGGGAATTATTTTTCGCAGAGATTGTCGAATTACCAATTGGTTGGTCCGTATAGAAGTCAAAACGAGTCACAATCACCGCCACGTATTGATTCNGCACTACATTTTCTAATCTGAAGGTAGAATTCTGGTATGTACAACGGTTTACCAGCGTNAACAAATTGAAGTCAAAATAGGACGGAGATTAACCGACAGCGAGTAATTCCCCTTTTGACAATAAAGCAGATTCGTAAACTTCCATCAGGTGAAAAGCAAACTTCAATGAACCGAGTTGAGCAGGTGTCTGACTCAAAATACATTGGCAAAAATAGTTCATTTCCTGATAGAACCCTTGAGTGAATAGGGCTTTATTTTCCAAAGTGGCTAATCCATTCTGAGGTTCCCACATAATGGCACCGCTATCGAATCCTTCAGGAACATAGTCAGTTGTACTCGTATACTGAAAAGGGATGCCACGTTGCCAAGTAATTCGCAAATTATTGTCAATATTAGCTTGGCTACCATCACCAAAAAAACTATATTGCTCAATTGGCTGCCCACTTCCACCACCAGCTGCCAGATGTAGATTNCCGACAACTCCTGAATCGAAGGACAAAATACACACACCTCCTCCATTTTTACCCCGATGTGTTAATACTGAATCGACGGTACCACCAANTGCCAACATTAGTGAGAGAGGATGACANCCGTTTTGCAACCAGTTTGTATGGATGTGTTCATCTAAAATTTTTTCTCCGTTTGATGGAATCGTCATCGGATAAATAGCCAACATGGATTTCAATTGACCAAATTCTGATTGGTTCACGATTTCAATCACTTTTCTGGTGCTCGGCATAAAGACTTTTTTGAACCCGACGACTACCACTTTCCCTTTCTGTTTTTCTATCATCTNCTGAACTTGTTCCGCTCTCATCGCAGGTGGTTTTTCCAACCAAACATGCAGNCCTGCATCCAAAGCCTGAATCGTCAGTTGCGGGTGTAGTCGAGGTGGTGCAGCAATGAAGACTGCGTCCAAGCACTCTTTTGTTAGCATTTCCTCGATTCGTTGATAACAATTGGAAACACCATATTGGCGAGCCGTAATTCTAGCTCGATCTAAATCCACGTCACAAAATGCTTTTAGTTCGANTGGCAGAAAATTCATCGTTGGGAGGATATTTCGGTAGGCATGAGTTCCGACACCAACCAAACCAACACTTAACTTGTTTGAAAAATCTCTTTGATAGCTCATTATAAATTCAATTAAATATAGNCAAAATCCAATAAAATGATGAAGAGTAAAAACTCTTCCACNCATTACAAAAATCACCAACGACTACAATTTTTTCAGTCAAAGTAGAACAAAAGTNGATTCCGTTTTCACAGAGCAGATTGATTATGATCTGATACTCAGTGACCTTTGTAAAAATAAGGCGATCGTAAATGAAGTTTCTTTTCTATTTTTGATCTTTTTTTGCAACCATAGTAACGCTACCAAGTTTTTTAGTACTAACAGATCCATTCTGGTAAAGATTTGCACAGTTACTTATCTAGAATAGGACGATTTAACCGTGAGTGGTAAGGTGGTTCCATCACACTTCTCTGGCGGTTGTCAGCCCATTCTGGTACTGGATAAGCCGGTACATATGCCAGATTTCCCGCCGTATATCGCGTTAAAATTGACCTTCTGTCCTGTTCAGATTTCCAAGGAATAGCACCATGTGTAACTGCCTCGGTAAATATCACCACACTACCAGCTTTGCAGGCTACTTGTCGTACCTGTTTCTGATGCTTTTGATAGCGGCGAATAGAATCAGGACAAGCTATATTGCTTTTGTGGCTACCTGGAATCAAGACCAATCCGCCATCACCTTCATTGACATCGGTTAATTGGAACGCAACCACCGTCAGGCCATTGTGCATCTGACCATTACGGAAGATATAATATTGATTGGGATCGAAACCTGGGCCAGAAGAACCGTGAAAAAGATGGCCCTCGGTTCCCTTATCCATTGACAATAGGAAGGGATGATGATCCATGCGAAAACCCTGGCCCAGAATTTCATTTAGGTAAGGTACAATTTTGGCGTGGGCTAACATAAGGCGAAACGGATCGCACCAGGGAGGATCTAACTTCAGCAATCCTCCCATTTCACCTCGGCCATGCTCCCCGCTCAATTCTGCTGAATTGCCATCCAATCGTTGATCCCGAGATCGAATATGCATCCTATCCAAATTCTGGTCAATAGCTTGATTGGCAGTGGTAATTTCTTCTTGAGTCAAAACATCTTCAATAACCAAATATCCATTCAAATCAAAGAGATAAAGTTCTTCTTGATTCATATAAAAGTCCTCTTTCAGATAATCAGTTCTGAAAATCTTCCCTTTAAGAGAACAAAAAGATCTTCAGAAGTTTAGACAAAAATCGACATGCTGGACGGCTAACTTGAACCCATTATAGAAATAAAGACAATAGGATCTATGAACCTATAGAAATTATAAATTTGGCTTGTTGGTTTTCTCCTTCAAGCCAAGTTCGCAGGCTAATAGTAGAAAATTCTCAATATTTCTGTCAGATATTTACAGCATATAGTCTTTAATCCAAAACNCTTCCGTTGTTGATGATTTTAGTATTAAGATTAGCGCAACAGATCAAGTATTTCTGGAAAACCTTTCTTTCTTGGGCAATCTCATTGTAANCTAGCATATTATAGAACTAAGCAGAAATCAACATTCAACCGGAAGCGACCGACAAAATAAGTATTTAGCTTACGAATTCTAAGATCACACGATTACTGATAAGTCATTTTATGATTTTTCTCCCTCAATCAAGGGAAAAAATGAGATGATGTAGAACTCGACACAACTAACGCATTTGACTTTTTGCTCCAAGACTGGCAGAATCGAAAACGATCCGCTGGNCGACATCGTTTTCGATTCTGCCAGTCTGTGTGCTCGCCGTTTTGGTTCTGAAATAAGGATTGTGGTGTGTATCAATCTACATTACGAAATGGTCTCGGGGTACTATTCAGTAGGTACTATCTGAAATGGTGGCACATGCGTCAATGCATACTATCAGTAATAATTTGTCAATAATTGGTGGTTGACAAATTATGAGGAAACACCCAATTTAGGTAGAAGGGAAAGTTTTCGTTCTGTCACAATACTGGTTCAACCGCCAAAAAACATAGAAATATCTGATGAAGAATAACGAAAAGCCCAATGTGGTTTACATTTTAACAGATCAATGGCGCGCCAAAGCGACGGGTTATAATGGGGATCCGAATGCAATCACGCCAAATATAGATCAGCTGGCTGCTGAATCAATTAATTTTGCCAATTCCATTAGTACTTCTCCCGTTTGTACACCCGCACGAGCTGCATTGTTAACTGGTCGTTTTCCTACAACCACGGGCATGTTTATGAATGATGTACCATTGTCACCTGAGGAGAGGAGTCTTGCCAAAGCTTTCAAAACAGGTGGTTATGATACGGCATATATAGGTAAGTGGCATGTGGACGGACATGGTCGTGCCAGTTACATACCACCTGAACGGCGGCAAGGTTTTGATTATTGGAAAGTTTTAGAGTGTACGCATGACTATCAAAACTCTGAGTATTATGATAACGATGACCAAGACATTAAAATATGGCCTGGATATGATGCTTTCGCACAGACGGATGATGCTTGTGCCTATATAAACCAACACTCCGAAAACCCATTTTTCTTGGTTTTATCACTTGGGCCGCCACATTTCCCGCATCATAATGCTCCCCCCAAATTCCAAAAAATGTTTTCACCCGAAGAAATCATATTCTCACCTAACGTAGCATTCGATGATTCAAAATCAGAAGCATTCACCCGAAAAGAAGCGGCGGGCTATTATGCACATATTGCGGCGTTGGACCAATGTGTAGGCGACATCGCAGAAACACTAAAGGCTAAAGGGTTAGAAGAAAATACTATTCTCATTTTTGCCTCTGATCACGGAGAAATGTTAGGGTCTCATGACAAAAAGCCATTTACGAAACAAATCTTCTGGGATGAATCCTGTCGCGTACCTTACCTGTTGCGCTACCCTCCATTTACTTCTGAATACCAGAACCGGAAAGTGATGACCCCATTGGGTACGGTTGATATCATGCCGACATTACTGGGATTATGTGAACTGGAAATTCCCGATACAGTCGAAGGTAGTGATTTGTCAATCTGCGTTCGCAATCCAGTTGAACTAGAAGATCATGTTGCACTTTATATGAGCGTATCGCCGTTTAGTGAAAGAAATTATCTGGATGCTGCTTATCGTGCGATTCGAACGAACCGNTATACTTTCGTTCGAACAAGTGATGGTGAGTATTATCTCTTTGATGATGTAGAAGATCCCTATCAATTAAATAATTTGGTCGGCACTCCTGAGTTGGCAGATGTTCAGAAGGATTTAGAGCAAGAGTTGTCGAAACAATTGGAAAAGATTGGTGATCCTTTCAAGAAGAAGGAATATTATCTGGAAAAGTGGGAATATGAAGTTGGTGATTTTGGGGATGTACCTTATTCGAGATAAATTCAATAACAACTCTGTTCGGATTTAACCTTTATTTACGATCGTTTAAGTAAGGTTTTATATATTTTACAATGTAGCCGAACCCATTACACTACGCATATTCTGTTTGCAGAAAAGATTAAGAATCTGCGGTATAAGATATATTTGCTTTGGCATGTTGATAGTTAACAGTCATCATATTCTATTTTAATTAAGTGTAATTTACAGATACTTTAGAGAAAAAGGTTTGTCTTTTGTTAGTAATTAGTTAAAAGAAGATACTGCGGAGCTAAACCGACAACTCGAGCAAATTCTACTGATCAGATTTCAGTTTGCCTGCATAACAGAGTTGGTCCCATTGAGTTGCTTGAAATATCGGTTGTTGGCCTTCAATAACCGACAAGGCATCTTGACAGGCATGTGTGAAACAGCGTCGATGGCAAAAGTCAGTTCCACCTGCAATATGGGGTGTCACTAGTACGTTCGGGTGNCGCCGAAACCAAGCGTCTTNAGGAGGAGGCTCAGGGTCAAAAACATCAATAGCCGCGGCCAATTCATTAGCCCTAATCCTCTCCCATAATGGCTTCTGCTCAACTACTGCCATNCGTGTAACTAAAACAAACAACGCTCCCTTTGGTAACGATGAAATCACCTCTCGATTGATAATTTCTAGAGTATTTGGTACCGGAGGGAGACCTACGACAAATATTTCTGAATTTGCTGCTAATTCAATCAAAGATTCAGAACGCTGAATATTGTGATTATCGAATACGTGATCAGCTACAAAGGGATCGTAACTATGAATAGTGCACNGAAAAGGTTCAAGTAATTCAGCATAACGCCGATTGATACTACCAAATCCTGCTAAACCGACTCGGCGACCAGTTAAATCACCGTAGATGAAGTTTGGGTGATTCCAGGTTACATCACCTCTCCAATTACCGTTTTGTGTCGAATTTAGNGACTCAGGAATGTGGCGAATTAGATTTAGTGTCATTGCTAACGCGAATTCGGACACCGAAGGTGTCATTCCACGCGATGTATCAACTACAGTAATACCTGTTGAATTGAGTACATCAATATCGATCCAGTTCGCAAACCTATTATCAAAGGTTCCGGAAAAAACTTGCAAATTTTTAGCGGACTGCCAGTGGTGAAGATCAATCGATGGTCGATACCANGGCCCGATAATCGCACCATGGGCTGTTTCTAAAGCCTTGTAAAATCTATCTAGAGCCGTTGCTTCTTCTCCTTTGGAGACAACAATCTGTTCNACAGTTCCCTTACTACTCAGTAGATCGCACCCAATACTATGATAGTTTCTGACAATATCCGGCTGTTCTCTAAGTAATGTTACAAAATTCATAGATGTACCTCTCTTGAAACCTATTAATAGGTAATATCTGTAGAACAGATTGGAATTTGTTTTTCAAAATTGGATTTTTGCCGATTTAGATTACTTTCTCAAAAACATAATGGAAATATTGTTTGACCTGCTATCGTAGCAGTACAAGTGTGGGGCTGACTTCCCAATATTTTAACCCTTTACTCGACGCTCAGGTAATTTTCATCTTTTGCTTAGGTTAAATTAGATCTGTTTTGAAATTAATTGAATATGGCGTAAAGAAAAGTGAAAATTACTATAGTTATTGATACTAACAACCGATGGAATATTATTTCATCAGCCTATCAAGAATACAGATCTATATCATCAAGTCTTCACTGACGTCTTTTTTNTATTCTAGCCAACAGTCTTCAGTGAAGGCTTGTCGTTCAAACATTTTTTTTCGGGCCGGATTAGCTTTTTTCATCCATTCCACTGGTATCTCTTGTGTGTAACGGTGTGGNGGACCAGCCTGTTTAAAAATATCGATCACGAATAGGCGGTAAGCCTGCGGCGAATTCCACGGTTTGGATTCAACNCCATGNTATGTTCTAGCGTTCAAGTAAACCATGCTACCGGCGGGTAATTCTAGCCGGTGTGCTTCTAACTTTCTACCCGCTTCTTGGTCACATTCGCCCGACAGTAGCCTATCCGGGGATATACCCGGTGTCGGAGCTACCTTGTGACTACCTGGAATAACCATCAGGTTTCGATCCCCCTGCTTAAAACCATTGGGATAATACAGAATTTGGATATACCATTTGTCTCGTTCCGATAAGTTAATCGGATTTTCATGAAACCAATGGTGGTGGTCTTGATGGAAACCAAGTCGTTTAGCCCCACGGGGAGCAATATTCATAGCCGAGTGGCAAAAATGGTAATTTGAACCAATCGTGGAATGTAATAAGGCTGTTACTAATGGTGCATCAATTAACCTATCGCCCCAGGGGCCTCTGTCATTCCAAGGCCTGACGAAGTAGCTCGAAGGNTGTTTCGGAGGTAGATTATCAGCTTCTGGNTTTGATTTAGATAGGGATTTGAAGTAATCTTTCACTTCTTGTAATGATAAGATCTCTTCAGTTAGACCTNTCAATCCTTCATCTGTAAAAACTTCCGGTAGGATTAAGAAGCCATCTCGGTGGAAGGTCGAAACATCATCATCTGTTGGCTCGTCTAATCGAAATACTGGTTTCATTCTCTATCCTCTTCAGTTTCTATCTTATTCAGCCTTCGTTTATCTACCACACGGACAATGTCAATAACAATTTTGTCTCACAACGAACCTATTTTCCGTTTTCGTCAATTATTTCATTTTATAACTTACTGGATATAATCGCTCGGAGTTCGAGAATTAGCCGATACTTCGTGACTTTTACTAGCATTCTTGATAACTTCTGGAACTGGTTCNGTCCACCAACTAGGTGGGTGAGGGAATGAAAACACATCATGCCAAGCTAGTAATAGAGTCCGTCGGTGTTTAGTTTGATTTGGCCAAGCCGCATGTATCAATCGTGCGTCTGCTATCAGCAAATCTCCAGCTTTCATCGGNACATCTACGGCATCTGGATAATCAGCAAAAGCCGGATGGGAAAGATCATCAATAGACTGAATTTCTGCACTATGAGCATCTGGAAGAATGTCATGTAGTAGATGACGTCTACGGTGTGTCCCTGGAATAGCACGCAAGCAACCATTCTGACGGTTAGTATCAGTCAGGTAATAAGANAAGAACACACGTGTAGGCCAAGGNGTAGCNGCTTCTGGACTATTCCATTTCATAAAATCTTGATGCCAGTATAGTGGTGGTCCATAACCAGGTTTAGACAAGATTATCACCAAATCATCTGGATTCAGATTTTCCAACCCAATTAATTCACAAACTTCTTTCTGTAACGGTAAGTCGATGATTTTTTCGGCAATTGAATNAGGNAAATGATTGGGTTTTCGTTCTTTACCGTTTTCACCCCATCTTCGTTCCGTATGTACAAAGATATCACTACCCTGATAGCGAATTTTTCGGTCGATANCCACACGGTCAAGAATNTTATCCGACCAGATGCGAAGTTGTTGGACTAAGGGTTTNGGCATAACTGTGGGTACAGTAGTAAATCCAAATTCCACCAACTCATTTCTCTTTTCTAGAGCTTCTAGTTTATTTAATTTTTTCATTTTATCGTCTTTTGGCCAAAAAAATTTTGATTGTAAAATCAAAAATCAAACAAATTTACTCCACTTTCATCTCGCTACTAATGTCTAAAGACTAGCGGAAGGTATCCTACGGTGAAATTTAATAATTGTCAACAAAGTGAGAAGCGAAAACTAGTTATATGAATGTTAAAGAGAGAAGGAACTATCCTCTGCAAGACTAGTTTGATTCTGGTATCGAATTTCTAATCTTCTACTGATTCTTATGTGCAATTTATTTTTCTTGTATCCGTTGCATACAACTGGTTATTCAGTGACTAGTAATAAACAGCGAGNGCTTTCGGTTTTTTGATATTTATAAGCTTTGTTACCAAATATTTCTACTAAAAAATGTATCAGTTTAAGTAGAAATATTCGAGCAATTCCATCCTCTTAAAAATTTGCACTCCATGACTTTATGATAACTTTTTGCATCTTTTTTGTAAAAAAAAGATTGCCGACTTACAAAAATGTGGTAGAATCGCTTTGTACACAAATGGGTAGACGAATCGTATGTTATTACCTGTCAGATACAATAGGACAACACTGATGGTAAACGATACAAATTGTACAAAATAAAAAAACGGAGTACTGTACTGGTCATGGGTATGTATAGTATGTATAAATTCTCAATCTCGTTGTTATCGTGTTTTATTATTTGTTTATGTCTTTCTTTGCCGAGTTTCTCTGCGGGATACGATGAGAAAACAGTGGTTGGACAATGGCTTTTTGACGACGAAGGAGAGAACGCTATTGATTCCTCTGGCAATGGACATGACGGCCAAATCAAGGGTGGGAATAATCGTGTTGATGGTAAGTTTGGTACAGCCTTACAAGTTTCGGGTAATTGGGTGATGGTGCCGCCGGATGATAAATTAAAACTGACTGCATACACCGTTACTCTTTGGCTAAATACAAAAAGCGGTTGTGCCGACTGGTGTGGAATCCTATCAAAATCTATGGACAATCCAACTAGAACCTATTGTATGTATATTGATGCCAGAACTGGTGTAGCCGGCATGTCCATTGGTAACAAAAAAGCTGGCAAATGGAGTGACGTCAGTGGAAAAACCCAAATTAACAAAGGAAAATGGACTCACGTTGCCATCAGTTATGATGAAAAAGAGCAGGTGCAACGTATTTATACCAATGGGATACTAGAGGGTGAAGCTGAAGTTAAACATGACTTGCCACAAAATGACGCCAATCTAGTTTTCATGGCTTGGCATCATCCGGGTGGTAATGCTGGCATAACCGGTATGCTTGATGAAATTGGTCTTTTCAACACAGTTTTGGATGATGCTGTCATTAAAACTATTCATGACAAGGGATTAGGAGAATCAATGGCTGTCGATCCAAAGGCAAAACTAGCCACCAAATGGAGTAAAATAAAGAACTCACCTTAAGAATTATTGACTAATTGACATAAATATTATTGCTGTTGATTGCATAGAAAAATTAAATCAGGAAGGCGTCAATGATCCTGGTTTGCTAATTCTCGTTTCTATAGGTAGGGTTGATCTTCATTGGTTCAATAAGAATACTGCCTTCCCTATCTTGAATGTTGATCCAAACTTCCCCCTTTTTATTGGCTTGAGACATTCATTGACATTTACAGGTGAAATGGACTATCTAACAAGTCTCTGATGTATCAATTTGATAAGCTTGTTTAAATGCATCGAGTCGTCTAATTTTGGATTTGTACAATCATAGAATCAACTATCTGACTGATCTTGATTGTACGATTGCCTAATTTTAATCACAATCTATCTGTGTTATATTTTTTCACCAAGCTGACTGAGTGGAATTTGGAATACAGCCAAAACGCTAATAACATTAGTGTTTTGGCTAATTTGCTTGACTTGACTTGGTTAAGTCAAGTTAGAAACCCATTAGTAGACAACACTGGATCGATTATACAGAAGTAAGTTGGAGACATTGATATATCCAGACGATTACAGCGGTTATTTGGCATATTGAGCGCGTCTTTAGAAAAACAATGTGGTTCCCTTGTTTGAATTATGTGTTTTTTATTTTTCTTTTAATATCCACCACCCTTGAATTACGGTCGACAACCATTAATGATACTGGGGGTGCCGATTTTTCAACTGCAATTACTGATTACCATCAACGACTTGAGCTCGCACCTGAATCAGGGGAACTTCACCTTCAGTTAGCTCAATCATATACGGCAGTAGAAGATTTTGAAAATGCACTAACCCATTATCATTATGCCTTAGAGTTAAATCCTAATCTCGAAATGGCTTGTTACGGATTAGGTGCTGTATATTCTCAAAATCGCGAATTCAGAAAAGCTATTCAGTCTTACCAACAAGCGGTTTCTTTACAACCGAGTATGACCCAACTATATGTCGAACTTGGGTATGCCTACTCACAACTTTACCAATTTCCGGAAGCTATTACTGCCTATCAGAAAGCAATTGAGCAAAAACCCAACTGGGGAGAGCCATCCTATCACTTGGGAACAATTTTTGCCAAACAAGGGTTAATAAAAGAAGCTCTTCAACATTTAAACCGAGCTATTTTATTAGAAGAACATCTGCCAGCGACTAATCGGTTAGCGGAAGCCTACTATCAGAAAGGCAACTTGCTGGTTAAGCAGAAAAAACTACAGGCGGCTACTAAAGCTTATCAGGTTGCTATTCAATATAAACCTGTTATGGGAGCAGCCCACTATAATTTGGCTAAAGTTTATTTTCGTCTTAGTCAAAGTAATCCTCACCATAAAGCAACAGCAACCCAACATCTAAACATAGCTGAGCGACTGAAAGTACAAGCTAAAGAAATAGAAGAAAAACGGGATATTGTCAATCGTAGTCGAGGACAAGATCAAGCCGCAGCCTTCTCTAATTTGGCCCAGACCTACCTGAAATATGGCGCCTACCAACAGGCAGTTGAAAGCTATCGAAAATCGATTTGGCGCAACCCCAATTTGGCCGAAGCTCATAGCGGATTGGGTCTATCCTATCTGATGTTAGAGCGCTACGTGGCCGCTGTTGCGGCTCAAGAAAAAGCCATCGCCTTAAAACCAGATTTGGCTCAGGCACACGCTGCACTAGGTTTAACCTATCTACGTCAATCTAAATCGAAGAAAGCTATAAAATATTATCAACGCGCCATAACATTACAACCCAAACTGGTTGAAGCCCAGTGTGCTTTGGCTGAAATTTACTTTAATGAACAGAACTACCAAGCGGCAGAAAGGCACTATCAAAACGCGCTCTTGATTCAATCCCAAAACACTCAGGCATTAATTGGATTGGCGAAATTATACGGTCGGGATAAAATCAGACTTGACCAGGCGTTAGAGGTCGCTGAAAAGGCCGTAAAAATTCAACCTTCGGCTCCACATTTGAATATTTTGTCTTGGATTTACCACCGGAAGGGTGAATATCGGTTAGCTACAAAATCAATTCAGCGTGCGATTGATTTAGATCCTTCAAATACACTTTATCAACGTGGGCTGAAACAAATCCAAAAATCAATCCAGAATCCTTGATTGAGGTTCTGTGCAAGATGCGATGATTCGACATTCAATTTCTTGGTTTTGGACTCTGTTCTCCATCTGTTTTTTTATTTCAGGCATCAGGACAGTCGCCCAATTTGTGGATGTAACGTTAGATAGTGGTATTGATTTTGAGCATGTCGATGGACGTAGTGGACAAAAGTTTCTACTTGAAACCCTCGGTTGTGGTGTTGCTTTGCTCGACTTTAACACTGATGGTTATCTCGATATCTATTGTGTAAATGGAGGCAATCTTCCTGGGACTGAACTGGAAAATCCAATTCGAAATCGACTTTATCGTAACAACGGCGATATGACTTTTACGGACGTTACCCAACAAGCTGGAGTAACCGGTATCGGCTACGGAGTAGGTTCTTGTGTCGGCGATTATGATAACGATGGTGATCCCGATATTTATATTACAAACTTTGGCCCAAACCAACTCTATATTAACAATGGGGACGGCACTTTTACGGATGTTACTCAACAAGCAGGGGTTGGTGAATCAGGTTGGAGTACGAGTTCTAGTTTCGCTGATTATGATAATGATGGATATCTCGATCTGTATGTGGTCAATTATGTTGATTTTGAGTTGGGCAATAATCCCAAGTGTGCTAAGAATGATTTTCCGACCTATTGCAGTCCTAATATTTTTGAACCGACCTTCGATGTACTATATCGTAATAACCAGGATGGCACTTTCTCTGATGTTACCCAAGCAGCCGGCCTAGAGAAACCTGGCAAAGGACTAGGTATTAGCTGGGCAGATTATGATAACGATCAGGATTTAGACGTTTTTGTTGCCAACGATTTGATGCAAGATTTCCTATTTAGAAACGAGGGTAATGGAACCTTCACTGAAGTCTCGATGTTAGTAGGAGTCGCCTTTAATGAAGATGGACAACCTCTCAATGGTATGGGAACTAGCTTTGGAGATTATAATAACGATGGGAATCTAGATCTAGTTGTTACCAACTTTCAAGACCAGCCCAACGTTCTATTTCATAACGAAGGCAACGGTTTTTTTACTGACTTAAGTTATTCGTGTGGTATTGGCGCAAAGAGCTTAATCTATTTATCTTGGGGAGTTGATTTTTTTGATTACGACAACGATCGCTATCTCGATATTTTTATAGCTAATGGTCATATTGATGATAATATTGAAGATTTCAGTGAGGTCGGAACCTATGCACAACGCAATCAGCTTTTCCAAAATAGAGGTGACGGTACCTTCAAAGAGGTGAGTCCCGATTTTGGCTCAGGGTTACAACTTCGTAAGGTCAGCAGGGGAATGGCTTATGGGGACTTGGACAATGACGGAGATTTAGATTTAGTTATCAGCAATCTCAATCAGCGACTAGATGTCTTACGCAATGATGGAGGCAATGAGAACCACTGGCTAGCCATTAAATGTATCGGTCGAAAAAGCAATCGAGATGCAATTGGAACTCGGATTCGCCTTAAGACAGAAGAGTCAACCCAGATTCGGGAGATTCGGTCTGGATCAAGCTACCTGTCTCAAAGTGATTTGCGTGCCTACTTCGGTTTAGGAACGGCCAAGACAGCAGACATCGAAATTGAGTGGCCAAGCGGTAATCAAAAAAGTTTACACTCTGTTCAGCCTAACCAAATATTGGTTATCAAAGAAATAGATTGACAATACTTAATATTTGCTAATTGTGAAGAGTTATAAATTAGGGGCGATTATTTTAAATAATGCTATTTTCTCTCAAAGTTTTTTTATACTTCTTTTTTCAACCTACGGTTTAGGTAGTTTTATATCTAATAGATAGCGGTGAGCAGATGGCATTCTGTTATACAGTGTTGGCGTCAGAAAATCTGTTATACCAGTTGCTTTGGCTCTCAGCGTAAACACTGGTAAGGTGTGTCCTAAGTCGCTGTTCACCGCTGACGTTAAGCGTACCACCGCGCCTAGTGTGAGCATTCAGGATA
Source organism: Candidatus Poribacteria bacterium (assembly GCA_002729015.1). The sequence continues at coordinate 31,560 of PBVO01000078.1, forward strand.
ACTGTGCTACCTGCTGGTGCCGTCAAGCGAATTTCGTTCGAATGAGGATCTAGTGTATTGCCCATCACACCTTCCGGTTGTAAGCCTAAGAGGTGAGAGCCGGGCGCAATTCAGGTTGCTCCGTTATCTTCAGTAAACGGGTCCAGCAAAATCAAGGAATTAAGAACACAGTTGTTGCCGATGGGAATAGCGGGACCATAATCGTTGTAAAACCTTTGATGATCGTGACTAGGAGAAGCCAAATCGTAGACTTTGAAGTCTGGTTTTAGCAGATGGTAAGCGGCAACTAGCAAGGATTTGCTATAGAGACAATCACCAGATTTGGTCGTTTTGTTGAGCACGTTCGATAGTCTTATTGCCTCGTCTTCCTTATGTACCTCCCAACCTGATTGTTTGCCTTCAACTTGGTGAATTTGATCAAACTCGTCACACATGTTGGTATATGACTTCCTGCTCAATACAGACTTAACGACAAAAAATCCGTCTTGGTCGAGTTGCTCTTTGGTACTGAGTGTTTGATCGTCTACGCCTAATTCAGCTAAGGTTTGTTTGATCGCCATATTATTTGCTCTTTACCATAACCCAAATTTCTACTATATTCCGTCAAATCCTGAAGCCCATCTGTGATTACAAAAAATTGGATGGTTAATTCTGGAAAGATAAAAAAGAACAATGTATTAACGTAAGACGTAATTTTTTTCATCCTTCCATCTTACTTTGCAACAGTCTTTGTGAGGTTGGTTAAATCAAAGACTGCAGCCGTTTTTTTTGTTTGATTTCTTGGTCTGACATCTGTTTAATCAAACCTTTCCAATGCCTGTCAGGTGTGGAAGGATTTCCCAAAAACTCCCAATGATTATCGACTTGACGAAGTGGATAACCTTCCACACCTGAAAAACCAAGATCACGACGACTATCCATCATTTCCTGAATTAATTTTTGCCCATTAACTCCTAAGGTGCGTTGACCATGAAACGTCCAGTCTGAATAACCATGGGAAAAAACCTCAATATTCACATATTGTAGATATACCACTCGTCTCGTTGTGTCTGTCAAATTACCGCGCGAACCGTGTGGAGCGGAAAGGGCATGAAATAATACATCCCCAGGCTCCATCTCTAAGGCCACAGTATTATGATTCTCAAATAGCTGATCTTCATTTAGACGATTTAACTCCACATGACCAACCAGATGGTGTTCTGGTAGACCCCAAACGCAGCCGTTATCGATAGTAGAACGGTCTAAGTAGATATCAGCTACAAAGTTCGGAATTTCGAATGTTGATTCTAATTCCCATATGGATGTAAATTTTGGCGTTAAGGTTGGCTCGGTCCAGTAAGGAGGGTCTTGGTGCCAAAACACAGGTACATTTCCTCCTGGTAGCTTACAAACAAGGGCATTATTGAAGGGAAAAAAGGAGTGACCGATACACTGGCCTACCGCAGATAGCAAATCGGGATTGACTGTTACTGCTCGAAAGATGGGGTCTCGATCCCACATACGCTCACTACGGAAATAGGTCTGTGTCCCATCTTCGTGTGTATGATACAAGTGTCCCGCTCCTAATCTAGCTGTACCTTCGTGCTGAACATGTTGAGCTGCTTGTTGCAACAATTCGAGTTCTTTACCTGAAAATAATTGAGGAATGACCAAAAAACCGTCCCGATGGAAACGATTAATTTGTTCTTTATCTAGCATATTATCAACCTATTCCTGTTTTTTTTTGATACTATGTTGTTCTTAGCAGAATTCTTATCTAGAAAATAAATTAAAAATAGCTTTTTGTCTACCAATTTTTTCCGATTCACCTATAGGGATGTTTTAGAATTATAACTCTGCGTAGACACAAAAGTTGAAATGGTAAGTATATTGTTCACTGTTTTCTCATCTGAGAAAACGATTTTCCCATATCTTAATACATAATCAGCGTAACCTAAATATTGAGAAAAGTTTTTGCTTCGAATATCTAGTCAGTCTAATTCAATTCGATCAGGTACTCTATTGGTTGGCACATTTTTGGTGGTATCTACACAATATTGGGTTACCAGTACTTGGAATGGTTTCACTCTAGCTTCATTATTTATCAATGCTATTGTCATCACTTTTATACTGGGTTTATTAAATGTACTGTTATTAAAAGTGAAAACGAGCGCAATTCTTCGTCCATCCGAACTAATGTTGGTTTATATCATGTTGACTTCGGCTACCGCCGCCGCTGGACATGATACCCTTGAGATTCTCACTCAGATTGTAGCCTATCCTGTTCATTTCGCTTCTCCAGAAAATGATTGGAAATCGATTTTTTTTCACTATCTCCCTACGCGGCTCGTTATTCTCGACCCTCTAGTGGCTGAAGGATTGATTTACTACGATGAGAGTTTTTTTTCCCCACACATTTGGCCAGCTTGGGTCCAACCTATCTTGCTTTGGTCTTTATTCACTATCCTGCTCTACTTTAGTATGATTTTTCTTAGCCTGCTGCTGCGTAGACAGTGGATAAACAACGAATTGTTGACTTTTCCAATTGCCCAAATCCCTCTGCAATTACTGTCTCCTCGCCGATCAATTTATCAAAACAAGAAATTTTGGTTTGGGTTTTTGGTAACCTCATTATTGAGCTTAAACAACGGAATTCACCACCTAGTCCCGGTTGTCCCAGGACTGACCTATGGTAAATATAACCTAGCAGAGTTATTCCCTGAACCACCGTGGAGTGCGATTGAGGTCGCCTATATCGAAATACTACCTTTTGTAACTGGATTAGCTTTTTTCATTCCAACTAAACTCTCGTTTTCTATCTGGTTTTTTTATTGGTTTTGGAAATTGATAAACGTAACGGGACAGGCATCAGGTCTTCATCAATTACCTTATTTTCCGGGATATTGGATCCAAGGACTAGGTGGAATGGCAATATTCGGTATCATGTTTTTGTATTGGGCAAGACGGCATTTGATTGGGGTCTTCAAGGTAGTTTTCACCTCATCTAAACTGAGATCAGTCGACGATACACCCTACTTTTTAGCTGTTTGGGGGTTTTTGATTAGTACTAGTATCGCTATCGTTTTCTTGGTTTATGCCGGAATGAGCTTATTGTTTGCAATTTTGTTCTTAGCTGGTTTTTTTGGCTTAACGGTTGTGACAACACGCCTTAGAGCACAGGTCGGCCCTCCGACGCATGAAATACCGTTTACTGTTTCAGGTTTCCTATCCAGAGTGATTAGTACTCGATACATAGATAATCGCACACTAACTCAATTTTCACTATTTATGTTTGTCGATTTTGGCCAGCGTGGCAGCCCGATGCCACAAATCATGGAGGGATTCTATCTGCAACATCGACTTCATTCTCGACAAATTAGAATAGTCGTGGTAGGAATCGTAGCTGCGCTGATATTAGGAACTGTAATTGGTTTTGTGGGAAATCTGGAACGTGCCTACCGATTGACCAATAAGACTTGGGCAGGCGAAGAAACATTCTCCAGTCTGGTCAACCAGATCCAAAATAAAACAACCCGTCCTGATTTGGTCTACCTTAGTTACTTCAGTCTAGGGGGCGGTATCGTTTTCGCTTTAGCTATTTTAAGTCGTCGATATATTTGGTGGAGTTTCCATCCACTGGGTTATATCATTGGCCAAGATTGGATGCTCCGTCACCTTTGGTTCCCAATTTTTATAGCTTGGCTCATTCGATGGACACTCATCAAATTCAGCGGCCTAAAAGGGTTACGTAATGCTATACCAATCTTTCTAGGTATTACCATCGGTGATGCTACCTGCATACTATTATGGAAAACATACGCTATTATTTTTAACCAACAGACACTAGATTGGGTTTATTGGTAATTTTTAGACAATAAACCCAATCTAGTATCAAGGGCAGAATCAGCGAGAAGATAGAACGCAGGATCGAATCAGATCGTTGATTGATAGTTTTCAGGATAGAAAGACTTCATACAATTATTTTCAATAACTTACTCTGTTTGGCTCGGCCATTGACATCCGCCCTGCCTTTGAGGACGAATATGTGAAAAGGATATTTTTTCTATTCCTTTGTATGCATAGGGATCCTCACCTGCAATCATTACAATATCACGGTGATCATATCGGGCAACTGGTATTGGATTTTCTGACCTTCGCCAAGGTAATAAGGACTCAGCGCTCATATAATGATTCACTAGAGACCTTCGGTAAACTTTTTTGTTTGCATTAGGTAGAGATCGATGCAATGTGTAGCCATTAAAGAAGATAATAGATCCGGCCTCAACTTCAACTGGAACGGCCTCTTTCTCAGTGAATGGATACCCATAGGCTTCCTCTACACAATCGAAACGTTCGTCGCTTTGCTCTCGATTTGGGTAGATAATACCAGACTGGTGAGAGTTGGGCATGAACCACAGGCAACCATTTTCAACAGTTGCATCGTCTAAGGCGATCCAAGCAGCATTGAGTGATCGGTCCCGCGTCGGTACAAATGATTCGTCCTGGTGCCAGGCTTGTCCTGGCATTCCTGACGATTTAATGAAAAGCATTTGTTGCATACATTTGACGTTTGGTCCAATGATTTTTGTTAGATTATCTACGATGATAGGATGAGATAATACGTCGAACATGATCTGCGAAATTTTGTAGGGAAAATGTACACATAATACTCGTTCTAGAACTTCATAGCTATTTTCTTCTGGTGCAGAGGGAGGAAGACCTGCGACCTGTCCAAGTTCCCCTCGGCAGATTTTAGTGGTTTCTTTCCGGAGTTGGTCAACCTCTGTCTTAGACAATCCATCTTCAACAACAGCAAATCCATTTTTACAGAAATTAGGAATCGTAAAATTATGCTGATTCATTGTATTTTTTCCCGTATTACGATTTTCGGTAATTTCTAAAGTTTCTCGATTGAATAAGTAGACCTTAAATTTTCTAATATCACTTTCTGACTTAATACCTTAAAGACCAACTTAGCTTTTTGTGTTTGTTAGTTCTGTACCCACAATTATATTCATATTTGTCGGTATGCGCCCCATCTAATTGAACCCGCAAGTAGTTCAAGAATTATCGGGCACGATTTCTTTTTCTACTTAGACCTTATAGTTGTTTGACATCAATAAAATGCCTTCTTCATATTATCAGACTTATCTATGCTGTCAAGAGTTCAGCTAACCGGTGGCTGTTTCACCTACGCTAATCGGCCGTGTGCCCTCGTCTAATAACACCTTGGTCTGGTTTGTAAAATGAATCAGATGACACACTTAACTTTAGTCCAATTTCCTTGATGGCGGTATCGGAAACCTTTTCGAGAGGCGTATATTGCGGATGTGGAAATGCCTTGTAAGGGTTGTTTCGGGCTGCATTGTAACAACAAATCAGGTTCCATCGGTTTCGATTACTGGTATTAGCGTCTGAGCGATGTAGAACATTGCAGTGGAAAAACAAAGCCGATCCTGGGTCTAATTCACAGAAAACAATCTCCAGTCGATTGATCAGTTGTTCTACTCGTTCAGGATCTGCGTAGTTTTGACCGGAATCAATATGGTGTTCAATTCGACCGGCGTGATGAGACCCCTTGATCACTTGCATACATCCGTTGCTTTTATCAGCCCGATTGAGAGCAATCCAACAGCTCGCCAAATAAGGATAGAGACACCCATTCTTATACCAGTACCCGTAATCCTGATGCCAACTCCACGCGCCGCCGATTCCCGCCTCTTTCATGATCATTTTTGAGTGATAGTGGTAAGGTTC
>PBVO01000040.1 GCA_002729015.1 Candidatus Poribacteria bacterium
CCATCCATCATGTCAGAAGGAGCGATAATATCAGATCCAGCCTCGGCCTGAGAAATAGCCATCTTAGCTAGAATTTCGAGTGTCGGGTCATTTAGAATGCAACCATCTTCGACTAATCCATCGTGTCCATCAATTGAGTATGGGTCCATGGCAACATCGGTAATTACGGTAATAGTCGGAACAGAAGACTTTAGCAAACGAACCGTTCGCTGTAACAATCCATTAGGATTGGTGGATTCAGTTGCAAGATGGTCTTTCTGTAAGTCGGATAATGCAGGAAAAAGAGCAACAGCTGGAATACCAAGTTGCTCCGCTGATTTAGCCTCTTCTACTATAAGATCCGGACTCAATCGATAGCAGTCAGGCATTGATTCAATTTCTATTTGTAGATTCCGTCCCTCTACCACGAACAAAGGCAGAATCAGGTCTGACGGATGCAACCGCGTTTCACGAACCATTTCTCTAATGGAATCAGTTTTCCGATTTCGTCTTGGGCGAGATAAGATTTTCTGGTTGATCATCTCATTTCATCCGGCCATTAACCGATTACGAATTTTATTAGCCATCCAACCTAATTGTTCGTCATTGGCACCTTGAGCTCGGGAAAAACTTAAGTCCATCATGCTATCGGTCGGTACTAAATGAATGTGGGTGTGAGGTACTTCGTAACCAGCGATAATCATACAGACACGCTCACATGACGTCGCTTGCTTGATGGGCAAAGCCAGTGATTTTGCAAAAGCCATTATTCCTTGGAATTCGTCATCATCTAGATCGAAAACGTAGTCGATTTCTTTTTTAGGAATGACAAGCGTATGCCCAAGCTTAATCGGGTTGATATCTAAAAAGGCCATGAAATCACTACTTTCGGCAATTTTGTGACATGGTAATTGCCCATCAATAATCTTGGTAAAAATTGACGCCACTTTTACAGATTCTCAGACGCTGGTCGGTCGCTTTTTGGTACCAATGCACTAACTAAATCAACAGGTACAGGAAACACTAAAGTAGAGTTTTTTTCTGCAGAAACTTCAATCATGGCTTGCAAATAGCGAAGTTGGATTGAAGTCGGGTCAGTACTCAAGATCTTTGCTGCTTTTGCCAAGGTACTCGCCGATTCAAGTTCCCCATCAGCATGAGTAGCTTTAGCTCGCCTTTCTCGTTCGGCTTCAGCTTGTTTAGCCATGGCTCTCTTCATTTCAACAGGCAGGTCAACATGTTTAATTTCAACACCTAAAACTTTTATTCCCCAATCTTGACTGTGTTTACGGATTGTTTCTTCCAAATTCTGGTTCAATTTTTCACGTTCAGATAATAAATCATCTAATTCAGCTTGACCTAAAACGCTTCGGAGAGTCGTTTGCGCAAAATTACCAATTGCGAAAGAAAAGTCCTCGACTTCAATAACGGCTCTTTCTGGATCGATCACACGAAACCACAAAACGGCATTAACACTAACTGACACATTATCTTTAGTGATTACATCCTGGAGTGTGACATCTTGCACAATCGTTCGCATACTAATTTTTTCTATCCGGTCAATCCAAAAAGGCAGTAGAAGTACAAAACCTGGACCCTTAACCGCATTAAACCGGCCTAAGCGAAAAACAACTGCCCGCTCGTACTCTTTTAGAATTCGTAACGAGGTCAACAGTAGGATCAGCCCTGCAAGGCCACCAACACCATACCATATGCTCGGCATTATCATTTTCTCCTTTTCGGCTAATATTTGATGGAAGCCGGTTTTTCAGGTACTTTTTGATTAATAAAATTAATAATTTCTTCTTTGTGAGACCCAAACTGAATATACAAGCCACGAAAATTTTCTAACCGAGAGGGACGTTCGAACGGGCTTAATAGAACACCGTTGCTGTCAGCATAAAANCTGCGGAAAGATTCCCACTTTCTTTCNAATCGATATAAGAAAGACAAAATGACTACTTTCCGTTGATCGAACTGATAATGAAAGGGTACGAAGTATTTGTACAGACCTACCCCGAAAAAGAAAACCGAGAGTGATACAATGTAGATCGATTTAGTAGATAAATACACTAAAGCCAAAAACAGTANCAAAAAAGCGATCAGCAAGATNGACCGCTTTCGGTTTTCTACAAAAGGATGAACAACCCAAGTTAGCAAGCTTTCCGNCTACTNAAATCTTNTGAGCTGTTATTCACTCGATGGCNCTTCTGCTGTTTTNGAAACACTACCTGACTTGCCNCCNNCTGTTTNGGTTTTTNCGCNGTCCGTCTCTTNCGNGGTATTAGATTCTGGCGATTCAGATTTAGTAGCNCNGGAATCAGGAACGACTGTTTTCTCAACAGCATCTTCAGGTANCGATTGNGAAANGTTAGATTGCTCAATCGGTACAATATCATTAGATTCACCATAAAACTTCATCAAAAATAAAGCAATCACCATGAAACTGATGGCAGTCCAAGTTGTCACACGAGACAAAAATGTGGTAGCACCATGTCCACCTAAAACAGATTCTAACCCACTACCACCGAATGCACTAGAAGACAAGCCTTCACCTTTGCTATCTTGTAGTAAAATCACGATCACTAGCAAAAAACATATGGCGACGAAAGCTGCTACTACAAATCCAACTAAAATATTCATAATTTTCTCCCCAGAATTGCTAACTATTGGTGACTAGCCCGAATGATTTCTGCAAACGAGTCAGCATCCAAACTCGCGCCACCAACCAATGCCCCGTCAACATCAGGTTTGGATAACAATTCGGCAGCATTAGACGGTTTAACACTCCCTCCGTACTGAATACGGACCGATTCTGCAATCTGATCTGAGTACGAAGTTGCTATGACAGACCGAATCAAAGAATGTACTTCTTGAGCTTGATCAGGAGAAGCTGTCTTACCAGTGCCAATGGCCCAGACTGGTTCATAAGCGATNANAATANGCGANATNTCCGCTTTTNCCAANCCATCTATACCATCAATCAATTGCTTTGTAACAACTNTTTGCGTATTNCCANNTTCTCGGTCTTCCAACATTTCACCGACACAAACAATCGGTACTAAACCNCTTTNTAGGGCNGATTTTACCTTTTGATTAACCGATTGGTTGGTTTCACCAAAAAACTGGCGGCGCTCTGAATGGCCAACAATGACATAAGANCAACCGGAATCAACAATCATTTCTGCNGAAATTTCACCAGTGAAAGCTCCANTATTTTCCCAATATANATCTTGAGCTGAAACNCCAATTGAACTGTTATTTAGGGCATTCGCTACTGCAGATAAAGCGGTAAAAGCCGGAGCAACTACAACTTCAACATCTTCAGTTCCATCGACTAACGACTGTAGTTCCACAACGAAATCCACTGCTTGGTCGATAGTTTTATTTAATTTCCAATTTCCTGCGATAATAGGTCTTCTCAATTCCGTGCTCCGTCTAATTTAAAATAACAATTACATAACCTTCGCAGCTAGCTCAACCAATCGGTTCGAATAACCAGTTTCGTTATCGTACCACGAAAGTATCTTGACTAATCCACCTTCAATAAACTTAGTGAAAGGTCCATCAACAACGGAGGATAATTTTGAACCGTTAAAGTCAATCGAAACTAGTGGTTCTTCACTGTAAGCGAGTATACCTGTCAAACTCGATTCAGCCGCTGCTTTAAGTGTCGCATTTACTTCATCTGCTGTAGCTTTTTTCTCCAAATCTATTGCCAAATCAACGACTGATACATTAGCCGTCGGAACCCGAATTGCCATCCCATCTAATTTCCCCTCAAGTTCCGGTAAAACTCGGGAGACAGCAACAGCAGCACCGGTAGTCGTCGGTATCATAGACAAAGCGGCAGCTCTAGCTCGACGCATATCTGANTGNGGAAAATCATGTACCTTTTGATCTCCAGTATAGGCGTGAACTGTAGTCATTAATCCACTGTTGATACCAAAATTCTCCAACAAAACTTTAGCAATCGGAGCTAAACAGTTCGTAGTACAAGATGCATTTGAAATAATGTGATGAGCATCTTTATCGTAATTATCTTCGTTAACTCCACGAACAATAGTGATGTCTTCGCCTTTCGCTGGTGCCGAAATAATAACTTTCCTTGCTCCACCACTCTTGATATGTTTTTCNGCATCTGATCTCTCAGTGAAAAACCCCGTTGACTCAATTACTACATCTATACCGTTGTCACCCCAACGGAGATCAGCTGGATCGCGCTCAGAAAAGACTGCAATCGGACTACCGTTAACGAGAAGACCGCCGTCTGTAGCGCTAATCTCGTGTGGCAGATTACCATGAACCGAATCATACTTTAGCAAATGAGCTAGAGTTTCAGGATTGGTAAGATCATTCACTGCTACAATTTCAACGCCTAAACTAGGATTAGCCAGTGCGGCGCGGAACGCATTTCGACCAATTCGACCAAAACCGTTAATTCCAACTTTTAGGGACATACTAAACCTCGAAGAGATTGATTTCAAAAACTCCACATTATCCCATAGAACTGCGTGTTGAGTCAAGTTGAACCATAGCGTGAAATGAAGTACGGTGCTGGTTTGTTTTAGTTTGACATTATTCACTGATTATGATAGAGTTGCCGGGAATCAGGGCAAGTAATAGATGATGGATAGAGTCCAGTTGAGTTCTCCCGTTTTCCTGTTCTTTGTTGTTTTAATCTTTTGTGCGTTGGGTTGTGGTCGAAATGAGCCGCCAGAATTTTTGGATATTAATATNCTGTCTGAATTAGAGCAGCCCTACGANGTTTTCTCTGGACAAACTATTGAACTAGAAGTCAAGGTTGAAGATCCAGATCAAGATGAGTTGATAATTGAGTGGACGGCGAGAAACGGAAAATATGAAGAAGTCGCTACTGTTTTTAAAACCATAGTCGAAAAAGGGAAAGATCAAGAAACAGAGGGCGAACAGGACGAGCCCAACAAGGGTCCAAAAGTCTATTTCTCTGCCGAGCAAGCTGATATTTATGCCATATCGGTCGCAGTAAGTGATGGTAATGGTCATCAAATCCAGAATTCAACTTTTATCAAGGTTAATGCACTAAACAAGCCTCCAGTCCTAGACGGTACGAGTCCGGTTACCCTGAGTCCGGCCATGCCACATTACGTTGATCAAGAGATTTTTCTGGTAGCTCAAGCCAGTGACCCAGATAACGACACCTTGGTTTTTGAGTGGTCTGCTAGAGATCANGAAAATAGTGATGCTGGTGGTTTGATTGAAGAAGGTAGTGGTGCTAGCGCTAAATTCAAGGCNGATTCTCCTGGCAGTTATTTGGTGAGTGTTCTTGTGAAAGACAATCGTGGCGGTCAAGATCGGGATTCCGTTATAATTGTGGTCAATACACGGTTAGCAGATGCTAACGGTGAACCTGAACAGGAAAATTAATATCAACGTCGTCCGTTACGCCGAGGCCAACCTTGGGGTTCGCTTGTTAGTGTAGTCAGTAAGTTTAGTTAGACCTGTTTCCTACTTTCCATTAGCTGATCTGATGGTACTCTCCCGCATGCCCTTTCTACTGTTCTGCTTCGCATTATCTATCTCGTGTTCGTTTCTTGTCTCCGCCCAGAGTGGGGTTAGTGAGGCCGAAAAAGTTTCCTTCCTACAAAGATTAGTCGATAATCCTCTTTTAGCCTCTACCGTCCTTATATTCCTTTTCGCCACAGTCAACTATTTGATTGATTTGTTTAGAAAGGATAAGATTCTCAAACAACTGTTGGGCAAATATCTTGTTTTTCAGATGAAGGATAGTACCAGGTATCATGGAACTATGCGACTGGAAACAACNGGGATCGAGATTATTTCTGAGGAGTCTCGCCAAAGAGGAGGACCTCCCAGTTTTCTATTCAAAAATTCGGATATTATGGCTTACATTCGATATCTAGATGCAATGAATGAAACTGAGAGGAAAGAACGGGATAATGATCTAGACANGGTATATCACCCGCGTTTTANTACACGTCTACTAAGACGAATTCGTAATTTTGGTGTAGCTCTACGTGATTCCGTATCCAAAACGGTTCAAATGATATGGGGGTCTATTAAAAGATCGAAAGCTTTTCAGCCATTGCAGCAAAATATTGGTAACATAAACATCGAAAAAGAAGTGGATACTATTCAAAAAGATGCCTACGATTATGCTATGGAAGAAAGTTACGAAAGGTTGATTGAACGCTTCATTGGTACAAAAGTGAAAGTTCGTTTCGATGACAAAAATGGAAAAGCTACAGAATTCGTTGGTATTTTAAAAGAATATAATGATCGTTATATATATTTAATGAATGTAGAAGAAAATAAAAATGGATATACAGACTACTGGAGTGTTCGAATTCCAGAACGTGGTAAATTAGGTGAAAACAGCCAAGAAAAACTGAAGGAAGGATTTAGAGATGATAGAGGTCTTCGGAGAAAAATTGAAGGTTCGAGTTTAATAATCGAAAATAACAACCCCTATGATGTTGAAATGCAAGAGATTCGGTATCATGGAGATGGAGATGCCAAAAATGAACTTAAGTGGGGGTTTCGTGTTCCAGCTTTTCAAATTAGAGAAATCGAGATGAGACCTAACCCAAAAAGAGAAAATATTAAGCCNTTTCAACAGCTATTCACTCAAAAGCACCGAACATTCCGAAACTTCGAATATTTGACGCTGCCATTTCGATCTTTTCGTGAGGCTGACGTTATTTTCCCGCGTGAATTTTGCAAAATTGTCGAAAGTGCAGAGCGGTTTGAGCCGCGCCCTCTAGACATAGAGTCTTTAGTTCAAAACCCACTTGATCCTAAGCAAAACAGAGATGTTGAGTTTAAAGATTCATATGGCNAGGTTGTAAAAGGAATTAATGTTATTCATGGTTATGTAACTAATGTTAATGAAGATCGAATTGACCTTCGGGAAGTGAATCAAAGCTACGAACGAAGGTGGTCCATTCAAAATGCTTTTGAAAAAATGGATGACCGATTACGAGGAGTTCGAGGGTCAAACCTTTTAGCCTTTAGCAAACGAAGAATCGCTGGTCATATGGCTTTAGTTAACACCATTGGCCAGAATCCTAGCCGCCGGGAGCCAATAGCTAATATTTTGTTTAAGCCCATCGCCTATCGCTCACAAAAGTTTCAAAAAATGGGGCTACCAATAAAAGTTCTGGCACTAACTGGGAACCAGACACAAGCCGAATTCCCTAAACTACAGCAGTTTAAACAGATTGACAACCACCGTTTACTTTGTCAGCAAATTAAAGAGCTAAATACAGCACCGCTACACAAAGCCCACGTTTTGTGGCTAGGATACGGTGAAATTTATAAAGATGGTTATCAGCTAAACATAGATGCCGAACATCGAATTAAAAATTTTGTGAGCCATGGTGGAATTGTGATCACATCTGGGCAAATAATGCACAATCTAAGGAGACGAAGTGTCGGCTGGATTCCTGAATTGTTAATTGGAGAGGAGCAGAAAGAAAACGTACAATTTAAACCAACCCGTGCAGGTAACCAACTCTTCAAGTTNCCTCATCCTGTCCAGTTGATGAAAACTCACGATACATGGTCAGAGTGGTCTGACAAGTATCGTGTCTTTGCTACGACTAATGATAACCAAAATGCCTCCATCTTGACTCTTCAACTTCAGGCTGGATTGTATATTGTCACAAGCCTAAAGAACCAAACTCAAGAAGATGTTNCAATTAACTCAGACATTATGCGTAATTTATTTTATTTTTCAGTTAAATGGCACGATCAGCAAAAGAGAGACGGATTGTATTACTATTGATTGTTTTATATCTATTTAATTGGTGGATGATTGATGTATTCTTTTTTGACNAAAGATTTTAGGTTTTGTCCTAAAGATTCAAACGCTTCTGCAGCTTTTGATAAATTTCCATCTCCTGTTAGTTCTAGATATTGCTTATAGTTCTTGCTGGCTGATTGGATTAAATACTCCAAACTTAAAGNAACGGCCTCAGATTCAGAATTTCCGTTTGTGATTTTTGGTATTTGTTCTTTATCGATGGCTGAAATTCCTATGCCGTAAATTTCCCTCAATGCGCCGTCGAAATCACTGGCTGATGCGAATTGCCCACCAGCTTGAACNGTGATGACCTCAAGGTCTGGATATGCTACACCTTCTGGTTTTAAGTAGATTGGCTCTATGTAAAACAAAGTGTTTTCAACAGGAATAACCAGTAAATTACCTCTAATAACTACGGTTCCTTGCTGGTTCCATAGTGTTAAATCCTGAGATAGTTCGGTATCGATGGTTGCCTCAGCCAGAGTTGGGCCAAGGATAGTTTGATCCTTCGGTAAATTATATAGGACTAGTTGTCCATAAAACTCGTCGTCACAACGCGCAACCATCACCGNATTCATGTACCGAACTCGCTCTGGTGGTGTAAAAGGGATGATATTGACGAACTCAACTAAATCAGAATTTGAATGACGACCNGGTAAACTAACAGTCGCATAGTAGGGCATCATTGGTTTATAAGAATTATCTTCTCCGTACTTTTCCTTTGGTATATCCCATTTATCCGAAGCTTGAAAAAAGATAGTTGAGTAATTGTTGGGATGACTATCGAAGACGTGATAATCTTTATAAATTTCTGCTTGAACTCTNGTCAGATAGTCAGGATAACGCAAATGATTTTGTAAGCCAGCCGGCATTTCTCGTAGAGGTTTAAACAAGGACCTTCCATCGTCTGTGGTAAATGCTTTTTCGTAACTCAAAGAAATTGGTTCGGTTGTTTCTTTCGTAAAATAGAAATTAATCTTTCCACTGTAGGCATTGATAACNGCAACGGCTGGATTCCTGACGTANTTGTACCTATCAAATTTCGGTTCAGAGTATGTTTCCGTTAGTGTTGTTTTATCTATGTAAGTCTTGGAGTTCGGATAATGTTCACTTGTTAAGTAGAGATCAACAATCCACCATAGTTGTCCATCATCGCCAACTACAATATAAGGGTCTGGATCGCATNTAAAGAATGGAGCCACATGAGAAACACGATCAGAGACAATTTCAAGACTTGTTGCTTTTCTTGTTCCAATCTTACGTTGAAACATGATTCGGCTTTCTGCAGAATTAATATCCGTCGACAAAATAATCCGCCAAAAATCAAACCGAACGGCAAAAGCAAATCTACGGATCCAACTATTCAGCAAAATACCCCCCTCACCTTGGTATTCGTGATTTTCTAGATCTACTTCTTCCCGATTAGTTCTGACAATGACATATTCTTGGGTTAATTCTCCATAATAAATTTGTGGCTGCGTAATAGTTGGAAAATCATTTTGGCTGACAAGCCGCCACTCATCGCCGACTTTTTTTTCGCCTTTCACCCAAAATACAGGGTCTTGCTGCTGAAATTCGTTGACCGGTACNACACAAACCCCGTACCCATGTGTATAGATTAGTTTNCTGTGAACCCAATCTTGTGCTTCTTCCGGCAACGAGTCAACATCAATTTCTCTGGCAGCTACTAAGACTTGTCGCAGGTTTCCATTAATTCGGTAGCGGTCAACGTCTGTATAAGGATGAAACTGAAAATATGGCATCAACCGTTGTGGGTGGCCAGTTAGGACTTCATATAACACTCTCCGATCCCAAATTTGGATATTGTCTTTGACTTCTGGGTGTTTTTCGATCAAATCAAGTGTTGCACTTCCGGTAACATCTCCAACTCTTTGGGCAATCGANTCGAGTCCAAAAGCCTGACGGGTAGCCTTAATATGATTAACTAAATAGGGAATTTCTACATGTGGATCTCGACGTTCTTTGATTAAATGGGAAGCCAATGGGTAAACTTGAATCAAAACTAGATAACTGACTATCCACCCAATTGATGAAACATACCATATCCACCGGACACGCCATATCAAATTTAATAAAATAGAAACACCAACTAAACANAGTACTATACGATANAGTTGGTATGCTTTAATAAGCTTATCATCAATGAAGCCAAATCCGTCTAATCTGCCCAATCCCCATGGCACTTTCGATGTAAATAGTGTATTCCAAATACNTAGTTGGCATCCCCAAAAAGATAAAATTAATAAAAGCAACCACAGAATACTAGCATGTAAAGCTAGGCCGATTTTGATACGGGCTACCGTCTGAGGNTCTCGCCGATAGTAAAAATGGTATAAAAGTGCCATGACGAAGATATTACTCCACATCAAGCAACGATACCAAGTATTAGTAATCCTGTCTTTTGGAAACTGAAATAGAAAATANGTCTTCGGCAACTGAAAAATTGGCTCAAGGTCGCCCATTTGGATCGCATTATCAGCTCGTAAAAAATGATCCCAAAAAAAAGCCATTGGTAANGCTAATACTAATGAAATGAGAATAACTATAGTAGNGATCAAACGGTAAAAACGATAGGTTCGTTCTTNTGTCCAACGTCCAAATTCAGTGGATACNGGGCAAATAAGGTGAGCTATGAGGCAATTACCACTAATGAAAGCTAGAGCAATTAGTAAATGTTTGCCTATTAGTCGAATCCATTTTAAGTGCAGGAGTGAGAAAAAAATGTGATCATACGAGACATTTTTGTACCAAAGAATTTCAGTATATAGGTAAGCCCAGGCTGGAACTAAAAAAATAGAGCTTAGTGTAACTCCAGCAAAACCTAAACCGAATAACTGGAATTCGATCAACCGATTATGGTTACGTTGACTTTTTCGCCATAGGAAAATGGTCCCAAAACCAGAAAATAGGAATATAACTAAGCTGAAGATGAGCTGAACTATGGATAGATCAGTTTTGGACATCTCAAGTTCATCATGATTTTAATCATTTGGTTACCACAAGAAATCAATTTTCTCTTTACTTGGTAAATTGACCGACTAGATACGCTGTAGTAGCNGTTACCAAAGTTAGGCGAACAACACTAAATATTTGATCCCANCGNTCATTGACTCGCTCAACCATTACTCGTGTTGGAACTACAATNACGTCTCCGTTTTCAATACGATCAGCCTTCTTTCCGCGATAAGCTAGGCCATTGGCTTTCAACAAATAAACNCCATTGGTATCTGCATCTCGGGCAAACCCACCAGCCATTTCAATATAATCCTTACTTTTCAAACCTTTTCGAAAAATAAAAGAACTGGGGTGTAATACTCCGCCGGTTACGAGAATAGTTTGCCGAATTTGAGGAACATAAATCTCATCTTGGTCTTCTAGTAATGGATCAATTCCGCTGTGCGGCTCCGTGAGGATTTGAGGCAAATTTATTAAAATACGACGACTAGGTACCATCGCCTTTATTTTTCTTGCTGGAGTTACCAAATGAATACCAACTTGTGTAGTCATTTCTGGTGCAATTGCCATATCTTCATATGAGGTCGTATCACTTGGTACTTTCTCTTTTGTTAAGTCATGATCGGGATTTAAACCTGATAGAGGGGTTTCTTCACTGAATAACTCGGTTTTTTCGATATCTTCAGCATCATTAGGCAAATCTGGGCCCATTATTGGGTTTTCTGCCTTTTCACCTAGTGTAGTAGGTAGTACATTGTTATCATCTGAGATTTTTTTTTCATCTCCCCTATTAATTAAATTACTATATCTAATTGGTACAATAGGAGCTGCCCTTTCTTGNCTATCAAAAAGCTCAGGTTGATTACCATTGACTGGTGTTTTTTCTAAGTTCAACTCTTGTGTCAGGTTACCAAGTTGTCCAACTGCAGCCAAAGGAGTGGCCGACGTTGTTGCCAACTGNGCAACTGATGTAACTGTTTGCTCTAACCCATCAGCCACGTCTTCACGTTTATACGCTCGTTGACTTTTTGCTAATTCTCGAATATATTCGTATTCTTTTTCAGCTTCTACTTGCCTGATTGTTCTTTCTAAGGCATCTAGTTGATTTTTATCAATTAATTTTTCTTCTTTCCTTGAGAAAACAGCACCTGCAGGAAAAGCATAGTCCGTCAAACCTCCAGCTCTATTAATTAAGTCGCTCAAACGATCCTGAGGTTGAATAGTATAAACTCCAGGGTAAGCTACTTGACCTGAAATGGTAACAGTTATAGGATCTTCTCGNAAATTTTGCAGGCTGGGTATGGTTACAACATCCCTACTATTCAAGGTGATATTCTGGCTATTGTCTCCATCCAANAGTTTATTTAGGTCAACTTTTAGAATCTGTGTCTNTTCAGTACCAAAAGCTCGTGCAACTTCAGCAGTGTCTCTAGCATTAGGTAGTTTGCCTCCTGCCAAAAATAGGAGATCAGCTAACTTCATACCTTCTTGATAGTCATACTCCCCAGGTAATTGTACTGCTCCGTAAATTGTCACATTCGGTTTCGGATAGTATGCAACTTCTTGGAAGGTTGATACGGTTAAATTATCTCTGTCCTGTAGAAGAAAATCAGCATTTTCCACGCCATCATGAATTTGTTTCAAGTTGATAGGAACTAGTTTCGTNCTTTCTTGATCTGGTAGAAANCGTTGTAAATAAGCTCGATCTAAGTNAGCCGATGGCAAAGTTCCACCAGCTCGAAATAATAGATCACNAACCGTCATATTATCTACTCTTTCATAAACACCAGGATTCTGTACAGCNCCAGAAATGANAACTTCTCGTTTGGCTTGCCATTTTCTTTCAGGTTTAGTATATATTATCAAGTTATCNCCGTCTTCCAACTGTAGGTTAGCTTGATCTGGGGCTGTCAAGTCAACCTTTATGCTTTCCGACACAACCCACTTTCGGTTGCGACGCAGAATTAGGGCGACATTATCNGAGTTGGGTAAAACTCCACCAGAATGAAAGATCAAATCATTTACACTCATATTATCCAGACGTGGATATATACCAGGTTTTTGTATATGACCGGTAATAGTAACTTCTTTTTTGGCGTGCCATTCAACCTCATCGAATCGATGAATCATAAGAGTATCCCCATCTACCAAAAGGATATTCTGAGATCCTATACCTTTCTGTAACTGTTCTAAATTGACTGTTACTGNAATTACCATTTGTTGTCGTTGATTTAGACGAAACAGTGTTGCTCTCGGTAAATAAGCGGTTGGTTTCAANCCGCCTGCTTGAGTCAGNAAATCTAAGATTCTCATTNGGTCGGATCNTTCATATGAACCACTTTTAGTTACATCACCTTCAANTCTGACGATTCGCTCNGGGTACCAGTCAACCTCAAATTTTGAATANATAACTAGTCGGTCTCGACTTTTCATTTCTAGATTATGTTCTGTATCTTCAGCCAAAGCCTTTCGGAGATTTAGAGGAACAAGAACTGTAGTCTTTTCATCCTCATTTAAGCGAAATAAATCTGCGCGATCTAAAAAGGCTTCTCCAGCTAATCCCTCAGCACGTTTAATCAGGTTTGCAATCCGCATCCCTGGCTTTAACTCATAAATACCAGACCTTTTTACCAGACCTTCAATATGGACAATGTTTAAAACTTCATCACGAATTGGTAGGACACGTACTTCATCACCATGAAAAATAGGGGGATTTGTTTTTTTTGACACATCAATTTCTCTTAGGATGTATTCTTCATTAGGTAAGACTGTATTAATTTGAATTCTTTTAGCAAAACCTGTAGGTTTTATACCCCCAGCCATTTCAAGCAAAACATCAAAATTATCATCTGGCAAAATTTCATAAGCGCCTGGTCGACGGACTTCACCAGAAATTTCTACAAGTTTCTCGACAGGTGCGATGTAGATAGTGTCTCCAGCCACTAAAGGAATATCTTGGCTTGAATCTCCTTTCATTAGGTATTGATAAAAATCGATATGAGTTGTTTCACCATTTCGAATCAGGTGAATATTACGTAACCCTCCACTTTTACTTGGCCCACCGCTCAGATAGAGCGCATTAAAAACACTAGTTACACTGCTAGTAGCATAGGTGCCTGGACGAAAAACCCAACCAGTGATAAAAACTTGTATAGTATGGAGTTCCATAAAACTAGCAACGACTTTTAGGTCCGTAAATTGTTTATGGGAGAATGCTTCTTGGGCAATTTTTTCAAACTGTGTTAGTGTCATACCCCTGACGACTAATTTTCCTACTGGTGGTAGGATGGCGTAACCTTGTGCATCTACCACAATTTCACTTTTTTTAAGCGGTGTTTGATCACTCCAAGAAATTAAGGTCAATTTATCTCCAGGAGCCAATATCCGATTATGAGGTATTTGTGCATTTACATTCCCTTGCATCATTTCTATTGGTCCAACAAAACCACCAATAGCATCTTGGATTTTTGCTTGAGGAACTCCCTTAGTTTGTAATTGTTGTTCTAATCTCAGAATTCTCTTCCTTGCCCCTTCAAAATATTGATAACCAAATCTCTGAGGTTTTTTTTTGCTAGATTTTTGTGATAGAAGATCATCGTTTGTTTGATCTGTTGTTTCTGTTTGATCTGTTTGATCTGTTTGATCTGTTTGATCTGTTTGATCTGTTTGATCTGTTTGATCTGTTT
>PBVO01000079.1 GCA_002729015.1 Candidatus Poribacteria bacterium
AGCGGCACAAACAACCACATCTTTGTTATCAGAAAAGCGGTTGACGGCGCCGATAACTTCACCTTGACTTGGTTGTGGAGAATGCCCTAAGTCGTAAATTCGATTGACCTCATCAAGCCAGAATTTGTTGTGATTATCAATTTCCTGCGCATAATCAGTAGTAATCCGAAAATCGTCCAGTGCCCCAACTAAAAAGGACAGAATAGTTCTTGCATCTCCTACTAAGGGTAGCGCAGCATGTTTAGCAGCATCGAACTCAGCAACATTTATATTGATAAACCTAACATTCGGATTTTGGAAAGCTGTTTTGGAGGCTGTTGTAAAATCGCTTAAGCGTGAGCCAACCACAATTATTAAGTCTGCGTCGCGCGCGATTATATTTGCCCCAGGCGTGCCAGTAACACCCATAGCACCTAAGCATTGGGGATGATCATAATTTAGTGAGCCTTTTCCCGCAAATGTTTCAGCCACTGGGATCCAAGTTTTTTCGACTAAAGATTTTAATTCAGCTGTCGCCTCAGCATAGATAGTACCTCCACCCGAGATTATCAAAGGTTTTCGACTCGACTGAATCCACTGGACAGCTTTTTTAAGCAACCGATTGTCTGCTTGAGGTCGTGCAATCACGTGGGTACGTTTTCCGAACAAGCTAACCGGATAGTCGTAAGCTTCTGATTGAACATCCTGTGGCAAAGATAATGTTACTGTGCCTGTTTCTGCCTGTGAAGTCAATACTCGCATAGCTTCAGGCAATGAGGTAATGATCTGTTCTGGCCGATTGATTCGATCCCAATATTTCGAAATTGGCTTAAAACAGTCGTTAACGGAAAGATCTTGTGAAACTTGAGATTCTAGCTGTTGTAAAACTGGAGACACAAGCCGACTGGCAAAAATATCACCAGGTAAAAGTAAGACCGGTAAACGATTAATCGTAGCTCCGGCCGCTGCTGTTAACATATTAGTGGCTCCAGGCCCAATCGATGTAGTACAAGCTAGTGTGCGCATTCGATTATTCATCTTAGCGAAAGCAGCAGCTGTGTGTACCATAGCTTGTTCATTTCGAGTCTGATAATATCGAAATGAATCAGCATACTGGTGTAACGCTTGTCCGATCCCAGCGACATTACCATGTCCAAAAATACCAAACATGCCTGCAAAGAAAGATTGCTCTACACCATCTCGTTCAACGTATTGTTGTTTTAGGTATTCAACAATGGCTTGGCCCATTGTCAATCGTCGGGTTTTCATTAATTTTCTCCTCAGATTGTCCTTTTAAGAGATTTCTAAAATGTCGGATAAAGTCTCGATAAAACGCCTGTTCTGCTCGTTAGTTCCAATTGTAAGTCGGACTGAATTAGGAAATCCGTAGCCCGTAATCGGCCGAACAATAATCCCTTTTTCAAGTAGTTTTTGAGCAATCACCTCGCCAGAGCAGCTTAAATTCAACATGATAAAGTTACCTTCGGATGGTACGTAATCAACGTTCAATTCAGCTAAGGCTTTGTATAGATGGTGCTTTTCTTCATCATTGGTTTGTTTGCTTCTTAGTACATAGTCTGTGTCGGCTAAAGCTGCGCGGGCGGATACCTGTGCTAGTAGGTTACAATTGAAAGGTTGCCTCACTCGATTCATTAATCCAACCAATCGGTTGTCAGCAATACCATAACCGATTCGTAAACCAGCTAGGCCATGAATTTTGGAAAACGTTCGACTAACAAGCACATTATGTCCTTGTTGGATGTAAGACAAAGTTCTCGGGTAATCTTCTCGATCGATGTATTCGCCATATGCTTCATCGAAAACCACCAACACATGTTCCGGAACACTTGCTAATAGTTCTTCCGCCTGTTCTACATTTACCATAGTACCAGTTGGATTGTTAGGGTTTGCAATAAAAATTATCTTGGTTTTATTAGTAATCGCAGAAATAATTGCTGAAATATCTTGGTGATACCCATTCATCGGTGTTACCACCGCTTTGGCGCCACAAATAGCTGCGACTAGCTTATAGACAACAAATGCACTTTCTGAGTAGATAATTTCATCATTTGGTTTGACGAAAGTTTCTCCAATAATATGTAGCACCTCATTAGAACCATTACCCAAAATTATTTGATCTATATCAACCCCCAGATGTTCAGCTAAATCTTTCTTCAGATAATATGCATTTCCATCAGGATAGAGGTTTACCTGATCAACTGCTTTTTGCATGGCCGCCACGGCTTTGGGGGAAGGACCAAGGGGGTTTTCGTTAGAAGCAAGCTTTATAATATCGTTTAATTTAAACTCCCGTTGGACTTCCTCGATTGGTTTTCCCCCCTGATAGGGTGAAATGGTTTCGATTTCTGGCCTAGCTGTAATCATTTCTGATGAACCTAAAAATTTTTATGGTACCCAAGCCTTCTGTATGAAGGTTCGGAATAATGGGTGAGGATTCAATGGTTTAGATTGGAATTCTGGATGAAACTGTGAACCAACCATCCAAGGATGGTCTGCAACTTCGGTGATTTCAACCAGGTTATTATCCGGCGACAAGCCACTTAAAATCAATCCGTTTCTTTCAAACAAATCTCTATAACAATTATTAAATTCGTATCGATGACGATGCCTTTCCAACACTTCAGATACCTGATAGGATTGATGGGTTTTTGTACCAGTTCGGATTTGACACGGATAATGGCCCAGTCGCATTGTTCCACCCTTGTTTTCGATGCCTTTCTGTTCTTCCATCAGTGCAACAACTGGATCAGGCGTATGAGGGTCGAATTCAGAACTGTTAGCTTGCGTTAAACCGCATACGTAGCGCGCAAATTCAATCACCAAGCACTGCATACCTAAACACAACCCTAGATAGGGAATTTTATTCTGACGAGCATGAGTGACTGCTGTTAGCATTCCTTCAATACCTCTCACCCCAAAACCGCCTGGCACCAAAACCCCATCGATATCATTAAAAACATGCTCTAGATAGCCGTCTCTGTCAGATAATATCTCAGGGTTACTAGTTTCCAAGCTACCCGAATCAACCCAATGAATTTTTACAGCTACACGATTAGCAATACCTCCGTGCTTTAACGCTTCGACAACACTCAAGTATGCATCTGTTCCTTTGACATACTTACCAACAATAGCGATTTCGACTTGACCTTCTGGTTTTCGAAGGACCTGTACCATTTCTGTCCATTGGCTATTTCCAGGAGGCTGATCTGGCAATTCAAGTCGTTGTACTACCTGACTAGCAAATCCCTGTTTTTCAAAACGAAGTGGGATTTCATCTACCAATTTCGTGTCTCTTCCTTCAATGATACAATCGGAAGAGATCCCACATAGCAAGCCGATCTTTCGGCGAAATCCATCCGAAATAGCACGATTAGCACGGCAAATCAATAAATCAGGTTGAATACCTAGTTCTTGCAATTTTCGGATGCTATGTTGGATTGGCTTACTTTTATTTTCACCACTGGGTAATGTGTAAATCAAAGCTACATGGATAAACATAGTATTTTGCCGATTTTGTTCCATTGCCATTTGACGAACCGCTTCAGCAAATGGGAACATTTCAAAGTCCCCGATGGTACCACCCAATTCTATAATCACAACATCTACATTGGGCTCGTCTCCAAGTTGGTAAATTCTCTGTTTTATAGCATCGGTGATATGCGGGATAAGCTGAACGGTTTCACCCAAATAATCACCCCTTCGCTCTTTTGCCAATACTTCCCCATAAATAGAACCAGTAGTAAAATTAGATCTAGAGTCTAAGTCGATACCAAGAAAACGTTCATAGTTACCTAAGTCGAGATCAGTCTCAGCCCCATCACCTGTCACAAATACCTCTCCATGCTGAAAGGGATCCATAGTACCAGCATCAGAATTCAGGTAGGGATCAATTTTGACGATCATAACTCCAAATCCTCGATCAATCAGTAAGCGACCTAGAGCCGCGGAAGTAATTCCTTTACCAATTCCAGAAATTACGCCACCCGTCACAAAAATATATTTGGTCATCTATTATTATCTTTTATTTGGTTAAGCCTTCAGAAATTGCATTAAACGTTTTAGATCATCTGGAGTGTCAATGCCAATTGATCTAGATTTAGTCTCCAACACACGAATGGAAACTCCATTTTCTAAAAAGCGTAGCTGCTCTAAACCTTCGGATATTTCGTACGGAGTACGTTTCCAATGGGTAAAATCCATTAAACATAATCTTTTGAAGGCGTACAAACCGACATGACGGAAATTCGGTGCTGAGGTTGACCATTCTTGCCCCAAATTGCCAGGTAAGCAAGAACGTGAAAAATACATTGCCTGACCTGACTGAGTAACCACGACCTTAACAACATTAGGGTCATAATAGTCATCAGGATTTTCAATCCTCTGCATTAAGGTGGTTACTTGAGTAGTCGAATCATCAAGAAATGGTTGTAATAGTTGATCTACTGCCTTGGGATCGAGTAACGGCTCATCACCCTGAATATTAGCGACTATATCATCAGAAAGAGACTCAGCGACTTTTGCTACTCGGTCGGTACCGGTTTTAGCTGGCCCAGTAAGAATAGCCTCCCCACCAAATCCGGATACGACATCAGAGATCCTTTGATCGTCAGTAGCCACAACCACTCTATCCAACAATTTAGATTGGCAAGCCCTCTCGTAGACATGTTGAATCATCGGCTTTCCTAATATGTCCACCAATGCTTTACCCTCAAACCTACTAGAGGCATAACGAGCCGGAATAATTCCGACTGTGGTTAAATGTTGCGACAAAGCTCTTTTCCTATTCGCGCTCGAATCTCACTAGCTCAGTTTTCGTTTATGGCTCAAAACGATGGAAGTAGTTTAGCAAACCCAATCAATAGTGTCAACACAAGTAGCCGGCGCTTTCTAGGTGAATCTGCACTTGTAAACTGAGGTTGCATTCTTTCTCATTGTAATAAACTAAAGAGAGTTTTTTACTATTTTATAGCTAATTAGAATTCTTTATAGCTACTTGGAATTCGAAGGAATCGATCAAAACAATAAATATCCCTTCAATGGTTAATAAATCATATATTTATGATATTTGACGGAATTCTATCTGTCCTAACCGTCGATGTTTTTGCCAAACAAGTTAGCCGTCTCTGGTGTTGTTTTTGGGTAAACTTACTACATCTTTTTTACTGGTCATGATATAATTGCGCCGGGCATGGTATAATGGGGGCAAGGTTGCCCTTTTCTTGCAAAAGTAGGGATTATAAAAGTGAACATGAAAGGTACAGACCACAAACTAGAACGGCAGGTAGAAGTTTTACGCCTTATAACGCCGACCGTTGAAAAAATGATGAATAGGCACGTAGAAAAGAGAAAACTCTGGTTTTCTTCTGACTTCTTGCCATCAAACGAAAAGTCAAGCCCAGAAGACGACCGTATTCTGACTGAAGCACGGAAACATGCCCAAACAATCCCAGATTCTGTCAGGGCATCATTAGTCATGAATACAATTACAGAAGAAGGATTACCTCACTTCCATCGGTTTATTGCCTTTCACCTTGGAGATGAGCCAGTGTGGCGACGCTGGAATTTTATGTGGACGGCGGAGGAAGATCGACACGGAAATGTTTTACGGGACTACATTCGGGACACACGTTTGTTCGATTTTCGAAAAGTCGAGCAATTACAATACGATTTCATTGAGGCGGGATTTGACCCCTTTGATACACGTTCTCCTTATCAGACCTTAGTTTATACATCCTTGCAAGAACGAGCTACTCAAGTCGCTCACCGAAATACGGGCAAACAAGTGGGAGATAGAGAACCTTTGCTCAATAAAATTCTAGCCCGAATTGCCTCTGAAGAAGCGTTGCACTATAACTTCTATCGTAGGGCATTCAGAGAGGTTTTGGCCTGTGATCCAAATTTGGCTTTGGAAGCCATCTTAAAAGTAATGCCTTCACTCAATATGCCGGGTATTCGGATGCCTGGTTTTCGACCGATGGCAGAGTTGATTCGACGTACAAGAATTTACGGGTTATGGGAGTATAAAGACATTGTGGAAGAAGCAATCTCGTACTGGCAAATCGAAGTCTTGAAGAATTTAAACGATCTTGGCCATAAAGCACAAGACACGATTATGGAACTGCCTAGGCGGATTCAGGCTGCGGCTGAGCATTTGGAACGAAGATCTACACAGAAAGCTTTTTCTCTAGACGTTATATACAACCGTATAATGGAATTCTAAATACTGTATGGCTTCAACTGTGACTGACAAAATGAAAATCGGTATTATCGGTTGTGGCAACATTAGTGGGGCATACTTTAATGGGGCCAAGAACACAGATGTTCTGAAAATCTTGGCCTGCGCGGACTTGCAACAAGAAGTTGCCAAAAAGCGGGCCGATGAATTCGATTGTCGTGCTATGTCGGTTAAAGAATTATTGGCAACACCTGAGATTGAGTTAGTTATCAACTTAACGATTCCTCGGGCACATGTTGACGTCGGTTTACAAGTGGTCTCCGCAGGTAAACATGTTTATAGTGAAAAGCCGTTTGCTATTGATCTGCAAAGTGCCAAGCAATTAAGAAAAATTGGACACGAAAGCGGTTTGCGAGTCGGTTGCGCTCCTGATACCTTTTTGGGTGCCGGTACCCAGACCGCTCGACAACAGATGGATGCTGGTGTTATTGGTACAGCTGTTGCAGGCACAGCGTTCATGTGCGGACATGGGCACGAAAGCTGGCACCCGAACCCTGCGTTTTACTATGATATTGGTGGTGGTCCTATGTTGGATATGGGGCCCTATTATATTACGGCTCTCATTAATATTTTGGGACCAGTTAAGCGGGTAGCTGGCGTAACGGCCAAGACTTTTGAAGAACGTATTGCTTCCAGCGAGACTATTCGAGGACTCAAAATCCCGGTCAAAACTAGTACTCACTTGACAGGTAGTATCGAATTTTGTAACGGTACTGTTGTTACGATGATAATGAGTTTTGATATGTGGCGTCATAGCTTACCTTGCATCGAGATTTATGGAACAGATGGATCGATGCAGGTCCCTGATCCAAATGGATTTGGTGGCTCTGTAAAAGTTAGCAAGCCAACAAGAGACTGGGAATCTATCCCATTAGGTTTTCCTAATAATTCTCGGATTATCGGGGTTATTGATATGGTCCGTGCTATTCGAAATAATCGACCTCACAGAGTTAGTGGAGAGCTAGCTTACCACGCCCTAGAAGTTATGTTAGCATTTGACCAATCATCCCAAACCGGACGACATGTGAACATCGAGAGTTCCGTTGATCGGCCGGCTCCTCTCCCTATTGGACTAAACGAGTGGGAAGTCGAAGATTAAGAGTCTTAGTTTGATGGTTGAGTATAGATAAGATCGGAAAATTTCTGCCACACTGAATCAGGCAAATTGGTTATAGCCGACTTGTAATTTTGTTCTACTTCTGTTGCGTTTTTAGCACCAGTAAGTGTGCAGCCTATCATCGGTTGGCGTATTGAGAACTGTATCGCAACATCAAGCAGTTTCACTCCCAAATCATCCGCTAATTGCCATAGTTGGAAAGCCTTTTCGTTTTCGGCTTGATTTATATGATCAGTTAACGTATTGGTTCTACTAGGTTTGATTCCGGACAACAATCCCATAGCAATAGGACTGCCATTGATAACACCCACATTTTTTTCTGTGGCCACTTTAATCAGTGAGGTGGCTGTCTGTTGAATTAATGTATAATCCAAGTAAGTTAGGATTACATCTACATCGTTTCGTTGGATGGCTAATCGATGAAATTGGTGATCTCGAACACCGAGTCCGATGTAACGAATTAGCCCTTCCTCGCGCATTCTCTTTAGTTCGTCAAAAGCACCCTCTTTAGACACAACAGTTGCCATGTCATCAGGATCATGTACCAAACAAATGTCTAAATAATCGGTCTTCAACAATTTCAGACTATTTTCAACTGATCGGCGCGTACCTTGCGATGAATAATCACCTTTCCATTTGGGATGAGTCCCAGTTTTTGTTGCTAAATGGAGTTGATGTCTTTTTCCATCCTGTAAAGCTAGCCCGACGCGCCTTTCGCTTTCGCCATACAGTGGTGCTGTATCCAGATAGTTAATACCGAGATCAATAGCTTTATGAATAGCTGATATTGCTTCTGCGTCGGTGACATTCGATCGACCAATTCCAGCTCCTCCCATCCCCAAAGCTGTGACTTCCAAATTAGTCCGGCCTAGTTTACGGGTTAAGAGTCCCATTTTATTTGGCAACTCCAATATCTTTCAAATATTTATAGGAGTCTTCAACATGAGCCAAAATACCATCTCGGTCTAAGGTTTCTCCTTCGACACCTTCCAATTCCATGGTATAAGGACCACTAAAACCAATACTACTAAACAGATCAAAAATGCCTTTGAAATCAACTAAACCCTGACCTAGAATTGGGAAATTCCAGTTATGGTAACCTCCAACTGTATCTTTTAGATGGACAGCCTTAACATAATTCAGAATCTTTTTGGCTTCTTCGATGGTATCAACAGACCGATCAGTATGGTAATGGACATTAGCAGTATCGAAGTTAATTCCAATGTTTGGGTGGTTAATTGCTTGCATTGTGCTTAAGGCCACATCGCCATTATTAGCTAAATCAGGATGCGTTTCTAAGCAGATAGTCACAGACATAGCTTGCGCTTTTTGTCCAAGTTCTCTAAATCGATCATAAATAACGTTTTTTTCTACACCTCCCGAATGAGCGCTCAAGAAAATCCGACTAACATCCATCATTTGAGCTGTTTTCAGGGTCGTTTCAAATTCAGATACAAAGCTGTCGCTCTTCACATCGTGATTTGCTAAAAGCGTTGTGGCCGTTAAGCCATACTTGGACAACTCATCTTTTACTCTTTGAATTTCTTCTGGTTTTGGGGTGGAAATCTCGACATTGGTTAATCCTATCTTGTCCAAATGACTGTACATTTCCTCTTGGGTAAAATGTCCACGGTAACTGCCTAAATTACAAGCGATTATATTTTTCATGTTTTGTTAACTCTTTGTATACTACTGGTTTTGCCAAACATAAATCCACTCTCCATTTTCGTTACGTTCCGAGTGAATCCAGTGAGTATTGGTATCGATCATTTTAGAAATTAGGCTTTCCATTACTGCTACTGGGTTGTCAAAAAGCCCACGCAATTGAGATTCAGTGACTAGTCCACGATCCATAACTAAACTGAGTGCCTCGTTTTCATTTGGTGACAGTCTAACTAAATTATCGTCGTTAGGATTGAGCTTTTCGTTTTTAACGATAATTTTCTGGTTTACAGAGTCTGGGTTGGTAGATTTTTGGGATCGAAACGGTAGACTGTAGGTTGACCAATCAGATTTTGATACAGGTAATTGCTGCTTATTTTCCATTTCCCGTATCTGCTTTTTTAATCGGTGTAATTCGGCATGCAAACTGTTCATCTCAAGCCTCAGTTGTGCTACCTGTTGCAATGCTTGGCTATCTTGTATTTGATCAATTGAGTCAGCGGGGACACTTATTTCTTTCTCTGTACTGACTGTAGGGATGATCTGAGGGGACTCCACAATACTAGTAGGGGCAACACCCGGTAATTTTTGATTTTCTATCTGTTTTGCTAAGACAATTTCGTAGTTATAGGCATTAATTCCTGCACTACTATTTAGGTAACTGACTTTTACATGAAGGCAACTTCCAACCTCTAGGCTAGCTAGACGTGATCTTATCTGATTTAAAACACGAGCATGATAACCATGTAGAAAGGTTGGGACGTCTTGTGTCAAACGTCGAAAATAGGAAATCGGGTCAACATCTTGAAAAAAAACAGGCTTATCGGCTAAAGGTTCGACTAAGTCATCAAATTGAACAACATCGCTTGGTATCGGACCACCTAAAGATAAAAACTCCAGACCCCAGAGATCGTCAGCTACTTTTAAGGAAGAAACAGTAAAGGTATATTTCCCACGCATTTGTACTTTCCTTTTTCATCTACTTCGGTCTCATAATACGCTGAGATGAAGAGGTCAGTTCCAAATTTCAACCTTGTGAGCCAAAGAAGTAGCTTAGAACGGTAACAATAAGATAGGTCGTCAATAGAACCAGGCCGAAAGGCCGTTTTAATTTGTCTTTGGATAAACTGATACCTAAACGGAAAACGACCAAAACTAGTATCATCGCCGGAAACTGTAGAATAAAAAACTGTTTGTCGGCTGGTAAACCTTCAGGCGTAACAGCGGCTGCTGCACCTGCAACAAAAAATACATTCAGAATGTCTGCACCGATGATGTTACCGACTGCTAAGTCTCCCTGTCCCTTCCGGGCCGCAGTTATTGCGGTAACCAACTCTGGTAGGGAAGTACCAAATGCAACTAGTGTCGCGGCAATTATACTCTGTGGGATATGTAAACGAATGGCAATAATCTCGACTGCTGGAATTAGAAAATGAGCCGATCCAACTACCATTACTATGCCACCAATTAGTTTTAGCAATGCGACAAAAGTACTTTCGGTATCAATGGCTTCATCTTCTGATTGACTTTCGCTACCAGTAGACCACTTAACCGATAACCAAAGATAGATTGCCAATAAAAGTAAAAATACAAACCCTATCCACTGAGGAAATCTACCTCCACTTTCTAGTAAACCGCTAATATTACTATAAGGTACACAGCCCAAAATCAGAACAAAACCAGCACCAATTTGAATCCAGCCTTGACGGTTGACAATTTTTCGGTCTAAAGGTAAGGGTGAAATTAATGTTGCTAATCCTAAAATTAAACCTGTGTCGCATATGATGGATCCTACAGCATTACCCAAGGCTAAGTCAGGACTGCCTTTAAAAGCCGCCAAAACTGAGACTGCGGCTTCCGGTGTAGTTGTACCCAGACTAACAATAGTTGCTCCAATCATTACTTTTGGGACGCCCCAGCGAGTAGATAGACTAACCGCTTCCTCAACCAGAATATCTGCACCTGCCCCCAAGATATAGAGTGTAACAGCAATAATAGACAAGAGTAGAAGCGTCGGCCATCCTCCAAAAAGTTGGTGGATCCAAGATGGTTCACCGTGACCCGCTGAGGCAAAAAGTGAAAGAATTAAGCTGAGTGTAGTCTCCAAATTAATTTCCTCCTTCACTCAAATAAGTAATTAGCCGATTGATTCGTTTAAGTGTTTCGGCTTGACCAACTAAGATCACCATTTCAAACAAATTGGGACCACTTGTCATACCCGAAATTGCTATTCTTATTGGTTGTAGACCCTCAACTTTTTTAATACCCAAACTGTCTACTATTGACCAAACTGCGGTTTCAACTGACTTTTCATCAAAGGTATTGATTTCTTCCATTGCATCGTGAAGCATTTGTAATAAGCTAATCGACCCATCTTTACTCAACCACTTTTTAAGTCCCTTTGGGTCATAGGCAAAATCGTCCTTGAAAAAATGGTATGCATGTTCTTTAATGTCGGCCAGAGTAACTAATCGGTCATCGATGACTGAAACAATTGTTTCTAATCGGTTTACTTCCAACTCCGTTGAATCAGTCGAACACAAAGGTTGCAAGAAGGGAATAACTGCTGATGTCCGTTCAGGAAGATTTAACTGATTTATGTAGTGGCCATTTAGCCATCGTAGTTTTTTAATGTCAAACACGCTACCACTTTTTCCAACGCGGCCAATGTCGAAGTTTTGAGTCAATTCGCTCACTGAAAAAATTTCGGTGGTATCATCGAGAGACCAGCCTAGTCTAACTAAAAAATTGATCATGGCCTGTGGAAGGTAACCTTCATTACGATATTGTTCGATCGATGTCGCCCCGTGTCGTTTACTCAATTTTTCACCTTTGCTACTACCCAAAACCATTGGCAAATGGGCAAAGTGGGGCATATCCAATTCTAGGGCTTGTGCAAGTAAAACTTGTTTAGGTGTATTAGAGAGGTGATCCGCACCACGGATAACATGGCTGATTTTCATTTCGTGATCGTCTATGATCGAGGTCAAGTTATAGAGTGGAGAACCATTAGATTTGACGATTACTTCATCTTGCAATGTATCAGATTTAGTAGCGATACGCCCTAAAATGAGATCGTCGAAAGCCACAGTCTGGTCTGGCACTTTAAACCGAATTACTGGCTTACGACCTTGTTCAACCATCAGCTTTTGGCTCTTTTTTGTTAGATGAAGGCATTTTCGGTTATAGTGGGCTGGTCGATCCTCATCTTTCGCTAGTTGGCGCATTTGGGCTAACTCATCGGGACTACAATAACAATAATAGGCATTACCACCTTCGATTAATTTTCCAATATACTCTTGATAAATAGAATGACGCTCAGATTGAATATAAGGACCATAGGGGCCACCAACTTTTTCTCCCTCATCCCAGTTGAATCCAAGCCAATTTAAAGATTCATAAATTTGTTTCATCGATGACTCAGTTGACCTGTGTTCATCAGTATCATCAATGCGTAAAATGAAGGTGCCATTGTGGCGCTTGGCAAAAAGCCAATTAAATAGTGCCGTACGTGCACCTCCAATGTGCAGGTATCCGGTCGGAGATGGAGCGAAACGCACTCGCACCGGTTTGGTTGTTGTTGCCATATTTTTTCCTCTGGTTTTATGACTTAGTGTTGGTGATGCGTTCAGGATAAGTATAAATGTTATATCTTTCGTTTCTCAGAAAACCAATCAAGGTAATCCCAAATTGTTGAGCTAGTGAAACAGCTAAACTGCTGGGAGCAGAAATAGCACAAAAGATCGGGATTTTGGCAACGGCACATTTTTGTAATAATTCAAAGCTAGCCCGACCGCTAACTAACAAGATATGATTATTGAAAGGAAGTTGATCGTTCAGAAACCCCCAACCAAGCAATTTATCCAGAGCATTGTGTCTGCCTATGTCTTCCCGAACTGTTACGACTTCACCATTTGCAGAAAAAAGGGCTGCAGCATGCAGTCCTCCTGTACGGTCGAAGATTTTTTGAGATGATCGTAGTGAAACCGGTAAGGATCGTATGGTATCAGATGAAATGGCTAATGTGGATTCAACATCATTGGGCAAGGGCTCAGACCGATGTTGTAGATCTTCGATCATTGTACGGCCACAAACGCCACAAGCGCTATTAGTGAAAAAATGCCTGTCCAGTTGTGGTAGTTTGCTAAGGTCACCATTACGGAGGGTAATCATTAGTTGGTTGTATTCCTGCGTAACAGTATCAGATTGATCCAGGCAAAAGCGCATATCGGAAAAATCTTGTCGGTGCCGAAGAATACCTTCACTCAGTAAAAAACCCGTTGTCAGTTCGTAGTCATGGCCTGGTGTCCGCATCGTAATCGCAATAGTTCGGACTTCATTTCCCGATTTTAATCGAATTTCTAACGGTTCTTCAATGGCAATCGAATCTAGTCTAGTTTCTGATTGATANAATCCGCCTTCAGATCTAATTGACCAGATTTTTCGCTTGATTTGATTGGCCTGACGCATTNTCTATAACCTTAAAAAGATGCGAGTATAATATCGGAAAGGCAGTATACGGTTCAAGGTTGAACCAAAACCCAAAATTAGAATTAAAAAAGATCATATTGGCTGACTAAGCAAAAATACACCACGAGCTAAAACTTTAGTAGTTCGATGGTNTNCTTCGTATAGCAGTCCGCCAGAATACACACAACTGTTGTCAACTGTTTCTGTATTAAGTAACAATTGGTCATTCTGACTGACAATACATAACACGCCACAAATTTACCGAGATCAAGTTTCTAAACCCTAATAAAGATAGATATTTTTCGAATTTAGATCTCAGCAATTCTCAATTTATTTATTGTAAATAGGTTCAATTTTAACTGGGCAAACTTTCAGCTCTGCTGTTTCGGTAATTGGGTCGTAGCCTCCNCCGGTCAGGACGTTAATTGGTACATCACTAAAACTAAAACTCGCAAATACAGTACCTGGTGGTGATTTTTCCGTTGCGCGAACTCGGATTTTGACTCTACCTTTTGAACTGGAAAGGTTATACCATTCGCCTTCGGTTAACCCCCACTCTTGCATATCATTGGGATTGACTTCGAGAGCCTCTTCGGCTAATAAATAATCAATTCCGGCGGAACGGCCAGTTTGAGTACGTGTGTGATAGGAGGTCAGACGGCGACCGGTTGTTAGCCAAATAGGATATTCGTTGCTGATAGTCTCGTGAGGATCCCGATAACTGGTGATCTTAAAAACACCACGTCCATTCACGAACTCGTCTTGGTGCAAAACTGGTGTTCCTGGATGGCCGACCTCAGGAACTGGCCATTGATATTGACCATCCTCAATACGCTCCCAATTTAGCCCAGCGTAGACTGGGGACAAACGACACAGTTCGTTGAAAATAGCTTTTGGATGCTGATAGTCGAAATTAGACAGACCCAGTCTTTGGGCCATTTGGGCTATAATCCACCAATCTGGTTTTGCCTTTCCAGGTGGAGAAACCGCCGCTCGCAAACGTTGTACACGACGTTCCGTGTTGGTAGCNGTCCCATCAGTTTCAGCGAAAGCAGTAGCTGGAAGAACCACATCTGCTAATTCAGCCGTCTCAGTCAAAAATATATCGATTACTACCAAATGGTCCAAACTTTCCAAAGCGTGTTGGCAATGATGCCGATCAGGGTCCGATATCAGTGTGTTTTCGCCATTGATCAGCATGGCTCGAATTTGGTTTCCGCACTGATTCAAGGCCGTCACCTTTGTGATGCCCTTTTCCAGATCTATCTTACGTCCATACTGTTTTTCAAATTTAGCTTGATGTTCGGGAACCAAAACAGATTGAAAACCGGGATAATTATTGGGTAAAGCACCACTATCACCAGCACCCTGAATATTGTTTTGGCCACGCATTGGGTTGAGTCCAGTACCTTCTTTTCCTATGTGTCCAGTCATCAGAGCCAAATTTGACAAACTCTGGACATTATCAACTCCACAGATATGTTCAGTAATACCGAGTGTATAGTAGATTGCAGAGCGATTAGCAGAAGCATATAAAATTGCGGCNGTTTCGATATCTTTTGGATTCAAACCAGTGATAGTCGCNGCCCATTCTGGTGTAAAATCCTCGATATGATTTAAAAAATCTTGGATTCCCTTGGTTCGTGTTTCAATGAAGTCATTATTAGCTAAACCTTCCCTTTGAATAACATGTGCCATCGCTAGTAATAATGCTACATCTGAGCCAACACGAAGCGGCAAATACAGATGTGATAAATCAGCTAACCCAATTCGCCGTGGATCTGCAACGATCAATTTACTACCTTTTGCAATAGCTTTTTTAATACCTGTAGCTGCAACCGGATGACATTCAGTCATGTTGGTTCCGATACAAAAAATGACTTCTGGTTTTTGCATGTCAGCCAGTGGGTTTGACATGGCACCGCGACCAATTGTTGCCGCCAGACCGGCGACAGTTGGTGCATGTCAGGCACGACTACAATTATCAATATAATTCGTTCCGAAGCCAGCGCGAATAAATTTTTGCATCATATAGGCGGCTTCTATTGGTGCTCGACCCGAAGCGACACCATAGACACTATGTCGTCCGTGAGAGTCTTTGGCTTTTTGGAAGCCCGCTGCTGCTCGATCCAAAGCGAACTCCCAGCTGCTCTCTTCTAAAAGACCATTTTTATTACGAACCAGTGGCACCTTAAGTCGGTCTGGGTGATGAACAAAATCAAACGCAAATTGCCCCTTAACACACAAAGCCCCCTGATTGGCNGGGCCATCCATAGCTGGTTGGATAGCAACAACTCTATCTGATTTGGTGACTAAGTCTACTGAACAACCAACTCCACAATATGAACAAACAGACCGGGTCTTTTCCAACTCACTATCATCGTTGACCGCTCTCAATGCTTTTTTGTCGGCTAAGGCACCGGTCGGGCAAGTTTGTACGCACTGACCGCAGAAGGTACATGCTGAGTCTTTTAGAATTGTATTAAATTCAGTAGTGATTTGTGACTCAAACCCGCGATTCATAATGTTAATGGCATAATCACCTTCTTGTTCAGCGCAAACACGGACACATCGATAGCAAGAAATACACAAGTCATAATCTCGTAGAATGAATGGGTTATCATCAGTCTGATGACTGTTTCCTGATTGATGACCAGAAAATCGATCGGTTCTCACTTCATATTGTTCTATAAGTGAACTCAATTCCTGTGAAGCGTAGCCTCGTAAGGGATCAACTTCAATCTNTCGATTTTCAGAAGCCACCATTTCCAGAAGAGTTTGGCGATATTTTTCTATCTGATCAGTCTGAGTTTGAACTACCATACCTGGTGAGGCTTTGGTTGTGCAGGAAGCAACTGGGTTTCGAAAACCATCGACTTCCACCACACACAGTCGACAACTACCGACTGGGTCTAAGCGATCATCGTAACACAATGTCGGAATTGGATGACTACATGGGTCATTCGTTGGACATCTTTGGGCGATTTGATAAAGTGTCTCACCTTCTGTGAATTCGACTAATCGGTCATCTATAGAGATTTGGTTGCTTAGCTTTTCTGACATTGTTTTGATTTTGATTAAGTTTTTTATTATNGGATCTATAATACTTTAATTACTATGTGAAAACAAACTATCGGCCGATAGTNTNNTTTNNCATAGTACATTAGGTTAGACACATATTGGAAGGATATAGTGAGCTGTCAACTAGACAAAGGTTAGAATCCTGTCCAAATTCATAAACCGAGGAATCAATCTCCATCCCCATCAAAGTTCGCAAATAAGTGGAAGTGTAGCCATACACCTATCCGTAAGAATAAGGTGATCCAAATTGCCTTCTACTACATCTAATTCAAATTGATGCTAAGTTTTGTTAAAATTTTANATCAATATTTTATCCCGNGGTCAATTTTGATGCGCTAAGGTAATACTAATACCTTAATGGAGCCATAGACTTCTCGCCCAGCAGCAGCCTCGAATGCCTGTAGGACATTATCCAATGGGTATTGATGAGTAATAAGAGGATCTGGATTCAACTTTCCAGTTGCTAGTAAGTCAATGGCCAATTGGAACTCTTTTTCTCCATCACGACGACCATAGCAGAACGACCAAGAAATGGTTAGTTCTTTACTGCGGGCGTNACCTTCGTGGAATGACAGCGGCGCTGAATGCCCTCCTACCATGCAAATGCGCCCCCGTTTAGCTGCAATTTCTGTCGCTTGCTCGAGGGTATTCGCTCGTCCACCAACAGCCTCAAATACGACGGTTGCTCCAGTTCCACCAGTTAATTTTTTAACAGTTTGCACAGGATCTTCTTGGTCAACATTAATTGTTTGACAAGACATCATCTCTTGGGCAATTTTGAGCGGTTGATCCGGTTTGCCTAGTATAATTACTGACTGAGCNCCAGCTACGTCTGCCATCTGAGCAATGGTCATACCAACTGGTCCACTACCGATCACTGCGACTTTGTCTCCAGGCTGAACAGGAGTTCGGGTCAGAGCGTGGACTGCAACTGCATATACCTCAACTAGTGCACCGGCTTCAAACGAAACGTTGGGAGGAAGAAAGTAAGCGTTATCTACGGGTGTCGTCATATATTCCGCAAAACCTCCTCCTCTTTTCATTCCACCAACATGTTGCAATTTTGAACATATNTTGTAATTGCCATTCATGCATTGNGGGCATTCATTACAAGGTACCGTTGGTTCAATTGCAACTCGGTCTCCTACCTCAAATTTACTAACTCCTTCCCCTANTGCAGAAATGATACCAGTTGGTTCATGTCCTGCCATACGCGCAGAATGAGGTCGCGCTGGCTGGGCCTTATAACCAGCAATGTCCCCNCCGCAGATACCNGTTGCTTGAACACGAACTTGAACATGGCCTCTTTCGGGCTCAGGAATTGGTACGGTCTCTAAACGAATATCATTACCACCATAAAAAAGCGCCGCTTTCATTTTGACCTCGTTTTTATGTTTCAAGATTTAATGCTTTGGAGATGGNCAGAGGCCATCTTCCGGTAGCTATTTTCTAGTTGTTGAACAAAAGTCGATCCATCGCAAATCTTCTGCCTCATTTGTTGNCTTAGATCANCCCTCAAAAAATTTCGCATCTCTCGATTTTTAGCAANACTTGTGGCCTTGACTACGTATTCACTTTTATCCGTGGCNATTAGTTCCCTAAGTTCTAGTCGAGATAATAAAGAATTACCAAACCTTTGTGAACATCGATTACCAGACCAGGTTAAAACTGGTAACCCCATCCAGAGTCCTTCACAGCTAGTTGTCTGACCGTTGCAAGGAAATGGATCGAGTGCAATATCGGCCTGATTGTACAAATCAAGATGATCCTGATAGCTTTCAACGGTCGAGATTAGATTAAGTCTATCAGGTTCAATTCCATGTGATAAAAAAGAATCATAAAATTTATTTCGCACAAACTTCTGGGAAAACCAGCGATCTTTCAGCATAAGCATCGAATCAGGTACAGCTTTTAGGACTTGAGCCCACAATGCGATCACTTGACAATTGACCTTGGTCAATCGATTGAAGGAGCAGAAGGTGATATATCCATTCTGTTCTGATGGTGGAGGTTGGATAGGAGGAGCCAAATCGGGTGGGTCGTAGCAAAGTGTACCATAATCCAGATATATAAGTTTCTCATCGTATAAATTTGCAGTATCTGGCGGGTCGATCCAACAATCAGTAAGTCTATAGTCCATCGTTTTCAGGCCTGTGGTAGACTGGTAGTGTCCCAATATTGCCTGAATAGGCGCAGGTTTCAAATTGAACATTCGAAGTCGATTNTCCGCAGCATGTCCACTTAAGTCAACCAGAATATCAATTTTGTCTTCCACGATCATATCTGCAGCTTGTTGATCTGACAAATGCGAAATATCCCTCCAATGATCAGCCATAGACTGGAAATGACTGGTAATATTGTCTTTATGATTGACTTGTGAATAACAAAAAACATCGAATTTATTACGATTATCCAAGTTATGGTTAGCGAGTATAGGCTCGATGAAACTGGCCCAGGCATGCTGACGAAAATCGGGTGAGACATAACCGATGTTCAATGTGTCTCGGTCCATAAACCGAGTACTACCTGCCGTAGTACTTGGTGGGTAGATTTTCCCCCATTTTTGGTGGCGTTCAGCTAAGGTTTGGGGAGTAATTTCTGATGAATGAAGACTAGCAAATAGCATATTACTACGAATGGTATGATCATTCGGCGCAAAATGGGTAGCTTTATCATAAAAGTATAAAGCAGAATCTGTTTCCCCGATTTCTAGTAATAATTTACCTTTATTGCTATTTGCTTCTGGTTGATTCGGCTCAAGTTGGAGTGCTTTTTCATAACATTCGAGAGCTTCTTCCAAATTTTCTTGTTCCTTCAGAGAAACGCCCAAATTCGAATATGCCCCGGCATATTCGGGCCAAATAATTATGGCTTGACGAAAACTGTCAATGGCAAGATCAAACTGACCTGTCTTGTGATAAGCTAGACCAAGATNATTATGAGTAGGAGCATGCCCTATATTGATGTCCAAAGCTCTTTTATATATGATAATAGCCTGTTCTACACGTGCTGTCTTTTCCAGAACCTGACCTATATTGTTATAGACTTCAATATAATTGTTATCGATCAGTACCGCTTGCCTAAAGGTTGATAAGGCTAGATCAAATTTTCCTTCTTCTACCCAAATAACACCGATATTATTGTAAGCTTGAGCATTATCAGCTTTTAATTCCAAGCTTTTTTGATAGGCGGATATGGCATGCTTCAACTGTCCTATCTTTTGGAAAACAAGGCCTAAGTTGTAGTACAANAAAGGGTTATTCTCTTCCAGAACTAACCCACTCTGGTAAGTCTCAATAGCTGCAGGAAAATCCCCAGAATTATACTGCTCAACGCCTAAGTTAATAATTGATTTAATACTTTCTGACTGGGACACCAATCTATTCCAATTTTTGATCTAGGTAGGCTCTAACTAATTTTTCANATCAAAAAATCTTGATTTCTAAAAAACAAAGTAGCAATCAGNTNTTTTCNAAAAGAGCAAGTCTGTTCATTTTAATTGATAATTCAGACTAACTCAAATGGTTTTTGGGTTCAACCTTCAGAACATATTCTATGATAAACGTTGAAAAGACAACTATTCCTCGATTTATAACAGCGTCCAATCAACAGGCCGATAACAAAAGTAATTTGTTAATTCAAATCATATCAGTAAACTTGTAACTGTTAGTTAACGGTAATACTATCTACCGAAAAGCTGTTAACTAACAGAGACCGTTATGAGTNCCCAGCATAGTANGGCGAACTCTAAAATTCCAACTACCACGTCATTAATACTTAAGACTAAATGATTATACACCGTCCTGTGTTATCTCGTAACCGAATTTAGGAACCTAACCTGATTCTAGCCAAAGGTAAAACTAATTCGTTTGAGTCCGTTGATCAAATTATGAAAAGAGATTAGGAAGTAAAAAGATGGGANCTATTAGCCATACTTATTTTACGAAACCTCATCGATACTCAACCCAATTAAGCAAAAAGCCCAAGCTAATTTTAAGTAGTCTGTCTGGGTATTGGCTATCACTTTTTTGTTTGCTTACATGGGTAATGCCTGTGGAATCACACGGAAATAGGTCTGTCCAATCCTTGGTAGAAGGGCAGTTGGAATTGAGCTCATCTCTGCGTGTCGGTCAAAGTGGCACTTTGACGNTCCACTTTTCTTCTAGATCCAACGTAGCATTACGAGGACAAATCAAGTTCCGATTACCAAAAGGAATTACGACTCTATCTCANGCGAGTTTTGACCAAACTTATCTTCCTGCCTACGGGCAACAACAATATCAGGTTGTCATCCGTGTTGATCATGCTGGCCACTACCCACTTCAAGCATCCTTCCAATACACTGAAACTGATGGCCAGAAGACTGAACACTTCTACTTGTATCTTCAAACCACACCTAGCCAGGCCGAGATAGCACGACGTCCTTTAGTAAGTCAACAACAGAATCAACAACTCCAAGTCGGTGGGCGTGTGAACTTAGCGGCATTTGGAGGCCTCAGCCTAGGCGGAACCATTAACTATTACAACGATAACTTCCGTCAAATACGACCACTTGTTCGAGCTAAGGTGAAGTTATTTCAATCAGACGTACTACTCGACCAGACGTTCTCTGACTTGGATGGCCAATACCTATTTGAGGAAGTAAGCCTTCAACCGCAGATAACCAATGTTCTTCAAGTCTCAATCGAAATGGAAAATGATATTTTGGTTGTTGCCAGCCCAAGCCGTGAAGTCTACACTTTTAAGTCCGATCTGGTTCGAAATGTCGAAGCTGGACATATTCAGCGAGATCTGATTTTGGATGAGACCAATCCCAACCGTGGAGTAGGATATATCTTCGAAACTATACAGAAAGCACATGATTTTTTAGTAAATCAAGTGAATACTCGGCGTACAAAATCTATTTCGGTGATTTGGCCAGAATCAACTGATGGTTCCTACTATTACACAACACAATTTTTCGGTCGCATCAGCAGCGAATCGATTCATATTGCTGCTGGAGCAGACCAATGGAGGAAAAATGTGATGTACCACGAGTATGGACACGCTCTAATGTCAGCAGTTTATAACTACGATTTCAGTGATATACCACGCGGCGAGTACCGAGAATTTCATCGCTTAGAAATGGTAACTGATGCCGAGTTTGCTCTGAGTGAAGGCTGGGCCGAATTCCTAGAAGCAGCCATCGATGACCGAGCTCTCAATGTGACCGGTTTTCTGAATGGTCGAGATCCTAATCTAGAAAATAACCGGTGGTGGTCTGGAGCACATGATGGCAATGGATCTAATTCGAACGGAGCATTAGTTGAGGGGGCAGTAGCCAGTATTCTATGGGATATTTTCGACACAGCTAATTCTATCGATCTGACCCCTAACATCGACGATGACCAGATCGAAAACAGATTTGACTTATTATGGTCGATTCTTCGAGATCGACGCCCAAAGACGATCGTAGAAATAGCCCAAGCCTGGCGCGAGGAGGATTATCCTGACTGGGAAGCACTACAAGATATCTATGCTAATCATCGGACTTTATCTCAACCAAATCAAGCACCGACTTTTACTTTTGTGAGCCCAGCAGAAGTCGATGTTCTGGCTGGTCAAATTTACCAGATTAACTGGATAGCCAATGACCCAGACGGTGACGATTACCAAGTCGACCTCTATTACTATCCCAGTGGCCAAAATCACTCTACGCAACCCAAACTTATTTCAAAGCAAGCAAAAGATAAGAGTTATTTGTGGAACACAACAAATATTTCTAATGGAAGATACTACTTGTTGGCTATTGTTACCGACAGTAAAGGTGAATCAGTCCAAGTGTCCTCCCGGTCAACAGTAATTATTGATCAAACGCCTATACAGCCACCAGAGGTAACATCTCCTACTCACCCACAGTCTCAAATCGGGGTAGCTAATAACTCGCCGATATTCCACCTCTCCATTTTACCAATTGATTCGATCAATGAGTCAAAGAGTGTATATAGCTATCTACTTGACCGACAGCCCAATACTATTCCTGATACAGAGGCCGATCTACAGGTGACTAATCATCAACTCAAATTCTACGGATTGGAACCCGGAAAATGGTGGTTACACGTTAGGGGCTATGATCCGCTTGGTTACTGGAGTCAGACGCAACATTTTGCCATCACAATTCTTCCCTCGAACGATGAGGAAGATATTAATCCTTCAGTAATCGATTACTTAATTGAGCTTACTTTGTCCGAATCAACTGAAAATAGATTGAAAAAGTGGGCATCAGAAATTCGTATCCAACCTCATGGATTTGTTAGAAATAATGACTTGTCCGTTCTGAACGATACTATTGACTTACTTAATTCTCTAATGGATACGGTACAAATTCGGCTTACAGATCAAGCACCAAACTTTAATATCTATTTTTACCCATCTATTATGCTCGGTTTTCTGGAATCGAATTATAAACTCGGTAGCCCAAGCTTTCTAAGTATCCGTTGGCAAAAAGATCAAATCATCGAAAGTAAAATCTTAATCGACAGTTTTAGTAATAGTCAAACGCAACGTGCCCATTTGATTCGAAAGCGGGTAGTGCAAGGGTTAGGTTTGATAATGGATGGCCAAAGTTACCCAGATAGTATCTTCTACCAAGGTAGAAATAGTGTGGCGGAGCTAACTCCAATTGATCAGCAGGTAATATCAGTATTATATGATAATCAAATCAAATCTGGGATGACCACACAAAAGCTAAAAGATTTGGTTCAGAACCCAAAAAAAATACCGATCTGGAAAGCGGAGATCACAGTTGAAAGTTTGTCTGCCACCATGAACTCTAGGCAATTATTTTTTGGTGTTTCCGAGGAAGCTACCGATGGTTTCGACTCAGGTATCGATCAACTGGAAATTCCACCAAAGACACAATCGCTCTGGAATAGCTATCTAATTGGTAACCAATCCGATACAGATCCATTGGTGGCTGATTTCCGATCACCTTTTGACACAGCTACCTACAGAATCAGGGTACAGAGCTATGGGCAGAACTTTCGGATGAAATGGAACATTTCGGCTATTCCAGCTGAATTTGATTGTGTGTCAATACAGGTCATTTCACCACCATCATCTATGGTGTACGATATGCGTCAAAGACAAGAATTCACCTTAAAGCCAGAAACTGACCAAGATTATGTATTCGAAATAACTGTTGGTACTTACCACATTTTTACCTTAGA
Organism: Candidatus Poribacteria bacterium; assembly: GCA_002729015.1. The sequence continues at coordinate 23,774 of PBVO01000079.1, forward strand.
TCTATTGTCGGGTTGGAATCTAATCTCAATTCCGGGCATTCCCAAAACTGCTGAGATTTCGGCTGTTTTCGCTCAGCATTCTAGCTTAGTACCTCCATTCTACGGTTGGGATAGTGCTCAATACAATTACCGACCAACGACAGAGCTGGTGGTTGGTCAAGGCTATTGGATTCTATCGACTGCCCCCAATACAATCCAGCTAGAAATACCATTGATCGAAACCGAGTCCTACCAGCGAAGCATTTCCACCGGTTGGAATCTGGTTGGAGCACCTAACCAATCAGTTGATTTCACAAATATGACCAATGTATCCGATGGAAGTAGCGTAGCTGATTCTACGATTCCATCAATTCTACGCAATTCGCTTTATAACTGGCAACCTGATGTGTACGCCTACGACCTTTCTAGCTGGCTGGAACCTGGGAAAGGTTACTGGGTGTTGAGTATGGGCGAATGTCAACTTCAGGTTAATGCTAATACAATCGAAAAATCGTCTTCAGCTGCGCCTTTATTCTCCATTACCACACCGCAGCCAAATTTTCAATTACCGCTAACTGTGACAGTAGAAGGTCAACCAACTCAGTTGGTTATAGGATGGGGCGAGCTAGCTGACCCAGATTTAGATGTATATGATCGGGTAATACCACCAAATTCACCAATCGCCAATCAGCCAAGTGCTTACCTACTACAACCTAACAGTAGCATCAGATTACAAACTGATATTCGGCCAAATTTAGAAGATGCTCGCTGGCAGTTAATCACTAGTTCTGAATCATATTTGACCATAGAAGCGGGTCATATCCCTACCGGATATAAATTTTTGTTACAAGGAAAAGCTTTTACTATAGGTCAGCAGTTTCACTTAGCTGATAGGCGTGTGTCCTTGAGTCTAAAGCGAAATTTGCCAATCACCACTACTTTGCGCCAAAACTACCCTAATCCCTTTAACCCAGAAACTTGGATACCATTTGATTTGGCTGAAGAGGCTGATGTGAGTTTGAATATCTACAATAGCGAAGGCTTGTTAATCCGAGATATAAATTTAGGGCTAAAGCCTGCGGGCAGCTATCGAGATAAGACACTGGCTATGTATTGGGATGGAAAAAACCAACAAGGCGAGCCAGTCGCTAGTGGCGTTTATTTCTATCGGATTCGGGCTAGTGATTACTCTCAAATTCGCAAAATGGTGATTTTGAAGTAATTTCTTTCAATTAACTTCATTGAGTTCGCCGAAAGATTATGCAAGCTGAAATATAATATTATTCAACAAGTTAGTTATCTTAAGTACGTTTGGTTAGAAAGTTCCCCTGAAGAACTAATAACAGATAAATAATAAAAGACGCCGAATTTTATCTAA